>NZ_LQPJ01000135.1 GCF_002101785.1 Mycobacterium palustre
GATCGACAACCAGGCCAAGGTGGTGTCCTGGTACGACAACGAATGGGGCTACTCCAACCGCCTCGTCGACCTCGTCGCACTAGTCGGTGAATCACTACACCACCGGTGACGCCCGTGGCATCCCTGGCGGCGCGGCACGACTGCTCGCTACTCGACCCCGACGGCACGCTGTTTCGCGGAGCACGCGCCATCGACGGCGCCACCGAAGCGCCTTCCCTGGCCACCACACGCAAGGCCTTTCTGACAAACAACGCCTCGCGCAGCGCAGCCGAGGTCGCACAACACCGTGCGAGATGGGATTTGAAGCGAACCCGCATGACGTCATCACCAGCGGTCGATGCACGGCGGCCCTGCTGGGTTCCGAATAGCCGCCGGGTTCCCCCGTGCTGGTCATGGGCTCCGACGCATTGATCGCCGAGGTCTACGACGCAGGCCTACAACCGGTCCGGCGATGGGCCGACGACCCGGTTGCGGTGGTACAGGGGTTCTCGCCGCACCTCGGCTGGCGCGATCTGGCCGAGGCGGCGCTCGCGATTGGCGCCGGAACGCCCTGGACGGCAACGAACCCCGACCTCACCCTGCCGTCCGAGCGCGCTCTGCTGCCCGGAAACGGTTCCCTGGTATCGGCGCTGCGCGCGGCGACCGGCGCCCGGCCTCGTGTGGTCGGCAAGCCGCACGGTTTCATGTTTCAAGAAGCGCTGGCCCGCGACAACTTTCAGCGACCGCTGGTGATCGGTGATCGGTTGGGCACCGACATCGCCGGGGCGAACTACGCGAGGCTACCCAGCCTCTTGGTGCTCAGCGGAGTGACTACCGCCGTCCATGCGATCCGCGCCCGGCCGGCGCACCGACCCAGGTATGTCGCTGCGGACCTGCGCGGAATCCATCACCCCGACCACGCAGATCTCAGCTATCACCGGCCACCCCCAGCCGACCACCCAATCGGGGGATGAACCGACACCGACCGGATCAGACGATGTCGGTAGGTATTTCGCTGCCCGCCGGAGGCCCCGCATGCTCACTCGCCACACCACGCTCGTCAAATTTCTCATCGAGGAACGTCGTCGCCACCCAGATGCCAGTGGGGAACTGAACAAGCTGATTCTCGACGTCGCGCTGGCGTGCAAGGCGATCTCGACGCGGGTGGCCCAGGGCGAACTTGGCGGAGTTTTAGGCGCCGCCGATGTGCTCAACGTGCAGGGCGAGGTGCAACAGAAACTCGACGTCTTGGCCAACGATTACTTCCTCCGCGCCAACGAATGGGGGGGTCAGGTGGCGGGGATGGCCTCCGAGGAACTCGCCGAGCCCTATCTGCTACCGACAAATTATCCACGCGGCAAGTACCTGTTGGTCTTCGATCCGCTCGACGGCTCGTCGAACATTGACGTCAATGTGTCTGTGGGAAGCATCTTTTCGATTCTTCGTGCGGCCCGCCCGGGTGAGGACCCCACGCCCGAAGACTTCCTGCAACCCGGTTCGCAGCAGGTGTGTGCCGGTTACGCGATCTATGGCCCGTCCACCATGCTGGTACTCACGGTGGGCACCGGTGTGCATGCCTTCACCCTGGACCCCGCGCTCGGCGAATTTGTGCTCACCCGCCCGTCGATCCGAATCCCCAGATCGACCAGCGAATTCGCCATCAACGCCTCCAATCGACGGTTCTGGGAACCCGCGGTCCAGCGCTACATCGACGAATGCCTGGCCGGCCGGACGGGTCCGCGCGGCAAGGACTTCAACATGCGCTGGGTTGCCTCACTGGTCGCCGAGACCCATCGCATCCTCAGCCGCGGCGGCGTGTTCCTTTACCCCCGCGGCGGCAAGGACCCGGAAAAGCCGGGGCGATTGCGGCTGTTGTACGAGGCCAGTCCGATCGCATTCTTGATCGAGCAGGCCGGCGGCGCGGCCAGCACCGGTCGCGGACGCCTGCTGGACGCCGTCCCGACCAGCCTCCATCAGCGGGTGCCGCTGATCTTCGGGGCGATCGATGAGGTCAAGCTCATCGAGGATTACCACTGCAAAGACTACGTAAGACCGTCCAAGTTACCGCTGTACGGCGTGCGAGGCCTGTACCGCATCGGTACCGGCTGACTCATCCGCCCGATCGTCGTTGGAGTGAACACATGTCGCGCTTGCACCCGATCATCTCGGTCACCGGCTCCTCCGGGGCGGGGACGACCTCCGTCATGCGGACGTTCGAGCAGATCTTCCGTCGTGAGGGCATCGATGTCGCGTTCGTCGAAGGCGACAGCTTCCACCGCTACGACCGAATCGCAATGAAAGCGGCGATCGCCGACGCCCACGCGCGCGGCGACCACTTTTTCAGCCATTTCGGTCCGGAGGCCAACCTGTTCCACGACCTGCAAAACCTCTTCGAGACATACGGCGAGACCGGTACTGGCAAGGTACGGCGCTACCTGCATGACGAAAAAGAGGCCGAGCCCTACGGGCAGGAACCAGGCACCTTCACGCCGTGGGAGGAGATCCCCGAGAACACGGACATGCTGTTCTACGAAGGGTTGCACGGCGCAATCGTCACAGACGAGGTGAACGTCGCGGCACATGCCGACCTGCGCATCGGCGTGGTGCCGGTGATCAACCTGGAATGGATTCAAAAGCTGCACCGCGACAAGGCAACTCGCGGATACACCTCCGAAGCCGTTACCGACACCATTCTGCGGCGTATGCCCGACTACGTGAACTACATGTGTACCCAGTTCTCGCACACCGACGTCAATTTCCAACGCGTGCCGGTCGTCGACACGTCCAACCCCTTCATCGCCAGGTCGATACCCACCGCAGATGAGTCGATGCTGGTCATCCGATTCCGTGATCCGCACGGAATCGACTTTCCCTATCTGCTTGCCATGCTGCACGATTCGTTTATGTCCCGTCCCAACACGATCGTGTGTCCTGGCGGCAAGATGGATCTGGCCATGCAGTTGATCTTCACCCCGATGGTCCTGCGGTTGTGGGAGCGCCGCAAGGTCGAGCTGGCGGCAAGGCGCTAATCTTTCGTGCCCCGGGCCAATTCGCTGACGCCATGTCCGGTGGCCGGATCGATCACGTCGAGCAGCGGTTTCGGGTACACCCCCACCGCGACGAGCATCGCCAATAACGGTACGACAACCGCCAGTTCGCGTGGTCGCAGGTCATGGAGTGTGGCGTCGTCCGCCTTGGCGGGTCCCGTCATCAGCCGTTGGTACAGCCACAGGACGTAGATAGCGGACAGAACCAGCGCACTGGCCGCGAGTACGGCCGCCGCCGGATATCGGACGAATGTTCCGATCAGCACCAAGAATTCGCTGATGAATGGGGCCAGTCCGGGTAGCGCCAGTGTGCCCAGGCCGGCGATCAAAAAGGTTCCGGCCAGGACCGGAGCGACCTGCTGGATTCCGCCGTAGTCCGCGATGACCCGGGAGCCCTTTCGCGACACCAGAAACCCGGCGAGCAAGAACAGTGCGGCGGTCGCCAGACCGTGATTGACCATGTACAGCGTGGCGCCCGACTGTCCCTCACCCGTCATCGCGAAAATCCCGAGGACGATGAGGCCGAAATGGCTGATGGACGTATAGGCGATTACCCGCATGATGTCCGTCTGCCCGATGGCGACCAGAGCGCCGTAGACGATCGCGATCACCGCCAGGGCGATGACCAATGGCCGGAACAGAATTGCACTGGTCGGGAACAACTGCAGGCAATAGCGAAGCATGCCGAAGGTTCCGATCTTGTCGACCACGGCCATCATCAACACCGCTACCACCGGTGTCGCCTCGGCGGCCACGCCGGGCAGCCAGGTGTGTAGCGGCCACAGCGGTGCCTTGATCGCGAAAGCCAGCATGAACCCGAGGAACAACACGTGCGGCACCGCCGGATTCACGCCGGCGGCGCCGGTAGACACGGTGGACACGGTGGCGGCAATGGCACGAAAGTCGAATGTTCCCCCCGCCGCCAGGTGGAGTCCGATCAGTGCGGCCAGCATGATCAGCCCGCCAAAAAGGCTGTACAGCAGGAACTTCAGCGCTGCCCGGGCAGCTCCCGGGCCACCGTATCGGCCGACGAGGAAAAACATCGGAATCAACATGGCTTCGAAGAACACGAAGAACAGCAGGACGTCCAGCGCCATCAGGGAGATCAGCATCATCGACTCGACGGCGAGCATCGACGACATGTACCCGCGGGGTCGTTCGGCGTCATTCCACCCGGCGAGCAGCAACAGCGGCATCAGTACCGCTGTGAGAGCTATGAGGACGAGAGCCACCCGGTCGACTCCAACAACATATCCCGCACCGAATGACCTGATCCAGCAATGGCTTTCGACGAACTGGTATTGTGGACCCGTTGGATCGAAGTGGAACAGCAACAGGGCGGCAAGCGCCAGAACGAGCAGCGAGATACCGACTGCGGTGTATTTCGCCGCGGGTCTGCGGGAGGCAGGCATCGCCACAACGAGGCACGCCCCCGCCAGTGGGGTCAGCCACAACACGCTGAGCAGCGGCAGTTGTGTCATGACAACCCTGCCACGAAGAGACCAGCCAGCAAGCCGGTGGTGCCGACAAAGAGGGTCAGCGCGTAGGACCGCGCGAAGCCGGTTTGCAGCCGTCGGGCATGCGTTGAGCCAGCGCCGATCAACCGGGCCACGCCTTCGACCGCGCCGTCGATCCGGCGCCGTTCGACGTTGACGAGCATGCGCGACAGTCGTCGGCCGGGCCGCATGAACGCCGCTTCGTTGAGGCTGTCGCCGAATAGATCGCGTCGAGCGGCGACGGCCGCGGTCGACACCCATTCGGAGGCAATCGTTTTCACTGGGCGGCGCGCGTACCTGTGATATCCGATCGCCACGCCGAGCGCGACGACCGTCAGGATCATGACCGTCAACACCCAGCCGGGCCAGCCAAGATGCGGCTCGGGCGAATCGGCCGGGTTGGTTACCGGTCGCAGCCAGTCCGCGAGGGTGTCGCCGATGGCAAGCACGGCGCCGGCACCCAGCGATCCGCACGCCAGCACGATCATCGGTGCCGTCATGACCCCGGGTGATTCGTGTGGGCGGGTGCCGGGCCTCCAGCGCGGTGCGCCGAAGAAGGTCATCACCATGACACGGGTCATGTAGAACGCGGTGATCCCGGCGCCCAGCAGTGTCACCGTGCCCAGTACCACTCCGCCCAAACCCCCTGTCGCGTAGGCGACTTCGATGATCGCATCCTTCGAGAAGAACCCCGCCAGCGGCGGAACCCCGATGATCGCCAGATAGCCCATCCCGAAGGTGGCGAAGGTGATCGGCATTGCGGTGCGCAGTCCGCCATAGCGCCGCATGTCGGTCTCGTCGTTCATGCCGTGCATCACCGATCCCGCACCCAGGAACAGGCCGGCTTTGAAGAAGCCGTGGGTGAGCAGATGCAGGATCGCCACCGAGTAGCCCGCCGGACCCAGGCCCGCGGCCAACACCATGTAACCGATCTGCGACATCGTGGATGCGGCCAAGGCTTTCTTGATGTCGTCCTTGGCGCAGCCGATGATCGCCCCGAACAACAGCGTGACGGCCCCGACGAGCAGCACCGCGGTGCGCGCGGCCGGGGCCGCATCAAAGACCGCGCCCGAACGCACAATCAAATACACCCCGGCCGTCACCATCGTCGCGGCGTGGATGAGTGCGCTGACCGGTGTCGGCCCTTCCATTGCGTCACCGAGCCACGACTGCAATGGCACCTGTGCGGACTTGCCGCAGGCGGCCAGCAACAACATTAAACCGATCAGGGTCAGCGTGTCCCGCGGGGCGGTCGGCGCCTTGGCGAACACCCCGGCGTAGGAGATGGTCCCGAAATGAACGAACATCAGCGCCAGCGCCAGCGCGAGGCCCACATCGCCGACGCGGTTGACGATGAACGCTTTTTTGGCCGCGGTAGCGGCGGCCGGCTTGTGCGACCAGAACCCGATGAGCAGGTAGGACGCCAAACCGACTCCCTCCCAGCCGAAGTACAGGCCGAGATAGTTGTCGGCCAATATCAACAACAGCATCGCCGCGACGAACAGATTGAGGTAACCGAAGAACCGCCGGCGTGCGGGATCGTCGCGCATATATCCGATCGAGTACAGGTGGATCAGCGCACCGACGCCGGTGATCAGCAGCACGAAGCACACACTCAGGGCGTCCAGTTGCAACCCGAAGTCGACCTTCAGCGAAGCCACCTTCACCCAGGTGCCCAGCGTTTCGTGCAGTACGCGCTCGGGCGCCGCGCGCGGTAGGAGGCCGGCGAACAACCAAACGCCGTAGCCAAACGAGACCAGCACCGTGGCGCATCCAACGAGGTGGCCCCACGAGTCGGCGCGCCTGCCGGCCAGCAGCAACACCACCGCCCCGGCCAACGGCAGCGCAATCAGGAGCCACAGCATCGGCGCCATGCCTCAGCGCCTGAGGTGGGTGCGGTCGAAAAACACGGTGATGGCCAACTCGACCAGGACCTCGCAGCCGGCCGCCAGTCCGACGACCGCCGCGACCATGAGCAGAAGGTGGGCATCCACGCCACTAGCCTGGTTGTGGACGTCACCCGGCTGAACCCCGAATCGGGGGAAAGGTCAGGTGATTCCGACCAGGCCCGGGTCGAAGGTCGCCCGGGCCGCCACCGATGCGGCGGCCGCCCTGACGATCACGCCGGCGTCGGCTTCATTGCCCTTGGGAAAGACGATCTCGGCGCTGTCGTCCCCGTCGCGGTGCGCCATCAACCAGTCGTAGAGCAACCAGTCCAGGGCGCACGTGACGGTGAGCGGGTCCGCATCGGCGCTGCGCGATCCCGCCATCACGGAGTTGAGCGCATCCAGGTGTTCGCGGCGAGCAGCATCCTTGTTGACACCGGAACTGTCGAACAACAACATCGACAGTGTCAGCGGAAACCGTCGCCCCGTCTCCGTGCGCACCACCCAGCGGCCGCCCATCCAGGGCCGCGCCGGATCCACTTGCTGCATCTCTCCGAAGCCGCCCACGACACCGAGGGTGGGTTGGTCGAGTTGACCGTCCAATGGCGCCGGGCCCAGCAACCCCAGCGGCCGGCGAGCGCAGATCGAGAACAATGCCGCCGTGCCGATGATCTTGCCGGCGCGCAGGTCCGGTGTGATCCCAACCGACGCGGCGGATTCGGCGTACTCGAGGCACAGCCGGTCCAGCACGCGATGCAGATCCAGCAGGTCGTCGCGCTCGGCCGCATCGGCGGGTCCGCGTCCACCGCCCAGTATTTCGCCGAATCGCCCGGCGGCAGCGATCAACGCGTCGTCGAGAGCTTCCAGGTGCGTGGCCACCAGGCGATCCGCCTCGTCGTCGTCGATCACCAATCGCTGCAGCGACGTCGGCACCCCGGCCGCGGTGGCCCAATAGAACCCGATCTGCCCATCGGCCTGGACGATCCGCGGCCTCATCGCCGCCGCCAGATGACGACGCGATTGTTCCCCGAGTCCGCAACGGCCAGGCGGTCCCCGCACAGCGACAGCCCGTAGGGCCAGCACAGGGTGTCGCGCTGCACCGACGTCCAGCGATTCTCCCCGTTGGCACCGAAATGCGGCTGGGCCAGCACATAGTCGGCCGGACGGCCCTGCGTCGGGACATTGTCCCACAACAGAATCCGGTTGTTTGCGGTATCGGCCACCGCCAGCCGATCGCCCGCCAGGCCGAGCGCATAGGGGAACCGGAATCGATCACCGGTGTGCGGACCGTACGGCCATTCCTGCGAACTACCGAAATCCGGCTGGCCGATCAACACGTCGGCGGGACCGTCGCCATCCGGAGGAGGCGACCAGCCCAGGATGCGATGGTTGCCCGCATCGGCGACCAACAGCAGGCCGTCGTGGCCGGCGATGTCGTGTGGCCAGCGAAAGCTCGCCGGCCCGGCGCTCTCGCCGCGGTTCTCCTCGCGGTGTGTGGCACTCGGTTGGCCGAGCACGATGTCCGCGGGTTGGCCGGGGCTGGGAATTCCATTGCGCCAGCCCAGGACACGGCGATTGCCGGTGTCGGCCACCCAGAACGCGTCACCGATCACCGCGATGCCGAACGGCCAGTAGAAGGATCCGGCCCAGCAGCCGGCGCCGCCGTTGGGCTCAACCGAGGACGCGTCCGGTTGTCCAAGGACGACGTCCGGTGCGACGTCGCTGTGCCGCGGGACGGTGTCCCAGATCAGAATGCGGTGATGCCACGCGTCGGCGACGACGAGCCGACCGTCATGCACCAGCACCCCGGTCGGCAGGTTCATTCCCCGTTCCGGTCCCCGACCACCGGCCGCGCGTCCTTCCGTCGCTCCGTGCGGTTGCCCCAGCACCACGTCGGCCGGTTGCTCGTCGGCCGTTGGGATGCCGTGCCACAGCAAGACTCGATGGTTGCCGGAGTCCGCGACGATCAGGTGCTCGGCGCCCAGGAACACGCCCCGCGGCGAATACATCCACGCCATCGTGGGTTTGGCCGGGGGCAGTGCGAGCCCACCCGGAGCCGGTGCGCCCAGCCAGACCTCCGGTGACCATCCGCCGGTGAGGTCGAGGTCGGCGACCGGGTCGACCCGTGGCGGCAGGGCGGCGATGTTGCGCCGGACGGTGTAGCGGCTCATCCGGCCACTCGGACCCAAACGTCTCCGTTGTCGACGCGCAGCGGCAACTGTTCGAGTTGCGCCCCGGGCGCACTCAGGCATTCCCCCGACGATGCGTCGTAGCAAAAACCGTGCCACGGGCAGATCAGGGTGCCGTTTTCGACGTCGAGTATCGCGTTGTCCAACGGCATTGCCTCGTGCGCACATTCGTTGCGGTAGGCGGACAACCGATGGTCGATGCTGACGATGATCACCTCGGCGCACTCTCCGGAGTCCGCGGTCAGGCTACGCGCGGTCACGTCGCCGTCAACCAGCCCCGCGGCGGGGCCGAGCTTGGCCCAACCGTCGCGGCTGGCGGCCGGACCGATGCGAAGGGCTTCGACGGGTATCAGGGTCGGCGACGGCTCGTTGGGCAGTACTTCGACGGCCGAGATCGCCGGCACGCCCTGCACCAACGCCTCTTCGACGAGATTGCGCAGGGTCACCGACGACATCGAACAACCGTTGCAGGACCCCTCCAGGCGCACGTAAGCGGTGCCGTCCTCGACGCGGACCAGGGCGACATCGCCGCCGTGGCTCTGCAATTGGGGCCGAACCGATTCCAGCACCCGGCCGGCGTGGGTGAGCGGGTCCGGCCGGATGATTCCGTGCAACGACAGCAGCAGATGCACCACCGGGTCGTCGACCAGCTCGAAGAGCACCGCGCGTGCGGCATCGTCCGCGCGCATGCGGCGCACCATGGTGGTCAGTCCGGCGCGGTGCACGGCCTCGAGGGCGTCCTTGAGTTCTTCGGCCACGGCGCGGGCCTTCGGGTCGAGCTCGGCCAACGCCGCGACCGCGTCGTCGACTCGCTTGGCCAGCTGGTCGAGGTGCGGCTCGGAAACCTTGGACACCGCCGTCATGTGGCGTCCTCGGACCGCAAAAGCGTCAGCTGCCTGGCGATCTCGTCCAGCACGCCGCGCACCGCCCGCACCGAGTCGTGGTCTTGTTGTTCCTCGAACAGGAAGCGCGCCTCGTAGAGCTTCGCCTTGGCCTGATCGAACATCCCGAGGTGGGCCAGGGCATTGCCCTGATTGGCCAGCACCCTGGCCCTGCCCAGCGGGTCGGTCGCGCGGTCGCGGACGGCGAGCACGGCCTCGTAGAGTTCGACCGCCTCGACCAGGTTGTCGGCCTGGTGTTTGGACGGCGTGTACACCAACGAATTCGCCAGGTTCAGCTGCACGCTCGCCCACTGTTCGGGGTAGCTCTCGGCGGTGTACACCTTCAGCGCGGAACGCAGCGACTGCGCCGCCACTCCGAGGCGCAGCTGCCCGGACGCCTCCACCATCGGCATCGTCAGGTAGGCGGTCGCCAGGTTCGCGTGCGCCGAGGCCCACAGCAGCGGCGCTTCGTCCCGTAACACCAGCTGCAGCGCGGAGTGATAATGCGGTATCGCCTGAGCCAGCAACCCCGGATTGTCTTGGGCGCGTTCGTGTATGAGCCCGGCGACGGTGAGGTGCAGTTCCGCCCGGGCGATGCGGAGCCCGTCGGCGCCGTCCAGTAGGCGCAACGCCCGTTCCAGGTACGGCTGAGCCGACGGCTCATCGATGTCGCGGCAGATCGATCCGGCGGCCCCGATCAGCATGCCTTCCAGACAGGGCGACACTTCGGCGCCGTGCCGGGCAGCGCGCTCGAGCAACGCGACCGCCCCCGCCGAATCCCCTTGCGCAAGCGCATGACTGGCCTGTGCGGACAGTGCGACAGCGGCGAGCTCGCCGGTGCTGGATCCGGCCTCGGGCGGAGTGTCGCGCCGCCCGGTCGTGAACAGCACGAGGTCGACCAGCACGCCGAATTCACCCAGTTCGGCGCGCAGCGTGTCGGTGTCGACGCCCTCGGGCGCCAGCACGAACCGGTTATAGCGGGTCACCGGATCATCGGCGGTCAACTGCTGCAATGCCGCCTCGACGTCGCCGCAATGAGCCAGCTGCAGTGCCCGCAGGCCGTCCGGCCAGACGGTGGGTTCGTTGCCGTCCAACAAGGCCGCGCGCACCGCGTCGTGGCCGGTGCCCGAGGGGATCAGCAGATAACCCAACGGCAACGGGAAAGCGCCGAGTGCCTGCGGTCTGGCAGCCAGGGCGGCGGGCGGGGCGACTTCAGCGGTGGTGGTCATGGCGTTCATCCATTGAGCGGTCCTCGGATATTGCGTTCGGCGGCACGCTTGATCAGGCCGGCCGACAACTCGGCTCGGCGTTTGGTGGGGTGTCCATCGATCCGCTTTCGCACCACACCGTCGGCGAACACGACGATGATCTCGACGAACCAGCGGCCGCATTCCTCGACGACGACGGTCTGCACGTCCAGTGCTTCGTCGGCGGAGCTGCCGGTGCGGACCTCCGTCGGCGGGCGTTTTGGCTCTCCGCCGTCCGTCGGCCGCTCAGCCATCAGGATCACCCCGGCGGCTCCCGCCGGCCCGGTAGCGGGATGCGCAGCGACTTGGTTGCATCGTCCCAGAATGCACCAGCAACGCCCGATATCGCGCGGTCGGCGATCACTTCACGGATAAGCAGCGATCGGTCACCCGCGGGGTTGCGTTGCTTGAGTAGCAGTCCCCCGCTGCGCGGACCGCGCAACGGGATCAGCCACAGGTCGTCGTCGCGAACCAGCGCCGTCACCGCGTCGGACGGAAATCGACTGGCCGCCAACGCGGCATCCAGCCGCAAGTAACCGTCGGCGGTGAATTCGACGGTGACCTCGGGAGCGGCGGCCGGCCGAAGGGCGGCCAGGTGGTCGGCCTCGATGCGGTCGATGACCAGCTCCATCGCCGCCTGCACCGGCGCGGACAGGCCCGCGCCGAGCTCCACACCTTGCACCTCGACGAGATAGACGGTGATGTCGGTGGGGCAGTCCTCGCCAAGTGCCCAGCGGGCGAATGCGACGGCATGGTCCCAGCGGAAGGAGTGGGTGTGCAGACCCTGCAGCGGCGGCAGGTCCACCAGCTCCGTGGCCGGCACCTTGAAGATGGTGCCCGGCGCCGAGCCCGTGGCCGCCGCATCGATGATCACCACCCGTTCGGCGCCGCGCATCTGAAACGCGACGTCCATGCCAGCGGTACCGCCGTCGACCAGGCGGGCCCCGCGGGGGACCCCGCGTTCCCAAAGGTGACGGACCAGAACCGGTCCGACACCGTCGTCACCGCGCAACAGATTGCCGCAACCCACCACCAACACCGCACACCCGGGGGCTTCCAAGTGTTGCGCGTCGCCGGTGGCGGCGGTGCCCATGCCGCAATCCGAAGCAGTCAGATCACACCATCCCGTTGATCACGAACTGGGACAACTCTTTACCCGTCTTGCCGTCGTAGGCGTGCACCGTGCACACCAGGCAGGAGTCGAAGCTGCGGGCCACGTGACCCAGCTCGACCGGGTCTTCGGCGTCCACGATGGGCGAACCGACCAGCGCGCTCTCGATCGGGCCGAGCACCGCTCCGCTGTCCCGCGGGCCGATGTTCCACGCAGTGGGCGTGACCACCTGATAGTTCTTGATCTTGTTGTCCTCGATCACAATCCAGTCCGACAGCGCGCCGCGGGCCGCCTCGGTGGACCCGAATCCCATGCCTTCGGCGTGTTCGGTCGGCTTGGAATAGAAGCTCTCCTTGAGGTCGAGCTGGTCCAGCCATTGGCGGGTCCACTTGTAGTACTTCGGCCCCTCGTGCATGCGGGCCAGCTGGCGGACCATCACGCTGGGCCCGATCTCGTTCATGATGTCCACGAACAGCGGGTCGTTGTCCTGATGCGCGGCGGCGTTGGGACCGCCCGCGGCCATCCGGCGGGCCAGCGGGCCGGCTTCCAGCGGGATGTTACCCAGGTCGCCCACGGCGTACCGCGGCGATTTGGCCCAGCTGTACTTGCCCTCTTTGCGCCCCTGCTCGGGATCGATCGGGATCGTCTCGCCCTCGAACGGGTGCAGCGGGCGGCTGCCCTCGTAGAACGAATGGGTGACGTCCTCGCGGACGTTGGCCTGGTCGAACTCGTACCACTGGCCCTTGGCGTAGACCCCGGAGCGTCCGATCAGCGCGGCGTTGCGCCCGGCGATGGTCGGGTTCTCATACAACGTCGGGTCGAAGTAGGTGCCGGTCGAGATGTAGTTGCCGACGCCGGCGCCGTACTTGTCCAGGCCGACGTCCAGGCAGTAGCGGATGAAAAAGCCGCAGTCGCTGTTGTATTGGGATTCGTTCTCGTCCACCCAGGCGAGCACGTCTGCCCAGCTCTTGTTCTCCAGCCAGCGGTCGATGGTGCACCCCAGCCAGCGCGCTTCCAGCCAGTTGTCCTTCCAGTGCTCGAGGATCGCGATCGAACGCGTGACGTCCGACAGCGTCGGTGCGCACATCACCCCGCCGGGCACCATGAAACTCGAGTGCGGCCACTGCCCGCCGAAGATCGCGTAAACCTCGACCGGCTTCGCCGAAAGCACCACGCCCGGTTGATAACTCGTGCCGACGTAGGGGGCGAACCGGCGCACCGCTTCGTCATAGAGCTTGGACTTCGCGTAGTTCTTGTTGGTCAGGTCGATCGCGAACAGCGCATAAAAGTAGCGCGGGATCGACTGCAACGTCTCGCAGGCCTGGCAGATGTTACGCACCAGGGTGGCGTTGGGCGGCATGTGCGTTCGCCACGCGGTATCCAAGGCGTACGCCGACTTGTAGAGGTGACTGCCCCCGCAGATGCCGCAGATCCGCGGGCACACGATGAGGCCGGCCTGAGGATCTTTACCCCGCAGGATGATTTCGAAGCCCCGGAACATCGCGGCCTCGGTCCAGGCCGACGTGACGACGCCGTCCTCAACGGTGACGCGAACGTCGAGGTCTCCCTCGACGCGTCCCAATGGGCTGACATAGAGGTCGAGCGCGGTCATGGATAGTCCTCCTGAAAGTTGTTGCAATACCTGGGCTGTGGGTGTGCGGAGTCGTCAGACCACGAACATGTCTTCCTTGGACCATTGCGGGGCGGCGATCCGGGCCGCCGCGGCGTGGGCCATGTAGGTCAGGTGATCCGAGCCCTCCGGAACCTCCCTTGGGATCATGCCGCTGACCTTCTGCGTCTTGAACACGGTTCCCGGCGCCAGGTCGAAGTGCGGAAACTCCGGTTCGGTGCAGCCCAGGCACGGCATGCCGGCGCGGGTCTTCGACGACTGGCGGTTCCACAAGATCCGGTTGCACGGGGAGTGGGTCATCGGCCCCCGACAGCCGAATTCGTAGAACAGGCAGCCGGTGCGGGTGCCCTCACCGAAAGACATCGTCGACTGCTTGTATTCGAAGAATTGCACTCGGGTACAACCGGTTTGGGTAAACGTCTTGAAGAACGTCTCCGGCCGGTGCAACTCGTCGAGGGTGATGTCGCCGGCCCGCCCGGTAGCCAAGGCGACAAGGATTTGGGTGATCCAGTCGGGGTGTGCCGGACAACCGGGGATGTTGATCACCGGCAGGCCCATCTTGGACCGGAAGTCGGGGCCCAAAAACCCGCCCTTGTCGCGTTTGTGGAATTGCAGGCCGGTCGACGCCGACGGGTTGGGCTCCATGGCCGGGATGCCGCCGAAGCACGCACAGTCGCCGATGGCTACCACGATCTGCGCCGCGGCCGCGAGGTCGGTGACCCAGTCCTTCATCGCGCGGTCGGCGAACATGTCCATGCGGCCGGTGCCGTTGGGCGCCTCGATCACCGTGCCCTCGAATACGAAGATATCCAGCGGCCGATCGCCGTTGGCGCAATCCCAGAAAACCTTTTGCGCATTTTTCCCGAGCTCCAGCCCCAATGACGGATGCCACAATAAATCGAGCCCGAAGTCGACAATCAGATCGACGACATTTGGCTCCTCGGCATTGAGAAATGACATGGTATTTCCGCTGCATGCCCCGCCTTGAAACCATAAAACGGAAGCCATAGGAACTCCTCTCGGAATAACGGTCGAGGGCGCGACCGCGCGTGATAATCGTGGGCGAAAAGTTGGTTACTGCGGGAGACGCTTGCCGAACGCACGGGCAACCTGCACCAGGTAGCCTAGGCCGCGGTTGACGTCCTTGTCCCTGGTCACCCGCCAGAGTCCGAACAGCCCCTTGGGGCCACCGGGGTCCGCCGCGGCGGCGGCCTTGCCTTCGACGAGGGCCTGACCCAGCTCGGCCACCACGTCGGCCGCCCGCGGATCGACCAGAGGCGACTGCAGGATCTCGGTCAACGCCGGCGTCGCCGTCACGAGCGCCGCCGCCAGCGACGCCAGGCTCGCGGCGAGCGCCTGCATGTCCACCGACCGCAGCTCGGACGCCACACCGTCGAAACTGGGCAGGTTGGCGCTCGACGCCTCGCGTGCTCCCGTCCGCAGCTCGTCGACCGTGGACGCCAGTGTGTCGGTGATCTCGTCACCGCGGCGGACGAAGCCGTCTAGGCCGGTCAGCAGGATCGCCAGCAGATCGGCGTGGTCGAGCAAGTCGTTCAGCGACGCGGCGACGGCGGGGTCGTCGAGTCGGTCGCGCAGTTGGTCGGCCGGCGATATCGCGACGTGACCGTTTGCCGACATGGCACCTCCTTGAGGGATCGGGCGGGCTGTCCCGATTCCGAGTGAACCGCAGCGGGCTGTGGCCTCAATCACAAGCTAGCGGCCAGTCTGCCCCGTGCCTATCGTTTTCACGCAGCTGCTGTCAGGATTGCGAAGAGTTAGGCGCGTTGGCGCGCGCTGGGCCAACAGGAGACTTGCATGATCGCCACAGATTATTTAAGGAACGCCTCATCTTTCGATGACGCGTCCGCACGCCCCCGAGCAGGTGATTCGCGGTGTCGCGGCTGACGCGTCTGGGCTACATCGACATCCGCCGGACGGCGAATCCGGTGCGGCGCAAGGTGCGCTCGCGCGGGGTCCCGCCCGCCCTGGCCGACAACGAGATCTTCTACACCGAGAACCCGACCGAGGCCGGGCGGTTGATGGCCAAGGCGTTGGCGCCGTTGTCGTTGCAGGTCGGACCCGAAGACGCTGCGGGGTTTGCTGCGACGATGAACGGCGTACGGCTGCGCAACGTGAGCATGCTCTACCTCGACGTGCACGTCGCGGCCACCATCGACATTCCGGTACTCGGCCAGTACTTCGGCGTGCACATGCCGATGAACGGGCGCGCGCTGGTCGAGCACCGCGGCCGCAGCTTCGAAGCCAACACGATCCGGGCACTGGTGACGAGCCCCGGCGAGGCGCTGCAGATCCAGTTCGACCACGACTCCCCGCAACTGTTGATCAGGATCGAACAGCGCGCCATGGCGGCCCACCTGACCCGACTGCTGGGCAAAAGCCTGTCCAAGCCGCTGGTATTCGAGCCGGAGTTCGACCTGGCCACCGAGGCCGCGATGCGGTGGCACACCGCCGTGCAACTCATCCACACCGAGGTGTTCCACCCGGGATCGCTGATCCAGCGGGGCCAGGGCATCGGCGCAATCGAGGAATTGGTCATGAGCACGCTGCTGCAGCTGCAACCGTCCAATTACCACGCGGAGTTTCTGCAGCCGGCCCAGCCGGACCCGCGCCGGGCCGTGGTCCATGACGCGATGAACTACATCGACGATCACCTCGCCGAGCGCATCACCATGGACGATCTCGCCAAGGCGGTGCACATGAGTGTCCGCTCGGTCCAGCAGGGTTTCCGCGAGGAGTTGAACATGACACCGATGACCTACGTTCGCGAGCGCCGGCTGGAACGGGTGCACGAGGAACTCATGGACGCCATGCCCACCGATGGGATCACCGTCACCGCCGTCGCCGAGCGTTGGGGTTTCCACCACCTCGGCAGTTTCGCGGTGGAGTACCGCAAGCGGTGGGGTGAGGCGCCGTCCGACACGCTGCGGCGCTAGCGCCGCCGCTACACCGCCTACGACGCGCGGCGCACGGCGCCGACCTGCCGCCAGCCGAGTTCGGGGTGCGAGACCAGATGCCGGATCAGCAGCTCGGTGGCCATCGGCGGGGTGCGCTGGCTGACGACGTACCAGGGCCGCTTGATCGGGGTGCCCGCGACGGGCAGCTCGACCAGCGCGCCGGCCTCGAGCTCGCGCTGCACCGCCTGGCGCGAGACCAGCGTGACGCCTAGCCCCGCGACCGCCGCCGCCACCACGGCGCCGTGTGACCCCAGGACCAGCTGCGGGGGCGCCACGTCGAGCTCCTCGAGCAACGTCATCAGCGTCGAGCGGGTCCCCGAACCCTGCTCGCGCAACAACCAGGTGGCCGTCGCCGGCGCAAAGCCCTCGGCGAGGTCCGGCCGGCCGACGACGATCAGCGTGTTCGGGCTGGTCGCGCGCACCCGGACCTTCGAACGCAGCTCCTCGGGCGGGCGACCGGCGAAGACCAGGTCGACTTCGTGTCGCGACAGCATCGGCCACAGCGCGCCGCGTGCGGCCACCTCGACGTGCAGCACCACGCGGGGGTGTTGCTCACGAAACGACGCCAGCGCCGCGGGGATCAACAGCTCCCCCGCCGATGTCACCGCGGCCAGCCGAATCGAACCGGTTTCCGGATCTGCTTCGCCGCGCGCGGCCAGGATCGCTTCGTCGTGCAGGCCGAGGATCCGGCGTGCGTACTCCACGTAGCGCAGCCCCGCCGGCGTCAGGCGCACGCCCCGACCGTGGCGGTCGACCAGGGTGATCCCGATGTCGCTGCTGAGTGCCCGCAGCGCCGACGAGATCGAGGACTCGGTGACGACCAGACGTTCGGCGGCGCCGCGCACCGAACCGGTATCGGCCACCTCGACCAGCGCCCGCAGCCGCGCGTTTGTCGTCATACCGCGACTGTCCTCCGCCCTGCGTCGGCGTCGAACACCCGACTGGCCAGCAGATCCACCGCTTCGATCGTGGTCAGTTCGGGCAGCCCCACCGGCGTGTCGGTTTGTTCCAGCAATCGCCGCGCGTGCCGCAGCCGGGCGCGCTCCAGGGCGTTGCGCACGCTGCGGGCGTTGGCGAACCATGGCTGGTCGCGGCGGCGATGCAGGTATTGCCGCAGCACGGCGCGCGCGTCGTCGGAAAACCGGTAACCCAGGCCGGTGATCATCAACCCGGCGATGTCCTCGAGCTCGCCGACCGTGTAGTCCGGGAAGGTGATGTGGTGGGCGATGCGGCTCTGCATGCCCGGGTTGGCGGAGAAGAACTGGTCCATTTTGTCTGCGTAGCCGGCCAATATCACCACCAGGTCGTCGCGGTTGTTCTCCATCACCTGCAGCAGGATTTCGATGGCTTCGCCGCCGTAGTCCCGCTCGTTCTCGATCTTGTAGAGGTAATAGGCCTCGTCGATGAACAACACTCCACCCATCGCCCGCTTGATGACGTCCTTGGTTTTGGGAGCGGTGTGTCCGACGTACTCGCCGACCAGATCGTCGCGGGTGACGCTGACCAGATGGCCGCGGCGCAGATAGCCCAGTCTGTGCAACAGGTCGGCCATCCGCATCGCCACCGTGGTCTTGCCGGTGCCGGGATTGCCGGTGAAGGACATGTGCAGCGTGGGCTGCGGGGCGCTGACGCCGAAGCGCTCCCGCATCCGGTCGACCAGCAGCAGCGCCGCGATCTCGGCGATGCGTGTTTTCACCGGTTCCAGACCCACCAGCTCGCGGTCCAGCGCGGACAGCACCTCGTCGACGCCCGAGACCGCCCGCGCCGCCGCCAGGTCGACGACGGCGTCCGGGCCGAGCACCTCCGGTTCGCTGGCATTGATCGGGTCCGGGCCAGCGTCGCCGGGCCGGAAACCAAACGCGGTCATGGCGATTCGTACCGCTGCCCGACCGGCCGGGCCGTCGCGTATGCGTAGGTCGTGTAACCGATCTGCCGGTTGGCCCGCTCGGCGCGCTCCAGCCGGAACCCGGGCTCTTCGGCGGGCCGGTTGACGATGAACGAGAACGCCGTGGTCTGCCGGCCCAGGCTGGCGTCGTAGGCGTTGAGGCGGACGTAGCTGTTTGGGTTCGCCGCCCGGCAGGCGTTCACCTCGAGCAGCACCCCGGCCGCGTCTTTGAGATCGAACATCGGCAGCCCCCACATCTCCCAGTAGGTGTTGCGTGGATGAGGGTCGTCGGTGAACTCCACCGACAACGGCCAGCCGTGTTCGAGCGCATAGGTGATTTGTGCGGTGATTTCCTGGTCGGTGAAGTCGGGCAAATAGGAGAACGTGCCCTGTGTGATTCGCATGTGGTGAACCTTTCGGATGAGTCAGACCCGGGTTGGCGTCGCAGTGACGTCGGGGGTGTCGGTGGATTCGTAGTTGAAGGTGATGTCGCCCCAGGTGGCCAGCGCGGTGTCGAGCGCGCGGTTGCGCGCCGCCGCCTTCTTGAGGATCTCGGGGCCTTCCTTGTAGTAGTCGCGGCCCTCGTTGCGGGCCTTGATCATGGCCTCCAACGCGACGCGGTTGGCCTCGGCGCCCGCGGCGATGCCCATCGGGTGCCCGATGGTGCCGCCGCCGAACTGCAGCACCACGTCCTCACCCAGGTAGTGGATGAGCTGGTGCATCTGGCCGGCGTGGATGCCGCCCGACGCGACGGGCATGACGCCCGGCATCGACGCCCACTCCTGGTCGAAATACAGTCCTTTGACCGGATCGGCGGCGACGCTGTCCAGTCGCAACGTGTCGTAGAAGCCGGCGATCGTGTTGGGATCGCCTTCGAGCTTGCCGACCACGGTTCCGGCGTGAATGTGGTCGACGCCCGCGAGCCGCATCCACTTCGAGATGACTCGGAAGCTCACGCCATGGCTTTTCTGCCGGGTGTAGGTCCCGTGCCCGGCGCGATGCAGGTGCAGGATGACGCTGTTGTCGCGGGCCCACTTGGCCATCGACTGGATGGCGGTGTAGCCGATCGTCAGGTCGATCATGACGATCACCGAGCCCAACTCGGCGGCAAACTCGGCCCGCTCGTACATCTCCTCCATCGTTCCGGCGGTGACGTTGAGGTAGTGGCCCTTGATCTCGCCGGTGGCGGCCTGAGCCCGGTTCACCGCCTCCATGCAGAACAGGAAGCGGTCCCGCCACCGCATGAACGGCTGAGAGTTGATGTTCTCGTCGTCCTTGGTGAAATCCAGTCCGCCGCGCAGCGCCTCGTACACGACGCGGCCGTAGTTGCGCGCGGAAAGCCCGAGCTTTGGCTTTGTGGTCGCACCCAACAGGGGTCGCCCGAACTTGTTGAGGTGTTCGCGCTCGGTGACGATCCCGTGGGCGGGGCCCTGGAACGTCTTCACGTAGTGGGTCGGGATCCGCATATCTTCCAGGCGCAGCGCCTTGAGCGGTTTGAACCCGAACACGTTGCCGATGATCGAACTGGTCAGGTTGGCGACGGAGCCCTCCTCGAACAGGTCGAGATCGTAGGCGATCCAAGCGATCCACTGTCCGGGCACGTTAGGTACCGCGTCGACTCGATAGCACTTGGCCTGGTAGTGCTCGAAGGCGGTCAGCCGGTCGGTCCAGACCACCGTCCATGTCGCGGTGCTCGACTCCCCTGCGACGGCGGCGCCCGCCTCCTCCGGCGGCACCCCCTCCTGCGGGGTGATCCGGAAGGCGCACAGGACGTCGGTGTCCTTCGGTTCGTAATCCGGCTGCCAGTAACCCATCTCCGCGTACGGGATCACTCCCGCGTTCCATCTATCAGTCATGGCTCGAATCGTGTCAGCGCAACAATCAACCTGTCTATCGATAATAGAGCGCTAACACTTAGGCAAATAGTTAAGTAACGCCTTCACCCCCATCGCTTCCACCATTCGGGTGACGCCGTGTCATCGCTGCTGCTCTTACCGTGTGCGCACGCCGAGAGACAGGAGCTTCGATGAGCACATGCGCACAGACCGCCCAGGCCATGCTGGCGCCAGGCAAGGGCATCCTCGCCGCCGACGAGAGCATCGCGACAATGTCCGCGCGGCTGGAACAGGCGGGCGTTACCGCGACCGCGGACAGCCGGCGCACCTACCGCGAGATCCTGGCCACCACACCGGGCCTGGCCGACGGGGTTTCCGGGATCATCTTCTGCGAGGAAACCCTGGGGCAAGTGCTCAGCGACGGGCGCCCGTTCCCTCAGGCCGTCCGCGACCTCGGCATGCTGCCCGGCATCAAGGTGGACACCGGTGCCAAGCCCGGTCCGGGCCTGCCCGGTGAAACGGTGACCGAGGGGTTGGACGGGTTACCCGACCGCCTGGCCCGCTACGCCGAGATGGGCGCGGCGTTCGCCAAGTGGCGTGCGGTGTTCGTCATCGACGCCGCGACGCCCAGCCGGGGGGCCGTGGTCAGCAACGCCAACGCGCTGGCGCGCTACGCGGCCGCTTGCCAGGAGGCGGGCCTCGTGCCGATCGTCGAACCCGAGGTGCTGATGACCGGATCGCACAGCATCGAGCGCTGCGCCGAGGTGACCGGCAGCGTGCACGCCGCCGTGCGCCAGCAATTGAACCTGTTGCGCGTGGACCTGTCCGGCATCGTGCTCAAGCCCAACATGGTCATCGAGGGCGAAGAGAACCCGGTGCAGGCGACGCCGGAACAGGTCGCCGAGGCAACGATCTCGGTCCTGCGCGGCTGGCCGGCGAAATTGGCTGGCGTCGCGTTTCTCTCGGGAGGGCAGCCGCCGAGCCGTGCGACCGCGAACCTGGCAGCGATGCAAGCACACCGCACGCCATGGCCGCTGACGTTCTCCTTCGGCCGAGCGCTGGTGTCGCCGGCACTGGCGGCCTGGGGTGGCGACGAGACGAGGGTGGCCGCGGCGCAGCAGGCGCTCTCCGAGCACGTGGCGGCGAACTCTTCCGCGCTGCGCCTGCGCGCGTCGCTTCAGTCGGCCTGATCGGCGCGCCGGGCGTCGCCCAACGGAACGGTCACCGTCACCGTTGTGCCGGATCGGGGGCCGGAACTCACCGACCGCACGGTCAACCGGCCGCCGACCAGCTCCGCGCGCTCGGTCATGGACAACATGCCGTAACTGGTCAAGGCCCGGGTGGGTGCGGAATCGAGCGCGTCCAAGCCGCGGATGCCTATGCCGTCGTCGGCGACTTCCAGTCGAGCAACTCCCGCCTCGACCGCGAAGCGCACGCGCGCCGTCAGCGCGCGGGAATGCTTGACGACGTTCTGCAGGCACTCCTGCGCGATGCGGTACAGCGCCACCTCGACGTGTTCGGGCAAGCGTTCGTCGGCCAGCTGCAGGTCGAGGTCCACCTCGGGGATGGTCGACGCGAGGCTGGCCAACCCACCGGCCAGACCCAGGTCGTCCAGCACCGGCGGACGCAGCCCGCCGATCGCCGACCGCGCTTCGGCCAGCGTGAGATCGACCAAGTCGCGGGCCTTTTCGAGTTGTTTAGAAGCCTCGGCGGTGTCGTCGGTCTCGACCGCATGCGCCGCGGCGTCGAGTCGGTAGCTCAGGCTCACCAGCCGTTGCGAGATCCCGTCATGGATGTCGCCGGCCAATCGCCTGCGCTCGGACTCTTGCGCGGCGATCACCTGTTCGGCGAAGCTGCCGTGCACGCGTTCCCGGGCGGCCAGCTGCCGGTGCATGCGCGCTTGATCCAGCGCGCCGGCGGTCAGCCGGCCGATCGCCAGCAACAGCTGGATGTCGCGGTCGGTGAACTCGCGCCGCGCAACAGTGTGCACATTGAGCACACCGACGAGTCCGCCCAACCCGGTTTCCATCGGGACCGACGCCATCGAAGTGAAGTCCGACCCCCGCAATGCCGGGATCGGGACGTAGCGCGGGTCTTCTTCCTTTCCGCTGGTGATGACGACGGGGTCGCGGTTTTGAGCCACCCAACCGGAGACGCCTTCGCCCAAGCGCAGCTGAACCTGGCCGATGCATTCGTCGAACGGCGGCGTGGCGCCGGCCAGCGTGAGCGACTCCCCCGAGTCGTCGAGCACGTGCACGAAGCACACATCGGATGCGGTGGCCGCGGTGATCAGCCGGGCGACGGCCGCGGCCACCGGCTCGACCGCCGGGCCGCTACCCGTGGCGGCCACGATGTCGAGCAGCAGCGCCACCTCGCGGTCCGCGTCCACCAGGCCCCGAACCGATCCGGTCACTGGTAGATGCCTTCCCGCAGGGCCACCGCCACCGCCGCGGTGCGATCGCCGACGCCCAGCTTTCGGTAGATGGAGCGCAGGTGGCTCTTGACCGTTTCGTCGCCGATGACGAGTTTGCTGGCGATGCCCCGGTTGGACAGGCCGGCCACGACGAACGACAGGATCTCGCTCTCCCGCTGGCTCAGGCCGTGGCGGGCGCCCGGCCAGAATTCGTCGCGCTGCAGTCGCGCGGCCGTGTCGGCGGCGCGGGCGGCCAGGCCGGCGTCGATGGCGGTCGAACCGCCCTGGACATATTCCAGCTGGCGCACCAACTCGTCGCTGCTGATGCCCTTGAGCAGATAGCCGGACGCCCCCACCCGCAGCGCCTGGAACAGATACTGCTCGTCCTCGTAGACCGATAGCAGGATCACCTTGCTGGCAGGGGTGCGCTCTCGGATGTCGCGGCACAGGTCCAGTCCGCTGGCGCCCTGCATCCTGACGTCGCACAGCACGATGTCGGGTTGCAGGCTCGCGATCACCTGGAGCGCGTTGTCGGCGCCGACCGACTCCCCGACGACCCGCACCCGGTTTTTGAAAGCGGCCAGCATTGCCTTGAGCCCCTCGATGACCATTTCGTGGTCATCGACCAATACCACCCGAACGGGCGCCGTAATCGGCGCTGCGGTAATCGGCATCATTCGAACACGATAAGGGCGAAAGCCAATACCGTCATCCGCTTTTCAGATCGGCCCGTCACCCCCCGGATTTCCCCGCGTTGGGGGATCCGGAATTTGGACCCGTCGCCCTAACCTGTCGGCAACGACTTGGGAGGGAGGAGCCGCATGACGACCCCGGTTTTGGTGGCGTCGGTGCTGCCGGCCGACTTCGCCGAGCTCGGCCGCGACGTCACGGCCATCGAGCAGGCGACCGTCGATCGCGTTCAGTGGGATGTCATGGACGGCCGGTTCGTCCCGAATCTGACCTTCGGACCCGACGTGATCGCCGCCTGCCGCGACCGGGTCACGATCGGCTTCGAGGCGCACCTGATGGTCGAGGATCCGGACCCGATGCTGCCGCGGTGGGTTGAGGCCGGCTGCGAGATCGTCATAGTTCATGCCGAGGCGTGCCGACACCTGCACCGCACCCTGTCGAGGATTCGCGAACTCGGTGCCCGCGCCGGTGTGGCACTCAATCCGGCCACTCCGCTGGACGAGGTCGTCAACGTGCTCGACATCACCGACCTGCTCCTGATCATGACGGTCAACCCCGGATTCGGCGGTCAGGACTATCTGGCCAGTATGGAGTTCAAGATCGCGGCCGCCCGGGCCGAAATCGACAGGCGCGGACTGGAAATCGAACTCGAAGTGGACGGCGGCATCGGACCGCACACCATCGCCGGCGCCGCGGCGGCCGGAGCCGACGTGTTCTGCGCCGGTTCGGCGTTGTTCGCCGGACCGAACATGACCGACCGGGCGAACGCATTGCGCGCGGCCGCCCGTCAGACCAACGGAAGGCTGGTACCGCGGTGAGCACGGCACCGAAAGCGACCCTCGTGCCCGAGGCGTCCGAAACACCCCATCGCACAGACGATTTAGACCAGCTGGCGATCAACACGCTGCGGTTCCTGGCGGCCGACGGGGTGCAGGCCGCCAACAGCGGACACCCCGGCCTGCCGTTGGGCACCAGCGCCATCGCCTGGACGTTGTGGTCACGGCACCTGCGTCACGACCCCGCCGACCCACACTGGCCGGACCGCGACCGCTTCGTGCTGTCGGCCGGCCACGGTTCGATGTTGCTGTATGGCCTGCTGCACATCTTCGGTTACGACCTCCCGATCAACGAGCTGCGACGGTTCCGTCAACTCGGATCGCTGACGCCCGGACATCCCGAGCACGGTCACACCCCCGGCGTCGAAACCACTACGGGCCCCTTGGGACAAGGCCTCGCCAATGCGGTCGGGATGGCACTTGCCGAGCGCATGTTGGCCGCACGATGCAATACCGGCGAGCACACCGTCGTCGACCACCACACCTGGGTTCTGGCCGGCGACGGCGACCTGATGGAGGGCATCAGCCACGAGGCCGCGTCGCTGGCCGGCCGGCTGCGGCTCGGCAAGTTGATCGTGATCTTCGACGACAACGACATCACCATCGACGGGCCGGCATCCCAGAGTTGCGCCGACGACGTCGAGGCGCGGTTCGCCGCGTACGGCTGGCGAGTGCTCAGCGTGGCCGACGGCAACGACGTGCCCGCCCTCGATCACGCCTTCACCGAAGCGGCCCGCGGCGACGGGCGGCCGACGTTCATCCGGGTGAGCACCACCATCGGCTTCGGGGCGCCCGGTATCGAAGGCACGCCGAAAGCCCATGGCAGCCCGCTGGGTTCGGCGGTGCTTGCCGCCATGCGCGCCCGTCTGGACTGGCCCGACGAGCACTTCCACGTCCCCCTCGCGGTCCGCGCCAGCGCCGCCGCCGCGGCCGCACGCGGGGCCGCCGCCCATGCGCTCTGGGCCCAGACGCACGCCGCGTGGCAGGTTGACAATCCGCGCTTGGCGGCGAGCTTCCCGCTCGACACGGTGCCCGCTCCCGATGACCTGTCGGTGCTGGCATCGCTGGCCGACGGTCTGGCATCGGGGGGAAAGTCTGCCACCCGCAAGGCATCCGGCGCGGCGCTTGCAGCGCTGGCAGCGGTGTATCCGGGACTGGTCGGCGGATCCGCCGACCTGGCCGCATCGACCAACACCGCGATTCCCGGTGGCGACGTGACACCGGACGACTATGCCGGCCGCACAATCCATTTCGGTATCCGCGAGCACGCGATGGCCGCGGTGATGAACGGCATCGCCCTGCACGGCGGGTTACGTCCGTTCGGCAGCACCTTCCTGGCCTTCGCCGACTACCTGCGCCCGGCGCTACGGCTGTCGGCACTGATGAAATTGCCGGTGGTGTATGTCTTCACGCATGACTCGATCCATGTCGGTGAGGACGGCCCCACGCATCAACCGGTCGAACAACTGGAATCGCTGCGACTGATTCCGGGCCTGACCGTGCTGCGTCCGGGCGATGCCGCCGAGACCGCGTTGGCCTGGCAGCTGGCCGCGGAGAACACCGAAGGCCCAACGGCTTTGGTGCTCAGCCGGCAGGACCTGCCGGTACTGGGCGGTGCCGGGCTGGACGACGTCCGCCATTACGGCATGCGGGTGGTGCGACCGGTCGCCGACACCGCCCATGTGATGCTGGCGGCCAGCGGCTCGGAGGTTGCCTTGGCCCTCGAGGCCGCCGATCTGTTGAGCGAACACGGGATCTCGGCAATCGTCATCTCGGTGATGTGGCGCGAACGCATCTCGGCCGCGCTACAGGCCGACGGAACCGCCTTACCCGACCTGCCGGTGGTGTGGATCGAAGCCGGCGTGACTACCGGCTGGCGAGCACTGGCCCGCCCCGGCGACACGGTCATCGGCATCGAACGCTTCGGCGAGAGCGGCCCCGGGCCCGAGGTGGCAGCGCACCTGGGCCTGACCGCGACGGCCGTCTTCGACGCCGCGCTGCGCAGCATTGCCGCGCGATCCGGATGACTCATCGCGCCGCGTCGAGCCCTCGGTCCGCCACATGGTCGGGCGGGGATAGCACGGGCCGCTGGTGGGCCGTTCCTAACAGATGCGCGGAAGTTGTTCGCCCAGTTGCCGTTCGATGACCTGTGTGGTGCCAAAGGGGGTCCTGCCCACCACCATCCCGGGGTGCTCATCAACCACCCGGCCGATGATCGCCGCGTTCGCGCCCTCGGGACGGCCCCGGATCGCGGCCAGCACCGCTTCGCTGTGACCCGGGTCGACGAACGCCACCATCTTGCCCTCGTTGGCCACCTGCAGGGGGTCCAGCCCGAGGAACGAGCAGGCCGACGAGACCGTCTCGGGAATCGGGATCTTCGCCTGATCGAGTTCGATACCCACCGCTGCCGCGCGGGCGATCTCGACGACCGCGGCGACAAGACCGCCCCGGGTGGGATCGCGCAGGGCGTGCACGTGGTTGCCGGCGGCGTCGAGCATGGCCGCGACCAGCAGGTGCAGTGCGGCGCTGTCGGTGGTGACGACGGTGCCGAAATCGATTCCCTCCCGCACGCTCATGATGGCGACGCCGTGCTCACCCAGGTTTCCCGACACGATGATGTGGTCACCGGCGCGGACCCGCTCGGGCCCGACGTGGATACCGGCCGGCACGACCCCGATTCCCGCGGTATTGACGAAGAGCTGGTCCGCAGCACCGCGCGCGACCACCTTGGTGTCACCGGTGACGATGCCGACGCCGGCGTCGGCGGCCGTCTTGCCCATCGTCTGGGCGACCGCGCCGAGCACATCCAGCTCGAGTCCCTCCTCCAAGATGAACCCGGCGGTCAACGCGACCGGTTGCGCTCCGCTGCAAGCCAAGTCGTTGATCGTCCCGTTGACCGCTAGGTCGCCGATGTTCCCGCCCGGAAAGAACAGCGGTTGCACCACATAGGAGTCGGTGGTCAGCGCGACCCGCCCGCCCGCCCCGCCCAATTTCAGGTCCAGCAACGCCGAATCGCGGGCGGGGCCCGCCGCGCCACCGAACGCCGGCAGGAACAGGTTTTCGATGAGTTCCTCGGAAAGCACGCCTCCGCCACCGTGGCCCAGCACGATGCGCTTCGTCTCGCGCAGCGGCAGCGGGCACACCCAGTCGGCCGGGTCGATGGCGACCCGAGACTCAGGCATGAGCGGCCGCCTCCAAACGCCGGAATTGGTAGTAGGCGGCGCACGCGCCCTCGCTGGACACCATGGTGGCGCCCAGCGGTGTGCGCGGCGTGCAGGATTTCCCGAATGCCGGGCACTCGTTCGGTTTCAGCAGACCCTGCAGCACTTCCCCACTGCGGCATTCCGTCGATTCGGACACCCGTAGCTCTGCGACCCCGAACTTCAATTCGGCGTCGAACTGCGCGTAGCGCGGCGACAGCGTCCATCCCGACTTCGGGATCATGCCGATGCCCCGCCACTGCCGATCGGTCGGCACGAATACGTCCGCCAGGGTCTGCTGCGCGACTGCGTTGCCCGCGGCGGTCACCGCCCGCGGATAGGCGTTGCGCAGCTGCGGTGTGCCCGCCTCCAGCAGATCGACGGCCTGACGGACGCCCTCGAGCAGGTCTAGTGGTTCGAAGCCGGTGACCACGATCGGAACCCCGAATTGGTCGACCAGCGGCCCGTATTCACCGGTGCCCATCACCGTGCAGACGTGCCCGGCGGCCAGAAACGCCTCGACCCGGTTGGTCGGCGAGCTCAGGATCGCCGTGATGGCCGGCGGCACCAGCACATGGGACACCAGCATGGAGAAATTCGTGAGCCCGAGCCGCTGCGCGTGCACCACGGCCATCGCGTTGGCCGGCGCCGTGGTCTCGAAGCCCACCCCGAAGAACACCACCTGCTTGTCGGGGTTGTCGGCGGCCACCCGCGTGGCGTCCAACGGCGAGTAGACGATTCGGACGTCGCCGCCCCGGGCACGCACACTGAACAGGTCCTGGCTGCTGCCCGGCACCCGGAGCATGTCGCCGAAGGAACAGAAGATCACGTCGTCGCGCGCCGCGATCTGGAGCGCCCGGTCGATGGTTTCGAGCGGTGTCACACAGACCGGGCAACCCGGGCCGTGAATGAATTCGACCGCGCCGTCCAGCAATTGGTCGATCCCGTTACGGATGATCGAATGCGTCTGCCCGCCACAGACTTCCATGATGGTCCAGGTCTTGGTCACGCGACGCTTGATGTCGCTGACCAAGGCGTGGGCGGCGACCGGATCGCGAAACTCGTCCAGATACTTCATGCCGGTTCCCTCCTGCCCTGGCCCTCGTCGCCGGCCAATTCTTCATCCAGCACGCCGAGGTCGTTGAACATCTGCAACGTTTCCCGTGCCGACGCCTCATCCAGCCGGGTGATCGCGAAACCGGCATGCACGATGGTGTATTCGCCGACCTGCATGTCCGGTAGGTAAGCCAGGCACACGGACTTGGTGGTGCCGCCGAAGTCGACGGTGCACATCCGCGTCCCCGCCTCATCCCAGGTATCGACGACCTTGCCGGGAATTCCGAGACACATGCGCTATGCCCCCCTTTCGTGCCGGCGTGCTGCGATCACTGCCTGGCCCAGCGCCAGACCACCGTCGTTGCACGGCAATACAGCATGAGTAAGCACCTCGAAGCCGTTACTCACCAACTCTTTACGGAGCCCGTCGCGCAGCAGCCGATTCACGAACACTCCGCCGGTCAGCCCGATGGTGCCGATGCCCGACGCCAGCCGGCACACCGCCTGTGCGGTGGCCCTGACGACCGCGTCGTGAAAGCCCGCGGCCAGGTCGGCCCTTGCCGTGCCGGCCCGCAGGCCACGCACCAGATCGGTGATCAACGGCGTCGGATCCAGTACGCCTGCGGTCACCTCGAAATCCATCGGTGCGGGTGCGCCACGGCGGGCCAGGTGCTCGAGTTCGACGGCCGCCTGCCCCTCGTAGGTCACCTCCTGGCACACGCCGAGCAGGCTGGCCACCGCATCGAACAGGCGACCCATGCTGGTCGTCTCGACGCATCCGATGCCGCGCGGAATCTGCTGTTCGAGAACGTGTCTCGCGTTCGCACTGAGGCTCCCGACCGCCGGGATGTCCGGTGTCCATTCGATTTCCGCGCGGTGCAGCAGGTCCAGGGCGATCCGGCCGGGGTGGCGTACCGCGCCGTCACCGCCGGGCAACGCGAACGCCTTGAGGTGTGCCACCCGGGTGAAGCTGGCCGGGTCGGTGACCATCAGAAGCTCGCCGCCCCAGATGGTGCCGTCGGTGCCGTAGCCGGTGCCATCGAACGCAACGGCGAGCATTGGCGAGCCGAGCCGGCCATGCTCGGCCATCAGCGACACCGCGTGGGCGTGGTGGTGCTGCACCTGCAGCACCGGCAGGTCTTGCCGCCTTGCCCAGTGGGTTGTGGCGTAGGCCGGGTGCAGATCGCAGACGACGAGCCGCGGCCGGCAGTCGGTCATGAAAGCCAGGTGATGTTCTGCCGATTCGAAGCAACTCTGGGTGCGCGGGTCGGCCATGTCACCGAGGTGCGGCGACATGTGGGCCCGCCCGTCGGACGACAGCAGGCAGAACGTGGTCTTGAGGTCGCCGCCGGTCGCCAGGATCACGCTCGCGTCCGACGGTGCAGGTGTTGCTACCGGAAGCGGCGCATAGCCTCGGGAACGCCGAATCGGCACCACGGCGCCCGCGCCGTCAACGGTCAAGACGGAGTCCTCACATGGCACATGGATGGGCCGGTCGTGGGTGAGCACCCCGTCCGCCAAGCCGTCGATCCAATTCAAGTCGCAATCGCGGAAGACGATCGGGGAACCCTTGTCGTTGGCGGAGGTCATTACCAGAGGCATCGCGCCCAGACGGTCGAAGAGCAGATGGTGCACGGGCGAATACGCCAGCATCACACCGATTTCCGACAGGGCCGGTGCCACGCCGGTCAACCCGGAGTCGTCACGGGCCGGCAGCAAGACGATCGGTGCGGCCGGTGACCGCAGCAGTTGCGCGCCGGCCGCGTCGACATGACACAGGTTTTGAGCCGCAGCAAGGTCGGCGACCATCACGGCGAAAGGTTTGGCGGGCCTGCCCTTTCGCAGGCGCAGTTCGGCAACGGTCGCGGGATTGTCAGCGCGGCAGGCGAGGTGGAATCCTCCGATGCCCTTGATCGCGACGATGTGGCCGTCCTCGATCGCCCGCGCGGCGGCCCCGAGCGGATCGCGGCCGCCGCCGGGGCCACGCCAGGACAGGGTCGGCCCGCAATCGTTGCAGGCGATCGTTTGGGCGTGGAAGCGACGGTCGGCGGGATCGTGGTATTCGGCTGAGCACGCCGCGCACATTGGAAACTGGGCCATCGTGGTCGAGGGCCGGTCGTACGGTAGGTCGGTGATCACCGTGTAGCGCGGGCCGCAGTTGGTGCAGGTGATGAACGGGTGCCCGTAGCGACGGTCGCGGGGGTCGCGCATCTCGCGTAAGCAGTCGGCACAGCTGGCGACGTCGGGCGGCACCAGGGTGCGGCGGTCGTCGTCTGTTCGACTAGCGACGATGCGGAATCCGGATTCGCCGTTGGGCCGCAGCCGGCGGGCTTCGATGGCATCGATGCGCGCCATCGGCGGGTGGTCGGCGCTCAGCGCCGATACCGCCGCTGCGACGGCGTCGGGAGCACCCTCGAACTCGCAGTGCACAGCCCCGGAGTCGTTGTACACGCAGCCGGCAAGCCCATGACGTGCAGCGATGCGTGCGACAGCGGGCCGAAATCCCACGCCCTGGACGACGCCCGCGATGTCGAGCCGCAACCGCACACTGGCAACCGCGCTACGCCGACTGCCCATCACGAACCTCCTGAGCAGCAAGGACCCCCGGTGCCGGGTGGGCTGTGGCACGGACGGTCGAGCTCAGGTTAGACCGCACCCCATGTGCCGACAATCACAATTTCGCAGACAAAGTCTGCGTTTTTCCGCACTTTGTTTTCGCGACACCGTTGAGTCCCGCGAGGCAGCATGGTGTAGTGCACGAGCTGTCGCTATGCCATGCCATCGCCGGCGTGGTGAAGCCCCACGCGCGGGGGCGCCACGTCGACGTGGTCCGGGTCCAGGTCGGCGTCCTGCGCCAGGTGGTTCCAGAATCCCTGGAATTCTGCTGGTCGTTGGTGTGTCAGCAGTTGGACGAGAACATGGTCGACACCGTGCTGGATCTCGAACTCGTGCCCGCCGAAGTGTTCTGCCGCGCCTGTGCACAGCGGGCGCAGATCACGTCCCGGTGGTCGGTGTGCTGCCCGGCGTGCCAGAGCACGGACGTTGACCTGTTGCGCGGCAACGAGTTTCTGGTCACGTCCGTCGATGTGTCCGAGGGCGTTACGCACGAAGCCGGCTCACGAAAGGTCAAATGAATGGGACGCTTTCACCGTCACGACGACGGCACCGTGCACAGCCACGATCACGACCACGACCTTCACGAGCACGGCGACCACAGCGGCTATGCCACCAGCTCGCAGCGCATCGACGTACTGGAGGCGATCTTCGCCGAGAACGACTCTCGCGCTGACATCAACCGGCGCGCGTTCGAGGACCACGGCGTGCGTGCCATGAACCTGATGAGCTCGCCGGGATCCGGCAAGACCACCATCCTGGCGGCAACACTGGACGCGCTGGCCGGCGAACTGGCCGTCGGCGTGATCGAGGGCGACATCGCCACCGACCTCGACGCCGCCAAACTCGCCGGGCGCGGCGCCCAGGTGTCACTGCTGAACACCAGCAACGGGTTCGGCGGCGAATGCCACCTGGACGCCCCGATGGTCAACCGCGCGCTGCAGGGACTGCGCCTGCCCGACCTGGACCTGGTCATCATCGAAAACGTCGGCAACCTGGTCTGTCCGGCTGAATTCGACGTCGGCGAGCACGCCAAGGCGATGGTCTACTCGGTCACCGAGGGCGAAGACAAGCCGCTGAAGTATCCGGTCATGTTCCGCTCGGTCGACGTCGTGCTGCTCAACAAGATCGACCTGGTCCCGCACCTCGACGCCGACATCGACAGCTACATCGACCATGTCCGACAGGTGAATTCGACGGCCACCATTCTTCCGCTGAGCGCGCGCACCGGCGACGGCATGTCGCGATGGTTTGATTGGCTGCGCCAGTTCGCCGCTGCCGGACGCGGGCCCCTGCCCTACAGCACGCCGGGGTGGCGAGTGGAATAGATTGAAAGCCAACGTCTCTCAACTTTCATCACCCGCCGGTGCTCGAGCACGAGCCAGACCAAACCAGCAACGATTGTCGGCAGTCCGATGACAACCAGCGTCAGTGTCCAGTCCTGGACGCGGTACGCCGCCGCGGTCACGCCGCCAACCAGGGCGGCCACGCCCAGGACTATCGCGATCAGTCCCGGCCAGCAAAGGCGATCTATGAAGAACTCGCCGGTATGCGGACACGTCGTACGGAAATGATCGGTCGGATCCGCGGTGTCGCCCATGGCTTCTCCTCAGTAGAGCTGAGCCGAAGCTACTTTCGACGACCCGATCAGCCATCCCCCTAATGGGTGATCCGCGATGGGATTCCGGCGTTAAGGCCACTGTGGCGGCGAGCTTTCCGGGTCGCCGCCCCCCTCAGTGTCCGCTCAGCGTCAGCGTGCCCTTCGTTTCAAGCACCCTGCTGGCAGTGATTTTCTCCGTCTTACGAGCCTCACGCTCCAGGTAGCGCTGCTTGGATTCGTCGAACTTGTCGGAGGCTTCCTCGAGCTCCTTGACCAACAGGGCGAGGTCGTCGCGCATCCTTGCGCCCTCGCCGGAAAAGTCTTCGCGTTCGAAGATGCGCCACTTCTTGAGCACGGGCATGACCACATCGTCGAGATGGATTCGCGGGTCGTAGATGCCGCCGACGGCGATGATCACCGCCTTGCGGCGAAACTCCGGCACCGTGAAGCCGGGCATCTTGAAGTTGCGCAGGATTCGATGCACCGACTTGATCGCTTGATTGGGCGCGATGTCCAGGCCTGCGGCGCTGACATCCCGGTAAAAAATCATGTGCAGGTTCTCGTCGTGCGACACCCTCGCCATCAATTGCTCTGCGATAGTGTCGTTGCTGGCTTTGCCCGTATTGCGGTGCGAAACGCGGGTAGCCAGTTCTTGAAACGAGACATACATGACCGAGTCGAAGAGGCTTTCAGCAAACAAATTTCCCTGCCGGTTCTGGCCGGGGCTGAAGCCGCGCGTAATTTGCTCGAGTCGGAGCTTTTCCAGCTGCACCGGATCGACGGAGCGGGTGACCACCAGGTAGTCGCGCAGCGCGACGCTGTGCCGGGTCTCTTCCGCGGTCCACCGATTCACCCATTGGCCCCACGGGCCGTCCATGCTGAAGTTCATCGCGATCTCACGGTGATAGGACGGTAAGTTGTCCTCGGTCAGCAGATTTTGGACCATCGCCACTCGGGCGACATCCGGAAGCTGGGTCTGCCCGGGCTCCCAATCTTGGCCGTCCAGCGCATAAAAGTTCCTACCGTCCGACCATGGCACGTAGTCGTGCGGGTTCCACTCCTTGAACATCGCGAGGTGCCGGTTGAGCAGCCGTTCGACTTCCGGTTCGAGTTCAGTGAGTAGCTGCACGTTGGTCAGTTCCTTGGACACGTAACCCTCCCAGTTACCTGCGGCGGTCGCCTTTCACCACGTATATGTGTCACGCGGTTACATTAAGATGACACGCGCGTGCACGGAGGAAATAGGGTCCAAAGTCCTCGCGCCCGCCGGGTGGATGAGCCCACCGGAATGCAACACCGCTGGATCGGCGTTCGCCGCTGCCGCTGCCGCTGCCGCACAGTGCATTTCGCCGTGAGTGGTGGTGTGACCGTCCAAAGCTACTCGAGCAGCGGGATCAACCACTAGCTGTCACCCCGACGTTCTGCACGACTTGTTGGCCACGTTCATCCACACCCTGATGGGGGGCGGAAGCTGACGCCCGGTGCGGGGTCGGTTACGGCAGCGCAGCGGCGAACGGACCCACTTTTGACTGGTCGATACGGTCGGAAACTTGCCACTGACCTGCGTCGGGCTGACCTGCTGTCGGGCTGACAGGATTTGAACCTGCGACCACTTGACCCCCAGTCAAGTGCGCTACCAAACTGCGCCACAGCCCGGTGCCGCCGGATCATCGGCAGCAGGTCGACAGCCTACCGCAGGCGAACGATCACCCGGTCATGGGCCACGCCGGGCGCGCCGCGGGTGCACACAAGCCCTCAGCGGCGCTTGGACCCCCGCTTTTCGCGCACCCGCACGTTGATCCGGATCGGGCTGCCCTCGAAACCGAAGGTCTCGCGCAGCCGCCGCTCCAGGAACCGCCGGTAGCCGGCCTCCAAAAAACCCGTGGTGAACAGCACAAACGTCGGTGGCCGGGCGGTGGCCTGGGTCGCGAACAGGATGCGCGGCTGCTTGCCGCCGCGCACCGGCGGCGGTGTGGCCGCCACCACCTCCTTGATCCAGGCGTTCAGGGGGCCGGTGGCGATCCGCGCGTCCCACGACTCGAGGGCTGTCTCCATCGCCGGCACCAGCTTCTGCACCGCGCGGCCGGTCTTGGCCGAGATGTTGACCCGCTGCGCCCAGCGCAGCTGCGCCAGCTCGCGGTCGATCTCGCGCTCGAGCAGCTCGCGGCGGTCCTCGTCGACCAGGTCCCACTTGTTGAAGGCCAGCACCAGCGCCCGGCCGGCCTCGACGACCATCGACAGCACCCGCTGGTCCTGTTCGGTCAGCGGCTGCGACGCGTCGATCAGCACGATCACCACCTCGGCTGCGTCGATGGCCGAATGGGTGCGCACCGAGGCGTAGAACTCGTGGCCGCTGGCCTGACCGACCTTGCGCCGCAGCCCCGCGGTGTCGACGAACCGCCACACCTTCCCGCCCAGCTCGATAAGTGAGTCGACGGGGTCCACGGTGGTCCCGGCGACCTCGTGCACCACCGAACGCTGGTCTCCGGCAAGCTTGTTCAGCAACGAGCTCTTGCCCACGTTCGGCTTGCCGACCAGCGCCACGCGCCGCGGACCGCCGGGCGCGGGCGCCGTTTCGGACACCTCGGGCAGCACGGCGAGCACCTCGTCGAGCAGGTCGGCGACGCCCCGGCCGTGCATCGCGCTGATCGCGTACGGCTCACCGAGGCCCAGCGACCACAGCTCGGCGGCGTCCGCCTCGCCCTTTTCGCTGTCAACCTTGTTGGCGGCCAAGAACACTGGCTTACCCGAGCGCAGCAGGATGCGGGCCGCGGCTTCGTCGGCCGCCGTGGCGCCGACGGTGGCGTCGACGACGAGGATCACCGCGTCGGCGGTGCGCATGGCCACCGACGCCTGCTCGGCCACCAGCTGTTGCAGACCCTTGGCGTCGGGCTCCCATCCCCCGGTGTCCTGCACGACGAACCGGCGCCCGGTCCACAGCGCGTCGTAAGAGACCCGGTCGCGCGTCACGCCCGGAACGTCCTGCACCACCGCCTCGCGCCGGCCCAGGATCCGGTTGACCAGCGTCGACTTGCCGACGTTGGGCCGCCCGACGATGGCCACCACGGGCGCCGGGCCGGGCGCCTCGACGTCGTCCAGGCCGGAATCGCCCAGTTCCCAATCGCTTTCGTCGCTCCAGGTGCCGTCCTGGCTCACCGCACCGCCCCGCTTCGCTGCCTGACAAGCTCCAGTAGCCGGGCGATCACCTGCGACTCGGTCATGTCGCTGGTGTCGATGACCACCGCGTCGTCGGCCGCGCGCAGCGGCGACACCTGCCTGGTGGAGTCGAGGTGGTCGCGGCGGCGCACGTCGGCAAGCACCCCGTCGTAGTCGTCGGCCAGCCCGGCCGCGACGTTCTGGTCGTTGCGGCGCCGGGCCCGGGTTTCGGCCGACGCGGTCAAGAAGATCTTCAGCGGCGCGTCGGGCAGGACCACGGTTCCGATGTCGCGGCCCTCGACGACGACGTTGCCCGGGCCCCCGGCCATGGCGCGCTGCAGCTCCACCAGCCGGGTGCGCACGGCCGGAACCGATGACACCGCCGAAACGGCCCGGGTGACCTCCTCGCCGCGGATTTCGGCCGAAACGTCCTCGCCCTCAAGGTAAGAGCGATCGACGTCGGGATCGTAGTTGACCGACATCTGCACGTTCGACGCGATCGCCGCGACGGCCTCGGCGTCGCCCGGGTCGACCCCCGCGCGCAGCACGGCCAGCGTCACGATCCGGTACATCGCCCCGGTGTCGAGGTAGCGCGCCCCCAGCGCGCGTGCCAATCCCCTTGACACCGACGACTTTCCGGTGCCCGCCGGGCCGTCGACGGCGACCACGACGTCTCCGCTCACAGGAAGATGGTTCGCTTCGCTCCCGTCACTCACCGCGCTCGTTCCGCTCGTTCCGCTCACAGCCCGACCGCCTTGTAGAGCTGCCCGATCTCGCCGCGGCTCAACGCCCGGATGCTGCCGGGCCGCTGCTCGCCCAGCGACACCGCGCCGATGTCGGTGCGCACCAGCGCCTCCACCGGGTAGCCGACGGCGGCCAGCAGGCGGCGCACGATGCGATTGCGTCCCTCATGTAATGTCAAGCGCACCAACGTTTTTCCGGGGATGGCGTCCACCACGGCGAAATCGTCGACCCGCGCCGGCCCGTCGTCCAGCTCGATGCCGGCCCGCAGCTTCTTGCCCAGGCCGCGCGGCACCGATCCGGCGACCGTCGCCAGGTAGGTCTTGGGCACCTCGTGCGAGGGGTGCATCAACCGGTGTGCCAGCTCGCCGTCGTTGGTCAGCAGGATCAGCCCCTCGGTGTCGGCGTCCAGCCGCCCGACGTGAAACAGGTTCTTGTTGCCGCGCACCCGGCGCTCGATCAGGTCGCCGATGCACGGCCGGCCGCGTTCGTCGGACATGGTGGAGTGCATGCCGCGCGGCTTGTTCAGCGCCAGGTAGACCAGGGTGTCGTCGAGCATCACCCGCGCGCCGTCGACGCGGATCACCGACGTGTCGGGATCGACCCGGGTGCCCAGCTCCGTCACCACCTGCCCGTCGACCTCGACCCGGCCGTCGACGATCAGCTTCTCGGCGGCCCGCCGCGACGCGATGCCCGCCTGCGACAGTACCTTTTGCAGCCGGACGCCCTCGGTGTCGACCATCAATCGGTGTCCACGTCGAACGACAGCGCCTGCTCGGGCGTCGCGCCGCCCGAGAGTTTGACGAAACGCGGCTCGCTGTCCAGGGATTCGCTGAGGTCCTCGATCGTGTCGACGTCGGGCAGCAGCGGCGCGATGTCGGGCAGGTCGGCCAGCGACGTCAACCCGAGGCGCTCCAAGAACAGCTCGGTGGTCGCGAACGTCGTCGCGCCGGTGTCCTCGTCCACACCGGCCTCGGTGATCAGGCCGCGCGCCAACAGGGTGCGCATCACGGCGTCGCTGTTGACGCCGCGCACCGCGCTGACCCGCGCCCGCGTGACCGGCTGGCGGTAAGCGACCACCGCCAGAGTCTCCAGCGCGGCCCGCGTCAACTTGGAGCGCGTGCCGTCCAGCAGCAGCTTCTCCACGTAGGGCGCGAACCGGGCGCGGGTGTACATCCGCCAGCCCTCGCTGGTTTGCCGAAGGTCGATGCCGCTGTCGCGTTGGGTGAGTTCGTCGGCCATCTCCTGCAGCTTGGCGGCGATGCGGTAGGCCGGCTGCTGGGTGACCGCCCCCAGCGTCTCGACGGTGACCGGGGTGTCCACCACCAGCAGCAGCGCCTCGAGCACCGAGCCGAGCTCGGCGCCGTCCATCGGCGCCGCCTCGGCGATGTCGGGGATGCCCGCGTCGGGGTCGAACTCTTCAGTCATTGCTATTCGTCCCGCACTTCTACCAAGGCTTCGCTGGTCGGACGCTCACCGGTCCACGAAACTCGAAGCACGCCCAGCGGCTCCGACTGGTCGAATGCTACCGTCCGGCTCCGATACAGCTCGAGCAGCGCCAGGAAGCGCCCGACCACCTCCAGCGGCGCCTGGCAGTCGGCGACCAGCTCGGAAAACGTCGCCCACTGGCCGCTGCCCCGGGCCTCCAGGATCGCCAGCAGCTTTCCCGCCTGCTCGGGCACCGACACCAGCAGCTCGTGCAGGTGCCCGGTGGACACCGTCGGGACCGGCCGCGGCGTGAACGCGACGGCGGCGATCTCGGCGAACCGCTCGGCGTCCACGCCGATCATCACCTCGGGCAGCAGCTTGGTGTACCGCTCCTCCAGCGACACCGACCGCGGATAGCTGCGCAGCGCGGCGGCCTCCAGCTCGGCGAACATCTCGGCGACGTGCTTGAACGCGCGGTACTGCAGCAGCCGCGCGAACAGCAGGTCGCGCACCTCCAGCAGGGCCAGGTCCTCCTCGTCGTCGACCTGTCCGGCGGGCAACAGCCGGGCGGCCTTGAGGTCGAGCAGCGTCGCGGCGATCACCAGGAACGCGGTGGTCTCCTCCAGGCCCAGCTGCGAACCGATCTCGCGGGTGTAGGCGATGAAGTCGTCGGTGACCTGGTGCAGCGCGACCTCGGTGACGTCGAGCCGGTGCGCGAAGATCAGCTGCAGCAGCAGATCGAACGGCCCCTCGAAGTTGGTGAGCCGGACCTGAAAGCCGTTCCTGGATGGTGCCTCACCGTTCACCCCTCCAGTCTGAAGGCCGGTCACGCGCCGAATCGGTGGATGAACTCGCGGGCCAGCGCGCGGTAGGCGATGGCACCCTGCGACCGGGGCGCCCAGGTGGTGATGGGTTCGCCGGCCACGCTGGTCTCGGGGAAGCGGACGGTCCGGGTGATGACGGTGTCGAACACCAGGTCGCCGAACCGCTCCACGACGCGGGCCATCACCTCGCGCGCGTTGACGGTGCGCGGGTCGTAGCGGGTCAGCAGGATGCCGCTGATCTCGAGCTTGGGGTTGAGCCGGTCGCGGACCTTGTCGACGGTGTCGGTGAGCAGCGCGAGGCCGCGCAGCGAGAAGAACTCGCACTCGGTGGGGATGACGATTCCGTCGGCGCAGGCCAGACCGTTGACGGTGAGCAGCCCGAGCGACGGTTGGCAGTCGATGAGCACGTAGTCGTAGCGGTCCAGCACCGGGTGCAGCGCCCGGCCCAGGGTCTGCTCGCGGCCCACCTCGTTGACGAGCTGGATCTCGGCGGCCGACAGGTCGATGTTGCTGGGGACCAGGTCCATGTGCTTGACCCGGGTGGAGATCAGCACGTCGTCGACCGACACCCGCGGCTCGACCAGCACGTTGTGGATCGTCTTCTCCAGCTCGTAGTGCGGGACGCCCAGCCCGGCGGACAGCGCGCCCTGCGGGTCCATGTCGACCAGCAGCACCCGCCGGCCGTACTCGGCCAGCGCGGCGCCCAGGTTGATCGTCGACGTGGTCTTGCCGACGCCGCCCTTCTGGTTGCACATCGCCACGACCTTGGCCGGGCCGTGGGAAGTGCGCGGCTCCGGCTCCGGGATCGCCCGCGGGGGGCGGCCCGTCAAGCCGATTTCGACGCCGCTGTCCGGGTGCTCGGTCATGCCCGGCCTGTTCGGGAGGTGAACATCGCCGAAAGTCTAACGGCTTCGCGCGCCTGGGCCGGGCGACCCGCAGGCAATTTACCAGCCAATATGGACAAAAGTCGCTGCTAGGCCGCGGGGTCGCCCAACAAGTTAACTTCAGTCACACCGGCACCATTCGGGCGGGCGCGGGTGGGCCGCGCCCGGACTATCGTGGGCGTCTGTGGACCTCAGGCGACGGGTGCCCATGCTGCGGTGGTCGGTGTGGCGGATGGCCGCCGCGACGCGCAACATGGTCACCACCGGCCAGGTCGGCGACGGGCGCGAGGCGGCCGCCGTCGAATACGTCCTGGCCAACGCCCGGGCCGGCGACGTCGCCGACGTGCTGGCCACCATCGACAAGTTCGCCTACGAAAAGTCGATCCGGATCAACGTCGGCGACGAGAAGGGCCAGCTGCTCGACGCCGCGGTGCGCCGCGCCAGCCCCCGGCTCGCCCTCGAGCTCGGCACCTACTGCGGCTACGGCGCGCTGCGGATCGCCCGCGCCGCCCCCGACGCCAGGGTCTACTCGGTCGAACTCGCCGAGGCCAACGCGCACAACGCGCGGCGGATCTGGCAGCACGCCGGGGTGGCCGATCGGGTGACGTGTGTCGTCGGCACCATCGGCGACGGCGGGCGCACCCTGGACCGGCTGGCGTCGGAGTATGGATTTTCCGACGGCACAATCGATTTCGTGTTCATCGACCACGATAAGGACGCCTACCTCGACGACCTGCAGAGCATCCTGGACCGCGGCTGGCTGCATCCGGGCGCGATCGTGGTCGCCGACAACGTGCGGATCCCGGGCGCGCCGAAGTACCGCGAACACATGCGCCGGCAGCAGGGCAAGCTGTGGAACACCGTCGAGCACAAGGCGCACCTGGAATACCAGTCCTTGCTGTCGGATTTGGTGCTGGAGTCCGAATACCTGGGCTGAGTCACTGCGCGCGGGGATGGGCGCCGGCCCACACCTCGCGCAACGCGTGCACCGTGACCAGCGTGTAGATCTGCGTCGTGGTCACCGAGGCGTGACCGAGCAACTCCTGCACGACGCGGACGTCGGCGCCGCCCTCGAGCAGGTGGGTGGCGAAGGAATGCCTCAGCATGTGCGGCGATACCCCCGACGTGATGCCGGCGCGCTCGGCGGCGTCCTGCAGCACCTGCCACGCGCTTTGCCGCGACAGCCGGCCGCCGCGCGCGTTGAGGAAAATGGCCGGGGTGCCGCGGCCGCGGCGCGCCAGATCGGGGCGCCCGCGCACCAGGTAGGCGTCCAGCGCCTGCACGGCCGGGCGCCCCACCGGCACCAGCCGCTGCTTGCCGCCCTTGCCGCGCAGCAGGACCGAGCGCGCCTGGGTATCGATGTCGTCGACGTCGAGGCCCACCGCCTCCGAAATCCGAGACCCGGTGGAATACAACAACTCCAGCAGCGCCCGGTTGCGCAGCGTCAGCGGGCCGTCGCTGGGGCTGTCGCCGCCGGCGCCCTCCAGCAGGGCCAACACCTGGTCGATGGTCAGGCTCTTGGGAAGCCGACGCCCCGGCGTCGGCGGCCGGACGGCCCGCGCCACGTCCAGTTCCGCGAGGCCCTCGGCGGCGGCGAACCGGTGCAACCCGCGCACCGCGATCAGCGCCCGCGCCGCCGACACCGCCGACAGCGCCGCCGTCCCGGAGTCCGGATCGCCGCGGCGCAGCGCCACCAAGAATTCGCTGACGTCGTCTTCGCCGACCTTGGCCAAATCAAAGATCCCGCGGTCGGACAGGTGCTTGGTGTAGCGGCGCAGGTCGCGGCGATACGAGCTGAGCGTGTTCTTGGCGACGCCGCGCTCGATGGTCAGGTGGTCGAGGTAGCCCTGCAGTTGGCTCTCCAGCGCCACCGTCGTCATCGACCGGCCTTTCGCGCGGCGAACGCGGTCGGCTTGTCGATCCAGGGGCTGTCCGCCGCGCGCGGCTGTGCGATCCCGGCGCGCACCGCATGGGCGGCCAGAATCCCCGCCACCGCAATGGCATTGACGATTTCGCCGCCGAGCACCTTGCGGGTGGCCTCCGCGAGCGGATACCACTGCAGCGTCATGTCGGCTTCTTCGTCGTGGGCCTCGGGCCGGTCCACCTGGGTGAGCCCGGTGGCCAGGTAGACGCGCACCGATTCGTCGCTGAAGCCGGGCGTGGAATCGAGGTCGACGAGCACCCGCCAGGTGTCGGCCTTCAGCCCCGCCTCCTCGTGCAGTTCCCGGGCGGCGGTCTGCAGGGCGGGCTCGCCGTCGACATCGAGCAGCCCGGCGGGCAGTTCCCACAGCCGGCGGCCGAACGCGTGGCGGTACTGGTAGACCATCGGGATGTTGCCGTCGTCGTCCATGGCCACCACGGCCACCGCGCCGAAGTGCTCGACGACCTCTCGGGTGACGAGCTTGCCGCCGGGCATCCGGACCTGATCGCGGCGCAGCGCGAAAATCTTTCCGGTGTGCAGCGTTTCGGATGACGCCGTCTCGAAGTTGTGCTCAGCCACGGGCCGCGGGCTCGGGTAGCGGCCGCTGAACGCTGTCTCGGTGCTGGCTGTTGCCGTTGGACGCGTGCTCGGGGATCTCCACCGGCAACTGTTCGCCCGCCTGGTAATCCAGGGCCGCCCGGACGAACGCGACGAACAGCGGGTGCGGGCGGGTGGGTCGGCTCTTCAGCTCGGGGTGGGCCTGGGTGCCGACGAGGAACGGGTGCACGTCCGGCGAGTATTCCACGAACTCCACCAGGTGGCCGTCGGGCGAGGTCCCGGAGAATCGCAGCCCGCTTTCGGCGATCTTCGCCCGGTAGGCGTTGTTGACCTCGTAGCGGTGCCGGTGCCGCTCGGACACCTCGGTGGTCCCATAGGCTTGGGCCACAATCGAATCCGGATCCAGCACCGCGGGGTAGGCGCCCAGCCGCATGGTGCCGCCGAGATCGGCCTCGCCGGCGACGATGTGCTCCTGGTCGGCCATCGTCGAGATCACGGGATCCGGTGTGCCAGGCTCGAATTCGGCCGAGTTGGCCTCGGCGAGTCCGACCGAGCGGGCGGCTTCGATGACGATGCACTGCAGGCCCAGGCACAGGCCCAGCACCGGCAGCCCGCGCGCCCGGGCGTGGCGGATGGCGCCGATCTTGCCCTCGATCCCGCGGATGCCGAACCCGCCGGGGATCAGCACGCCGTGGACGTCGCCCAGGGCGCCCGCGGCGTCGCCCGGGGTGGAACAGTCGTCGGAGGGCACCCAGACCATCTCCACCTTGGCGTGGTGCTTGAACCCGCCGGCACGCAGCGCCTCGGTGACCGACAGGTAGGCGTCGGACAGCTCGACGTACTTGCCCACCAACGCGATCCGCACCGTCTCGTGCGGTTCGTGAACCCGGCGCAACAGGTCGTCCCACTCGGTCCAGTCCACGTCGCGGAACGGCAAATTGAGCCGGCGCACCACGAACGCGTCGAGTTCCTCGCGGTGCAACACCTTGGGAATGTCGTAGATTGACGGCGCGTCGGGGGTGGAGATGACGCCGTCGATGTCGACGTCACACATCAGCGCGATCTTGTTCTTCAACGCTTCGGGGACCTCGCGGTCGCTGCGCAGGATCAACGCGTCGGGCGTGATACCGATGCTGCGCAGCGCGGCCACCGAGTGCTGGGTGGGCTTGGTCTTGAGTTCACCGGACGGGGCCAGGTAGGGCACCAGCGACACGTGCAGGAAGAACACGTTTTCCCGGCCGAGGTCGTGGCGCACCTGCCGCGCCGCCTCCAGGAAGGGCTGCGACTCGATATCGCCCACGGTGCCGCCGATTTCGGTGATGACGACGTCGGGGCGGTTGCCGTCGGCGTCGGGTTCGGCCATGGCCAGGATGCGCCGCTTGATCTCGTCGGTGATGTGCGGGATCACCTGCACGGTGTCGCCGAGGTATTCGCCGCGCCGCTCCTTGGCGATGACGGTCGAATAGACTTGTCCCGTAGTAACATTCGCCGAGCCCGACAGGTCGCGATCCAGGAACCGCTCGTAGTGGCCCACGTCGAGGTCGGTCTCGGCGCCGTCCTCGGTGACGAAGACCTCGCCGTGCTGGAACGGGTTCATCGTGCCCGGGTCGACGTTGAGGTAGGGGTCGAGCTTTTGCATCGTCACGTGCAGGCCCCGGGCGGTCAGCAGCTGCCCGAGGCTGCTGGCGGTCAGCCCTTTGCCCAGCGAGGAGGCGACGCCACCGCTGACGAAGAGGTGCTTGGTGGCGGTTTGCGGGTGCTTTCGCACAGGCGACCTCCGTGAAGACGGGCAGGGCTTGAGATTTAACGCGCTGGGCCTGCCGACCCACGGAAACCCACCCTAACACCCGGCACGCGGCGCCGTCGCGAACACGCCCGAGCGCGGCCCCGGCCTTTACTGGGGCACGGTGATCGAGGTGGCGCCGTGGCCGGTGCCGTACTGCCCGACGTGGCCGCCGTTGATGAGGTCGTGCAGGCCCAGCACCGCGGTGAGGCGCCCGGGCGCGGTGTCGACGTCGTCGACGGTGCTGATCACCGAGGCCATGCCGGAGTCGGCGCGGGTCACCGCGACCGCGGCGCCCCCCGTCGCCGACCCGTCGCGCCCGGCCAACAGGGCTCCCGAGCCGTGCGGCGCGAGCGCGGCCGAGAACCGGGCCACGCTGACGCCCTGGTTGCCGGCGTCCTGCGGGATGCCACCGCCGGTGACCACCAGCGCGGCGTTGGCCGCCCCGAGGTGCTCGGTGGGCTGATAGGTGATGAACCCGGTGTCGCGCAGCGACGCCAGCACGGTGTCGCGCTGGGCCTCGTCGACGGGCGGCACCGCGGGGTTGGTGTTGGTCAGCAGGGCGATGCCCAACAGGTCGCCGGCCTGCGAGCCCTGGTCGACGAGCTTGGTGCTCAGCTGCTGCCCGGCCGGCAGGACCGACGAGTTGACCACGGTGCGCAGCTTCTCCGCGGAGTTGGCGTCGACGAACTCCTGGGTCAGCGACACGGTTCCGCTGACCGTGCCGCCGGCCTGGCCGATGAACTTGGTGACCGCGGCGACGTCGTCGTCCTTGGCGTCCGGGGTCCGAAAGACGATCACCGACTTGCCGCCCAGCGCGTCGTGCACGATCCGGCCGGCCAGCTGGTTGTCGAAATTGTTTGTCGCGGCGAGCTTTTCGTTCAGGACGTTTTTCTGGTCGTTGAGCCCGTTGATCTGCGAGTAGAGGTCGCGCTTCTCGTCACGCAGGCTGGACAGCAGGGTGTCGGACAAAAAACCCGAACCCAGCACCACCCCGACGGCCAGGGCCAGGAAGACGGCCGCCAGCGAAAGGGCATGTTGGCGTAGCGAGATCATTAACGCACCATCCTCGAACGGATTAGGTGACCAAGTGCTGCACCCAAAGGGAGAAGCGGTCCCAGTATTGGACGATCCAGTGCAGCACCACGCCGTCGGTGCGCGACACCCACAGGGCGACGATGACGGCGATCAGCATGGTCAGCGCCAGCAGCGCGATCGCGCCGCCCGAAATGTGGTTGCGGTACAACGTCGCAACGGCCTTGGCGTCCACCACCTTCTCCCCCACCCGGAGCCGGGTCAGGAAGGTCGAGGGGTTGCTCTGCGCGCGCGTGCGGTCGAAGAACGTCTCGATGTTGGCGGTGTGGCCGGCCGTGACGAGCAGCGCGGCGCCGTGGTGGTCGGCGAGCAGCAGGGCCAGGTCGACGGCCGACCCGGCGGCGGGGAAGGTCATCGCCCCGACGCCGAGGTCCTGGATGCGTTCCAGGCCGGGCGCGTGCCCGTCGGCGTCGGCCGGCAACACCACCTGGGCGCCGCACTTGAGGGCCTCGGTGCTGATCTGGTCGGGGTCGCCGACGATGATCTGGGGGCGATAGCCGGCCTTGCGCAACACGTCGGCGCCGGCGCCGACGCCGACGAGCACCGGCTGGTACTCCTTGATGAACGGCTTGAGGGACTTCAAATCGTCCTCGGCGCTGGGCTCGTCGGCGACGATCACCACATGGCGGCGGCGCAGGTCGACGTCGATGTCCGGGATGCCGATGCCGTCTATCAAAAGAGGGCTCTCGCTCTTGATGAACTCGATGGTGTTGCCCGCGAACGCCTCCAAGTGGGCGGCCAGGCCGCTCTTCGCCTCGCGCATCAGGTCGGCGATGTCGTGGTCGGTGCGCTCGGTGCCGCGGGCCAGGCGCCGGTCGCCGGAGTACACGCCGCCCTCGTGCAGGCGAATCTTGGCGCCGTCCTTGACCTTCTTGAAGACCTCGGGCCCGGTCTCGTCGATGAGGGTGACGCCGTTGTTGACCAGCACCTCGGGGCCGAGGTTGGGGTAGCGCCCCGAGACCGAGGGTGAGGCGTTGACGACGGCGGCGATGTCTGCTTCGACCAGCGCGTCCGCGGTGATGCGGTCCAGGTCCAGGACGTCGAGCACCACGATGTCGCCGGGGCAGACCCTGCGCAGCAAGCGGTCGATGTTGCGGTCCACCCGGGCGGTGCCGATCAGGCCCGGCCGGGTGGTGTTACGCGATAGCAGCCCTGACATCTTCATGGGGGCGATTCTGTCGGTGAAGCGAGGACGAGGCGGGGAGGCGCGCCGTAACATCCGCCCCAGAAGTTATCTAGAGCCACACCTGTCACAAGCCGGTTACGGCTTGATCGCCGCGAGGGTGCGCAGATGTACTGAAGTTGCGGCGTGTCGTCGTACAAACACGCACGCTCGCGCGACGTGACCGCTACGTCTTCTTACGTCTTCTCGCTTTGCGCGGTCTCGAGCAGCTCGCGGGCGTGGGCGCGGCCGCTGTCGGATTCGCCGAGGCCGGCCAGCATGCGGGCCAGCTCGGCCACCCGGTCGTCGCCGGTCACCCGCCGCACCACGCTGGTGCCCTTGGGCCCGGCGCTGTGCACCACCAGGTGCACGTCGGCGTAGGCGGCGACCTGCGCCAGGTGGGTGACCACGATGACCTGGTGGGTGCGGGCCAGCCGGGCCAGCCGCCGCCCGATCTGCACCGCGGCCCGGCCGCCGACGCCGGCGTCCACCTCATCGAACACCATGGTGGTGCCCGCCGAGACCTTGCGCGACGTCGCCAGCACGACCTCCAGGGCCAGCATCACCCGGGACAGCTCGCCGCCCGAGGCGCTCTTGGCCAGCGGCAGCACCGTCATGCCGCGGTGGGCGGCGAAGCCGAACTCGACCTGGTCGATGCCGTCGGCGCCGGCGCGGGCCAGCTCGCCCGACGGCAGCGTCAGGGCCGCGGGGTCGTCGTCGGCGGCCGGGTCGGTGGTCACGTCGATGGTGAACACGGCGTCGGCCATCGCGAGTCCGGACAGCTCCGCGGTCACCTCCTTCGACAGCCGTTTGGCGGCCTTGCGCCGGACCTCGCCGAGTTCGGTTGCCACGTCGCACAATTCGCGGGCCAGCTCGTCGACCCGTCGTTGCAGGGCGGTCACCGCCTCCTCGGAGACGTCGAGTTGGGTCAATCGTTCCCGGGATTCGGCCGCCCACCGCAGCACCCCGTCGACGTCGGCGGCGTACTTGCGCGTCAGCGTGCGCAGCTGGGCCTGACGGGCCAGCTTGGATTCCAGCGCGCTGGCATCGACCGGCAGGTCGTCGAGGAAGCCGCCGAGTTCGCGGGCCGCGTCGGCGACCACGGTCAGCGCCTCCCCGATCTGGCCGGCCAGCGCCCGCAGCGTGGCGTCGTCGGTGGATTCCAGTGCGGCCCTTGCCTTTCCGAGCGTGTCGGTGGCGCTGCGGCCGAGGTCGTCGGGGTCGTCGGCCGACAGCGCCGCGCGGGCGGTGGCGGCGGCTTCGCGCAGCGTGTCGAGTTCGGAGAGCCGCAGGATGTCGGCGACCAGCGCGTCCTCTTCCCCGGGCTGCGGATCGACGGTGTCGATCTCGTTGAGCGCGAACTTCAGCCGGTCGGCCTCCTGGGCCAGTTCGCGGGCGCGGTCGCGGCGTTCGATGAGGTCGCGGCGGGCCGTGAGCCAGGCATCGCGCAGCTTGCGGTAGCGCTCCAGCGCCGGACCCGCCCCGGCGAACCGGTCCAGCGCGCCACGCTGCTCCTCGGGCCGCATCAGCCGCAGCTGGTCGTTTTGTCCGTGCAGGGTCAGCAGCCCGGCGGTGAAGTCGCCCAGCGACTTGGCGGGCACGCTGCGCCCGCCCAGGGACGCCCGCGACGGTCCGTCGCGGCTGACCGAGCGCAGCGCGATGACGCTGCCGTCCTCGTCGCGCTCGGCCCCCACCGATTCCAGCATCCCGTCGAGCTGCGCCACGGTTTCCTCGTCGAGATCGGTTGTGGTGAACCGGCCTTCGACGACCGCGCGCTCGGCACCCGACCGGACGCGGTTGGGGTCGGCGCGCGCACCCCCGAGCAGGTGCAGCCCGGTGACCACCATGGTCTTGCCGGTGCCGGTCTCGCCGGTCAGCACGGTGAGGCCGCGGCCGAACTCGCCCACCGCGGCGCTGATCGCGCCCAGCGACTCGATGCGGATTTCGGTCAGCATTCGGTCAGCCCCCGCGCCTGCGCCGTTAGTTGCCGCGCCAGCCGGTCACCGGCAACCGGAACTTGCGCACCAGGCGGTCGGTGAACGGCGCGCTGTCCAGCCGCGCCCATCGCACCGGCGTGTCACAACTGGTCACCTCGAGCCGCCCACCGGCCGGTACCAGCATCTCGCGGCGCCCGTCGCAGAACACCAGGGCGTCGTGGCCGTCGGCCTCGATCTCGATCGCGACGGTGGCTTCGGGGCTGATGACCATCGGCCGGGCGAACAGCGCGTGAGCGTTGTTGGGCACCACCAGGATTGCCTCCAGGTCCGGCCACAGCACCGGGCCGCCGGCCGAGAACGCGTAGGCGGTGGAGCCGGTCGGCGTCGAGACCAGCACCCCGTCGCAGCCGAACGTCGACACCGGCCGCCCGTCGATCTCGACGACCACACCCAGAACGCCCAACCGCGGCCCCTTTTCCAGGCTCGCCTCATTGAGCGCCCAACCGTGGTTGATGACGCGGCCGCCGTGGCGCACCACGATGTCCAGCGTCAGCCGGTTCTCAACCCGGTAGTCGCGCGCGACGACGTGGTCGAGCACCTGGTCGATGTGCTCGGCCTCGGCCTCGGCCAAAAAGCCGATGCGGCCCAGGTTCACGCCGAGCACCGGGATGCCGGCGTTGCGGGCCAGTTCGGCCGCGCGCAGGAAGGTGCCGTCGCCGCCGAGCACCAATACCAGTTCGCAGCCGTCGGCGGCGTGCGGGTCGGCGTCGACGACCTCGATCTCGACGCCCATGGCGCGCATGTCGTCGGGCGATAGGTGCAGCGACCCCCGGTCGACGGCCTCGGCGGACAGCAATCGAAGCGCAATCCCGTTGTCGCTCAACACCTTCTGCACGCGGCGTGCGGTCTCGGTGGCTTCGTCGCGCCCGGTGTGGACCACCAGCAGGACGCTGCGGTGCTCGCTCATCGCGGGCCCTCCTCGACGGCGCGACGCACCGCATGGACCAGCGCGTCACCGGCCAGGGCCCGGTCGGTTTGGGCGCGCAGCCACAGGAAGTATTCGACGTTGCCCGACGGACCCGGCAGCGGGCTGGCGGTGACGTCGACGGTGTGCCAGCCCATCTCGCGCGCGCGGCGCGCCACGGCCAGCACGGCTCCGGCGCGCAGGCCGGGGTCGTGGACCACGCCGCCGGCGCCGACCTGGCCCTTGCCCACCTCAAACTGCGGCTTCACCATTGGAACGATATCCGCGCCGGGCCGGGCGCAGCCAATCAGCGCGGGCAACACGGTGGCCAGCGAGATGAAGGACAGGTCGGCCACCACCAGGTCGACCGGTCCGCCGATGGCCTCCGGCGTCAGGTCGCGAACGTTGGTCCGCTCCACGACCACCACCCGCGGGTCGCCGCGCAACGACCAGGCCAGCTGCCCGTACCCCACGTCGGCGGCCACCACCGCGGCGGCCCCGCGATCCAGCAGCACCTCGGTGAACCCGCCCGTCGACGCGCCGGCGTCCAGGCAGCGCCGACCGGCGACGGCGATGCCGAAGGCGTCCAGCGCCCCGATCAGCTTGTGCGCGCCGCGCGAAACCCAGCTGCGCCGGCTGTCGTCGGCGACGGTCAGGGCCGCGGTGACGTCGACGGCGGTAGCGGGCTTGCGCGCCGGCATGCCGTCGATGCGGACCTTGCCGGCGCCGATCAGCTCGGCGGCCTGCTGGCGGGATCGCGCCAGCCCGCGGCGGACGAGCTCGGCGTCGACGCGGGCACGTCGGGCCACCGCCTCAGCCCTTCTCCGCCGACTCCAGCGCCCGCAGCAGCACGTCGTGCGCCTCGGAGAGGCGGCGGGCTATCTCTTCGAGCTCGGCGAGAGACGGCCCGTTTTCGCCGTCGGCGTCGTCGGGCAGCTGGGCGAGCAAGGCCTCAATTTCAGCGCGAAGCTGATCGGGATCGACAGTCATTGCGCTTCTACGCTAGTCACCCCTTGGCCGTTGGCAACCGGCGTAGCCCCCGGCGAGTCGTTCGGCGGTACCGCCACATGCACCACAGGAATCGGCGCACCGCGGCGGGCCGCACGTCTAGTCCGCCAGAGACCAGCGGCGCAGCGCGTCGCGCGCGCGGTCGTCGCCGGCCGCGATGCGCACCGCCGGACCGTCCGAGCCGGCGCCCCACACCGCGGCGGCGACGGCGCGCACGATCGAGAGCCCGTCGCCCTCGTCGGCGCCGTCGGCGCTGACCGTCATCGCGTCCTCGCCGGCGTCGACATGCCAGCCCGGCTGCGGCCCGATCGCGAGCCGCTCGGCGTCGGCGTGCAGCGAGCGCAGGTCGTGGCCGATGTAGGTGGGCCGCAGCGCGGGGGCGGCGAACACCGCGTCGCGGGCGGTGCTCACGCCGGTGAGGACCATCAGGCTGGGCAGCCCGGCGGCGTTGGCGCCCTCGATGTCGGTGTCCAGCCGGTCGCCGACGACCAGCGGCGCGCGGAAGTCGCCGCGGGCCACCGCGTCCTGCAGCAGCCGCGGCGCCGGCTTGCCGGCGACCCGCGGTTTTGCGCCGGTGGCCGCCCGCAGCGCGGCGACGAACGATCCGTTGCCGGGCAGCAGGCCGCGCTCGGTGGGCAGGGTGGGGTCGACGTTGGCGGCCACCCACAGCGCGCCGGCCCGGATGGCCAGGGCGGCCTCGGCGAGGTCGGGCCAGCCGATGGTGGTCGAGAGCCCCTGCACGACCGCGACCGGGTCGTCGTCGAAGCGGCGCACGGGGCGCAGCCCGACGGCGACGATCTCGTCGGCCAGGGCATCGGTGCCGACGATGAGCACCCGCGACCGCGGGTCCAGCTCGTCGGCCAGCAGCCGGGCCGCGCTCTGGGCGCTGGTGACGACGTCCGCCCCGGTGGCGCTGAAGCCGAGATCGCGCAGGTGCGAGGCGACTTGGTCGGCGCTGCGGGAGGCGTTGTTGGTGACGAAGAGCTTGCGGCCGGTCGCCTCGTCCAGCGACCGCACCGCGCCGTCGGTGGGCGAATGGCCGCGGAACACCGTCCCGTCGAGGTCGATCAGCAGGCAATCGTATTCCTGCGCAATGGTTTTCATGGCCGACCCGTCGCGTCAGCCCAGCTCGCTGACGCGTTCTTCGGCGTCGGTGACGCCATCGACGTCGGCGGCGGCCGACCGCAGAAACCATTGCAGCGCCTCGTTGTTGCGGCCGAGCGCGAGCAGCGTGTCGGCGTAGGCGTAGAACAGCCGCGCCGCCGTGGTGCCCGTGCGGGCCGGGTCGAGCTGCGGCGTCGAGAGGACCGTCAGCGCCTGTTCCAGCTGCCCGAGATCGGCACGGGCGCCGGCGGCGACGATGCGCAACTCGTCGGCGTCGTCACCGGACAGCTCGGCCGCCTCGGGTCCGCGCGCCAGCTCGATCGCCCGCGCCGGACGGCCAAGCCCGCGTTCGCAATCGGCGATCAGCGCCAGCAGGGACGACTTGCTGCCCATCCGGCGGGCGGCGCGCAACTCCGCCAGCGCCTGCGCCCAATCGCCGCAGCGGTAGGCGGCGATCCCGACGGCCTCGCGGACGCCGGCGATCCGGCTGGCGCGGGCCCGGGCGGCGCGGGCGTGGCTCAGCGCGGCCTGCGGGTCCTCGTCGATCAGCTCGCCGGCGGCCACCAGGTGGCGCGCCACCGCGTCGGCCGTGGCCCGGTCCAGGGTGCTCAGCTCGCGCCGGACTTCGGGCGCCAGCTGTCTTGCCTCCACGCCGGGCGGGATCGGGGGCGCGTCGGGGCGGGCGCGGTGGCCGTCGGCGTTCTCGGGCTGGACCGCGCGCGCCCGGCCGGGTCCCGACCAGCCGCCCGCCCCCGAACGCGGTCGCCGTCCCCCGCCGTGCCTTCGCCTGTCGTCGACCACTCTCGAAAGAATACGGGCCGCGCGGATCAGCCGACCCTCTCGATCCCGGCGATGTTGCGTTTGCCGCGGCGCAGCACCAGCCACCGGCCGTGCAGGAAGTCCGAGGGCTGTGGCGCCCACGCCTCGCTGTCGATGCGCGCGTTGTTGACCGAGACGCCGCCCTCGCCGATGGTGCGCCGCGCGGCTCCCTTGCTTGCCGACAACCCGCTGGCCACCAGGAGGTCGACGATGCTGTCCGGGGCGCCGGGCTTGAGCTCGGCGACGGACGCCTCACGCAGGGCGGCGGCCAGCGTCGCCTCGTCCAGGCGGTCCAGCTCGCCCTGCCCGAACAGCGCCCGGCTGGCGTGCTCGACGGCCTCGGCGGCCGCCTCGCCGTGCACCAGCACCGTCAGCTCGCGGGCCAGGCGACGCTGCGCGGCGCGCTGCTGCGGGCGCTCGGCGGTCGCCTGTTCCAGCTCGGCCAGCTCGCCCGCCGACAGGAAGGTGAACCAGCGCAGGTAGCGGATCACGTCGGCGTCGGCGGTGTTGATGAAGTACTGGTACCACGCGTAGGGGCTGGTCATCTGGGGGTCGAGCCACAGGCTGCCGCCGCCGGTGGACTTGCCGAACTTGGTGCCGTCGGCGGCGGTCACCAGCGGGACCGTCAGCGCGTGCACGGCCACGCCGAGCTTCTGGCGGACCAGGCGCACGCCGGCGATGATGTTGCCCCACTGGTCCGAGCCGCCGATCTGCAGCGTGCAGCCGTGGCGCTGGTGCAGCTCGACGTAGTCGTTGGCCTGCAGCAGCATGTAGCTGAACTCGGTGTAGGAGATGCCCTCGCCCTCGAGCCGACGGCGGACGGTGTCGCGGTCGAGCATCACGTTGACCGAGAAGTGCTTGCCGACGTCACGCAGGAACGCGATTGCCGACATCGGGCCCGTCCAGTCCAGGTTGTTGACGACGAGGGCGCCGGTCGGTGAGGCGTCGAAGTCGACGAAGCGTTCCAGCTGCCCGCGGATGCGCTGGGTCCACTCGGCGACGGTGTCGGCGCCGTGCAGGCTGCGCTCGCCGACGTCGCGCGGGTCGCCGATCATGCCGGTCGCGCCGCCGGCGAGCACGATCGGGCGGTGCCCGGCGCGCTGAAACCGGCGCAGCGCCAGCAGCGGCACCAAATGCCCGGCGTGCAGGCTGGGCGCGGTCGGGTCGAAGCCGGCGTAGACGGTCAGCGGCCCGCTTGCCGCTGCGGCGGCCAGCGCGTCGAGGTCGGTGGACTGCGCGATCAGCCCGCGCCAGCCCAGTTCGTCGAGGATCCCGGAAGACATCGCCGCCGACTTTAGTCGCTGGTCCCGGGGGCGGGCGCCCGCGGACTTCGCCGGTAGGCCGACACCTCCGGCCGGCCCGCCAGCCACAACCGCCAGGGCCGGTCGGCGGCCTGGCTGACCCCGACGCGCGGGCCCGCCACGGCGCTCAGCGGCTCGTGCAGTTCGAGGGCGACCGGGCTTTCGCCGTCGAACAGGTCGATCCCGTTGTCGTCCATCGTGATTCCCAGCGCCGAGCACAGGTTGCCCGGGCCGCGCGCCAGCGCCGCCGTGCGTACCAGCTCGCCGCGGCGGGCGCGCGCGACGTCGGTGCCGTCCTCGATGGCCGCGGCGCGCAGCAGCACGGCGGCCGCGGTGCCGTCCGGCCCGCAGGAGACGTTGGCGCAGACGTGGATGCCGTGGCTGCGGTAGGTGTAGAGCCGCCCCGGCGGCCCGAACATCACCGCGTTGCGGCCGCTGATTCCGCGGTAGGAGTGGGCCGCCGCGTCCGGCCAGGGGCCGTCGGGAACCCCGCCGTAGGCCTCGACCTCGACCACGATGGCGCGCACGCCGCGCCCGGTGAGGGTGGCGCCGAGGAGCCGATGGGCGGCCGCGACGGGGTCGACCACCAGCTCGTCCGCAGCCACCCTCCGAACCTACCGGGGCCGAACGCATGGCAGTATCCCGGTTGCTCGGGTGGCGAAGGAGCCCAAAACAATGCATGCGATCGACCCCGCGGCCACCGCGTGGCTGCTGGCCAGCACCGCGTTGGTGCTGCTGATGACCCCCGGCCTGGCCATCTTCTACGGCGGCATGGTCCGCACCACCGGCGTGCTCAACATGATCATGATGAGCTTCATCTCCATCCCGCTGGTCACGGTGGCGTGGCTGCTGGCCGGCTATACCATCGCGTTCTCCGACGACGGCGCGCGCGGGCTGGTCGGCAACCTTCGCTACCTCGGGATGCTCGGCATCGGCCCCGACACCCTGCACGGCGCCGTCCCCGAATTGCTGTTCGCCACCTTCGAATTGATGTTCGCGATCATCACGGCCGCCCTGGTCAGCGGCGCGATCGCCGACCGCGCCAAGTTCGCGGCCTGGGTGGTTTTCGTGCCGGTGTGGGCGATCGCGGTGTATTCGGTTGTCGCGCACTGGGTCTGGGGGCCGGGCGGCTGGCTGGCCAAGATGGGCGTGCTCGACTATGCGGGCGGGCTGGTCGTCGAGATCGTTTCCGGCGCCTCGGCCCTTGCCTTGGCGCTGGTGCTCGGGCCGCGCATCGGGTTCAAGAAGGAAGCCATGCGGCCGCACAACCTGCCGTTCGTCCTGCTGGGCGTCGGACTGCTGTGGTTCGGCTGGTTCGGTTTCAACGCCGGTTCGGCGTTGGCCGCCAACGGCGCCGCCGCGGCGATCTTTTTGAACACGCTCGTCGCCGGCTGCCTGGGCATGCTCGGCTGGCTCTCGGTGGAGCAGGTCCGCGACGGCAAGCCGACCACGTTCGGCGCCGCCTCCGGTGTGGTGGCCGGGCTGGTCGCCATCACCCCGTCGTGCGGGACCGTCGACACCCTGGGGTCGGCGGTCGTCGGCCTCGCGGCGGGCGTCGTGTGCTCGTTCGCGGTGGCCGCGAAATTCCGCTTCAATTACGACGATTCGCTCGATGTGGTCGGCGTGCACTTCGTCGGCGGCGTGGTCGGGGTGTCGTCGATCGGGCTGCTCGCGACGGCGGTGATGACGGCGGGCCCGCGGGGCCTGTTCTACGGCGGCGGCTTCGCCCAACTGGGCAAGCAGGCGCTCGGGATCGCCGTCGTCGCGCTGTATGCGTTCGCCGTGTCGTTCGTCATCGCCAAGGTGGTCGACCGCGCCATCGGCTTCCGGGTCAGTCCCGAGGACGAGACCACCGGCGTCGACCTGACCCAGCACGCCGAGACGGCGTATGCCGAAGGCGTGCACGGGCATCTGCCGCAGCGCCGCCCCGGATCCGACGGGCGCTGAGCGGCTCAGCCCGTCGGCAGCCTGAGCACGAGACCCTCGGCGTCGTCGCCCTGCCAGAACGGGACCGGTGAACGGCAGCGCGAACGGCCGTTCCCGGTCCGCCGTCACCTGATCGTATTGCTGTTGATGGTTGTTCGAGATGCCGCCTGCGACGAACATGATCGCGGGCATCGCTACGAACATGACCACGGCGATGGCGACGCCATACATCCGCAAGCCTGCGTTCGGACCGGGCCAATGGCGCCACCCCCGGGGTCGGGACGCCGCTGCCGTCGGCCCTGGCCCGGTCTTCCAGTTGCGGCGCCAGGCCGAGCTTTTCGACGAGCGTCAGCCAATCCGCCGCCGAGACCACGAACGCCGGCTCCCCTTCCCGGGGCACCGGGCCGCGCCACGCGAACCGATAGCTGAGCTTGGTCTTGCCGCTCCAGCTGACCCCTGGGAGGCCGGCGCATTCGGGCACCCCAGGGTCAGCGGTTGCGAATTGGCTACGCGCACAACCAGACCGCCGTCGTCATGGAGCCCGTGTACGGAGACGAGCGGATGCTGGCGGCCGGCGTCACCCGCACCTGCGCGGGCGACGCCGAGGCGATGCGGGCGGGCCGATTGCGAAATCCTTGCGCACACGTGGGTGGCATGTCGTCGTTTGCGGCTCACGCGGGTCGCTTGGGGCTACAGTTTTTTCGATGGAAGCCCCCGTCTGCCAGCGGCGGCGCCGGAGCCGACTCCCCCGGTGCCTGCCGGTCACTGTGCGCCCACGGGTCGGCGTAAACCGTAGGCAGAAATCCCTATTCTTGGCCGGCTGCTGCCCTGCCGGCGGGCGGTAACCGATGGAGGACTTGCTGGAACGCGAGGCCGCGTTGGCAGAGCTGGCCAGATTGGCCCGGTCGGCCGCCCGCGGCTCGGGACGGATGGTGTTGTTGCGCGGTGAGGCCGGGATCGGCAAGACCGCGGTGATCACCCGGTTCACCAGTGGTCTGCGCGGATCGTGGCGGCTCCTGCGGGGCTGGTGCGATCCGCTGGTCACGCCGCGACCGCTGGGCCCGCTCGTCGACGCGCTCACCGACCTCCGCGGCGAACGCGCGGCCCGGGTACGCGCGGCCATCGATGCCGGTGCCACCGAGTCCATCTATGCCGGGCTCATCGGCATGCTGGGCGATCGCCGGCCGTCGGTCTGGGTGATCGAGGACGTGCACTGGGCCGACGGTGCCACCCTGGACCTGCTGCGCTTCCTGGCGCGCCGCGTCGAGGGGCTGCCCGCCCTGCTGGTCGTGTCGTTCCGGGACGACGAGATCGACGACAAGCACCCGTTGGCGGTGCTCCTGGGCGATCTGGTCGGCTGCGCGGCGGTGACGCGCCTCGCGCTGAATCCGCTCAGCGAAGCGGCGGTGGCCAGCCTGGCCGTCGGCAGTGGTGTCAACGCCGACGCGCTGTATCGACTGACCGGCGGCAACCCGTTCTACGTCACCGAGGTGTTGGCCGGCGGCCCCGACGTGCTCACGCGGGAAGCGTTGCCGCGCAGCGTGTCCGAAGCGGTGTGGGGGCGGTTAGCCCGGCTGTCGAGCGCGGGACGCCGGCTGGCACAGGCGGCGGCCGTGTGCGGGCCGCGGGTCGGCCCGGCGCTGCTGGAGAAGCTGTGCCCGGGCTCGGCGGCGGCGCTGGCCGAATGCCTGGGGGCGGGGGTGCTGCTGGCCGAGGCGGACTCGGTGGGGTTTCGCCATGAGATGGCCCGGCGCGCGACCGCCGACCAGATCCCCGACCACCAGCGCCGCCAGCTGCACAAGCGGATACTGACGCTGCTCGCCGAGCCGCCGATCGACCCGAACACCTTGGCGGCGTTGGCATTTCACGCCGATCAGGCCGGCGACCTCGACGCGGTCCTTCGTTACGCGCCGGCGGCGGCCGAGCGCGCGGCCCTGTTGGGGGCTCACGGCGAGGCCGCCGAGCTGTACGCGCTGACGCTGCGCCACGCCGACGACACTCCCACCGAACAGAGGGTGGTCTGGCTGGAGCGGCACGCGTTCAGCAGCTACCTGAGCGGGCTGCCCGACAAGGCCATCTCCGCGTTTCGCGAGGCGATCACGTTGCGGCACAAGCTGGTTGATCGGCTCGGCGAGGGCGACAACCTGCGCTGGCTGTCGAACATGCTGTGGCCGCAGGGGCGCACGGCCGAGGCCGTCGAAGCCGGTGTCGCCTCGCTGCGCCTGCTCGAAGCGACGGGACCGAGCCCGCAGCTGGCCTGGTCGCTGCTCAACATGGCGCAGCTGGCCGCGTGGGACCACGATCCGGCGTGCAGCGATTACGCGGCGCGCGCCCTGGCGCTGGGCACTCGGCTCGCCGATCGCGCCGTCGTGGTGCGGGCACGCTGCTTTGCCGCGGTGGCCACGGTGCAGCGCGGCGACACCGGCTGGGATGATCTCGAGGCGGCCTGGCGCGACGCCGTTTCGGGGGCGCTGTTCGAGGAGGCCGGACTCGCCGGGTCACTGCTCTGCTGGTTCGCCGCGGTGCACCACCACCTCGATCGCGCCGAGGGCTACATCGCCGACACCACCGCGTTCTGTGACGAATACCAGCTCGGCGTCTACCGCGCCTTCGCGTCCGGCGCGGCCGCCCTGGTGGCGCTGCACCGCGGAAGCTGGGCGACCGCGTTAGGCTTCGCCAACGACGTGCTGACCCGGCCCGCCCTGGCGCCACTGCACCGCATCTTTCCGCTGGTGAGCATGGCGTTGATCCGCGCGCGCCGGGGCGAACGCCGGGTGGCCGCCTTGTTGGACGAGGCGGCCGCCGCCGCCGATTCCGACGATCTGTTTCGCTTCGGTGTGGTGTGGGCGGCTCGCGCCGAGGCCGCCTGGCTCGCCGGGGATGACGACGCCGCCCGCGGCGCGGCGCTGGCCGGCCTGGCGGCGGCGACCGAACACACCGATCCGTGGCTGGTCGGCCACCTGCGCCGCTGGGCGCGGCTGGTCGGCGGCCCCTTCGCCGACGCGCCGACGGCCGACACCATCACGCCCTACCGGCTGGAGGTCAGCGGGGACTGGCGCGCCGCCGCGGCCGAGTGGACGCGGCTCGGCTGTCCCTACGACGCCGCGATCGCCCAACTGGACGGCGACATTCCCGCCGTCCAGGCCGCGCTGGGCACCTTCCGCGAGCTGGGCGCCCGCGCCGCGGCCCGCCGCGCCCAGCGGCGTCTCGCCCAACTCCGCGGGCGCACAAGCGGCCGACGCGCCGACACGCTCTCCGATCCCGATGGGCTGACCCGCCGCGAACGCGAGGTCCTCGAATTGCTCGCCGCCGGCCGCAGCGACACCGAGATCGCCTCCGCCCTGTTCATCAGCCGCAAGACCGCCAGCAACCACGTCAGCGCCATCCTGACCAAACTCGGCGTGAACAGCCGCGTCCAGGCCGCCGCCCGGCAGCGCGCGTCGTCGCGCGCCTGAAGGGCAGCCCCCCGACGGCGCCGCCGCGGCGTGCTCGTCGCGGGTTGTCGTTCGCGCGCCCCGGGTCTTGACAGGGGTGTGTGCGAGGCGAATTATTCATCGAATGATGAGTTCATCACGCGATGAATTACCGGTGGGGGGCCGCGCCCCGGCCGTCGACATCGAGCACCTGCGCGTCACCCGCTTCAAACGACCAGTGCTGCACGACTTTTCGGTGCGGATCGCCCGCGGCAGCATCACCGGCATCTTGGGGCCGTCCGGCTGCGGCAAGACCACGCTGATGCGCTGCATCGTCGGCACCCAGATCGTCTCCTCGGGCACCGTGACCGTCTTGGGGCGGCCGGCCGGCGCCGCCGCGCTGCGCCACCGCGTCGGCTACATGCCGCAGGACCCGACGATCTACAACGACCTGCGGATCGTCGACAACGTCCGCTACTTCGCCGCGCTGTACGGCTTCGACAACGCCGCCGCCGACGCGGCCATCGACCGGGTGGGGCTCACCGACCACCGAACCGCGCTCTGCGGCAACCTCTCCGGCGGGCAGCGCACCCGGGTGTCGCTGGCGTGCGCGTTGGTGTGCCAACCCGACCTGCTGGTCCTCGACGAGCCCACCGTCGGCCTGGACCCCGTGCTGCGCGTCGACCTGTGGGAGCAGTTCGCCGGCCTCGCGCGCCGCGGCACCACGCTGCTCGTCTCCAGCCACGTCATGGACGAGGCCGACCACTGCGGCGACCTGCTGCTGATGCGCGAGGGCCACCTGGTCGCGCACACCACCCCGACCCGACTACGAGAGGACACCGGATGCACGTCACTGGAGGACGCGTTTCTGTCCATCATCAGGCGCAGCACGAAACTGTTCACCGGTTAACGCTGCGGCCGTACGCGGCGACCACGACGCGGATCCTGCGTCAGCTGGCCGCCGATCACCGCAGCGTCGCGATGATCCTGGCGGTTCCGGTAATCGTTATCACGTTGATGTACTTCATGTTTCACAACGCTCGGCACCTGCCGGGCACGCCGTCCCCGTTCAACAACGCCTGCCTGATCCTGCTCGGCCTTTTCCCGCTGTTCGTGATGTTCATCATCACGGCGATCACCATGCAGCGCGAGCGAGCCTCGGGGACGCTGGAGCGGATTTTGACCACTCCCCTGCGCCGGCTCGACCTGCTGATCGCCTACGGCACCGCGTTCTCGATCGCCGCGGCGGCGCAGGCGACGATAGCGTGCGCGGTATCGTTCTGGTTCCTCGGCTTCCACACCGTTGGCAGCTGGGTGTGGGTGTTCGTGATCGCGATCTTCAACGCGGTGCTGGGCGTGGGGCTGGGCCTGCTGTGTAGTGCGTTCGCGCGCACCGAGTTTCAGGCCGTGCAATTCATCCCGCTGGTGATGGTGCCGCAGCTGCTGCTCGCCGGCATCATCGTCCCGCGGGCGGCGATGCCAGACTGGCTGCAATGGATCAGCAACGTGATGCCCGCCAGCTACGCGCTGGAGGCGCTGCAGCAAGTCAATTCGCACACCGAACTGACCGGCGTCGCGGTGCGCGACATCGTCGTGGTGGCGGGTTCGGCGTTCGCGGCGCTGTGCCTGGCCGCGGCGACGCTGCGGCGGCGGACCCCCTGACCCCGTGACGACCACCAACAACCGGCGCAGGCGGCCGGGGCGGCCCGCCGGCAACTCCGGCACCCGCGACCGGATTTTGAGCAGCGCGCGGGAGTTGTTCGCCCGCAACGGGATCGGCAACACCTCGATACGCGCGGTGGCCGCGGCCGCCGGCGTGGATTCGGCGCTGGTGCACCACTACTTCGGCACCAAGGAACGCCTGTTCGCCGCGGCCGTGCGCATCCCGATCGACCCGATGGAGGTCATCGGCCCGCTGCGCGACATGCCGGTCGAGGAACTGGGCTACCGGTTGCCGTCGACGTTGTTGCCGCTGTGGGACTCCGAGGTCGGCACCGCGTTCGTCGCCACCCTGCGGTCCATGCTGGCCGGCTCGGAGGTCAGCCTGTTCCGCACCTTCATCGAGGACGTGATCGCGGTCGAAGTGGGCCCACGCGTCGACAACCCGCCGGGAAGCGGGATCGTCCGCGTCCAGTTCGTCGCGTCGCAATTGGTCGGTGTGGTGATGGCGCGCTACATCGTGCGGTTGGAACCGTTCGCGTCGCTGCCGCCCGAGCAGATCGCCCGGATGATCGCGCCGAACCTGCAGCGCTACCTCACCGGGGATCTTCCGGACGGGCTTGCGCCATGAGCCGGGCATGCTCCTCGTCGCCGACGTCGCGGGCCTCGTCGATCAGCAGCACCGGGATGCCGTCCTCGATCCGGTAGGCGCGCCGCAGCCGCGGGTTGTACAGCAGCTCGCCGTCGCCGGGGTCGACGAGCAGCAGCGGGCCCCGGTCCGCCGGACACACCAGGATGCTCAGCAGGGCGTCGTCAAGCATCGCGGCCGCTCAGCTCGGACCGCGCCCCGGCGGTGAGCCGGCGAAACTCGTTGCTGCCGGCGTCGAAATACCACGCCTGGCGTCCCGGCTTGGGAAGGCCGGCCGCCCGCAGCGCGCCCACGGTGGGCCGGTAGCTGGCGCTCAGCGTCAGCTCCGGGCACACGTGCACGACGTCGGGCCCCACCCCGATCGGGGTGTTGGCGACGGCCTCGGTCAGGTCGGCCGCCGTGATGCCGGCACCGGTCAGCAGCGTCACCGCCGACACCGCCAACTGGCGCCCACCGATCGGCACGTTGTAGGTCACCGCGAGGTCGACGCCGTTGATGCAACTCAGCGCCTCGGTGACGGGCTCGACGAACACCAGCCCGCGCGGCGTGTGGACCACCGAGCCGCGCCGGCCCGCCAGCCAGTAGTCGCCGTCGTTGTCGCGGTAGAACAAATAGTCGGTGGAGATCCAGGTGTCGGCGGGCGCGAAGACGCCGCGCTTGACCGACGCGCTCGGGTCGATGGGGCCGCGGGACTGCGCGAGCAGGACCCCGACCTGGTGCGGTGCGGCGACCTGAACGAACCCGCGGTCGTCCTCGAGGATCAGGTCCTGCTCGGCGTCGTAGGCGGCCAGCTCGACCCGCCCGACGCCGGGCAGCGGGCGGCCCTTGCTGCCGATCTTCGCGCCGGACACGTTGGCCAGCACCGCTTGTCCGTCCGTGGTGGCGAAGAACTCGACTACGCGGGCCGGCGCGAACGCCGCGAGGACCCGCTGCCACAAACCGGTCGGCATGCCCGAACCGATGAACAGCCGGACGGGGTGATTGCCGTGCAGCACGAACGCCGGATCGTCGACGACCTCGCGCAGCATGGCCCAGGTGTAGGCGACCACCGTGACGCCGTACTGGCGCACCTCCTGGACGAACCGGGCGGGGTCCAGGCCGCGCGACAGCGCGATGCGGGTGCCGCCGACGACGGCGCCGCCCAGGCTGACCAGCAACGCGGACTCGTGGTGCAACGGCGTGAGGCAATAGACGGTGTCGCGGCGGTCGAGCACCGCGGTCGACGCGGTCCCGAAGGCCGACACCGCCCACCGGTAGTTGGTGATCTGCTTGGCCACCAGCTCGCCGCCGGCCGAGCTGAACGCGATGAACGCCAGGTCGCGCGCCAATCCGGGGTTGGGCCGGTACCACGCGGGCAGCTTGACGGCGTCGGGATCGATCTGCTCCATGTCGATGACTTGGTCCTCGGCGGCGTCCTCGGGCAGGTGCAGGTCCCGCGTCTCGCCGCCGCCCAGCACCAGCACCCGGCCCGGCATCTGGCGGGCCGCCTCCAGGTTGGTGGGGTCGGTGAGGATCTCGCTGACTCCCCCGAGCCGGACCGACGCGGCCAGGTCGGCGTCGGGCCGCATCACCACGGCCACCGCACCCAGCCGGGACAGGGCGGCGATGGCCACCAGCGCGCTGGGCCTGGTCTCCATCAGCACGCCCACCCGGTCGCCCTGGCGCACCCCGACCTCGATCAGGCCGCGAACCACGTTGTTGATGCGCCGGTTCACCGCCTCGTAGGTGTGCACGCGCCCGTCGAACAACAAAAACTCGCCCTTGGGGGCGCCGTGGGCCTGCTCGTCGATGATGCGGCCCAGCGAGATGCGGGTGTGGTCGTTGATCTGCCCCAGGCGCACCAGCCGCGGCAGCGTGCGGGCCGTCTCGACGGCCAGGGTGCGCATCGACTTGTTGGCCGCGACGACGGTGTTGGCCGCGCCGCGCACCGCGTCCAGCGCCGCCTCGGAGACCTCCCCGACGCCGTGCAGCAGCCGGGAGCTCAGCGCGACGCCGCTGTCGGTGTGCTCGGCGGGCTGGTCGGCCATCAGGTCGATGCCGTCGGGTTTGTCGCCGCCGGTGGACAGCCATTTCACCCACTTGGCCACCGTCGGCCAGCTGTGCTGGGCCGCCTTCGACCCGACGACCAGGCCGAAATGCCCTGTGCGGATGACGCTTTCGTATACCTCGGCGTCCGGCGCCGCCCGCCGGATTCCGCGTACCGAGGCCGGCTGGCCGATGTCGTCCACCTCGCCGACGAACGCCAGGATCGGGCAGGTGATGTCGGCGAGCGTGACCATCTGCCCGTTGACGGCGAAACCGCCGGTCATCATGCGGTTGTGGGCGATGAACTGTTTGAGCAGTTCGGAGATCGCGGGGCCCGACCAGGCGATCCAGCCCTCGCGCTCCAAGAACCGGCGCTGCTGTTCGCGCGGCAGCAGCGCCTCGCGGTCGTGCAGCTGGCGCACGAAATCGACGCGGGCCTTGGCGGTCTTGACCGGATCGAGCATCTGAAACCCGGTGCGCGCCATCCAGCTTGGGATCGCCAGCCGGCTGAAGACGTGGTCGGCCATGAAGTTGGCGGCCGGCGCGGCGAAGTTTGCCGGGATGCCCATCGGCAGGGCGGCCAGGGTGTCCACCGGAGAGCCGAAAGTGACGATGCTGGCCAGACTTTTCGAACGCCGGTAGGCGGCGACCTGGTAGCACCACATGCCGCCCTGCGAATAGCCGACCAGGTGGATGTCGTTGCCGGTGGCTTCCTTGACCGTGTCGATGGCCTGGCTGAGCGCGACGATGTGGTCGGCCAGCGTGCGGCGCATGCCGCCTTCGACCTTGTCGGGCGAGCCGAAGTCGATGACCCAGGGGTCCAGGCCGTTGGCGTGCAAAATGCCCACCGCCCCGTCTTCCCTGGTGACATCCCACATGTCGGCCGACATCATCATCGGGTGCACCATCAGCACCGGCGGGCCCACCGGCCGCTCGCCGGGCCGGTCGCCCGGCGGGAAGTAGCGCCGGAGCTTGTACATCGGGACGCTCTCGACGATCTGGGAGGGCGACGGCACACTGTCGGTTTCCAGGCCGCCCAGCCGCAAGACCTCGAGCCCGTTCTGCGCCGTCGCGATCAGCCGCCCGACCGGCCGCGTGACCATCGAAATGTTGAGATCCACCGCTGCTCCCTGACTCTTGACAGCTCCGACATCATGGCACATCGGCGAGCCGGGCGGTTTTGCCCAGCGCGTTTGCCCGTCCGGCCGGCGGGCGATGCGGCGGTGGCCCGCCAGTACTGTCCATCGCGTCAATTCCGCCGGCTCGCGGGGCCTCCCGGCCATCCGCCGATCCTTCCGTCAGGCGAATGGCGTTGTGCCGCCGGGCATCGCTCGGCGCCCCTCCGGCGACCGGTGCGGGTGGGGCGGACGGGGAACATCCGCGGTTAACCCCTCCCGAAACCGGGTACGTATCGGACGCGCAACGGTCGTGACGGACTGCTTCGTTCGTCGGGACCACCACGGTTGAAACACGCAGCTGGGCGCTACCACCTGGGGCAACCACCTCGACGCGTTGTCCGGTGATTGCTCAGCGTGTTTCGTTGGAGGTGGCCCAATGGGCATGACGGCAGGGGACTTTCTCTGCGAGCGGCTGCCGGCGTGGGGCATCGACACGATCTACGGGCTTCCCGGCGACGGGATCAGCGGGATGCTGGGCGCGCTGCGGCACTACGAGGACCGGCTGCGCTCACCGGCAGCTGCCCGACGACGCGATCCTGTCCAGCCGCCCGACGGCTCGGCCGATCCCGCCGCACGTCACGTTCGAGCAGGCCGAGGAAATGACGACGGCGTTCACGAAGGCGCCCGGAGACGGCCTTCCGGCGCTCTGGAGGCCGCCAGCAGTTCGCAGCGGAATTCAGGCCGGGACACGAAGGACGCGAGGCAGGAGGCAGACCAATGATGTTGTTAAGCAACGGGATACGACGCCGAAGCGGCGGGATCGACGAGGCCGAGGACTTGGCCGGGCGGGCGCTCTACAACGTCGCGCACGGCCGGTTCGAACGCTCGCTGTCCGCGCTGACGGCGTTCGCGGCGACCGTCACCACCGCGGAGATCTACCTCGAGCACTACAAGGCCAGCTTCGGCAACAAGTGGATGTGGAGCCCGGTGGTGGTCACCCCGCCGGTGGTCGTCGCGGGCATCGCCGGCGCGTTCTCGCGGCGGTGGGCCAAGCTGTGGCTGCCGATCACGGCCGCCATCTACACCGCCAACGGGCTGTTGGGCGAATACCTGCACATCCGCGGCGTCGGGCGCAAGCCGGGCGGCTGGAGGAACGCGTCCTACAACGTCCCCATGGGGCCGCCCGTCGCGGCGCCCGGGCTGATGTGCATCGTCGGGGCGATGGGGCTGTTGGCCGCCGTCCTGCGCCGCGAAGGCGATCGGAAGTAACGGCGATGGCCGACACGTCACGCCCCGACCATCTGCCCAACCTGCGTGAGGGCGGCAAGCCCCCGCACCCGTCGTGGCTGCCCAAGCAGCGGCGCGGCATCACGCCACAGATGATCGGCCGCTACCCCGATTACGACGTGCTCGAGACCGCCGATTCCTGGGACGAGGCCACCCGGAAGGTGGTGCTGGCGCGGCTGGAACCGCCTGGGCCGCTACGGTTTTTCACCGAGGCCGAGGAGCCGTGCCTGCGCGCGTTCTGCGACACGGTGCTGGCGCAGGACGCCGAGCCGCGGGTGCCGGCCGCGGAGTCCGTCGACGACAAGCTCGCCGAAGGCAGGCTCGACGGCTACCAGTACGCCGACATGCCCGACGACCGCGACACCTGGCGGCTGGTGCTGCGCGCGCTCGACGAGACCGCGTCCCGCCGCTACGGCAAGGCCTCGTTCGCCGACGCCGAGGACGAGACCCGCGAGGCCATCGTCGACCGGTTCTCCAAGGGCCTGCTGGACGGCGGAACGTGGGAGCGCCTCAACGTCAAACGCGCGTGGTCGGTGTGCATGCGGATGGTGTTGTCCGGCTTCTACTCCCACCCGTGGGCGTGGAACGAGATCGGCTTCGGCGGGCCGGCCTACCCGCGCGGGTTCATGCGGCTGGGCGGTCCCACCGGTCCCGCCGCGGTGCGCGAGCCGTTCGAACGCCCGGGCGCCACCGAGGAGGACCCGGTCCGGGTCGTGCGAAGCGGTGACGTGTGATGGGCGACCTGCTGCGGGGCCTGCTGAAGGGCGCGGTCGGGCCGAGGGACAACGACTCTCGGTTCCTGCTCGACGTGCATTCGCGCGACCTGCCCGGTGAAAAGACGATGCGCCGCTACCGCGACGACGACGCGGTAGACCTGGTGGTCGTCGGGGCCGGCGCGGGCGGTTCGGTGCTCGCGCAACGGCTGGCCCGGGCGGGCTGGCGCGTCGTGATCCTCGAGGCCGGCCCGTTCTGGCACCCGGACGAGGACTGGGTGTCCGACGAGGTCGGCTCGCACTCCCTGTACTGGACGCAGAAGCGCATCATCGGCGGCTCGGACCCGATCGAGTTGGGCAAGAACAACTCCGGTCGCGGCGTGGGCGGCTCGATGGTGCACTACGCCGGGTACACGCCACGCTTCCACCCCAGCGACCTGCAGACCTACACCCTCGACGGGGTGGGCGCGGACTGGCCCATCGGCTACGAGGACTTGCGACCCCACTACGGGCAACTCGAGCTCGAGTTGCCGGTGGCCGGCCAGAACTGGCCGTGGGGCTACCCGCATCGTTATCCCTTTTCGCCGCACCCAATTTCGGGTGCGGCCGGAAAGCTGTGGGACGGCGCGCTGCGGCTGGGCATCACGATGCGGGTCGGGCCGGTCGGCATCGTCAACGGCACCTTCGGCAACCGCCCGCACTGCATCTACCGGGGCTACTGCCTGCAGGGCTGCAAGGTCAACGCCAAGGCGAGCCCGTACGTCACGCACCTGCCCGACGCGCTGGCCCACGGCGTCGAGGTCCGCGCCAACTGCATGGCCGCGCGCGTCGAGCTCGACGCGACCGGCGCCGCCCGCGGGGTGGTGTACTACGACGAGGTGGGCGGCACCGAACGACTGCAACGCGCCAAAGCCGTTGCGATTGCTGGGTATTCGATCGAAACCCCCCGCCTGCTGCTGAACTCGGTCAGCGACCGCTTCCCCAACGGGCTGGGCAACAACGACGATCAGGTCGGGCGCTACGTGATGGTGCAGGGCGCCACGCAGTCGGCGGGCCGGTGGTCCGACGAGGTCCGGATGTACAAGGCGCCCCCACCGGAGGTGTCCTCCGAACAGTTCTACGAGACCGACCCGGCGCGCGGATTCGCCCGCGGCTTTTCCATCCAGACCGTGTCGCCGATGCCCATCGGCTGGGCCGAACACGTTCTCGCCGACGGGCATTGGGGCCGCGCCCTGCGCGAGTACATGCGCGACTACAACCACTGGGCGACCGTCGGCGTGCTCAACGAGCTGCTGCCGCAACCGGACAACCGCGTCACGCTCGCGGACGAAACGGACCCGTACGGCATCCCGGTGGCCCGCTTCGACTACAGCCTGTGCGACAACGACAAGGCCAACGTGGCCTACTCCACCAAGGTGATCGGCGACATCCTGCGCGCCGCCGAGGCCCAGGACGTGCTGACCATCCAGCGGTTCGCCCACCTGATCGGCGGCGCGCGGATGGGCACCGGCCCGGAGAACTCGGTGGTCGATGCCGATCATCGCGTCTGGGGTGTGCCGAACCTGTTTTTGGCCGACGGGTCGGTGTGTCCCACCCAGGGCTCGGCCAACCCGGCGCTGACGATCATGGCGCTGGCCTCCCGGCTGGCCGAGCGGATGGCGACCAACCAGATCCGCACCGACGCGGGCGGCGGCGCGCGGCGGCCGTCGAAGGCGGGGGCCCGTGGCTGACGAGCCCATCGACGTCGACGCGGCCTTCCCGCCGCGGGTGCTGCGCGAATACGCGCTGCTCGCCGACGGGGAGCGCGGCGCGTTGATCGGGCCGCGGGGCGACGTGGCGTGGCTGTGCGCGCCCCGCTGGGACTCCGACGCCGTCTTCTCCAACCTGATCGGGGGCGACGGGGTCTACGCCATCACCCCGACCGAGGTGCGGCACGTCTGGGGCGGCTATTACGAACCGGGGTCGCTGATCTGGCGCAACCGGTGGATCACCCGCGACAGCATCGTCGAGTGCCGCGAGGCGCTGTCGTTTCCCGGCCACCCGGGCCGGGTGGTGCTGCTGCGGCGCATCGTGGGCTGTCGCGGCACGACGCGGCTGCGCGTGCTGCTGCAGCCGAGCGCCGGGTTCGGCCGCCACGCCGCGGGCCGGCCGAGGCTCGAGGACGGGGTCTGGAGCGGCCGCTCGGGGCCGTTGCGCTGGCGCTGGCGCGGCGGATGCGACGCGCACACCGTGCGTTCGAGCCGCGGCAGGCAGGTGCTGAGCTGCGAGATCACCGTGACCGAGGGGCAGGAGCACGACCTCGTGCTGGAGCTCGCCGAGCGCGCGCTGCCCGACCGGCTGCCCGACCCGGCCGTCGAATGGGATGCCACCAGCGACGCCTGGCACCGCCGGGTGCCGCAACTCGACTGCGCCATCGCGCCGCGGGACGGGCACCACGCCTACGCCGTGCTGCGCGGGCTCACCAGCAGCGACGGCGGCATGGTGGCCGCCGCCACGATGAGCCTGCCGGAACGCGCGCACACCAACCGCAACTACGACTACCGCTACGCCTGGATCCGCGACCAGGCCTACGCCGGCATCGCGGCCGGGGCCGCCGGGGCGACCGAGTTGCTCGACCGCGCCGTCGAGTTCGTCGGCGCCCGGCTCCTCGAGGACGGACCCAACCTCAAGCCCGCCTACACCGTCGCCGGCGGCCGGGTGCCCGGCGAGCGGGCCCTCAAATTGCCGGGCTACCCCGGCGGGGCCGACAAGCTCGGCAACCGGGTCAACGAGCAATTCCAGCTCGACATCTTCGGCGAGGCGCTGCAGCTGTTCGCGATGGCGGGATCCGTCGACCGCCTCGACGCCCACGGGTGGCGCGCCGCGCAGGCCGCGATCGGCGCCATCGAGAAGCGCTGGCGCGAGCCCGAGGCCGGGATCTGGGAGATCGACGACCAGCACTGGACGCAGTCGCGGCTGGCGTGCGTGGCCGGGCTTCGCCGGATCGCCAAGGTGGCCGGCGGCGGTCCGGAAATCGCCGCGTGCACCTCGCTGGCCGACGCGATCCTGGCCGACACCGCCGCCAGCAGCCTGCATCCCCAGGGGGGCTACTGGCAGCGCAGCCCGCAGCTTGCCCGGGTCGACGCGTCGCTGGTGCTGCCGCCCCTGCGCGGCGCCCTGCCCGTCTCCGACCCCCGCACCCGCGCGACCCTCGACGCCGTCCGCCGCGACCTCACCCACGACGGCTTCGTCTACCGCTTCCGCCACGACGAACGCGACCTCGGCGACGCCGAGGGCGCCTTTCTGCTGTGCGGTTTCATGATGGCGCTGGCCGAACACCAACTGGGCCATGGCCATTGCGCGATGCGCTGGTTCGAACGCAACCGCACCGCCTGCGGTCCCCCGGGCCTGTTCTGCGAGGAGTACGACATCCGGCAGCGCCAGCTGCGCGGCAACCTGCCCCAGGCGTTCACGCACGCGCTGCTTCTCGAATGCACCGCCACGCTCACCGAGGAAACCGACCACGGCAACTGACCCCTGGACCGAACGAAAGGAGGGCCCTGATGCCGCAGACAGTGGTAGTCACCCGAGCCAGCGCCGGCATCGGCCGCGCCACCGCCCAGCAATTCGCGCAGCGCGGCGCCAATGTCGCGCTGCTCGCCCGCGGCGCCGCCGGTTTGGAGGGCGCGGCCCGCGACGTCGAGGCCGGCGGCGGCAAGGCGCTGGCCATCCCGACCGACATGGCCGACTACTCGGCCGTCGCCGCCGCCGCCGACGCGGCCGAATCCGCGTTCGGCCCCATCGACGTGTGGGTCAACGTCGCGTTCACGTCGGTGTTCGCGCCGTTCTGGGAGATCAGCGCCGAGGAATTCAAACGCGTGACCGAGGTGGCCTACCTGGGGTATGTGTACGGCACCATGGCGGCGCTGGCGAAGATGCGGCCGCGCGACGCCGGCACCATCGTGCAGGTCGGCTCGGCGCTCAGCCAGCGGTCCATCCCGCTGCAGTCGGCCTACTGCGGCGCCAAACACGCCGTCAACGGCTTCACCGAGTCGCTGCGCTGCGAGCTGCTGCACGAACGCTCGAACGTGCGGGTCACACTGGTTCAGATGCCCGCGGTCAACACGCCGCAGTTTTCCTGGGTGCTGTCCCGGCTGCCGCGGCATCCGCAACCGGTGCCGCCGATCTATCAGCCGGAGGTGGCCGCCCGCGGGGTCGTCTACGCCGCGGATCATCCGCGGCGCAAACAGTATTGGGTCGGCGACAGCACGGCGGTGACGCTGCTCGGGCAGAAGTTTCTCGCCCCGCTGCTGGACCGCTACCTGGGCCGCACCGGCTACGACTCGCAGCAGACCGACGAACCCGTCAACGGTCAACAGCCGCACAACCTCTGGGAACCCGTTGATGACCAGCCCGGCAGCGATCACGGCGCCCACGGCGAGTTCGACGACAAGTCCCACGCCGACAGCCCGCAACTGTGGTTCTCGCAGCATCCCCGCGCCGGCGGCACCGGCGCGCTGACGTTGGGACTGGGCGCGCTGCTGGGGGCGCGGGCGGCGCGCCGACGTGCGCGATGATCCCGTGGGTGCGGATCGGCTACGGGGTGGTGCTGCTCGCCGTCCCGGATCCGGTGCTACACCTGGTGTCCGGGCAGGTGGCGACCGTCCGGGGGCGCGCGGTGACCCGGTTTCTGGGCCTGCGGCTGCTGGCCCAGGGGGCGGTGACCGCCGTGGCGCCCGACGCCGCGACGCTGGCCGTCAGCGCCGAAACCGATTTGGTGCACGCCGCCACCATGCTGGCGTGGGCGGCCGTCGACCGCCGGTCGCGGCGGCTGACGTTGTTCAGCGGCGCGCTGGCCGCCCTGTTCGGGGCCGCCGACGTCGTGCAGGCGCGGCGGGCGCCCTCGGAGCCGCCCCGCGCCGCGGGGACCGGTGACCTGCTGCCAACACTCGTCCGCCTGCGGCATCGCGCCGCCACCCACATCGTCCGGCACACCCTTCCGGGCGGCGTCCGGGCCGGAGGGCGCACCTAGGAAACCCGGGAGAAACCCGAGCAGCTGAAAAGTGGGTATTGGAAACAATATACTATGGCAATATGGCTGCGTTGCGCGCGGAGGGGTGATACTGGTGACCGTGGATTTCGAGGACGACGTCGCTTCGCGCCACAATGGTCAGGCCGGCGCCAACGGTTCGAAGGCGCCGTCCGAAGCGCTCATGTCCGACCTCGTATCCGACGCCGCCGAGCGACACGAGCTGGGCGCGGCCGACCTGGTGCTGGGGCTGGGCGAACCGCAGCGGGTCGGCAGGTTCCGGTTCTTCCTGGACGGCCAGCGCTGGGAGTGGTCGGACGCCGTCGCGCGCATGCACGGCTACGCGCCCGGGGAGGTCGAGCCGACCACGGAGCTGTTGCGCCGTCACAAGCACCCCGACGACCGCGAACGCGTCGCCGCCGTCTTCGACGATGTCCTCGAGGGCAAGCCGTTCAGCAGCCGGCACCGCATCGTCGACACCTCCGGGCGCACCCACTGCGTGATCGTCGCGGGCGACCGGATGCTCGACGATACGGGCACGCCGATCGGCACCTCGGGTTTCTATGTCGACGTCACCGACTCGCTGCACACCGACATCACCAATGTCCTCGAGGCGGTGGCCGACGCGCGCGCCCGGATCGAGCAGGCCAAGGGCGTGCTGATGGCCGCCTACGGCATCACCGCCGAGCGCGCGTTCGACGTGCTGGTGTGGCGTTCCCAGGAAACCAACCTCAAGGTGCGCGACCTCGCCGCCCGGTTCCTGGACGCCGTGGCCGGCAAGTCGTCGCCGGAGACCCGGAGCCGCATCGACCAAGCGTTGTTGACCCTCGAATAATTGGCCGGGTGGCGCACCTACTGGGAGCCGAGGCCGTCCGCCTGGAATACCCGACTCAGGTTGTCTTCGAGTCGGTCACGCTCGGGGTCAACGACGGCGCGCGCATCGGCATCGTGGGGCGAAACGGGGACGGCAAGTCCAGCCTGCTAAGGCTGCTGACCGGCCAGCTGCAACCCGACTCCGGACGCGTCACGCGGCGCAGCGGGTTGCGGGTCAGCGCGCTGAGCCAGGCCGACACCCTCGATCCGGACCACACCGTCGGCTGGACGCTCGTCGGCGAGGCGCCCGAGCACCAGTGGGCCGGCGACGCGCGGGTGCGCGACGTGGTCGACGGCCTGGTGTCCGACCTGGCCTGGGACGCAACGGTTTCGACGCTCAGCGGGGGGCAGCGTCGACGGGTGCAGCTGGCCAGGCTGCTGATCGGCGACTGGGACGTCATCGCCCTCGACGAGCCCACCAACCATCTGGACATCGAAGGCATCACCTGGCTCGCCGAGCACCTTCGGCGGCGCTGGGCGCGCAACACCGGCGGGCTGCTGCTGGTGACCCACGACCGCTGGTTCCTCGACGAGGTCGCCACCACGACGTGGGAGGTGCACGACGGGATCGTCGAGCCGTTCGAGGGCGGCTACGCGGCCTACGTGCTGCAGCGCGTCGAGCGCGACCGGCTGGCCGCCGCGGCCGAGGCCAAGCGGCAGAACCTGATGCGCAAGGAGCTGGCCTGGTTGCGCCGGGGTCCGCCGGCGCGCACCTCCAAACCGAAGTTCCGCATCGAGGCCGCCAACCAACTGATCGCCGACGTGCCGCCGCTGCGCAACACCGTCGAGCTGGCCAAGCTGGCCACGGCCCGGCTCGGGAAGGACGTCATCGACCTGCTCGGCGTGTCGGTCGCCTTTGACGGCCGCCCGGTGCTGCGCGACGTCGAATGGCGCATCGCGCCCGGCGAGCGCACCGGGATCGTCGGGGCCAACGGCGCGGGCAAGTCGACGCTGCTGGGGCTGATCGCCGGCACGGTCGCGCCCGACACCGGCCGCGTCAAGCGCGGCAAGACCGTGCGGCTGGCGGTGCTGGACCAGCGCGGCGACGCGCTGGCGGCCTCGGCCGGCGACCGCGTCGCCGACGTGCTGGCCCGGCTGCGCGCCGGCTACCCGGTCGATGGCCGGGAGGTCACCCCGGCCCAGCTGCTGGAACGGCTCGGGTTCGGGCGGGGGCAGCTATCGGCGCGGGTCGGCGAGCTGTCCGGCGGCCAGCGGCGAAGGCTGCAGCTGATGCTCACGCTGCTGTCGGAGCCCAACGTGTTGCTGCTCGACGAGCCCACCAACGACGTCGACACCGACATGCTCACGGCCACCGAAGACCTGCTGGACTCCTGGGCCGGCACGCTGATCGTCGTCTCCCACGACCGGTACCTGCTCGAGCGCGTCACCGACCAGCAGTACGCGATCCTCGACGGCCGGCTGCGGCACCTGCCCGGCGGCATCGACGAGTACCTGCGGCTGGCGGCCCGGCGGGCCCCTGCCGCGGCTCCCGGGCCGGCCGCGGCGCCGTCGGAGCCGGCCGGTCCGCGGCCGATGTCCGGGGCGCAGCGCCGTTCGGCCGAAAAAGAGCTAGCTTCGGTCGACCGCCAGCTCACCCGGCTGGCGGACCGGATCACGGCCAAGCACCACGAGCTCGCCGAGCACGATCAATCCGACCATCTCGGGCTGGCGCGCCTGACCCGGGAGCTGCGCGGGCTCGAGGACCAGGTCGCCGCGATGGAGAGCCGGTGGCTGGAGCTTTCCGAGCTGCTCGAATGACGGCGCCACCGCCGTCGGGCTAGCTGTACCCGGCCATAACGTTGGTTACAGGCGGCTGATGGGTGGTAGGCCGCTGAGTGCGCTGTGGCGGCGTTGAGTGT
>NZ_LQPJ01000136.1 GCF_002101785.1 Mycobacterium palustre
CGATCAATCGCAGTCCCTAATCAGCGGTCAGAAAGAAGCGGCGAGGCAGGCGGCCGAGCCTCCTTGGCCATTAAGTGCAGCGAACATGAAAGCCATACCTGCCTCACCAGCACCGGCTGATCATCCCGCACTCCTGGCCCGAACCATCAACCGACAGTCCGAAAGGTAGGGCGAACATGACCATGTAGGCGACACTCTTGATCCAGTCACCGCGGGTGACCGCAGCGTGTTTTTTCAGGGCGGCCAGGTACGCCAAACCGATTGGGGTGTGCAAGAAGATCGATGCCAGGAAGCCTGGACTGTATTTGGATCGCGACATCACCGGAAAGACCACACCGTGCCCGACGGCCTGGCCCATCCCAAAGAGCACCGGCGCGATGCCCAACCACTTCACCTTGGGTAGCAGCATCGGCAAGGCGTAGAAAGGGTAGGCGATCGCGGTGTTGATGCACATCGCGTTGTGGGTGTTCAGCGGGTAGTTCAGGGGTTGGTCGCTTTTGAACATGCCACGGTTGAACTGGCCGGGAAAGTAGCCTGGGTCTTCGTATTCCTCGTACTGATGCACCAGCAAGGCGATCGCATTGACCGCCGAGAGCGCCCGCAAGTTGGTGACTTTGCCTCGACTCGCCAACGCGGTCGCGCCCCCGAGGACCATGCCTAGCACCGCACCGACCCGTGGCCAGTTCTTGCGGTAGCTCTCCAATACCGAAGCATCCATGACAGCCTCCTCGGCCCCAGCGTTCTTCGGCGCCCTGCCAGCAGCGCGCCACGTCAGCCCCACGCGTGAAATGCAATTAAAGCATACATGGGGTAGTGTATCACAAAGAGGGCAACGCTGAATCGACGTGGGAGATACCATGGCAGGCAACCTTATTGGCACCGACGGTGCACTGCCGGCCTCGAATCCGGATGTAGCCGTGCCTTCGGAGTTGGTGCGGGCCGCACTGCGGGCTGCAGAGAAGCTGGCCAAGGACGTCGCCGACGTTCCCGTCGTCGCGATCGCCGCCGAGGCCGGCGTCTCGCGCAGCACCCTGCTGCGCCGCCTCGGGGGGTCGCGGGTCGCCTTAGACGCCGCGGTCCGCGCCACCGGCGTCGATCCCGGTGGGTTACCCCCCGTACGCACGCGCGCCTTGGATGCGGCCGCGGCGCTGATCAGCGAATTCGGTTTGGCCGCAGCGACATTAGAGGCCATTGCTGAGCGAGCGGAATGTTCGGTATACAGTCTGCACGCGGTCTTCGGCGGCCGGGACGAATTGCTGCGTGCCGTCTTCGAGCGGCACACCCCGGTCCTGGACGTCGAGGAGTTTCTCGACCGACCGCGCGGTAACCTGCCGGACACGGTGCGGTCCTTTTACCGGGTACTCGCTGACGCGCTGATCCGCGAACCCCGCGTGGCTCCGGCAATGTTCGCCGAAGCGTTCTCGCGCCCCGACAGCCCAGCCGTCCAATCCCTCTTCGGTTACACCGGTCCCCGTGTATTCGCGATACTGGGCCGTTGGTTTGACGCCGAGATCCGCGCCGGCCGAATCCGCGAACTGCCCCGACTGTTGCTAATCCAACAACTGCTCGGTCCGATAATGATCCACATGTTCACACGGCCGGTCGCCGGCGGCGTGGCGCAACAGCAATTACCCGATATCGACGCTTTGTGTGACGTTTTCGCCGACAACTTCATCCGCGCCGTGGCTACGCATGAACAAGCCACCTGATTATGCCGGTCGAGGTTCGGCTGGGATTTGCCGGTTCCCAGTCGGGGTCTTCCTCTCGTAGGAGTGATCGTTGCACTGGGCAGACTTATCGGCCGCGCTTGGCGGCGATGTGGCCGGAACGACGGTTGGCGTGCCCGCGAACTCTGCACCGAGCGCGTCGACCCGGAAGTCAAAGATGCCGTTGACGCGGCGTGCGCACGGCTCGCGGACCTGGGCGTGCGACTACGCGAAGTCCGGCTTCCGACGACCGACGACGTGATGACTACCGAATTCGCGATCCTGCAGGCCGAGGCCGCCAGTGACCACCGGCAGATGCTGCACGAACACGGCGATCTGCACACCGACGACGTGCGCCAGGCATTACGCGCCGGAGCGTCGGTGTTGGCCATCGATTACCTTGCAGCGCAACGCAAGCGAGCCGCCATCCGGCATCAGTGGCGGCAGCTCTTCGACGACATCGACGTCCTGATCGCTCCGACGGAGTCACCGAGGACCCGGTGCAGGCGTACATCCGGTTCTCCGCCCCCGCGAATCTTGCCGGCCTGCCGGCACTGTCGGTGCCGTGTGGCGTCACCGCCGCCGGACTTCCGATCGGTCTGCAGGTGGTGGGCGGGGCGTTCGGCGAGGCCGCCGTGCTGCGCGTCGGCCACGCCTGCCAATCCGCGGTCGATTGGCGGGCATGGCCGCCACGGCTCGACCCGCGGGGGGTACCCGCGGAAAGCGTTGCGACGCCCGCGGTTGGCGGCCGCGCCGCATATCCCGAATGCGATTGAACCGCCGACCCTTTCGGTCCGTAAGCCTAGGTATCTACGGATAAACCCAGCCGACCCCGAGGAAACCTTCGTGAATACTGAGTTGGAGGCGCGCTACGGCGTCATCGTGTGCGGAGCCGGGTCGTCAGGGTCGGTGATCGCCGGCCGGCTGGCCGATAACCGCGACATCAAGGTCCTACTCCTGGAGGCCGGGGGCAACGACGACGTCCCCGGCGTGACCGAGGCAAACCGATGGCCGCTGAACCTTGGCAGCGAACGCGACTGGGGATTCATGTCCGAGCCGGACCCGAGGCTCCATGGACGCGCGATCGCATTTTCGATGGGCAAAGTGCTCGGCGGCGGGTCCAGCATCAACCTGATGATCTGGGCCCGCGGACACCGCAGCGACTGGGACCACTACGCTTCCGAATCCGGCGAGCCGTCCTGGGGATACGAGCCGATCCTCGACCTCTACCGGGGAATCGAGGACTGGCACGGCATCGGCGAGCCGAATCATCGGGGCCGGGGTGGGCCGGTGTTCGTACAACCGGCCCCCGACGCGCATCCGGTGGCCGCGGCGACCCTCGAGGCGGCCAGGGCCGTCGGCATCCCCACCTACCAGAGTCCCAACGGCCGCCTGATGGAGGAGGCCCGCGGCGCCGCCATCACCGATCTGTGCTGGCGCGACGGGAAACGCCTATCGGTGTTTCGCACCTACACCAACCCGCGCCCGCCGCAGCCGAACCTGACCGTGGTTCGGCACGCACTGGTCACCCGCGTGATCTTCGACGGCAACCGGGCCGCCGGCGTCGAGGTCGTCCATGGCGGCACGGTGCACCGGGTCGGTGCCGACGCCGAGGTCGTCCTGTCGCTGGGCGCCATTCACACGCCGAAGGTCCTGATGCACTCCGGTATCGGCGGCGAAGACGAATTGCGTCGCGTCGGCGTCACCGTTCGCCAGCACCTGCCCGGAGTCGGGCGCAACCTTCAGGACCACTTCGGGTTCGACTGCGTGTGGGAGTTTCCCGAAGACATCCAGGGCAGCACTCAGGTGGGGGCGACGATGTTCTGGGACTCCGGGCTGGCCGACGTCCAGGGACCGGACCTGTTCGCGTGTTCAGGACCGTTCCCGAAACCCACGGCGGAAAACACCGCGAAATACGGCCTGCCGCACAACAGCTGGGTCCTGTTCGGCTCGCGCACGCACCCCCGCAGCCGGGGTCGGGTTCGGTTGTCGGGCAACGACCCGACCGGCCCCGTTCGGATCGAAGCCAACGCGCTATCGGACCCCGAGGACCTCAAGACCGCGATCGCCTGTGTCGAAACGCTGCGCGAGATCGGCAATTCCGGCGAGCTTCGGCCGTTCGTCGCACGCGCGGTCATGCCGGGCGACCTGACCGGCGCCGAGTTGGAGACCTATCTGCGGGACGCCGTGACCACCTACTGGCACGAATCAGGGCCGCAAAGATGGGCCGCGACCCCATGTCGGTGGTCGACGGACACCTCAAGGTCTATGGCGTGGACGGCCTGCGGGTAGCGGACGCGTCCACGGCGCTGGCACGGCGGCGCCTTTCACCGAACCCTCGTCGTATGCTCTTTATCGCCGACACGATGACGAACTTTCCGAGCGGCGACCCTTCGGTCGTTCAATCGCGGCCGATCCCGCGGCGCATCGAAATGCCAGCGCCCACAAAAGAATCGGTCAACCACATCGGGGGCCGGCGGCTGGGCTCAGCCTTCGGCGGCCAGCACGTCGCGCACGACGGCATCCACGGTGCTGAGCAGGTCGGGATCGATGCCGGTGCGTCCGCGAACCAACACCGATGCGCGGTTCGCCGGCGGCAACCCCTCGGCCGGGCACAGGCCGTCCGGTAGCTTTCCGATCATCGGCAGCAGCGCCACGCCCAACCCGGACCGCACGGCCGCGTAGAGCCCGGATAAGTCCGCGCACTCGGCGACGACCTCGTAGGCGATTTGGCGATCCTCCAAAATCGAGAAGGCCGGCTCGCGCAGCGTGCACGGCTCAGAGAAGATCACCAAAGGTACCGGTTCGCGCGTCGACGCGGCGAACGTGCGTCCGGAAATCCATTGCAGCCGAACAAGTCCGGAGGCGTTAACGCGATCCAACGCGGCACCGTCGAGCATGATGGCCAGGTCGATCAGCCCGCGTTCGATCGAGTCGGCCAGCGATACGTTGCGGTCGAGCCGAAAGCGCAGCCGCCGGTCCGGAAGCCGTTCGCGGAGCGCCTTGGTCAGGCCCGCCAGCATCACGTCGGCGCCGTGTTCGGTGGCCCCGATCGTCAGCAGCGCGTGTTCCGTTGCGCCCAGATCGGCGAGCGCCGTGTCGTGGGCGGCAAGGATCGTGCGGGCGTGCCGTAGCACCTTTTGACCGACTTCGGTGAACACGACGCCGCGGCCCGATCGCTCGACCACCGCCCCCCCAACGACCCCCTCGACCTTGCGGAGGTGCTGGCTGACCGCGGACTGGCTCAGGTGTAGCGCGGCGGCCGCACGGTGAAACCCGCCACAGTCGGCGACGGCGACGAGGCTGCGCAGGGCGGGAATGTCGAGCACTTGGGCCACGCCCAGGACCATAGTCTGATTAGGGAAGACGATCAATCACTTCGATGTGGGGCCGAGTTTCGGCCGCGTCATGCGGGGACCGATAAGTAGCCATGATCGGTGGTGATCGCCGATAGTCGTTGGACGGCATGGGCCGATTCGGTCAGCATGGGTCGCATGGACCAGCCGCGGATGCCGTTGACCACCGCTTCGGCGGTGACATTCTTCTACGCGCTCGGCTATCCCATCGGGGCCATGGCGGTGGCCGCAATGACACCGATGGCCGCCCTGGTGCTGCGCTTCAGCCTGGCCGCATCGATTTTGGCCGCGTGGACCCTGCTGGCCAAGGCGCCCTGGCCGCGGGGAGCGCAGTTGGGCCACGTTGTGGTTGCCGGTCTGCTCATCCAAGCCGTGCAGTTCTGCTGCCTGTACGAAGCCCTACAACTCGGCTCGCCGGCGGTGCTGGGCGCGGTGGCCATCGCGATGAATCCGGTCACCACGGCGATCCTTGCCGCGGCGTTTCTGCGCGAGCCGCTCGGTCCGCTGCGGGTGATCGCGCTGGTGCTCGGCGTCGTCGCCGTGCTCGCCGCGTGCGCCACCAGGTTGATGAACACCCACGGCGTTGACCCGGTGATGGTGCTGCTTGTTGTTGCCCTGCTTGGGCTTTCGGCCGGTGGCGTCTACCAGCAGCGGTTCTGCGCCGGTGTCGACTTCCGAGCGATGAGCGCGATGCAGAACGCTGTCGCGCTGGTCCCTGCGGCGGCGCTTGCGCTCCTGACCCCCTTCAGCGTGCATGACGCCACGAAGGCGGCCATCGCGGTCGGCGGCATCGTCCTGCTGAACGCGACGCTGGCCGTCAGCCTCTACCTGCGGGCCATCAACACCCACGGCGCCGCGGCCGTGGCGATGCTTTTCGCCGTCATCCCCGCGGTGGCGGCGGTGCTCTCGTGGCTGATGCTGGGGCAGCGCCCCGACGCGGGTGTCGCGCTCGGCCTGCTCGTCGGAGGCGTCGCCTGCTGGCTCAACAGCCGGGCCTCGAGCCGGCGTCGGCCGACGAACGGCGACCCCCGGCCGGCGATCGTCGCCGCCGAGCCGCGTCCCGAAGCGCCACGCCGCACGGTCGGCGTGGCCGGCTGTTCCACGTAACCGGTTCCCACTCAGCGCGACGGTGGGCCCGAGTCGTGCGAGAGTTGCGAGGTGACCAGACGCGTCGCGGTGATCGGCGCCGGGCCGAGTGGGCTGGTGGGCGCGCGGTGGCTGGCGGCGCAGGGGTTCGAGCCCACAATTTTCGAGCAAGGGACATCCCTGGGCGGGCAGTGGGCGGCGCTGGACGGCTCTAGCGGCATCTGGCCGAGCATGCACACCAACAGCAGCCGCACCATGACCGCCTTTAGCGACCTCGAGCACGACGGCGGCAGCGTCTACCCGTCGAACCGCGACATCCTCGACTACCTGCATCGCTACGCCGACAAGTTCGCGCTCAGGCCACGCATCCGGCTCCGCACCCGGGTCGACCTGATCAGCGCAGACCAGCACGGTTGGCGCGTGAGCCACGCCGACGGGGAGGATCACTTCGAGCGAGTGGTGGTGGCGAGCGGCAGGTTCAACGAGCCGGTCATCCCGGACATCGAGGGGCTCGATACCTTCTGCGGTTCGGGGGGCGCGCTGCCGACGTTTCGCTACCGGGACGGCATCGCCTATCGCGGCAAGCGGGTGCTTGTTGCCGGCTGTGCGATCAGCGCGCTCGAAATCGCGTCGGAGCTCGCCCAACTCGGCGCGGCCCGCGTCGTCGTGACGCAACGCCGCCAACGCTACGTCGTCCCCAAGTTCGTCGCCGGCGTGCCCACCGACCAGATGCTTTATACGCGCTACGGGGTCCTGGCGGAGGAGCGACTGCCGCCCGAGGACATCGACCGGCAGTGGAGACAAACCGTGCTGGGTGCGGCCGGCAGACCCGAACAGTACGGCGCGCCGAGCGCCGATCCGTCTGTCGCCGCCGCGGGTGTCACCCTAAGCCAGCACTATCTGCCGCTGGTCGCCGAGGGCCGGATAGCGGTGCGTCCGTGGATAAGTTCCGTGTCGGGAGCGACGGTGACGTTCGCCGACAATCGAGCCGAGCAATTCGACGCGATTTTCTTCGGCACCGGTTTCAAACTGCGGCTGCCATTTCTGAGTGCGGAAATCCGCGCGATCCTCGATGCCGACGCGGTGCATATGGACGCCTATCGCTATACGTTTCATCCCGACCTTCCCGGGCTGGCCTTCATGGGAATGTGGGATCAGGCCGGGGGATACTTTGTCCCGCTTGAACTTCAGGCGAGGTGGATCGCTTACACGTGGGGCGGGGCGATCCCGGCCCCAACCGAGGCGGAGCAGCGGCGGGCGATCGCTTCCTACCGGGCGCGTCGGGGCGCCCCACAGAAATCGCGACTAAACCTGGTGGCCCTTGCGTTCGCGCGGGCCGCCGGTGTCGAGCCGACCCTGGACAGCTGGCCGCACCTGCGCCGCGCGCTCTTGTTCGGTCCTCTCACACCGAGCTGTTTCCGCCTCGAGGGTCCCGACGCGCTGCCCGACGCCGCGGACCGATTCGCGCGGGAGGCCGCGGCCTTCGGCGCCGTCACGTCGAACGACATGACTGAACGCGAGCAAAACGACTGGGCGCTAGTCGTCAGCGGCAAAGCGATTGGCTGACAAAGGCATTGTCGGGTGGCATCGTCGGACCGAGGAGCTATGGTGCGGGCGTTGGGCAAGACATTAAACTCTGAGTTCCTCTCCAACGCGAAAGGCGTTGCGCTCATGTCCGATGTCAGACGGCGCCTGCCGTTGATGTTGCGAAGTGGTCGCGAAGACGCGCAGCCGACGAACGGTGCACCCGTGACGGTGCGTCATGAGGCTGGTGACGGCCAACCGCGGGCGAGCGCCCCGTTGCGCAACCGCATCTACCGCGACCTGTTGGTCGCGCAGTTCGTCTCCAACATCGGGACGTGGATGCAAAGCGTTGCCGCCCAATGGTTTCTGGTGGAAGCGCACAGCAGCGCCACCGTCGTGGCGCTCGTCCAGACGGCCAGCCTGGGGCCGACGCTGCTGCTCGGATTGCTCGCCGGCGTGCTTGCCGACCTGTTCGACCGGCGCCGGCTATTGATGGTTCTCCAGACCTACGCCGTGCTGGTCGCCCTGGTCCTGGCGGCGCTGACATACCTAGGCCGGCTCAGCCCGGCGTCGCTGTTGATGTTCACCCTGGCCATCGGTTGCGCGTCCGCGCTGACGGCACCGGCCTGGCAGGCGATCCAGCCCGAGATCGTGCTACGCGAAGAGATACCGGCCGCGGCGACCCTGTCCAGCGTCTCGACCAACATCGCCCGGGCGATCGGGCCGGCGATCGGCGGCGTCGTCGTGGCCGTGGCCGGGCCGGCGGCGGTCTTCGCGATCAACGCCGTCTCGTTCGCGGCCATAATCGTGGCGTTGGCGGGGTGGCAACGACCCACGCAGCGCGCGCCGATCGAACGGGAGCACGTCGGCCAGGCCATCCTCACCGGGCTGGCGTACGTGTGGAACGGCCCGATCTTCCGGCGGATCTTGTTGCGCGCGGCGCTTTTTGTCTTCCCGGCCTCTGCCCTGCTGGCCTTGTTGCCCGTCACCGCCGCCCGCCGGTGGCACCTCGGTGCCAGTGGCTACGGGGTGGCGCTGGGGGCCATAGGTTTTGGCGCGGTGCTCGCCGTGGTGGTCGCCACACCGTTGCGTCAGAGGGTGTCGGCCAACGCCCTGCTGGCAGGGTGCGCCGCCGCGTACGCGGTCGCGGCGCTGGGGGCCGCCTGGCTGCCGTTCGCCGCCGCGCTGCCGCTCCTGGTGGTATCGGGGATGTCGTGGTTGATCAGCCTGACGTCGTTGAACGCGGCGGCTCAGCTGTCGTTGCCGCGCTGGGTCCGGGCCCGCGGCCTGTCGGTCTACCTGCTCGTCTTCACGGGCTGCCAGGCCGTCGGAGCGTACATCTGGGGCCTCGTCGCCACTCGGGCCGGCCTCGACACCGCGCTGGTCTGGTCGGGGGCGCTGCTGGCCGCGGCGGCCCTCAGCGTCACCGTCCTGCCGCTGCGCCCCTCCACCGGGCAGCTGAGCCGCGACATTTCCACGTGCTGGCCGTCACCGACGCTGGTCTTCGAACCGAACCCACACGACGGGCCGGTGCTGGTGACGGTCCGGTATCGAGTGCCGGCCGAAAACCTCGACCACTTCGTACGGGCGATGAGCGCGGTCCGGCGATCCCGGCTCCGTACCGGTGGCCACAGCTGGCGGCTCTACCGCAGCGCCGAACAACCCGACATCGTCATGGAGAGGTTCACCGTGGCGTCGTGGGCCGAGTTTGAACGCCAGCACACGGAGCGCTGGCTGGCTTCGGACCACGAGGCCGCCGCCAAGGCCGTGAGCTACACCGTCGACCAAAACCTGACGCGCCAGTACTACCTGGCGTTGCGCGTGCCCCGCTGACACGCCGCCCCAATTCATGTACCATCTGGTACATGATTACGGAAAGCGATGTGGAAATCGACGCGCCGGCCAACCTGGTGTGGGAGGTCTTCACCGACGTCGAGCGCTGGTCGGAGTGGACCGCTTCGGTGACCGAGCTCGTCGGCCTCGACGGTCCAAAGATCGCCGTTGGCAAGCGCTTTCGGATCAAACAGCCCAAACTGCCCACCCTGGTGTGGCAGGTCACGGAGCTGCAACCCGGCGCTTCGTGGACCTGGGTGCAACGATCCGCCGGCGGTTCGACGCTCGCTCGCCACACGGTGACCCCTCTCTCGGAGGATCGCACCCTGGTGCACCAGACGCTCGACCAGAGCGGACCGATCGGCGCGGTCGTCGGGCGCCTCATGCGCGGCACGACGCGCCGCTACCTGGCTTTGGAGGCACAGGGCCTGAAAGCCCGCAGCGAGCAGCTGCGGCACTCGCATGGCCCGGCCTCCTGACCTCGAGCGGCGACAGCAGCTGCTCGATGCGCTCGTCGAGGAGTTCGCCGCCGGCGGCATCGGCGACCGCTCGCTGCGGGAAGTGGCCGCGGCGGTGGGCACCAGCCACCGAATGCTGCTGCACCACTTCGCCTCCCGCGACGAGCTGCTGCTCGCGATCGTCGAGGAGGTCGAGCGGCGGCAGATGGCGCTGCTGTCCGAACTGCCCATGGAGCCGGCCGAGGCGATGGCCGTCATGTGGGCAAGCCTGTGCCGCCCGGAGCTACGCCCGTTCGAGCGCCTCTTCTTCGAGTGCTACGCGCGCGGCGCGGCGGGCGAGCAGCCGTTCGTCCGGATGGTGCCGGGCGCCGTCGACGCGTGGCTGACCGAGATCGGCAGGGCGTCCGGCGGGACCGCCGATGCCGCGCTGGCGCGCCTCGGCCTCGCCGTCACGCGCGGGCTGCTGCTCGACCTGGTGGCCACCGACGACGACGCGGGCGTCACGGCGGCGGCCGAGGCGTTCGTCGGCCTTATCCGGAGCGGTACCGGTTGACCGAGGCGACGTGTTGGTCGAGCACGCGCAGCGACTCGTCGCGCGGGCGCGTGGGTAGGAGCAGGGCCACCTGGTCGAAACCCAATTCTTCGGCGGCGCGCCAGTAGTCGTGATCGTCGGGCGTGCCGAACATCGCCAGCGGAACGTCGTGGCCGGCGCCGGCGCGCAGCTGGCCCACGCGCTTGGTGAGTTGTTCGACGGGAATTGGGTTGGAGATCCAGCCCGCACCGTGCCGAATCACCCTCTTGACCGTCGCGTCGGAGTTGCCGCCGATGAAGATCGGCGGATGCGGTTTGCGCACCGGCTTGGGGCGGCTGTACGCCGGCGGGAAGTCGACGTACTTGCCGTGGTACTCGGCGGGCTCGTCGGTCCAGAGCGCCTTGATGGCCTCGATCCGCTCGTCCAGCAGCGCCCCGCGGGTTTTGGGATCGGTGCCATGGTCGCGCATCTCCTCGAGATTCCAACCGGCGCCCACCCCGAACACGAACCGGCCGCCCGAAATCAGGTCGATGCTGGCGGCTTCCTTCGCGGTGATGATCGGGTCACGCTGGATCAGCAGCGCGATCCCGGTGAACAGCTCGATCTTCGACGTCACCGCCGCCGCGGCGGCCAGCGTGACGAACGGGTCGAGCGTGCGGTAGTAGGTCGACGGCAGTTCGCCCCCGAGCGGATACGGCGATTCCCGGCTTGCCGGGATGTGGGTGTGCTCGGCGATCACCAACGACTCGAATCCGCGTTCCTCGATCGCGCGCGCCAGCGAGACCGTGTCGATGCTGTCGTCGTTGACGAACGTGGAAATCCCGAACCTCATGGCACCACCCCTAGTCTGTCTGCTCCGCGTGGCCAACACCCCCGAGCGACCCGTTATTCCGCCGCCCCGGACAGCAGCGGCGCCGCGGCCGGGCCGCGAGGTGTGGTTCCATCGGTACAGCAGGTTGCGCGGTGTTGCCGGGCACCGAAGGAGACGACTAAGGAGACAAGTGACAGCACGACTCGGCGGGGTACTGGCGATCTCGTTTTTCTTGGCGCTGACGACGCTGCTGGCGCCGACGGCATCGGCCGACACCTACACCGATCAGGTGGTCAGCCGGTTCGACGCCCAGAACCATGTGGTGGCCGACTCGGCGGCGAACCCGCCGCTGCAGAACCCCGACAGGCTGAACCGGCAGATTCTGACCAGCCGGTGGACCTGGAGCCCGGGACCGCCCGTGTGGGTGGCGGCGGTGGCGCCCAGCCAGACCGGCGTGACGACGGCCGATGCCATCCACAACGCGTTCTTGGGTCGCGATCCCGCGTTCAGCGGAGTCATCTTGGTGATCGATTCGCGGGGCTACCATGTGCGCGCCTACAACGTTCCGAAGGTGATCGCGGACAGCGTCAATTCGTTCATGGGTCAGTCGGCCCGGGACCACCGCAACGACCCTTACGGCGCGACCAGCGAGTTCGTCACCAAGCTGGCCGACGTGACCGTGGCGTCCGGTGGGCCGGCGACCACCTCGCCCGTCGCGACCGCCAGGCACACCAGCGGGACGTCGCTGTGGGCGACGTTGGTCGTCGTCGCCGTCGTCCTTGCGGTGCCCGGCCTGATTTGGTTCGCCGTGCGACGAAATCGCAAGCGGCGCAAGGACGCCGACGCACGTGAACAGGTCAAGCAGGAGTTGATCGCCGCCGAATCGGATGCCAGTGACCTCGCCACCGCGGTGGTGAACGACAGCAGCGTCGACGTCAGCGCCGAGTCTTTGAAGGCCAACGCCAGCCTCTACGACGCGCGCAAGGCGTACGAGGCGGGCGACTACACCGCCGCGCGAGCGCACCTCGCCGTGGTGCGCTCGACCGCCGCCAAAGCCAATCGCAAGCTCAACCCGCACGACGCGGGCGGGTACGCGCCCAGACAGCCCGACGTAGAGGCGGTGGCGGCGGTGCCGGAAGGGGAACGCAGGCAGGCGACGGTGCGAGCGAAGAGCCCCGACGGCCGGTACGTGACGATCAACAACAACAACTACACCACCACCCAGCAGCCGGGTTACACCAATTACTATCCCGGCGGCTACTACAACGGAGTGTTCTTTTACCCCGGCTTTTACCCGTACCCGTTCTGGGGGGCGGGCTGGGGTTGGGCGCTCACCGACGTGCTGCTGATGGACGCGCTTTTGGACGACCACTGGGGCGGCAGCTACGAACGCGGCTTCGAGGACGGTCGAGATTCGGCGTGGGCCGATACCAACGCCGCCGACGGCAATCAGAACGGCAGTTATGACAGCCAGCAAGGCGATGTCGGCTTCGACGGCAACTACGAATACTCCGGCGGTGCAGACACCGGGTTCGGCGCCAACGACTACTCCGGCGGCTATGACTCCGGCGGCGGCAGCTTCGACTTCGGCGGCTCGGATTTCGGCGGCGGGTCCGACTTCGGTGGGTCCGACTTCGGTGGGGGATTCGACTCGGGCGGCGGTGGCGACTCAGGTTTCTAGACCTGTTCGGCCGCAACATCATTCGGCGGATCGATCAGTTCGTTGAAGTCGGTCACGGTGTAGATGCCGTCGGTGAAGTGGAACGACCCATCGTCGCGCACCTCGCGCGCCCACATCGCTGCCGCGCGGCCGCACCGAACTGGATGTCGAGTTCGCGGCGGCGGACCGATCCCGGCCGAGCGGAACCAGGGGCACCGCGGCCAACGGAAACAGCGCGCAAAGCGCCCATGCCGCAGGGTATTCGGATGCCATGACCAGAGCACCGAAAAGCGGCGGGGCGGCCGCGGCCGTCAGCCGCTGGGCCGTGTTCTGCGCCCCTAGCGCGCGGCCGCTCCAAAATGGGCCGGCGGCTTCGGTGATCGCGGTGGCCTCCAGCCCGTTGTCAAGCACCGCGATTACCGAGATGGCGACCATCAGGAACACCCCGGATGCGGAACCGGTGCTGTCGGTGAGGGCGAGCAGCAACAGGGTCACGGCCGCGGCCATCGCGATGGTACGAACGGGCCGCAGGCGCGAGCCGACGCGATCCGACCAGCGGCCGACGGCGATTCGGCCCACCGCACCGAGCACCTGTGAAAGGGTGACCAGGCCCCCGGCGGCCGCGACCGACCAGCCGCGGTGATGCATCAGCCACACGAGCATGAATGTCACGGTCACCGCCTGCGGCACCATCAGCAGGCCGGCCGCCGCATGGATTCGCCACAACACACACGAGTCGCGGTAGGGACTGGCGAGCTCCTCGGCGGTGGCCGTCCGCCGCGGCTTGCGGGGCGGATCGACGATGCCGATCGCGCTGGCGACGGCGGCCACGGTGCACATCAGGGCGAGAAACATCAGCCCCCGGCGTGGTCCGTGTTCGGCGAGTTCCGGTATCACCAGGGCACCCAATGCGATGCCCAACGGTTGCGCGGTCTGGCGGATTCCCATCGCCAAGCCGCGTTGGCGGGGCGCAAACCATGCGGACACCAGGCGGCCCCCGGCGGCGTTACAGCTGGCCGCGGCCATCCCACCGAGGAAGAGATAGGTGCCGATCATTGCCATCGAGTGGGCCGACGCCGCGGCGTAGGCCGCGGCCGCCGTGAGGGCCGAGCCCAGCGCGAGCACCGCCCGTTCGCCCACCCGGTCCAGCACGTAGCCCCAGAGAACGAGCGTGACGACCATGCCCCAACTCGGCATGGTCGACAACAGCGTGGCTTCGGTCAACGGGATGCCCCGACGAGCCTGCAGCGAGGGAATCAGGAACGCAACCCCGTTGATGAAGAGAAACGACGTCGCCGTGACGCCCAGCGAGATGACCATGATCGACCACCGCGCGCCGACCCCCAGTCGGTAGGGAACGTCCGACTCCTTTAGAATCCAGCCATATTGGCATAGGACATGACCGTCGAATGGCCCCGGGAGCTTGGCACGGCCCGCGTAACTTATTGAAATCTAAGGCGATTCCTAACCCGTAGTCAGGTCGTGCGCGTAGCCAGCTACCGCGGTGTTGCGAGATACGCTGGGCCACCAGGTGTCTCGCGAACCGTCGCGCCGGGCCGCCGCGGTCACGCAAAGCGCTATTCCACAGCCGCAATACACGAAATTCTTAGGTCACAAGTGGGCACCCCCGAAGCGCTGACGCATCGGTCGCGCGACGCAATACGGCCGCCGCGCAATCGAATGATTCGACCGGCCCCAGAACGGGTACCCCTAGCAGTCTCAGTCGAGCAGGGGGAGATGGACATGGCGGTTGAGCGTGGTCACGCGCGATGCCCGCGCTGCATGGCGTGGGCCGAGTACCAAATTTTGGAGCGCGGCGATGACAGGCTCGAGTACCAGGTGCGATGCGATGCCTGTGGCAACCTGCACTCCGAGGTGACGGCCGTATCGACCATGCGGACGGCGGCCGCCTAGGTGTCCGCCATAGCCTCGCTCACGCGTTCCCGTCATCGGATTGCTGGACGGCCGCGGCGGAGGCGATGAAGTCGCGGGCCGGGCGCGACAGCGGCCGAGTGGAGTTCCAGATCATCCCGACGTCGCGGTAGGCGTCGGCATCGGCCAGCGGCAGCGTGACGATCCCCGACGCGTCTCGGCCGCCGTCGATCGGTATCAAACTGATTCCCAGTCCCGCGCCCACCAGGCCGACGGTGGTGGCCAGGTTCGCCGATTCCAAGACGATCCGCGGCTCGAATTGCGCTGCGGCGCAAAGTTGGTCGAGAAGCTGCCGCATGCCGAAGCCCGCGTGCATGGCGACGAAGGGCTCGTCGGAAAGCTGCCTCATGGAAACCGCCGCCGCGCCCGCCAGGCGGTGGCCGGGAGGAACGGCGATGCCGAGCCGCTGGCGGAAAAGGCTGCGCCAGGCCAACGTCGGCCTGATCGGCCGCGGTGACACCAGGCCCACGTCGAGGGATCCGGACGACACCAGATCGCCGATCCATTCCGCGGCGCCCTCCTTCAACGCGAACGCCACGCGGGGGGATGTCTTGGTGAAGTCGGCGATCAGCCGGGGGACCACCTTGGCGCCGAACGAGCGCAAAAAACCCAGTCGCATCTCGCCCACCGCGGGGTTGGCCAGGTCGTCGATGGCGCGGCGGGCCGAATCGAGTTCGAGCTGAGCGCGCCGCGCGTGCCGGTAGAAGATGCGGCCATAGGCGTTGAGCGACAGCCGCTTGCCGCGGCGTTCGAACAAGGAGGCCCCCAGCTGCCGCTCCAGGCGGGCCAACATCCGCGTGAGCGTGGGCTGCGCGACGTGCAGCTGTTCGGCAGCGGCGGTGACGTGTTGTAGCTCGGCGAGTGTGATGAACCACTCGTAGTCACCGCTGTGCGAACCCACTACCACAGCTTATGCGGCAAATGCATGAGAATCAGGCTCATAATTCATTTCAGTTCCTTGGGCGGGCCGCGAAGCATCGCCGCTATGGATTCCGAACGGACCGCGGCCGCGCACCGCTCCGGCAGCAGTGGGTATCGGAGGGTGACCGCCGCGGTGTGCAGCGCGGGGTTGGCGAGCTTCGCGGCGATGTACTGCACCCAGGCGTTGCTGCCCGAATTGTCGGCGCATTACCGCATCTCGCCGGCGGCCGCGGCGCTCACGGTCTCGGTGACCACGGCGATGCTGGCGCTGTCAATCGTTCCGGCCAGCGTGCTTTCCGAGCGCTTCGGGCGGGTCACGGTGATGTGCACGTCGGCGGTGGTTTCCAGCGCGATCGGGTTGCTCCTGCCCCTCAGCCCGACGCTCGAGGTTCTGCTGGTGGGGCGGGCATTGCAGGGCATGGCGCTGGCGGGCGTTCCGGCCGTCGCGATGGCGTATCTGGCCGAGGAGGTGCACGCCGAGTCGCTTGGTTCCGCGATGGGACGGTACATCGCCGGGACGACCGTGGGCGGCCTGGTGGGGCGGATCGTCCCCTCCCTGGTGGTCGATGTCAGCAGCTGGCAAGTCGCGCTGCTCGCCTGCTCGGCGACGACCCTGGCCGCCACGGTGGCGTTCGCCGCGTTCGTACCCAGGTCCCGGGGCTTCGCCCCGAAGAAGGCGGGCCTGCGGACCACCTGGCGCGGGCTCGTCGCCCACCTGCGAAACCCGTTGCTATGCAGGCTTTTCACCCTAGGGTTCACGCTGATGGGCGGGTTTGTGACGGTGTACAACTACATGGGATATCGGCTGATCGCGCGCCCCTTCGGACTGGCGTCGTCGGTCGCCGGAATGTTGTTCCTGCTCTATCTGGCGGGAACCGTGTCCTCCACCGTGGCCGGGCGGTTGGCCGACCGCAGGGGCCGGGCGTTCGTGCTGGGCGGCGCGTTGCCGATCACGATGGTAGGCCTGCTGATGACCGTGCCGCAGGCGGTGGTAACGGTCGTGATCGGTGTCGCGGTGTTCACCGCCGGCTTTTTCGCCGCGCACACCGTGGCCAGCAGCTGGGTGGGCGCCGCGGCCGGCCGCAACCGCGGCGGGGCATCGGCGTTGTACCTGTTCAGCTACTACCTCGGTAGCTCGGCTGCGGGCGCGCTCGGCGGGCTGGTGTACGGCGTCGGGGGGTGGCCGGCGACGGTGACGTTCGTGGCCGCGCTGCTGCTGACCGCGCTCGTGGTGGCCGCATCCCTGATGCGCCGGCGTCCGCCGCCGAAACTGCCTGTGCGGCCTTTGAATGTCCGACAGGCGCCAGCGGTCTAACGCGTAGATTCGTCGGCGACGTCGTGGCGGGACTGGTGCAAACCCGGTGCATCCCGCTCGTCGTCCTGGTGTTCCAGCTCCTCCTGCAGGACGCGCTGCTCCTCGGTCGCTTTCCGCGCGTCCACGGGCGCCGCCGGTGGGTCGATGTTGACTTGCTGGTCCACGCGAATTCCTCCGAGCGTCTAGTGGCTTTCGTCTTAGGATCTCCCGTATCGCGGGCTTCGAAACCCCCCAGTCGAGCCGGCTGGCGTACAGTTGATTCATAGGCTTGGCATAGCGACCGCCCATCCAGTGGCGCGATCCTTAAGTCAGGACCGAAATCTCTTGGAGCCAAAGCACTTAACGGCGATCCACATGCTTGGGGGGAACGTTGAGCTATCGAGCCGAGATGGCCGTGCGGGGCAAGCCTTTCGGGCCGGTCGCGACGCCCGACGACGGTGGACAGTTCGTCGGCGGCGCCGTCGCCGTTTCCGCCAAGCCGCGGCTGCGCGGTTGGATCCACCAGTATTGCGCCGTCGCGGCCCTGCTGGCTGGCGCGCCCCTGGTCGCGGTGTCGTGGGCGGAGGCATCCAAGCGGGCGGGCCACTCGACGCTGACCTATGCCCTGGCCATCGTGGCGATGTTCGCCGTGAGCGCCACCTATCACCGCGTGCACTGGGAATCGGACGTCTTCAGGAACTGGATGCGGCGTCTCGACCACTCGATGATCTTCGTCCTCATCGCCGGCACCTACACGCCCTTCGTCAGGTTGAACATGCCCCGCGGAACGGGGCACGTGGTGCTCGCCCTCGTCTGGGGCGGCGCGCTGGCCGGGATCGCGCTGACACTGTTTTGGCCGACCGCCCCGCGCTGGCTGAACGTGACGCTCTACCTGCTGCTGGGCTGGGTGGCGGTCTGGTACACCCGGATGATCGTGCACAACGCCGGTTTGACCGCGACGGTGCTGCTGGCGGTGGGCGGCGCGCTGTACAGCCTCGGCGCGGTGTTCTACGGGCTGCGCCGGCCCGACCCGTGGCCGACGACGTTCGGTTATCACGAGATCTTTCACGCGTGCACCGCGATCGCGGCGATCTGCCAATACGTCGCGATCTGGTTCGCGGTCTTCTGAAACCGGTTGGCGGGCTGACTATTTCAGGTCGGCGGCGACGCGCTCCAACGCGGCCAGGTGATCATCGACGGTCGCCAGGCCCGCCTTCATGGTGTTGACCGACAGATGGGTGGCCCCGGCGGCCTTCCAGGCGGCGATGTCGGCGGCCGCCTTGTCCGGATCACCGGTCCAGCTGATGCGCCCTTCCATCCCCAAGGTACCGGCGTCCCGGCCCGCAGCCTCCGCCGCGCGCTGCACCTGCGTGCGCGCATGGTCGAGGCCCGGTCCGGGCTCCACCATGGGGAACCAGCCGTCGCCGAGCCGCCCGGCGCGTTCGTAGGCGCGGTCCGAAGCCGCACCGAACCACACCGGGATGGGCCGCTGGACGGGCATCGGGGCCAGGCCCGCACCGGTCACGGTGTGGTACTTGCCGTTGAAGGTGACCGACGGTTCGGTCCACAGCTTGCGCATGACCTCGACCTGCTCCTCCGAGCGCCTGCCGCGGTTGGTGAACGTCTCGCCGAGGGCCTCGTACTCGACGGCGTTCCAACCCAGCCCGACGCCGAGCCGAAACCGCCCGCCGGTGAGCAGATCCACCTCCGCGGCCTGCTTGGCCACCAGCACCGCCTGCCGCTGCGGCAAAATGATGACGCCGGTGACCAGTTCGAGTGAGGTCACCGCGGCCAGGTAACCGAACATGACGAACGGCTCATGAAACGTCGAGCCGATGTCGTAGAAGCCTTGCCAGCCCCGGTGCACCGCCGGGTCGGCGCCCACTACATGGTCGTAGGCGAGGATGTGGGTGAACCCGAGTTCTTCGACACGCCGGCCATACGCGCGTACGGCTCCTGGATCGCCGCCAAGCTCGGTCTGCGGAAACACGACACCAATGCGCACCCCGCATTCAACCGCGCGGCCCGGCCATTGCTTCCCTTGTACCGCCCGGCTTTTGACTGAAAGGCCATCGCGACACCGTCGCGGTGGGCAGGAGATGATGGACGCGTGACGGGAGCGAAGACCGACGCCGTGCTGCGGATCGGCAACCTGGAACCCACTTTCGCCGCAGAGCTGGCCGCGCGGTACGACATCCCCGCGCTTCCCGACGGTCCCCAGCGCGCCGCCTTCCTCGCCGAGCACGCTGCCGACGTTCGCGTGGTGGTGACCTCGGGCCACCCGGGCGTCGACGCCACGACCATCGCCGCGTTGCCGAACCTGGAGGCGATCGTCAACAGCGGGGCCGGGGTGGACGCCATCGACGTGGAAGCGGCGAAGCGCCGCGGTATCGGCGTGAGCAACACCCCCGACGTGCTGTCGGACACCGTGGCCGACACGGCCCTCGGCCTGATCCTGATGACCCTGCGCCGCTTCGGCGCCGCCGACCGCTACGTGCGGGAGGGTCGCTGGGCCCGCGACGGCCAGTTCCCTTACGCCAGGGACGTCAGCGGCCTCCAGGTCGGCATCCTCGGGCTGGGCCGCATCGGTTCGGCGATCGCCACCAGGCTGCTCGGCTTCGACTGTGCCATCGCGTATCACAACCGTCATCGGATCGACGGATCGCCGTACCGCTACGCGCAGTCCCCTGCGGAGTTGGCCGAATCGGTCGATGTGCTGGTGGTCGCCACGACGGGCGACCACCGGAATCACAAGCTGGTCGACCGCGCCGTCCTCGAGGCACTGGGCCCCGACGGTTACCTGATCAACATCGCGCGGGGCAGCGTCGTGGACCAGGAGGCGCTGGTGGAGCTGCTGGCGGGCGGCGCGCTGGCCGGAGCGGGACTCGACGTGTTCGTCGACGAGCCGCATGTGCCGGCAGAACTGCTCGCGTTGGACAACGTGGTGCTGTTCCCGCACATCGGCAGCGCAACCGCTAGGACCCGCCGGGCGATGGCGCTGCTGGCGATCCGCAACCTGGACAGCTACCTCGACAGCGGCGAGCTGGTGACACCCGTTGTCCGGCCGCGCCGGTCACACCCGTTCGGGTAGCCGCGTACACCATTGCGTAACTCATTGTCGAACTCTTGTTGACCAACGAGATACATCGCTATGGGGGAGCCCCACGGCGGCAGTAGGCTCGCCCCGTCATCCAGTGTCGCCTCGTTGGGAGGCGGCACGTGACCTTTTCCTGAGGAGAACCATGTCGATGAATGGTGGCGGTGCTGGCGGTGGTCGGTTGTTCGGCGGTGGCGCGGGCGGCGGCAAAGCGGTGGGCGGCGGTGCCGGCGGCGGCCGCGCGGTTGGTGGCGGCGCCGGCGGCGGTCGCTGACCCGACCCTAAGGTCGCTCTGAACGTCGCTGCCGCGCAACGACGTTGGAACGCTGATTGGATATGCCTGGCCGGGTCAGATGATCCGGCCGGGCGGTCCGTCGGGACCTTCGGCGCCGAGCAGGTCGAGCTGCATCCAGGCGACGTCGTGCCAGCTGTCGTGCTTCCATTCGACCCGGCGGTACAGGCCGGCATCGACGAAACCGAAGGATCGATGAAATTCATTGCTCGCCTCGTTGGGCTGGGTGATGCCGGCGAACGCTCGGCGGTAGCCCCGCTCGGCGAGCCGGCGCAGTAGCCGCGAGTACAGGGCGCGCCCGCAGCCGGCGCGGTGATGGTCGACGTGCACGTAAATCCCGGTCTCGGCCGACCATCGGAAAGACGGCAGGCGAATCAGCGCGTGCGCGTAGGCGAACCCGATGACCCGCCCGCCTCGCTCCACGACGAGCCATTCGTGGGCTTCACGGGCGGCGCCGATGCGCGCGGCCATCTCGTCTGCGCTCGGCACGTCGACCTCCCAACTGATCGCCGTGTCCTCGACGTAGGGCCGGTAAATCGCCACGCATGCCGCAGCGTCGTCTGCCGCCGCCGGCCGCACCACGTCGATGTCCGCTCGCATGACAGCAGTCTTGTCCGTGGTTCAAATCAGCGCGACCTAAACGCGCCGCCTCGCTTTGATCCAACGGCCGACGGAATCGGACGGTGTCGGATGATGTAGTCCTGTAGGCACAGTCCGGGCCGAGGAACGGAGACTCAAAGTGGCGTGGGACTTCTCGACCGAACCGGATTTCCAGGAGAAGCTCGACTGGGTTGAGGCGTTCTGCCGGGAGGAGATCGAGCCCCTCGAGTACGTCTTTCCCTACGCGGTCCGCTCGCCCGACCCGACCGTCAAGGCCTACGTCCGCGGCCTGCAGCAACAAATCAAGGACCAGGGCCTCTGGGCGATCTTCCTCGACAAGGAACTGGGCGGCCCCGGGTTCGGGCAGCTCAAGCTGGCGCTGCTGAACGAGGTGATCGGCCGCTACCCGTCGGCGCCGCAGGTGTTCGGCGCGGCCGCCCCCGATACCGGCAACATCGAGATGCTCGCGGCCTACGGCACCGAGGAGCAGAAGGAGCGTTGGCTGCGGCCGCTACTGAACCAGGACATCTTCTCGGCGTACTCGATGACCGAACCGCAGGGCGGGTCCGACCCCAACCTCTTCCGGACCCGCGCAGTGCGGGACGGCGATGAGTGGGTCATCAACGGCGAGAAATGGTTCACCTCGGCCGGCCGGGTGGCAGACATCCTCTTCGTGATGTGCACCAACGGCATGTTCGTCGTCCCACGGAAAACGCCCGGCGTGGAAATCCAACCGGAGCCGCGCAACCACAATCACATCATCTACCGCGACGTGCGGGTTCCGCTCGACCACTTGCTCGGTCCGGAGGACGGGGCGAAAACGCTGGCCCAGCGCCGCCTGGGCGGCGGACGCATCCACCACGCGATGCGCACCATCGCCCAATGCAAGCTGGCCTTCGACATGATGTGCGAGCGGGCGCTGTCGCGCGAGTCGCACGGCAAAGTCATCGCCGAACATCAGATGGTGCAGGAGAAGATCGCCGATTCGTACGCCGCGATCCGCATGCTGCGGCTGCTGGTGCTCGAAACCGCTTGGAAAATCGACAATTCCAGCACCAAGGACGCCCGCACCGACATCGCGACGGTCAAGTTCACAATGGCCAAGGTGCTGCGGGAGGTATCGTTCAACGCCCTGCACATCCTGGGGTCGCTCGGCACGACGGATCTGACCCCGTTGCAGGCGATGTACGCGGGTGCGCCGACGATGGGGCTCGCCGACGGCGCCGACGAGGTGCACAAGGCCACCGTGGCGCGCCGCGTGCTTCGTGACTACCGCCCTCAGGAGCACCCGTACTGGCCGACGGAGTACATCCCCGCCAAGCGCGAGGCGGCCTGGGCGAAGTTTGAACCGAAATTTTCGGCGGACCCGAACCTGCGCGCAGCGGCGGAGAACTACAAGAAGTACTTCGCCAACCGTCGGTGACCCGCGTCCCGCCACGATCATTGACGCAGTGCGATTGTGGGCGCGCACGTCCGTGTCCAAAGCGAGACGGCCGAACACGTTAGCGACCCCACCGCGACCGGGTATGCCGCCTTCATGCCTGCCGAAGCACCGATGGCCGCCGGAGCCGCCCAGCTGACCTGCGCCGGCGTCGCCGACGCCGCGACCGCGTCGGAGCTGCGTCGCGTCCTGCAGCGGTGGCTCGAAGAGGTGACCGAAGCGCCCGCCGACATTCGCGAGGACATCGCCCTGTGCGCCAACGAAGCGCTGGCCAATTGCGTGGAGCACGCCTACCGCACCCACCGCACGGTCGGCACGATGAGGCTTCAGGCCAGCCACGACCCGGCCGCCCAGTCGATCAGCGTGTGCGTCAGCGACCGCGGAACCTGGCATCGGCCGTCGCCCGGTAGGCCCTCCGACCCGATGGCCTCGCGCGGCATCATGCTGATGCACGCGCTCGCCGACCACTGCACCATCAACGCGCGCCCGGACGGCACCACGGTGTGTCTGGACTACGCCGCTCGCCCCGATCGGCCGGGGTGACACCTCACACGCCGACTGCGCGCTCGAGGTCCTTCAGCGACGTCTCCAGGTGGCCCAGCATCCGCTGCAGGTGCGGGACGCTGCGACGGCAACCGACGATCCCGAAGTCGAGGTTGTTGGCGTTGCCGGTCACGGTGATGTTGACCGCCTGGCCCTCCAGCGCGATGGACAGCGGGTAGTTGCCGTCCAGGCGCGCGCCGCGCCAGTACAGCGGCTCGGACCGGCCGGCGGAGACGTTCGAGATGACGATGTTGAACGGCGGCGCCGCGGTCGACAGGTAGCCGGGGATCAGCCCCAAGAAAAGCCCGCCGATGTTGAACGCCGACGAGGCCAGCTGTTGAACCGGCGGCAGCTGCTGGAAGATCTCCTTGGTGTCGCGGATCGAGGTGCTGATGATCTCGAGCCGCTTCGCCGGGTCGTCGAGGTCGGTCGCCAGGTTGCACAGGAAGGTGCCGACCAGGTTGCCGCCGCCGTCGTCGTCGCTCTTGCGGAGGTTGACCGGCACCATCGCGGTCAGCGGGGCTTCCGGCAGGGCGTTCTGCTCGATCAGGTAGGCCCGCAGCGCTCCGGACGACATGGCGAGCACCACGTCGTTGACCGTCATCCCGGCCGCCGACTTGACCGCCTTGACGCGGTCCAGCGACCACGACTGGGCGGCCACCCGCCGGGCCCCGCCGATCCGGACGTTGAACATAGTGCGCGGCGCCCGAAACGGCAGGGTCAGCTGTTGTTCGAGCAGCGCGGCCCGCGCCAGCTTCAGCGTGGACGGTGCCATCGCGAGCGCCGATCCCGCCGTGCGGCCGACCCGGCCGAACAGCGACGGGCCCTTGCGCGGGCCGAGGCTCCACGGAACCCGCACCTCGTCGTCATCGGGGTCGGACGTGAAGGCGCGTTGCATCAGCCGCAGCGCCGAGACCCCGTCCATGAGGGAGTGATGGTATTTCGTGTAGACCGCATACCGCCCGTCCTGCAGGCCCTCCACGAGGTGGGCTTCCCACAGCGGGCGGTGCCGGTCCAGCAGGCTGCCGTGTAAGCGGGAAGCCAGTTCGAGCAGGTCCCGCACGCGCCCGGGCTCGGGCAGCGCCGAGCGGCGCAGGTGGTAGTCGAGTTCGACGTCCTTGTCGAACGACCACGCGACGTTGGTGACGCCGCCGAAGAAGGCGGGGTGCTTGCGAAACGACGGTTGCACGTCGGTGCACTCGAGCATCGCCTGGTAGGAGTCGCGGACGAAATGTGGCCCCGCGTCCTCGGGAGGCTCGAACAGTTGCAGCGATCCCACGTGCATCGGGTGTTCGCGTGACTCCCCGACGAGGAACAGCGCATCCGTCGGCGATATCGGTTCCATGGCATCGCCCCTTGTTCGTCGCGGCCGTGTCGTTTGGCCGACACGGCTCCTATCTCCCTTTAGCCACAGCGGGGGCCCGCTACACGCGAAAGAACGCCCCGAATTCGGCAGCGGCCGGCTGGGGCCGCTGACCGGCCGATACACTGGTGGGCCATCAAGTATCGAGCGGTTTTGATCACACGCCGCTGAGCCCGTGAAAGCCAACGTCAGAGGTAGTGCCGTGCCCGAAAACCGCAGCGAAACCGTCAGCTTGGAGCCGCATTTCGACGACGTTCAGGCGCACTACGACCTCTCCGACGAGTTCTTCAAGCTTTTCCTGGACCCGACCCGCACCTATAGCTGCGCCTACTTTGACCGCGACGACATGACGCTGGAAGAGGCGCAGATCGCCAAGATCGACCTGTCGCTGGGCAAGCTCGGGCTACAACCCGGCATGACGCTGCTGGACATCGGCTGCGGGTGGGGCACCACGATCGTGCGCGCGCTCGAGCGCTACGACGTCAACGTCGTCGGGCTGACGCTGAGCCGCAACCAGCAGGCGCACGTCCGGCAACGTCTCGAGCAGCACCCGTCGCCGCGAAGCAAGCGCGTGCTGTTGCGGGGCTGGGAGCAGTTCGGCGAGAAAGTCGACCGCATCGTGTCGATCGGCGCCTTCGAGCACTTCGGGCGCGACCGCTACGACGACTTCTTCAAGATGGCTTACCAGGCGCTGCCGGCCGACGGAATCATGTTGCTGCACACCATCATCAAGCCCAGCGGCGAGGAATTCGCCGAGCGCGGGCTGCCCATAACCATGACCAAGATCCGGTTCATGAAATTCATCATGGACGAGATCTTCCCGGGCGGGGACCTGCCCAACGCCAGGTCCGTGCAGGAGCACGCCGCGCGGGCGGGCTTCACCGTCGAGCGCGTCCAGCAGCTGCGACCGCATTACGCCCGCACCCTGGACACCTGGGCCGCCGCGCTCGAGTCACGGCGCGACGAGGCCATCGCGATTCAGTCCCAGGAGGTCTACGACCGGTACATGAAGTATCTGACCGGTTGCGCCGACCTGTTCCGCGAGGGCTACACCGACGTCGCGCAATTCACCCTGGCCAAGGGCTGACGACCCGGCCCTGACCGGCGGCCGGAACGCGCCGCGCTGCGGGCGCGGTTTACCGGCGCATCCCTGCGGGTAACCACGAGCAACGACCTGATTCGGTACGCGGCGACAGCCGTCGTAGCAAAACCGCAGGGAGGACCTACCGTGGGCGCAAAGCACCGCTTGTGCGAAGCCGGTGAGCAAAGCCGGCCCCCGACGAGTCGGACCGCGCGGCGCAGCATGTCCGGCGTGTCGTTGGCGTGCGAAATCGTTTCGGCCTCGCTGCTGGGCGTGGCCAGCTTGGCGGGGCTGTTCGCGTACGTCGAGCCCGAAAAGCCAACCGTTGAGGCGACTGTGGGGTCTCCGCCGATCTCGCAGCCGCTGCGTCAACAGGGCACCGTGGTCGCCGTCTCGGCCGATTCGGTCACCGCGCGCAGCGCCAACGGCTACACCCAGACCTACCTGGTGACCCCGAACACCGCCGTCATCTCCCGCGACGGCAGCCAACCCGCTTCCGCCGCTTCGCGTTTCACGGTCAACGAACAGGTGGACATCGTGGGGACGATCCAGGACGGCACGGCGCTGGCCACGGCGGTCGCCGACCGCGGCTCGTCCAACGGCGACGGCCCACCGATGGATTACGTTGCGGCGCAACCGGTCAGCGCGGCGCCCGGTCGCGCCTGAGCGCTGCGGCAGGGGGCCTGGCTAGCGACCGCCCAAATGCGCGCTGCCGTCGTGTAGGTCGTCGCGACGCAGGTCCATCGGTGTGACGGCGGGGACGTCGCCGCCGGCGACGACTGCCCTGGTGATCGGGGTCAGCGCCTGGAACAGCGTTTCCACCTCGTCGTCGCTGAGCGTGTCAAGCCCCGACAGCGCCAGCGCGTCGGTGTCCGATTCGATGCGGGCCTTCAATTCCCGCCCGGCCGCGGTGAGCGTGCCGTCGCCGTCGAGCAGCCCCCGTTCGGCCAGCCGGCGCTCGTGGTGGCGCCACGCCGCGTCGTCGTAGTCGCGGGTGCGGGCGATGTAGTCACGCGGGATCCGGCCGGCCGCCGCGTGCAGCACATTGGACTCTCGACCCGAGATGCCGGCCGCGGCCAGGACGGCCACGTGCGCGTCACCGCGCTGCTCGCGCAACAGCGTCGCCGCGTGCCACAACGCCGCCAGCGGTTCGTCCGGCCAGGGCAGCGCCAGGTTCGCGGCGAACAACGGTCGCCCGTCCAGCGGCGCCCCGCGCGCCGCCCTGCCCGCCAGTTCGCCTGCCACGGCGACGTTCTCGTCCGCCTCGATGCCGTAGCGGCGCAGCGCCGCCACCGCGGATTCCTGGCGGGCGCGCAACGCCGCCTCGGGGCCGGCGATCTCCCACGCGGCCGGCAGCGCCTTGGCGACGCGCTCGGGCGCGAAGTTGTAGAAGATCGCGGCCACCACCTCGCGCGGCACCATGCCCAGCGGCGCCGATCGGGCGGCGAAGTAGCCCATCCAAAAGCCCCGATAGCCGAGGCCGTCCAACGCGGCCCGCGCCTCCGGCGCGAAATATGTCACCGCGTGCACCGGCTCGAATCGATCGAAGAAGCGTCGCGCCAAACCCGGTTCTCGTCGCACGCTGGCAGTTAACCACCCGCCGCGGCTCACTGGCCTTTCAGGCTGCCTATGCGGAGCGAGAAGTCGGTGCGTTTCGGCGGCGGGGCGGGGCTTTCCACGTCCTCGACGTTCTCGACGTAGCGCTCGGGGTCTCGGTCGACGATGGGCAACCCCTTGGCGGTGGGGTGGCGGGCCATGAATTCGCCGTACTGACGCCCGAGCGCCTCCCGAAGCCCGATGGGGGCGTTGCGGCGGAAGTCGGAAAGCCCCTCGCGTTCCTCTTCGCCCATGTGGTCATCGTTGGCCACCCGGGTGCGGCCGACCGCCGCCCACCATTCGTCGCTGCCGGTCCGGGCCGCATTGGCGTCGCGCACCCCGTCGCGAATGTCGTTGTGGTCACCGATGGCATCGAGGGTCTCGCCCTCGGGGTCGTCGGCGCCGCGCTTCAACAGCTGGGGGTAGAAGATCTGCTCTTCGATGTAGGCGTGGACGTCGAGCTTGTCGGCCAGCGGGCGCCACACCCGCTCGACGGCGGAGAGGTTGATCGGCGTCTGAGCCTGCAGGTAGTCCAGCCGGGCGAACTGCTCGCGAAACCAATTGTGGTCGGCGAGGATCAGCTCGGTGATGTCAGCCATACCGACTTCCCGCCTTTCCTGACCGCGCAACCGGTGGCTTCATCTTAGGTGGCTCGTCGGGCAGGTTCGGCGAAGATGCTGTGGGCCGACGTTCCCGGCGGTGCCGCCGGGTCGACGAACCACTCATAGCTGAAGATCCGGCCGAACACCTGCGGCGGCAGCCGCAGCAGCGTGCCGAGCAGCCGCGCGTTGAGCCCGGTGCCGATCTGCGAACGGTGGGCGGCGAACGCGTCGCGCTTTTGCCGCGCGAACCGGCGCACGTCGATCCGGTGGGTGATGGCCGCGCGCGGCGCGTAGGCGGTGCGCGCCACGTCGGGCTCGTAGGGCGCCGGCAACCTCAGCGCGCGACAGACCTGGCGACGCGGACCAGCACTTCGCGCGGCATCGTCGCCTCGAGCACCCTCGGCGTCCCGGCCAACTCGGCGGCCCGCTTGCCGACGTGATGCACCTGAATGTGATCGCGGTGGCCGTAGCCGCCGTTGCTCTGGTAACTCAGCAGCACCTGGGCGTTTTCGGTGCGAAGCACCGCGGCGAGCCGGCCTGCCGCCTCGTCGACGTCGGCCCGGCCGAACCGGGTGCGGCCGACGGGATCGGGGTAGAAGATCGGTCCGTAACCACTGTCGGCGTAGCCTAGGCACTCGACCCGGTGCGCTCCGAGAATGCTTGTGCTCGAGCGCAGTTCATTGACCCGGGTGTCGTCCGGCTCGTTGTCCATTCGCCCGTCGGTCGCGGTGACGACGACCACCCGGTGCCCCTGCGCGGCCGCCGAGGCGAGCGTGCCGCCGGTGAGGATCACCTCGTCGTCGGGGTGGGCGTGGAACGCGACGACGGTGGCCATGGGATGCAGTATCGCGCCCGGCGACGGGACCAGCGCCTTCCTTCCGGGCCAGCTGTTCACCGGAGCGGGGGTGGGGCTGGTGATGCCGAGCCTTTCGGCCGTGGCGGGCCTGTCGCTACCGGCGCGTCGATGGGGGGCTGGGTCGGCGTTGATCAACGCGGCTCGCCAGGTCGGCATGGTGGTGGGCACGACGGCGCTGGCATTGATTTACCGCCACGGCGTCACCATGGACTCGGCCCGGCGGGCCTGGGTGTTTTTGGCCGGCTCCGCCGCGGCCGCCGCGTTGGTGGCCGCCGCGCTGGCCGTCCGGTGGCCGAAGGCGACACGCGGTGCGCGCAGCCGCGTCGATCGCGAGGCCCGTAGCCTCGCGGAGACGGCAGGCTGACGCGCGACGGAGAGGCGTACGAATTGTCCCCGCGAGACAACCACAGATACGTGATCATCGGCGCCGGCGCTATCGGCGGCACCGTGGGCGCGGTGCTCACGCGGACCGGCACCGCCGCGCTGTTGGTGGCGCGTGGTCGGCACGGCGAGGCCCTGGCATCCGAAGGCATGACCCTTCGAACACCCGACGGCGCGATCCGCGTGGCGGTCAGCGCGGCATCGCACCCAAACGACGTGCGGCTGGGCGATCGCGACGTGCTGGTCTTCGCCACCAAGACCCAGCAACTCGATGCCGCCCTGCAGGAATGGGCGGATCGGCCGGTCCACGGGCCCCATGGCGTCGTCGCGACCGCGGGCGAGCTACTCCCGGCAATGACCGCGCTGAACGGCGTCGCCGCCGAGGAGAAAGCGCTGCGCTACTTCCGGCGGGTGTTCGGCGTCTGCGTTTGGCTGCCCGCGGTGCACCTCGAACCCGGGGAGGTGATCGTGCGGTCGTGGCCGGTGGTCGGCCAACTGCACATCGGTCGGTGGCCGGCGTCGACCCGCACCCCGGCCGACGCCCACCTGCTGGCCGGACTCGCCGAGACGTGGGGCGCCGCCGGCATCCGGGTGCGCACCCCGGACGACGTCGCCCCGTGGAAGTACAACAAGCTGCTGAGCAATCTGGGCAACGCCGTGGGCGCCCTGTCCGCGGAGCCGAGTGAAGCCGCTGAGGTGGTCGCGGCGGTGCGCAGCGAAGGGGAAAAGGTGTTGCGCTGCGCCGGAATCGAATTCGTGCCGTTCGAAACGTCGACCGCGGCGCGGGCCGACGGACCGACCATCCGCCCGGTGCCCGGGTGGCATGACGGACCGAGCAACTCGACCTGGCAGTCGTTGAGCCGCAACACCGGCGACGTGGAGACCGACTTTCTCAACGGGGAGATCGTCCGCATCGCGCACCGGCACGGCATCGCGGCGCCGCTCAACGCGGCATTGGCACGTGCGGCGCGCGCAGCCGTCCGCAACGGCCTTGGGCCAAACCCCTATTCGGCGAAGCAGCTGGCCGCACTGGTCGGGCTCGAAACGAACGTGGGCTCTTAACCTTCCGAGTTCGGTGTGGGACTCTGCGTGGATTCCCACTTGGACCCCAGTGTCCTGCTGACCGCGGCTCCCGGCGCGAGCTCGAGTTGGAACGTCTCCCCGTGGCCCTCGAGCGTGACGAGGAAGCGGCCGTCGGTGAAGTCCTTGAACACCACTTTGTATGGCTGCTCACCGGAGCCGCGGTCGACGGCGACGATGTCACCGGGGCTAACGTCGTCGATTCGGTCGTGACCGGAAGGTTCAGGCATGCCGTCGACCGGTAGCCGAAGGGCCGCGGCGACCGTGGGCGCCGATTCGGTCTTACTTGGTCAGCTGCACCAAAAATTCGTGGCACCGTTGCGCGCGCTTGGAATCTTCGGCCATCACGTCTTCGAAGAACGACGCGACGTCGTCGAGCCCCGCGTTCTTGGCGTCGCGGACATACTGCCCGTAGTCGTGCCCGGCCTTCAACGAGTGGTACTGCACCGAAACCAGGTCGTAGGTCACGTCGTCGAAGCCGGTTTCCCCCGTTGCCATAATGTCCTCCTTGTCGTCCTTCGTCGTCATAGACGCCTACCCGGGCGGGGCTCCCTTAAACGGCTGTCGCCGCCTGGACCGCCACCACCGCGTCACCGCGCCTCCTGGGCCTGTCACGCGACGGACGTGCGGTGTTCGTCTCCTCGTAACCGGCGGGCGCATTGGGTCTGCGAACCTTTGACCGACGCTCCGGGCCACGGAGTCGCCTCGACTCGGGAAGGGCCGGCCGATGACCGAACACCTACGCGCCTACAACAGCCTGTGGCAGGTCCGCAGCGACTCGTGGTGCCATTTGGAGGAGGCCGCCGATCGGCTGACGCGGCCCACGACGACGGGGGCGCTGAAGGAAAAGTACGCAAACACCTGTCGGGAATTGCTGGGTCGCCTGAGCACACTGGAGCCCTACTGGGCCTACCCCGGATCACCCCAATTCGCCCGGGTGCAGCGTGCATTCACCGCGGGCAGCTACGACAAGTTCTCGCAGGCGGTCGCCCAGATCAACCGCGCGCTGACCACGGAGTCATACCGTTCGGGAGACGTCGACAACGCGGGCGCCGACGAGCTGGACATGTTCCCCTCCGATCCGCGCCAGCTCCTCGAGCACCAACCGGCGTCGCAGCGCGACCGCCCCTACTTCGAAGTGCTGGTCGTCGAGAAGATGAGCGAAGACCAGGAACGGGCGTTGCGCAACGAGGTGCGTAAATGGCGGCGCCCCGACGACGAATTCGTCTACGAGCTCGTGGTGGTCTCCAGCGGGGACGAGGCCCTCATCGCGGCGCGGCTCAACGTCAACCTGCAGGCGGTGGTCATCCGGCGACGCTTCTCGCACCAATCGACCCGGGACCTGTCGACGCTGGCGGAGTTCGTCGACACCGAGGTCTCACATGAGCTGGCCGACCACCAATCGCCGGAGGAACGCGCGCAGATCCTCGCGGTTTCTTTGGCCAAGCTGCGGCCGGAACTCGACCTGTACCTGATGACCGAGATCGCGGTGGAGGAAATCGCCGGGCGGCTCGGCCAGTACTTCCGTCGCGTCTTTCACGCCCGCGAAGGCATGCTCGAGTTGCACCTGTCGATCCTGCAGGGCGTCGCGGCCCGCTACCGCACGCCGTTCTTCAGCGCGCTCAAGCAGTACAGCCATCGGCCCACGGGAGTGTTTCACGCCCTGCCGATTTCGCAGGGCAAGTCGATCGTCAACTCGCACTGGATCAAGGACATGGTCGGCTTCTACGGCCTGGACGTGTTCATGGCCGAGACCTCGGCGACGTGCGGGGGCCTCGACTCGCTGCTCGAGCCGACGGGACCGCTGCGCGAGGCCCAGCAACTCGCCGCGCAGGCCTATGGGTCGCGGCACACCTACTTCGTCACCAACGGAACGTCGACGGCCAACAAGATCGTCACCCAGGCACTCGTGGCGCCCGGAGACATCGTGCTGCTCGATCGCAACTGCCACCAGTCACATCACTACGGGATGATGCTCGCCGGCGCGAATGTCGTGTATTTGGAGGCGTATCCGCTCAACGACTACTCGATGTACGGGGCGGTTCCGCTGCGCGAGATCAAGTCGAAGCTGTTGGCGCTCAAGGGTGCGGGCAAGCTCGACCGCGTCAAAATGATGTCGCTGACCAACTGCACCTTCGACGGGATCGTCTACGACGTCGAGCGGGTCATGGAGGAGTGCCTGGCCATCAGGCCCGACCTCGTGTTCCTGTGGGACGAGGCGTGGTTCGCGTTCGCCCGTTTCCATCCGGTCTACCGGACGCGCACGGCGATGGCATCGGCGCGTGCGCTGCGCGACCGGCTGCGGGATCCCGAGTACAAGCGCCGCTACGAGGCGCACTTGGCCGACACCGGTGCCCAAATACCCAGCGACGAGCAGCTTTTGGAGCGCCGCCTCATCCCCGACCCGGCGCGGGCGCGGGTGCGCGTCTACGCCACCCAGTCGACGCACAAGACGCTGACTGCCCTGCGCCAAGGGTCGATGATCCACGTCTTCGACCAGGACTTCGACCAGAAGGTCGCCGAGCCGTTCCACGAGGCATACATGGCGCACACGTCGACGTCGCCCAACTACCAGATCCTGGCGTCTTTGGACCTGGGTCGGCGGCAGGTGGCGCTGGAGGGCGTCGAATTGGTCCAGCGGCAAATCGAGAACGCGATGCAGCTGCGTGACGCGATCGACAACCATCCGCTGCTCAGCAAATACATGCGGTGCCTGAGGACTTCGGACTTGATCCCGGAGACCTTCCGCCCGTCCGCCATCGCCCAGCCGCTGCGCTCCGGACTGCGCAACATGATGGCCGCCTGGGATCAGGACGAGTTCGTGCTCGACCCCTCGAGGATCACGTTGTTCATCGGCCAGACCGGCTACGACGGGGACACGTTCAAACGCCAGCAGCTGATGGACCGCTACGGGATCCAGATCAACAAGACATCGCGCAACAGCGTGCTGTTCATGACGAACATCGGAACCACCCGCAGCTCGGTCGCCTTTTTAGTGGAGGTCCTGGTCAACATCGCCCGCGAGCTGGACCAGAACATCTCCGAGATGAGCCTCGGCGAGCGCGAACACTTCCAGAAGGCCGTCTACCGGCTGACCGAAATGTCCCTGCCGCTACCGGATTTCAGCGGGTTTCACCCCGCCTTCCTGGACCACCGCGGCACCGACGCCACCCCCGAAGGGGATGTCCGCCGCGGGTTCTACCTCTCCTACGACGACGCCAATTGCGAGTACCTCACCGGCGAGCAGATCGACGAGCGGCTGGACGCGGGAATCGACGTCGTGTCCGCGACCTACGTCACGCCCTATCCGCCGGGATTCCCGGTCCTGGTGCCAGGCCAGGTGTTCAGCCGCGGGATATTGCGGTTCATGCGCGATCTTGACACGCCCGAAATCCACGGCTACGTGCCGAGTTTCGGCTATCGCGTGTACACCCGGAAGGCCATCGAGATGGCCAGCGAATCCGCCGGAGTGCCACCCAACGGTCACCGTTCCGCCGCGCCCGCCGCGGACAAAGCGCCGAAGAAGAAGCCGGCCAAGCGCACGGTGCCGAATGGCGAGGGGAACCTGCCCGAGGTCGGCCAGGACGAGCTGATCGGCCGGCAGTATGCCGGCGACGCGGTGGGTAGCGAAACGTGATCGCCCTGCGACTCAGGCCGAGCGGTCGCCTTCCAGCCGGTGCTCGATGATCGTCAGCGCGCGCTCGGCCCAGCGAATGTTCTCTTCCTCGAACGATATTCCGCGCAACAGCGTCAGGTAGGGCCCCACTCGCTCGACCTGGGCCAGATATTCGTCCTCGTCGCGGCCGCCGAGGAGCCGGTCGCGTAACCGCTTGTAGCGCTGCGCTTTCGCGTTCGCCCGCTGCAGCAGTTCGAGGATGTGCCCGTGCACGGCCCGCACGTCGCCCGCGTCGGCGGCCTGGACCTTGACCAGCAGGTCGTCGCGCAGGACCGGCGGCTTCGGCGGCCTGGCGGTGAACTGGCGGATCGCGCCGCGGCCCGCCTCGGTCAGCGAGAACATGCGCTTGTTGGGCCGGCGCTCCTGGTGAACGACCCTGGCCTGGATGAGGCCTTGCTCGGCGAGCCGGTCGAGCTCGCGATAGAGCTGCTGGGGGGTGGCCATCCAGAAGTTGGCGACCGAGGCATCGAAGCCCTTGGCGAGGTCATATCCGGAGGCCTCACCCTCCAGCAGAGCGGCGAGCACCGCGTCACGCAGCGACACGGCCGACAGTATAGTCACCACATAGCCAACAAAGTGATTAGTCACATATCGACATATGACAGCGATGGTTCTAGAGTCGAGCCCACTTACTCAACAAGTTGACTACTACTGCGAGGTCGTTCATGCACCCCTTCCGGAAGGCGGTCGAGCAACGCGACGAGGCGGCCATCCAGGCGCTGCTGGCCGACAACGTCGTGTTCACCAGCCCGGTGGCGTTCAAGCCGTACGTCGGCAAGCCGATCACCGCGGCGATCCTGCGCGGGGTGTTGCGGGTGTTCGACGGCTTTCACTAGATCCGCGAGATCGCCGATGCCCACGGTCGCGACCATGCGCTCGTCTTCAAGTCCGGGATAGCCGGGGTGCCGGGCGTGACGATCACCGGCTGCGACTTCCTGCACCTCGACGAAGACGGGTTGATCGACGACTTCATGGTGATGGTGCGGCCGCTTTCGGGTGCGACGGCGCTGTCGGAGGCGATGGGCGCGCAGTTCGACCGGATCCGGCACGAGGCCGTCGAACTGGCCGACCAGTTCGCCGCTGCACGGAGGTAGGCGAATGCGGATCGGACTGGGGATCAACTACGCCGGCGGGTTCAAGGAGGTCGCCGCCGAGGTGGCGGACCTGGAGCGCGCCGGGTTGGACATCGTCTTCGTCCCCGAGGCGTACTCGTTCGATGCGGTGAGCGCGCTGGGCTACCTGGCGGCGAGCACGGAGCGGGTCCAGCTGGCGTCGGGCATCCTGCAGCTCTACACCCGCACGCCCACGCTGACGGCGATGACGGCCGCCGGCCTGGACTACGTCTCCGATGGCCGGTTCATCCTCGGCCTGGGCGCGTCGGGGCCGCAGGTCATCGAGGGCTTCCACGGTATGCCGTACGACGCCCCGATCGCGCGCACCCGCGAGGTCGTCGACATCTGTCGCCAGGTGTGGCGCCGCGAGGCGGTGCAATACCGGGGCAAGCACTACACGATACCGCTGCCCGCGGGGCAGGGCACCGGGCTGGGGAAACCGCTCAAACTCATCAATCAGCCTGTCCGCGAACGCATCCCGATACTGATCGCCGCGCTGGGGCCCAAAAACGTGGAGCTGGCCGCCGAGATGGCCGAGGGCTGGCAACCGATCTTCTTTCTGCCGGAGAAGGCGCGCGAGGTGTGGGGGCCGGCGCTGGCCGCAGGCCAGGCCAAGCGCGACCCAGCGTTGGGCGATCTCGACGTGTACGCCGGACCGGTCCTGGCCATCGGCGAAAACGTCGAGCCGTTGCGCGAATTCGTCAAACCCCACCTGGCGCTCTACATCGGCGGCATGGGCGCCAAGGGCAAAAACTTCTACCACACGCTGGCCACCCGGTATGGCTACGGCCCGCAGGCCGACCGGATTCAGGAGCTTTATTTGGCCGGCGACAAGGACGGCGCCGCCAAGGTCGTGCCCGACGACCTCGTGCGCGACGTCAACCTCATCGGTACGCGCGAGTTCGTCAAGGAACGTCTGGCGGCGTTCCGCGAGTCCGGGGTCACCGCCCTGAACGTGGCGCCCATCGCGGGTACGCCCGCCGAACGGGTCAAGCTGATCGAGGCGCTGCGCGAACTGCTCTGATCGCCGGTGTTCACCAAGCCGGAGTCTTTAGCCTGGATCGCTTCTGGCGCTGGCCTTCTCGGCTGAGCCGCACCGCCCGGCTCAGCGCGGCCGACAACGCCAGTACCGACATCACGGCGAGAATCGCCGCCGAGGCCGTCGCCCCGACCGTCGCCAAGATCAACGGCAGGCCGAAGCCGACGTAGGTGACGACGTAGAACACGCCGACGAGCGCGCCGCGGAGGCGTTGCGGCGCCGCGGTTTCCAAGTCGATCAGCCCCGCGCGCAGGCAGAGGCCGGACGCGCAACCCAGAACCAAAAACAGCGGCAGGCCCAGCGCCGGCGTCATGGTGGGCGGCGCCAACGCGGTCACGGCGTATCCGAGCGCGGCGAGCAGTGCGCCGGCGGTGCCGGCGTGCCGACCCCAGTTGGCCGCCCGGGCGATGACTTGGATGACCCCGCTGACACCGTTGACGATCAGCGTCGCGGTGCCAGCGGCCATCGGAGCGGTGAGCCCCGTGTGCAGCCGTGTGGGGATCGTGACGAATCCCAATGTCGCAGAGGCGAACACCCAGGGCGCCAGCGGCATGGCCCATCCCAGCGCCCACGCGGTCCCCTGCCGCGCCGGCGTGGACCGCTGCGGGACCGGCCCAGTCGCCGGCGCGGAAACGTCCGCACGACGCAGGGCCGCGAGCGTGACACCGATCGCCCCCACGACAAGGGCGGCGGCGACGCCGAACGACGCCGCCACACCGGCCTGCCCCGCCCGGGCGATCAACCCGCCGGCGAAGGGGCCGACGGCGAAGCCGGCGATCAGCACGGCTCCCGCCGTCGCCGCGCCGGCGGGACCGTTCAAATCCGAGGCCCATGCCGTGCAGGACGTCATCGCGAGGCCCACGCCGACCCCCACGATCAAGCGGCCCACCAACAGAGCATCGGCGTGCTGGGACGCCAGCATCGCCGACGTGCCCACTAGGGAGGTCGCCGAACCCACCAGGGCCACCGACGGGCGCCCGAGCGCATCCGAGACGCGCCCACCGACGAGCAGCCCCGGAATCAGGCCCAGCGCATAGATTCCGAAGATGCCGTCGAGCGTGGTGGCGCTGAGGTGCTGTCGATCGCTGATCAACGGCATCAGTGCGACGAAGTGGTTGGCCACCCAACCCGTTGACAACATGAGCAGCAACACGCTGACGAACAGGGCTCGCGGAGCGGCCGGTTCCGACGGCGCCTGACGCAGCAGGCCGGTTGCACCACTCGACGAGATCACTGACTTCCTTTCGGATTGCCCACGGTGGCCGACCGCCCAAGCTCAACAGACCATGCGGCCAAAGGACTTATTCCCAGTTGCGCGCGACACGCACCGCCCCAGTGAGGTGCGGCGGCCGGTCGGCGGATACCCGTGCAAACACGCAGCGCGACGGCGCGATTCGCCGTCAAGGTTTCAAAACGGTCGATTTGGTGTACGTATACGACTACTCCGACCCGGGAAGGTAACGATGAAGCTAACTTCAGCCGCCATGATCGCGATCGCCGTGCTGCTGTCCAGCGCGTGTTCGCCCTCACAGGTCATCAACACCGGCGGCGACACCAAGTGCAAGGACTTCACCACCCAGGACGAGAAGAAGCAAAACGACGAAGTCAGCAAGATGCTCAAGGACAAGAACGGCGCCGATCCGACCAATGTGGAGATCTCGGCGACCCGGTTGTCGGCGATGACGTATTGCCAGACACTGGGCAAGCCCGACACCAAGATCTCCGAGGCGCCACACGGCTGACGCCGCATGCGCGCGCCACCGGGTTGGCAAACTCAGCGACGCGGTGCGAGCCGGGCTCGAGCGTCGGATGTGCCCGAGCTAGGCCAAGATCAGGTCAGCGGGCGGCTCATCGTCCAGGACGGCCCGCGCCAGCAGCTCGCCGAGCAACGGACCGAACTTCATCAAGTTGCTGCCGACGAACGCCACCACGCGGCCGCGGCGCGCCACCGTCCACCCGTCACCACCGGCGTCGAGCCAGGGCGCGCGAACCGTGACGCAGTCCACCCGGCCCACCGGCGAGAGCGACGGAAACAGCGCCCGCACGGTCGCCGGGTCCGGCAGCTCTTGGCCGAACGCCCAGCGCCCGGTGCTGCCCAGCGGCAACCCGTAACCCTCCGGCGCCGACAGGCAGGCGGCGCCGACGGCGGCGTCCGTTGAGGCCGCCTCGTAGGTGAAGCGGGTGTGCGGTGCGAACTCGGCGCCGAGCGGGCCGAAGAGCGCCGGCGTGTGGACCCCCGCGCAGATCAGCACCCGGTCGCCGCGCAGCACCGAGCCGCCGACGAGCGTCACGGTGCCGTCGTCGCCGACCGACACCGCCTCGCCGCGCCTGATCACGGCGCGCCGCGCCAGGGCCTCGAGCGCGCGCCGGATGCGCAGGCTGCCCCCGAGCGGATCGAACACCCCAATTTCCCACGGCGGAACCAGGAATGGGATCCGGGCCGTGATCTGCGGGCGGTCAACGAAACAGAACGCGGCGCCGGCATCCCGCATCGCGGCGGCAATCACCTCGGGCGCCGCGGCGGCGATGAATCCCTCGTCGCCGAGCAGGCGCCCGGCGCCCAGCTCGGCCTCCCAACGCAGCCAGCCGTCGCGCGCCCGCAGCGCGAGCCCACACAGCTCGGGCCGGCGGTGCGCGATGCGGAAGATCCGCGCCAGGCCCGCGGATTGCTCCGCGAACGGTTGGCCTCGCTCGAGGACGACCGCGTCCTCGCCGCGCCGCGACAGCTCGTAGGCCGCCGCGAGCCCGCAGATCCCCGCCCCGACGATCACGATCACGGTCTTTCCCCCTGCGATCAGAAGAAGAACCCGGCGTGCGGCGCGGCCGCGACCGCGAACAGCCGATCGGCGACGGCCAACGCCTCCGGGTCGTCGGCCCGGGCCAGGCCCGCGGCGGCCAGGCCGCGCCACGTCGCGCCGCCGAGCAGCACCGCGCCGAGCCCCTCGACCCCGACGTGGATTTGGGCGGGCCGGCCGGTGCGCTCGGCACCGGCGGCCGCGAGGGTGAAGCTGGCCGAATTGGCCGGCAGCAGTGGGTCATTCACCGCGACGGTAACTTCTCCGTCGCCGGTGTACCGGCGCGCCGCCAGCGCCCTTTCCGCGTCGATGACACGAAGCCACGTTTCGTCGCGCACCCCGGTCACGCGCACGCCCCGTCGATCGACCAGCAGCCAGGGCATCGGATCGTCGACGGGCATCATCCAAAACACCACGCGCTCAATGAGATCGAGCCCCAGCAGGAACCGCAGCAGGCCGACGTATGCGTCGGTGGTCGGTGCGAAGAAGTCCTCGACCGCAATGGTGCGCTGGTCGCTGACGAACCAGGCCTCCGTGTCGATGGGCCGGTAGCGGGCGAACCCCGACTCCAAACCCGGTTCGCCGTACACCGCGACATAGGAAAGCCCGGGGGACGATTCGGTGCGCAACCGCAACGCCTGCCACCACACTGCGGGTCGGTCGATGGTTCCCGGGCGGGACGGACGGTTCCCGGCGTAGATGCGGGGCAGGACCTCCCACGCCTCGGCCATGTCCAGCAGCCGCACCGGGCCCCGCGTGCCGATGTTCGGCCGCAACGCCGCTCGGGCCGTCTGGACCTCCAGCGACTGCGACAGGCTCGCCACTCCGTAGCCGAACCGTTCGTAGATCGTGGCTTCGGAGGCCCGCAGCGTCGCCACCACCTCGCCGCGGGCGGCGATGTCGCGCAGCTGATGGCGGATCAGGTCCGTGGCGATGCCCCGCCGGGTGAACGACGGCAGCACGCCGATGTGCGTCACCGCGGCGTGTCCGACGACCGCCCCGCCGGGCAATGTCAGCCCGCTCGTCACGGCGTCGGCGGTGCCGACGATGCGGTCTCCGACGAACGCGCCGATCGTGCGACCCGGCTCGAGCAGCTTGGTGATGTGGCCGGGGGGCAGATCCGACAGCGGCGGAAAGGCGACCATGGCGGCACGGAACACATTGGCCGCGGCGATCAGCTCGTCCTCGGTGTCGAGGACCCGGATGTCGGTGGTCATGCCGCCATCATGTCTGGCTCCGTCGGCGACGGCACCAGCGCGTCGCCTAGCGGATCGGCAGGCCGGTCACCGCCCGCGAAATCACCAGGCGCTGAATCTCACTGGTGCCCTCGAAGATCGTGAAAATCTTCGCGTCGCGGTGCATCCGTTCCACGGGGTAGTCGCGGGTGTACCCGTTGCCGCCCAGAATCTGGATGGCCTCGTCGGTGACGTACACGGCGGTCTCGCTGGCCACCAGCTTGGCCATCGAGCCCTCCGCGGACTCGAAGCTTTGGTTGTTGCGGGCCATCCAGCCGGCCCGCCACACCAGCAGGCGGGCCGCATCGATGCGGCTCTTCATGTCGGCCAGCTTGAACGCCACCGCCTGGAACTCGCCGATTTTGCGGCCGAATTGCTCGCGCTGGCAGGCGTAGTCGAGCGCGTATTCGTAGGCGGCGCGCGCCACCCCGACGGCCATGGCGCCGACGGTGGGCCGGGTGCGTTCGAAGGTCTTCATCGCCGCCTGCCCACCCAGCGACGCGCCGGACTTCGCCCGGGCGATGCGCGCCTCGAAGTTGTCCCGCCCACCCAGCAGGAAGTCCTCGGGCAACCGCACGTTGTCGAGAACCACCTCGGCGGTGTGCGACGCGCGGATCCCGTGCTTCTTGAACTTCTGCCCCTGGGCCAAGCCCTTGACCCCGGCCGGCACGACGAACGTCGCCTGCCCGCGGGTGCCGAGCTCGGGGTAGACGGAGGCCACCACGATGTGGACGTTGGCGATGCCGCCGTTGGTCGCCCACGTCTTGGTGCCGTTGAGGACCCATTCGCGGGTCGACTCGTCGTAGCGCGCGCGGGTCCGGATGGCGCCGACGTCGGAACCCGCGTCGGGCTCGGACGAGCAGAACGCGCCGAGCTTGGGTTCGTCCGGTGTGCCGAACATCTCGGGGAGCCACCGGCCGAGCTGTTCGGGAGTTCCGTTGCCGGCCAACGCCGCCGCGGCCAGGCCGGTGCCCAGGATGGACAGCGCGATCCCGGCGTCACCCCAAAACATCTCCTCGAACGTCGTGAGAAAACCCAGGCCCGTCGGCTCGGCGGCCTGTTGCGCGAAGAAATCGGGGGAGTACAGGCCCACCTTCGCGGCCTCTTGGATCACCGGCCACGGCGTTTCTTCGCGCTCGTCCCATTCGGACGCGGCAGGGCGGATGACGTCGGCCGCGAACTTATGCACCCAATCGCGCACCTCGATCACGTCGTCGCTCAGTTGCAGGGAAAAAGTCACGGTTCTCTCCTGAATTCGCCTGAAATCATTTCTTTTTGGGGCTCCGGTATTGGGCCAGGACGCTGAGTGTCTGGTTGACCCACGCCTCGAAGTAACGGTCTTCATCGATGTTGCCGGGCAACCGGCCGGTCAGCGCTTGCAGCGTCGCGGCATAGGACAGCGCCCCGATCGCCACGGCGGCGGCTGCCTCGGGGTCCGGGATGCGGGTGCGGCCGGAACGATTGGACGCCGCCAGCTCGTCGGCGAAACGCTGGTAGGCGTTGTCGGTGATAACCTGCCACGTCTTCTCGTCGAGGTCCCCGAGCTCGTCGGGCTCGCGCAACATGACCTTGAGCAAGTCCTCGCTCTGTTTGAGGTTGGTCCAGATGAGCTTGCCCGCGGTCCGAACCGCCTGTTCGACGCTGCCCGGCTCGCCGGCGTCGTACTGCTCGTGCGCGGCGACGATGCTGTCGATGCGGTGCGCGACGGCGGCCTCGAGCAGCTCACGCTTGGATCCGAAGTGCTTGTAGAGCGCGCCCGACCCCGGTGCCAGGCCCGACGCGCGCTGGATGTCGGCCACCGACGTCGCGGCGTAGCCCTTGTCGGCGAACAGCCCCAACGCCGCCGACAACAGGCGGTCACGTCCGGAGGGCTGCATGGTGAGAGAGTACTCACTCACCGACGTCCGGCGCAAATGAGGGTCGAGGGCCACGAATGGAGCCGAACAACTTGCGGCGACGAAGCGAGCCGCTCGCCGCGTGGGCCGTCCCCTGCGCTGCCAGGGGAGAAGACATCTCGCCTATATCCTGAGTCGATGGCCACGCCGGGGGCGAGCACGGAAGGCGAGATGTCAGAGGAATCGGCTGTCGGCGCCAGCCGGATATCGCGGCCCGACGCTCGCGCGTTTCCCCTGCTGCGACTGCCGATGCGGGTGCTGTCGCTGCGCACCATCGTCATCGTGGCCGCGTTATCGGTGATCGCCTTGGTCGTCCTGCTCGGCCTGTGGGTGTGGATCGGTGTCACCAACGACCAGTACAGTCAGCTCGACCGCCGGCTGGACTCGGTAAGCAGCCTCGGTGACATCAATTCGCTGCTCAACGGCGCCCAGCTGACCTACCCCGATCGGCCCATGCCCGACGGCAACGTGGTCCGCACCGCCCGCATCGGTGATGTGACCGTATCGGTGCCCGGCAACATCGTCCTGCCCAAACTGCCCAACGGCTACGCCAACACCACCATCAACGGCGTGCAATACCGGGTCCGCACCTTCACGGCCGGGCCGGCCTCCATCGCGCTCGCCGCGCCACTGGCCGAGGCCCAGCACCGGATCAACGAACTGCACCTGCGGGTGTTGCTGATCTGCGGCAGCGTCATCGGCGGCACGGTGCTGGTGGGCTGGTTCATTTCACTGATCATGGTCAACCCGTTTCTGCTGCTGGCCCAGCAGGCCCGGGCCATCAACGCCCAGTCGAGTCCCGACGAGGTCCAGGTGCGCGGCGTGCGAGAGGCGGTGGAGATCGCCGAGGCGGTCGAGGGCATGCTGGCCCGCATCGGCAACGAGCAACAGCGCACCAAGGCGGCGCTCGAGTCGGCGCGTGATTTCGCCGCCGTCGCCTCGCACGAGCTGCGCACCCCGTTGACGGCCATGCGCACCAACCTGGAGGTGCTGTCCACCTTGGAGTTACCTCCCGAGCAGCGCCAGGAGGTGATCGGCGACGTCATACGCACCCAGAGCCGGATCGAGGCGACGCTGACGGCGCTGGAGCGGCTGGCACAGGGCGAACTGACCACCGTCGACGATTTTGTCCCCTTCGACGTCACGGAGCTTTTGGACCGCGCCGCACACGACGCGCTGCGCATCTACCCGGGGGTCGAGGTGAAGCTGGTGCCCTCGCCCACGGTGTTGATGGTGGGTTTGCCCACCGGACTGCGGCTGGTGATCGACAACGCCATCGCCAATGCCGTCAAGCACGGTAGCGCCACCGAAATCTGTCTTACCGTAGGCAGTTCCAGTCAGGGCGTGGAAATCGCGGTCGACGACAACGGCACCGGTGTTCCGGAGGCCGAACGCACCGCGGTCTTCGCGCGCTTCTCGCGCGGGTCGACGGCGTCACGCTCGGGCTCCGGGCTAGGCCTCGCGCTCGTCGCGCAGCAGGCCGAATTGCATGGCGGCACAGCGTCTCTGCACGCGAGTCCCCTCGGTGGCACGCGCCTGCTGCTGCGGCTGGCGGGTGACGGGCGGGGGCCGGTGTAACCGGCGTGATAGGCGCGGTCGCCGACCCGCCACTGGGGCCTAGCGATTCACTAGAGCGATCTACATAATCGCCGGTATTGCTCGGCGGAAAGGCGATCCGCGATTGAGCGCCTATGTCAGCCGACTCGGCGCATATCAGGCAGGTTGCTATGACGCGGGTCGCGGGTCAAACGGGCTGAAGCTCCGGCGTTTTCGTCCCAGCCCGGCGGGTGCGCCGCGCCGTGCCGCGCGGCCACCAGAACCACCGGCCCAGCAGGACGATGATGGACGGCACGACCAGCGCCCTGACGACCAGGGTGTCCATCAACAGCCCCACCGCGATGGTGGTTCCGATCTGGGCGATGCTGAGCACGCTGCTGGCCAGCAACGCCAGCATGGTGAGCCCGAAGACGATGCCGGCGGTCGTGACCACGCCCCCGGTGCCGCCGAACGCGCGGATGATGCCCGTCCGGAGACCGGCCGTCGCCTCCTGTTTGATCCGCAGCGCCAGCAGCAGGTTGTAGTCCGCGCCGACGGCGATCAGCGCGATGAACGCGATGGGCGCGACGGACCAGTGCAGGTTGTGTCCGAACAGGTGTTGCCATATCAGCACGCTCGATCCCAGCGCGGACGCGTAGGAGGCCGCGACGGTCCCCACCACGGCGAGCCCCGCCACCGGGCTGCGCAGCATCGCGGTGACGATCAGGAAGATGAGCGCCAGCGCCGCACCCACGAGCAACGCGTTGTCGCGGGCGACCAACCGCTGCAGGTCGGCGGTGACGGGGCCGACGCCGGCCAGGTCGACCCCCGTCGGCGATAGGGTGCCCTCCTTGGTGGCTTCCCGGACCGCCAGGCGCACCTGGTCGGTGCGCCTGGCCCCGTCGACTCCCCACTCCTGGCCGTCGCCGTAGACCAGCAGGTAGGTGGCCCGCCCGTCGGCCGATGTCAGCTGGCGCAAAACCTCGACGTACCGCGGGTCGGTGAACGCGCGCTGCGGCAGATAGAAGCCCGCCGCGGCGCTGCCGCGAAATTGCGTCGCGATTTCGTTGAGGTAGTCGGTCAGCTGGCGCATCTGGGGACCAATCGTCTGGCTTAGGCTCAGCAGTTCGTGTGTGGCCGAACGCGCTTGCCCCAGCGCGGCTTTCATCGAGCCGACGCTTTGGGGTAGGCCCGCGATCGCCGCGGCGGCCGTGGTCGATCCGCTGGTCAGCTTGGCCGCGCCGTCGCCGAGCCGCGTCGAGGTCTGCACCAGGGTGTCGACCGGCTGGAGCACGCGGTCGACGGTCGCGCAGACCGGATTGGCGCCGCAGTCCGGAGTGCGGGCGACGAAGTCCCGCAGCGGTTCGAGGTAACCCGATACGGTGGTGACCGAGCGCTGCACGCCGTCCATCCCGGCCCGCATGTCGTCGGCGGCTGCGGACATGTCGGCCAGACCCGAACTGCCGCGGCGCAATCCGCTGCCGAGGCCGTCCACCGCCGCCTGCGTTCGGGCGAGCGCGCTGTCCAGCTCGGAGATCCGCTGCAGCCGCCGGGTCAAGGCGTCGGCCGTGTCGGTCAACTGGCGGCCGAGAACGCCCGATTGATAGCTCAGCGTGGCCTCGTCGGGCACCTTGCCGTCGGGGCGGCTCACGGACTGCACCGTGCGCACGCCCGGTATTGCCATGATCTGGCGGGTGATCCGCTCGACGGCGATCAGCCCCGCCGGCGTGCGCAGGTCGTGGTCGGCCTGGATCGTGACCACGTCGGGTAACAGCGTGTTGGCTGCGAAGTGCCGGTCGCCTGCCGCGTAGCCCCGGTTCGATTCGGTGGTCGGCGGCGCGGCGGCGGGTTCGTTCCACCCGACCCGCATGCCGGCCAGGGGAAGCGCCGTCAGCAGGAGCAGCGCGCCTGCGGTGACGAGCGTCGGGCCGGGCCATCGTGCCACCGCCGCGCCGACACGCCGCCAGCGCCGCGCCGTCGTCGACGCCCGCGGTTCGAGGTAACCGCGGCGCAGCGCCACGCCCATCAACGCGGGAGTCAGCGTCAACGCCGCCACCATGGTTATCAAAACCGCTATGGCACAGGGTATCCCGGCGCTCCGGAACGAGCCCACCTTGGCGAAGCCGAGGCAGGCCAGCGCCACCGACACGGTCAGTGCCGATCCGATCACCACCGGGGCGACGCCGCGGTAGGCCTCGGCGAGAGCCGGTGCCGGGGCGACGCCGTGCCGGCGGGCCTCGTGGTAGCGGCCGAGGAGGAATATGCCGTAGTCGGTTCCCGCGCCAAGGGCCATCGCCGCGATGAGCGCGACCGAAAACAACGACACCTCAACGATGTTGGCTTGCCCGAATGCCGCCACGACGGGCCGTGCCACGGCCAGGGCGAGCCCCACCGACAGCAGCGGAATCGCGGCGGCGACCGGCGACCGGTACACCAGCAGCAGCAACAGCAGGATGAGGCCGACGGTGGCGGCGGTGATCGTGAACATCTGCCGGTCGATCGCGGCGAATTCGTCGACGATCGTCGCGCCGGGCCCGGTGACGTGGGCTCGCAGGCCGGCCGGCGGGGACAGGCGTGCCACTACGCTGCGCACGAAGTTCACCGAATCTCGGGCTTGGGAGGTGCCGAGCATTCCGGCGAGCCGGACCATGACGCTGACGGCGCGCCCATCCGAGCTCTGAGCGCCGGCGGCCGTGGCGGGTTGCGACCACAGGTCGGTCACGGCGTTCACGCGGCGGCCGTCGTTGCGCAGTGCGGCCGTCAGCGCGTCATAAAACCTGCGGTCGGCCGGCGTGAGGCGCCGATCGCGTTCCAGGACAACGTAAACAAAGTTGTTGCTCGGCTTCTGGTTGAACAACTCCGCGGCGCGGGAGGCGGCGACGGAGCTCGGCGCGTCGGCCGGCATGAACGAGCGCGCGTGAGAGTCGACGACGCGCTCCAACTGCGGCACCGCCGCATTGGCGACGGTCGCGGCCAACAGCCACAGCCCGACGATCGGGACCGCGTACCTGCCCGCGAAGCCGCGAAGCGATGCTGGGCGAGTCATGCAACGGTCTGCCGATCGCTCGTCGGCCCGCCCAACAGGTCCACCGCCACCTTCTCGTCGTGAGAAAGGGAGCGCAACCGCAGCGACCGGCGCGGCGCGACGTCCAACAGGGCACGCAAGCCGGGCTCGGCCGCGGCCAGGTCGGCTCGCACCTGCGCGGCGGCGACGCCGTCGTCGGCCGCCTGATCGAGCTTGGCGACCAACGCCGTCATCCAGCGTTGTCGCAATGACAGCAGGAGCCCCTCGACGTCACCGAAAAGCCGGGACACTTCGGATGAGTCGTCGGCCAGCGCGAGCGCCGCTTCCGGATCCGACTCGGCGACGTGAATCAGTTGGGCCATAAGGGCCATGCGGTCGTGCAGCAGCGTCCATGTCATGCCTGCCAACGCTACGAAGGGCAGTCCCCGCCGCGCGTCGTGCCAAAGTTCGGTCTTCGCCTCCTACCACGGGCGGAGGCCGCTGCCGACCGCGGCATGATGCCGGCGGCCGTGCCGCTCTTTTACCATTGGACGATGTTGCGTTCAGCAACCGACTACCTGCGCGAACTGGTCCGAAAGCGCGGCGAGCTGATCCCAGTCGGGATCACATGGTCGTTTTTGCTGATCACCGATGCCATCGTGATCTTGGGCGGGTTGATCGCGACGCTGCAGCGACCGGCCGCCGACCTGCCAGTGGCGCTGGCCGCATTCGCGGTCGCCCTCGCCCCGGCACTGACCTTCGTCGTCTTCAACATGAAGGTCCACCCGTTGCTGTTGTGGGTGGCCTGGTCAGCGGCGACCGCGCTGATGTTGTTCGGCACGGCCACGCCGATCCGTGCCGATTTCGCACCGGCATTGCTGGTGTTGATGGTCGGAGCCGTCGGCACGTTGAGCTTCGGGGCGGGCGGCTTCCTGGCCACCGTGTCGGCGGCCGCGCTGCTGCTGGCCGCGTCCGCGCTGCACCGCCTCGACGCGGTGGCGCTGTACCTGGGTTTCGTTGCGGCGGGTTGGCTGCTCGGTTACCTGATGCGCACCCAGCGCCTGTTGCTGGCCGAACAGATCGAGGCGCAGAAGATGCTGGCCGAGCACGCCGCCGCCGACGAACGGCGACGCATCGCGCGCGAAGTGCACGACGTGATCGCCCACTCGCTTGGCATCACTTTGCTGCACGTCACGGGGGCACGCCGGGTGCTGCAGCAGGACCGCGACGTCGATGACGCGGTCGAGGCCCTGGAACAGGCGGAGCATCTCGGCCGGCAGGCGATGGCCGACATTCGGCGCACCGTCGGGCTGCTCGACGACGCCTCCCGCAGGGGCGCTCAAACCACGCCCGAACCCGGCATCGACGAAATCGGCGTCCTCGTCGGAGAATTCGCGCGGGCCGGGCTGGACGTCACGCTGCGCGCCGACGGGCCTACCCGTCGCGTGTCGCCCGCCGTCGGGCTGGCGCTGTACCGCATCGCCCAGGAGTCGCTGGCCAACATCGCCAAGCACGCCCCTGAGTCGAAATCGACTGTGAGACTATTTATTTCGGGATCATCCGCCCGGCTTTCCGTCACTAACCAGCTACCCGCCGCCGTGGCCGCGCGCCCGTCAGCCGAGGGACGGGGACTGCGCGGCATGCGCCAGCGCGTCGAGCTGCTCGGCGGGGCCATCGACGCCGGACCCACCCCCGACGGATGGTCAGTGTGCGCGGAGATCCCGCTCGAATACGGCGACAGCGGCTGGCGGCCCTGGTGGTGCAAGCTGTGTCGGCGAGGCGGCCGACATCTCCGTGCTGCTGGTCGACGACCAGGACCTGGTTCGGTCCGGCCTGCGCCGAATCCTGCGCCGCAAGGACGGTTTCGTCATCGTCGCCGAATGCGCCGACGGCGACGAGGTGCCGGCCGCGGTGGCCGAGCATCGGCCCGACGTCGTCGTGATGGATTTGCGGATGCGGCGCGTCGACGGCATCGAGGCGACACGCCTGTTGGCCGGCGGCCCACCGGTGCTCGCGCTGACCACCTTCAACGAGGACGAACTGCTCTCGGACGCGCTCCGGGCGGGGGCGGCGGGATTCGTGCTCAAGGACTCCTCGGCAGAAGAGCTGATCCGCGCCGTCCGGGCGGTCGCCAGGGGCGACAGTTACCTCGATCCCGCCGTCACGTCCCGGGTGCTCAGCACCTACCGCAAGGCGGCCAATGGCCCGCATGGAAAGCATGGCAACCAGATCGCCCAACTGACGACCCGTGAGCTCGACGTCCTGACGTTGATCGGAAAAGGCATGTCCAACAGCGAAATTGCCGACGAGCTCTGCATCTCGGGGGTCACGGTCAAGAGCCACATCGGCCGAATCTTCGGAAAACTCGACCTGCGCGACCGCGCGGCCGCGATCGTCTACGCCTACGACAACGGGATCGTCGCGCCGCGCTAGGTGCGATTGCGCGACCGGGCGGCGCCTTCCGGATGAAGCCGATCGATCAGCTGGGCGCCCGGCCCGGGTACCGCGCCCGGGCCCGGTTCGACCCTGAGGTTTTTGGTGTTCACCGGCTGACCGCACTCCGCGCAGCACACCGTCGGCGTGCAGCGGTGCCCGTCGTGGCGAAACAGCAGCGGCGGCCCCTGGGGCGGTGTGACCCATCGGTCACCCCACGCGGTGAGCGCGGCGAGGATGGGCACCAGGTCGCGACCGGCCGCGGTAAGCCGGTAGTGGTCGCGCGGTGGCCGCTCGCAATAGCGCACCCGCTCAACGACGTTCGCCTCCACCAAGGCCTTCAGGCGGGCGGTCAGCAGATTGCGTGAGATGCCAAGGTTGGTCGCAAGGTCATCGAACCGCGCCAGGCCCAGCGACAGGTCCCGGATGATCAGCGGGGTCCACCAATCCCCGATCACCTCCAGGCTGCGGGCCAGCGAGCAGTGAAAGTCGGCGAAGCTGACCTGGCGCATACCGACCGATACTAGTCAGTTGCTTTATTGAACTCAAGCCGCTACCGTACTGAGTGCAACGATTGAACTTAGTACGCGTGGACGGAGACCCCGGATGTCCATATCGCCAGCGACACTGACGAGCGGGTCCTCACCAATCAACCCGCACCGACAGCACCTTGAACACCTGGGTTTCCTCGAATCGGCCCGGATGGACCGCGAAATGGCGCGCGAGCTCCATCAGGGCGCGCGGCCGAGGTCCTCGTTTTCGATCAGCGCGGCCCTGATGAACATGTCGAACCGGCGCTTCCTCGCTTTCGCCGCCGGTCTGTTGCTGCTCACGGCCGGAGTGCTCGCCCTGCGTTTCCCCGTCTTCCTAGACGACTTCGACCAGTGGGGCTTCCAAATCAATTGCGGCAACGGGATTGCCGGCAACCTGACGCAGGCCGGCGTGGCCGATTCGGCGGGAACGGATTTCGTCGAGCAGTGTCACGCAGCCGTGGCGCTGCGGCGAGGCTGGGCGATCCCCTTGGTGGCGGCCGGAGCGTTGCTCGTCGGCGCCCTGCTGGTGATGCCGCCGCGTCAGCCCAGGGCGGCCGTGGAGATCGATTTCATGACGGTGTACCCCTCGATCCCTTCGGCGCCGAGCTCGCGACCGTATCCGCTCGCCTTGACCCCGCCGAAGGGGGCGAACGGATCCATCGTGTAGCCCTGGTTCACGCCGAACGTTCCGGTGCGTACCCGGGTCGCGATGTCCACCCCTCGGGCGGGGTCGGCCGTGAACACCGATCCGGCCAGCCCGTAGTCGGAGTCGTTGGCGATCGCTACCGCCTCGTCCTCGTCGTGGTAGCGGATCGCGGTCAGCACCGGACCGAAGATCTCTTCGCGGGCGATGCGCATGGCGTTGTCGGCGTCGGCGAACAGCGTCGGCTTCACGTACCACCCGCGCTCGATCCCGTCGGGCAGCTCGGCGCCGCCCAGGACGAGGCGCGCCCCTTCGCGCTTCCCTTCGGCGATGTAGTCGCGGACCCGCTCCTGTTGACGCCGAGCGACGAGCGGGCCGAGCTGTGTCGCCGGATCGGCCGGGTCGCCGATGCGCAACGAGCCCATCTCCGCCGCCAAGGCATCGACGAACTCATCACTCCGCTTGCCCGGCAGCAGGATTCGGGTGAGTGCATTGCAGATCTGGCCGCTGTTGGACAAGCTGGCCGACCGGATCGCGGCGGCCACGGCGCCGGGGTCGGCGTCGTCGAGCACGATCGCCGCGGATTTTCCGCCGAGCTCCAGGCTGACCCGCTTGAGGTCGCCCGCGCAGGCCGCCGCGACCGCCCTACCGGCCGCGGTCGAGCCGGTGAACGACACCTTGTCCACGCCGGGGTGGCGGACGAGCCGCTCACCGACGGACGCGTCGCCGGGCAGCACACTGACCACGCCCGGTGGCAGGCCGGCCTCTTCGAGCATCGCCGCCAGGAGAAGCGCGTCGAGGGGCGATTCGGGCGCCGGCTTGACCACGACGCTGCATCCCGCCAAGAGGGCCGGGATCAGCTTGGTGACGATGAGGAACTGCGGCATGTTCCACGGGACGATCGCGGCCACCACGCCGACGGGTTCCCGCCGGATGTCGAGGTCGGCGCCGTAGAAACCGGGCCGCTTTTCCTGCCACGGAAAACTCTCCGCGAGGTCGCAGAACGCGGCCATCATCATCGCGGGCAGGCCGACCTGCGCTCGCTGGGCGAAGCTGGTGGGTGCGCCGATCTCGGCGGTGATCACGTCGGCCATCTGCGAGCGTTGTGCGCCATAGAGTTTGGCGAGCCGGCGCACGGCCTCGACGCGGTCGGTAGGGCCCAGGCGCGGCCACGGCCCCTCGTCGAACGCCTTGCGCGCGGCCGTCACGGCGGCGTCGACGTCGGCGGGGCCCGCCGCGGCCACGCGGGCGACGGGCGATTCGGTGTGCGGCGAGATCACCTCGATGGTCTGCTCGGTGCTGGGGGCGGACCACGTCCCACCAATGAACAGGGCGTCGTGTCGGTGCACCGCGGGTCCTCCTCGTTTGTCGATCGCCGGCAATATCAACTACTTGCGATTGCCCTGCCGAGCATATACGGTCAGCAGGCATGCCTCGCTTTCCCAAGCCGCCCGAAGGCAGCTGGACCCAGCACTATCCCGAACTCGGCACCGGGCCGGTGTCCTACGAGGACTCCCTCAGCCCGCAGGTGTACGAGCTCGAGCGCGCGGCGATCTTCAAGCGTGCGTGGCTGAATGTCGGCCGGGTGGAAAGCCTTCCGCGCAAGGGCAGCTATTTCACTAAGGAACTCAAGGTCGCCAACACGTCGATCATCGTGGTGCGCAACTCCGCGGGCGAGGTCAAGGCGTTCCACAACATCTGCCGGCACCGCGGCAACAAGCTGGTCTGGAACGACATGCCGCTGGAAGAGACCAGCGGCGTGTGCCGGCAATTCACCTGCAAGTACCACGCGTGGCGCTACGACCTGGACGGCAACCTCACCCATGTGCAACAGGAAAGCGAGTTCTTCGACCTGGACAAGAGTCGCTATGGGCTGGTGCCGGTGCACTGCGACGTGTGGGAGGGATTCATCTTCGTCAACTTCGCCCCGCGACCCGAGCAGCCGCTGCGGGAATTCCTCGGCCCGATGGTCACCGGTTTGGAGGGCTACCCGTTCGGGCGGATGACCTCTCGGTGGTGCTACCGCTCGGAGGTGAACGCGAACTGGAAGCTCTACATGGACGCGTTCCAGGAGTTCTACCACGCGCCGGTCCTGCACGCGAACCAGTCACCGACCACGTACTCCAAGGCCGCGGCCGAGGCGGGCTTCGAGGCGCCCTACTACCGCATCGACGGGCCGCACCGCCTGGTCAGCACCTCCGGCGTACGGGCATGGGAGATGGACGCCGAGATGCGCAAGCCCATCGAAGACATCTGCCGGAGCGGATTGTTCGGCCCTTGGGACAAGCCCGATCTCGGCGAACTGCCCGCCGGTGTCAACCCGGCTAAGTGCGACCCCTGGGGGCTGGATTCGTTCCAGCTGTTCCCCAACTTCGTCATCTTGATCTGGAGTCAGGGCTGGTACCTGACGTACCACTACTGGCCGACGTCGCATAACACCCACGTGTTCGAGGGCACCCTGTACTTCCCGCGGCCGCGCACGCCCCGCGAACGCGTCGCCCAGGAACTCGCCGCCGCGACGTTCAAGGAGTACGGATTGCAGGATGCCAACACCTTGGAAGCCACCCAGTCGATGATCGAAACGGGTGCGGTGCGCGAATTTTTGCTCAACGACCAAGAGATCCTGCTGCGCCACCTGCACAAGGAGACCGCCGCCTGGATCGCCGAATACCAGGGCAGCGCGGTGGGGGTGTAGCCGTGACCGCCAAGCTGCCAACGGAATTCGCCGACCTGGAACCGTTTTCGGACTGGTGCCTCGACAGCGAACCGCAGCGCTACCACAAGAGGCTGAACAGTTCGATGGCCGAGATGCAGGCCTTCTACGACGCGATCACGCCGCGCGCCGAAGAGGCCATCGCCTACTGCGACAAGTTCCCGCTCGAGGACCTGCCCGAAGACGTCACCAACCTGATGCACCTGCTGTATTCGCTGATCACGGTGTCGTTCCCGGTGGAATGCTGGAAACAGCCGCGAGTGCCGGACTCGGGTGCCTCAAGTCTGGACTGCGTCTCCGAACCCATGCCGTGACCACCATCCTGCGGGCCGATCGCTGGGCGGACGTCGACGCCGGTGAGGTCCGCTCACCGGCCGTCGTGGTGATCGACGGCGACCGCATCAGCGCCGTCAATCCCGTTGCGCCGCCGCCTGATTCGGCGACCGAGATCGACCTGGGCGACGTCACCCTGCTGCCCGGCCTGATGGACATGGAGCTCAACCTGCTGATCGGCGGCCCCGGCGGGCCGGAGGGCTTGCCGAGCCCGATGCACGGCGTGCAGGACGACCCCGCGTTCCGCACGCTGCGCGGCGCCGTCAACGCGCGGACCACCCTGGCCGCCGGCTTCACCATGGTGCGCAATCTGGGCCTGATGGTCAAGACCGGCGGCTACCTGCTGGACGTGGCGTTGCAGCGCTCCATCGACCAGGGCTGGCACACCGGACCGCGGATCGTGCCCGCCGGCCACGCCGTCACCCCGTACGGCGGACACCTGGACCCGACGGTGTTCCAGCGGCTGGCTCCGGGCATCATGCCGCTCAGCGTGGCCGAAGGCATCGCCAACGGCGTGCCCGACGTGCGCGCGTGCGTGCGCTACCAGATCCGCCACGGCGCCAAGGTGATCAAGGTGTCCGCCTCGGGCGGCGTGATGTCGCACAGTACCGCGCCGGGGGCCCAGCAGTACTCCGACGAGGAGTTCGCCGCGATTGCCGACGAGGCGCATCGAGCCGGGATCCGGGTGGCGGCGCACGCGATCGGCGACAGCGCCATCCGCGCGTGCATCCGGGCGGGAATCGACTGCATCGAACACGGTTTTTTGGCCAGCGACGAGACGATTCAGATGATGGTCGACCACGGCACCTTCCTGGTGTCGACGACCTACCTGACCGACGCCATGGCCATCGACCGGATCGCACCCGAATTGCGCAAGAAGGCCGACGAGGTGTTTCCGCGGGCAAAATCGATGCTGCCGAGGGCGATCGCCGCCGGCGTGCGCATCGCGTGCGGCACCGATGCACCCGCCGTGCCGCACGGCCAGAACGCCAAGGAGCTGTGCGCGCTGGTGGAGCGGGGCATGACGCCCATGCAGGCGATCCGTGCGGCGACGGTGATCAGCGCCGAGCTCGTCGAAGCCGACCACGAGCTGGGCCGGCTCGCGCCCGGTTATCTCGCCGATGTGATTGCGGTGCACGGGGACCCGTCACGCGACATCTCGGCCACCCTCGACGTCAGGTTCGTCATGAAGGGTGGGCGCGTCTACCGGAACGACCGCGGGGAAGAGCATGGAACTCTCTGACCAGATCTTGTGGCTGCTCAAGCAGGCGTTTCATTTCTCGCTGACGACGGTGAACGAGGCGATCAGTGATCACGGGGTGACGGCCGCCCAGATCGGCCTGATGCGCCAGCTCGCCAACGAACCCGGCCTGTCGGGGGCCGAGTTGGCCCGGCGGTTGTTGATCACACCGCAGGGCGCCCAGCTCGCCCTGACCACGCTGGAGCGCCGCGGTCTGGTGGAGCGCAAGCAGGATCCGCAGCACGGGCGGATCATGCAGGCCTACCTCACCGACGAGGGGCGGGCCATCACCATGGCGGCGCTGGCCGATGCGATCACCGCGCACGAGAGCGTGTTCGGGGTGCTCACCGCCGACGAGCAGCGGTTGCTGCACGACCTGCTGGCCCGCGTGGTCGAGCAAGGCACCGGCCATGCCCTGTACACCGACCGCGGCGAGGGCTAGGGGCCCCGGGTCTTTGCGCCGCCCGGCCATGTCAAGTACTTGATGAAGATAACAAGTACTTGATACTCTCGCCGGGATGGGACACGCGAGTGCGGGTGGCGACGCCGACCCGGTGACAACCGAGAAGGTGACGATCCAGCTCGACCGCCGGACCATCACCGTCGCCTACCGAGACGGCGACACGTTGCTGCAAACCGCGCGCATGGCGGGCCTGGCGGCCCCGTCTTCGTGCGAAGTAGGCAACTGCGGAACCTGTATGGCCAGGTTGACCGACGGCAGCGCGCGGATGATCAACAACGACGCGCTCACCGAAGAGGAGGTCGCCGAGGGTTGGGTCTTGACGTGCCAGTCGCTGCCGACTAGTGAATCGATCACTGTGGTCTACGAATGACGGGACGGTCAGTCGTGAAGGTGGCGGTGGTGACCGGCGGTGGGTCGGGCATGGGAGAGGCCACGTGCCACGAGCTGGGCCGGCGCGGGCACAAGGTCGCGGTGCTCGACATCAACGGCGAAGCGGCGCAACGAGTTTGCGAGGAGCTCCGGGCCGAGGGGGTCGAGGCCCTGGGCGTGGCCGCCGACGTCACCAACCGCCCGGCGGTGGAGGAGGCCTTCGCCAAGGTGCGAAGCGAGCTGGGACCGGTGAGCATCCTGGTGACCAGCGCCGGGATGGTCGGCTTCGGCCGCTTCCTCGACATCACCCCGGAATCCTGGTCGCGCATCATCGACGTCAACCTCACCGGCACCTTCCACTGCTGCCAGGTGGCGCTGACCGACATGATCGAGGCCAAATGGGGCCGCATCGTGATGATTTCGTCGTCCAGCGCGCAACGTGGATCGCCGCGCATGGCGCACTACGCGGCCTCCAAGGGCGCGGTCATCACGCTGACGAAATCGTTGGCCAACGAGTTCGCGTCGATGGGAATCACAGTCAACAACATCCCCCCGTCGGGCATCGAAACCCCGATGCAACACCAGTCCCAGGACCAGGGACACCTGCCGTCCAACGATGCGCTGGCCAGCCGCATCCCCATGGGCCACCTCGGCACCGGCGCCGACATCGCCGCGGCGGTGGGCTTTTTGTGCTCGGACGAGGCCGGGTTCATCACCGGGCAGGTCCTCGGTGTCAACGGCGGGGCCGTGATGTGAACGCGACGACACCCGTGAAACGCCATGAAGGAGAGGCAGGTTGCGATGACTCGATGGCCTAAACCCGCGGAGGGCAGCTGGACCGAGCACTATCCGGGACTGGGCACCGGACCAATCTCATTCAGCGACTCCACGTCACCGGAGTTCTACCAACTCGAGCGCGAGGCGATATTCAAACGGGCCTGGCTCAACGTCGCTCGCATCGAGGAACTTCCCAGGGTCGGCAGCTACCTCACCAAAGAGATCGAGGCCGTGCCCGCGTCGGTGATCCTCGTCAAAGGCAAAGACGAGGCGATCCGGGCGTTTCACAACATCTGCCGGCACCGCGGAAACAAGTTGGTATGGAACGACTTTCCCGGCCGGGAAACCAAGGGGACGTGCCGGCAGTTCACGTGCAAGTATCACGGCTGGCGCTATGACCTCGACGGCGCGCTGACCTTCGTGCAGCAACCTTCGGAGTTCTTCGATCTCGACACCGCCGAATACGGGCTGCGCCCGGTGCACTGCGACGTGTGGAACGGCTTCGTGTTCATCAACTTTGACGAGCGGCCGCGCCAGAGCCTGCGCGAGTTCTTGGGACCCATGATCACCGGCCTCGACGACTACCCGTTCGGCAAGCTCACCGAGCGCTACGACTTCCTGGCGCACAACAACAGCAACTGGAAGATCTTCGCCGACGCCTTCCAGGAGTACTACCACGTGCCGTCGCTGCACCCCCAGCAGGTCCCGTCGGCGGTGCGCGATCCCAACGCCGGGTTCGAGTGCGCGCATTTCCAGATCGACGGCCCGCACCGAGTCGTGTCGACCGCCGGCACCCGCCGCTGGCTGCTGGCCCCCGAATACATGTATCCGATCGAAAGGGCCACGCGCAGCGGCCTTGTCGGGCCGTGGCGCACTCCCGACATCGGGGAGCTGCCACCCGGGCTCAACCCGGGGGGCATCGAGCCCTGGGGCATCAGCAACTTCCAGATCTTCCCCAACCTGGAGATCCTCATCTACGGCGGCTGGTATTTGCTGTACCGGTACTGGCCGACGTCCCACAACACCCACCGGTTCGAGGCCTACACCGCCTTCCATCCGGCCCGCACGGTGCGCGAGCGCATCGAGCACGAAGTGGCCGCGGTGGTGCTCAAGGAGTTCGCCCTGCAGGACGCCGGGATGCTCGGCGGCACCCAGGCGGCTCTGGAAACCGGAATCGTCGACGAATTCCCCCTCAACGACCAGGAGATCCTGGTGCGCCATTTGCACAAAGAGGTCGTCGAGTGGGTCGAGCAATACCAGCGCGAAACCCAACGACAGCCTGTGGGGGTGTGAGCCGTGGCCCCCGGGAAAGATGAAGCCCTGCTGCCCAGCGCGTTCGCCGAACTGGAGGGGTTCGCGCGAACCTGGTGTCTGGCAACCGAAGCCGAACGCTGGAACCAGCGCATGGCCAGCAGCATGCCCGAGATGCGTGAGTTCTACAACGCCTTCTTCCCCCGCCTGGAGGAGGCGATCGACTACTGCGACAGGTTCAGCCTCGACGACATGCCCGAGGACGCGCTGCACCTGCTGCACCTCGTCTACTCGCTGGTGATGGTGGCGATGGCCGTCGAGGTCTTCGGCCAGGTCAAGCCCACCGACGCCGCGGACGCCGTCCTCGATCGCATCGGTGAACCGGTGCCGTGACCCTCGTCAGGAAGGACAGGCGATGAGTCTGCTCACCATCAACAAACTCACCGCCTCGGTCGGCGCCGAGGTCCTGGGCGTCGACGCCGACCGCCTGGCCTCCGATGACTTGCTCGGCGACGCGGTGCTGCAGGCGCTGGAAGATAACGGCGTCCTGGTGTTCCGCGGGTTGGGCCTAACGCCGCGAGCGCAGGTGGAGTTCTGCCGCCGGCTCGGCGAAGTCGACCACTCCTCTGACGGGCACCATCCGGTGCCGGGCATCTACCCGATCACGCTGGACACGTCGAAGAATTCCTCGGCGGCGTATCTGCGGGCCACCTTCGACTGGCACATCGACGGCTGCACCCCCGTCGGCGACGAGTGCCCGCAGAAGGCCACCGTGCTGTCGGCCGTCGCGGTCGCGCAGCGCGGCGGCGAAACGGAGTTCGCCAATTCCTATGCGGCGTACGAGGCGTTGACCGACGAGGAGAAGCGGCGGTTCGGCTCGCTGCGAGTGGTGCACTCGCTGGAAGCGTCACAGCGTCGCGTCACCCCCGACCCCACGCCGGAGCAACTGCGGCGCTGGCGGCAGCGACGCACCCACGAACATCCCCTGGTGTGGACGCACCGTAGCGGGCGCAGGTCGCTTGTTTTGGGCGCGTCCGCGGACTACGTCGTCGGCATGGACCGCGGCGCGGGCCGGGCGCTGCTGGACGAATTGCTGGGCCGCGCAACGAGTCCGGACATGATTTACAGCCACCGCTGGTCGGTCGGCGACACCGTCATCTGGGACAACCAGGGCGTGCTGCACCGCGCGGCCCCCTACGACCCCGACTCACCGCGGGAGTTGCTGCGCACCACCGTGTTGGGAAGCGAAGCGATCGAGTAGAAGCGTCGACGCGCGGGGCGGCCGACGCCGCTCACGCGACGTCACATCGGCGCGCCCTGTTGCGCCAGGTTCAGCAGCACGTAAGCCACGCAGAAAAGAAAGTTCAGCACGACGAGAACCATGCCCGCGAAGATCAGCGAACGGGTGCCCCGGCGTTTGAGGCGTTTGTACTTGGCGGCGCGCGACTCATGGTTCAGCTGGAGCGCGATCAAGGCGAAATTGACGTCCGTCACCTCGCGGTAGGCGGCGGGCGCGCCCGCCGCCATCTGCCGCAGGCGCTCGGGGGCGGTGTGGACCCCGACCCGCTGAAAACGCTGACAGAGCCGCCGCGCCCGCCTCCGGCCAAGCGCCTGACATCGCATCTGCACCTGATACGAGAGATGCCGTCGTTCGTCGCCCCAGGGGTTTGACGGGCTCGCCACAAGCGGGATCTTAGTTCGCTTTGGCGGGATTTCGGGAGGTCTGAGCCAATTATGTTGGTCCGACTTAGCCGGGCGCGCCGCCGCGGATCCGTTCGCGGTCCGGCAAGTCGAGGTAGCGCTCGAGGTTGCGGTGCATGTTGATCACGCGCCGCTCTTCGCTGGAGAGCACCAAGTGGGTGAAGCCGGGCTGGTGTAGGCCTCGCTGCAGGCCCGCGAGCAAGCGGATGTCCTGGGTGAGCACTAGGCCCGGCTCGGCTTGCCCGGCGGTGGTGCGCACATCGGTTGGCCTGTTGCGCGCGGCACCGGGCGCCATGCGCGTCGTCAGGAAGATGACCATCTCGCCGTGATCGGGATCGGGGCCGGGGCGCGAGCACATGACGGTCAGGTGATCGGCGTTGGCCAGCAACGTCATGTTGGGGAACACGTTGTACTGGTGCAGCCGGGTGATCCGGTCGGTGTCGGCCCAACCGAGGTTCACCCCGCGGCTGGCCGCGAACTCCCGCGTGCGCGCCGCGATCAAATCCTGCACGGTCTGCCCGGGCCGGCGCTCGTCGGCGGGGAACGGGGCGCCCTCGGCCGCGCCCATCAGCGCGCCCTGCGTGGAGACGTAGGCGTCCCAGACCTCTTCGTCGCTCAGCGCGCCGTCGAAGCGTGGGCTCGGCACGCCGTAAGGCTGGTCGGACTTGCCGGTATGGCCCCAGATCTGTTGCGGCGCATGGATATCGTCCACGCAGCGCAACAGCTCCGGATGCAGCGTCTGAATGTGATAGGTCTCGCTGTAGCCGTCGGCGATCGTCTTCCAGTTGGCCTCGACGTCGACGGTTAGCGTGGCGTAGCAGCGGAAGTCTTCCAGCCGGCACCAGGCGATGTCGTCGGGGACCGCCTCGAGGTACTGCAGCAACGGCATCGCGTCGACGTCGAGGTTGACGAAGACGAGCCCCGCCCAGGCGTCGACCCGGACCGGAACGAGCGGAAAGTCCGACATACGCAGCGAGCCGAAGCCCTTGCGGTCAGGCACCCGTTTGAGCGTGCCGGCCAGGTCCCAGGTCCACCCGTGGTAGCCGCACTTGAGCTCGCGCAGGCCCGCACCCGAACCCACGCACACCGAATTGCCGCGATGCCGGCAGGCGTTCTGGAAGGCGCGCAGCACGCCGTCGTCCCCGCGAACGATCAGCACCCCGTACGGGCCGCAGCGGTACTCGAAATAGTCCCCCGGTTGGGCGACGTGGTCGACCATGCAGGCGAGCTGCCACACCCTCGGCCACATTCGTTCCATCTCGAGCCGAGCGAACTCGGGGGAGTAGTAGCGTTCGGCCGGCACCAGGGTCGGCGAGGGGGGCGGGGCGCCGATCGCGTCCTGTTGGGCATGGGGGCCGGTGCGGGCCGGGTTGCCGACGGGCGCGTTCACCGGCGGTGCCCTAACGCGCTCCGCGCACCAGCCGGCCCGGACGGGCCCCGGTGTCGGCATCGTGGCGGCGGGTCACCGTTCCGCTGACAATGGTGGCCGCGTAGCCGCTCGCGCCCTGCAAGATGCGGCGCCCGCCGGCCGGCAGGTCGAAGGCCATCGCCGCGGGGTGCAGCCGCAGGGCGTCCATGTCGATCACGTTGAGGTCGGCCTTCTTGCCGACCTCGATCGTGCCCCGGTCGGTCAGGCCGAACAGGTGGGCGGTGTCGCGGGATTGCTTGCGGATCACGTGTTCCAGCGACAGCTTCTCGCCGCGCTTGCGGTCGCGCGCCCAATGCGTCAGCAGGAAGGTGGGATACGAAGCGTCGCAGATCATTCCGCAGTGGGCGCCGCCGTCGGACAGGCCCAGCACGCCGGCCGGGTGCGTCAGCATTTCCCGGATCGCGTCGCAGTTGCCGTCGGCGCAGTTGTACAGCGGCAGCATCAGCATGGCCGTCGCGTTCCGCTCGAGCATCAGGTCGTACAGCGTCGACAACGGGTCTTCGCCGCGGGCTTCGGCGATGGCCGCCACGGTGCGGTCGGGGGTGGGCTCGTAGTCGGGCGGATCACCGAGCGCGTACAGCCGCCCCAGCGAGTGCTGCACCAGGGCGAACATCCCGTCGAATAACAGCGTCGGGTCGGCGGGCAGGTCGTCCTCGGACAGGATCGCGGCCTTCACCGCCGGGTCGGCGAGGCGCTCCGCCAGCTCCTCGCGGCCGCATTCGGCCTGCAGCCTGCGATAGGTGGGCCGGTGGGTGAAGCCGTGATGGCCCTGAAATCCGATCATCATGCCGAACGGCCGGGCCGCGACCTGCGGATACAACCGGCTGCCGGCCGCATGCGCCTCGGCGGAAAGGTCCATCATTTCGCGCCACAGCGTGGGGTCGGCGTCGACCTGGATCAGGGCGAACGACACCGGCCGGTCGATTTCGCCGCTCAACCGGCGCATCCAGTCCAGTTCCTTCTTAGGGCCGATGATGTCCTCGCCCGCCGCGCCTTGCGGCGCCAGCTCGAACACCGCCTGACCGCCGGCGGCCATCGCCCGCCCGAGCCCGAACAGCTCGTCCTCGGCCGCGAACGTGCCGGGTACCGGCTCGCCGTCCATCGCGCGGTGCCCCATCGTGCGCGACGTCGAAAAGCCCAGCGCCCCAGCCTCGATCGCCTCGGTGACCAACCGGCCCATCGCCTCGATGTCCTCGGGGGTCGCGGGCTCGTTGCGGGCGCCGCGCTCCCCCATCGCGTAGGCGCGGATGGCGCCGTGGGCGACCTGGCTGCCGACGTCGACCGCGAACTTCTGCTTGCCGATCGCGTCGAGGTACTCGGGGTAGGTCTCCCAGCCCCAGGTGATGCCCTCGGTCAGGGCGGTGCCGGGGATGTCCTCGACGCCCTCCATCAGTTCGATCAGCCACTGCTCGGTGCCGGGCCGCACCGGGGCGAAGCCCACGCCGCAGTTGCCGGTGACGATCGTGGTGACGCCGTGGCCGCTGGACGGCTCCAGCAAACCGTCCCAGGTCACCTGGCCGTCGTAGTGAGTATGGATGTCGACGAAGCCCGGGGCCACCACATGCCCTGTGGCGTCGATGGTTTCGGCCGCCTCGCCCGCCATCTCCGGGTCGCCGGCGGCGCGGCGGGCGATGTCGGCGATCTTGCCGTCTTTGATGCCGATGTCGGCGCGATAGCGCTCCGCGCCCGTGCCGTCGACGACGGTTCCACCGATGATCTTCAGGTCGAACATAAAACTCTCCTTGCCGCCGCCGCGCCGGATTACGCTACTTGGAGTAGCGTAACTCCTGCCGCGGGCAGGGCAATAGGTTCGGCCGAATTTTCAAGAACAGCCGCGACAGCAGGTGCCGCCGGGCGCCAGTCGGACGTCGCTACTGATCGGCGATGCCGCTCAGCGCGTCGTCGAGAGAGCTGTAGATCGACAGGACGCTGTCCAAGCCCATGAGCTTGATCGGCCTGCTGGTGGCCGCGCCGTTGGCGACCACCGCGAACTTGGTGGGCGGGGTGACCTCGGCCTGCGCCGTCACCAAGACGGTCATGCCGGCCGAGGCGAGAAAGCCCACGTCGGACAGGTCGACGATCAGCGCCGGGGGCGCGGCGGTCGACGCCGTCTGGATGGCCTCGGCCAGCTGCGGCGCGCTGAGCATGTCCACTTCACCCGAGACGCTCAGTACGACCGCCTGGTCTACCTGGTGTTTCCCAACCTCGAAGGCCGTCGGGTCGACCGCGTCACCGGATTGTTCGACCATGCTTACTCACATTCATCCCTTGTCGGTCACCGACACGTCAGACGGCCGATGGTTGGGCCCGGGCTGTTGACTCAACCCACAAAAGGCGCTTCGTACCGCGGAACCAATCCATCGATTCTGCACCGCCGGGCGAAGGTGGTTAGCCGCGCGTGTTTACTCGATGGTAAGTCACGCGGAAATAGGCACATGCGGCAGTGGGCCCGGCCTGGGCGCGCGGTCCGGGCGGCGTCGCGCCCGCGGCGGGTAATCCGACTGAACCAACTCGCCCCCCGCCCCGTGGTCCGGGCGTGCGCGACGGTCGCCGCCAGAGTTGCGCGCGCCACCAGCCCGTGGGTGAATCGCCTCCGCCGAGTTCGTTCCGGGCTGCGCGGCTTGGCCCCGAAAACGCCGGAGAGGACGGTGGGCATGGAGCCCGTTGATCAGGATGGCCAACAGGACGAAACACCAGGCGGCACCGAACATCCCCGCCGCTTCGCGTTGACCCGGAGGAACGCGTTGCTCGGCATGGGCGCGGTCGCCGGATTCGCCGCGGTGGACGTCGGTGGATTCGCCTACGCGGGCGGGTGGCTGCGGCCCGACAACCCGCTCACGCCGCCGCGGTTCGCCGACCGTTTCGAACACGTATACGGCCGCCACGCCGGTTTCCGGCGAAATCACGCCAAGGGGCTCAGCGCCACGGGATCGTTCGCGAGCACCGGCGCGGGCGCGGCCATCTGCCGGGCGGCGGTCTTCCGGGAGGGCACCGTCGACGTCGTCGGCAGGTTTTCGCTCGGTGGCGGCCTGCCGGACCAGGCGGACAAACCCGAGACCGTCCGCGGCTTCGGATTGCTGTTCGACGCGGGCGCCCAGCAATGGCGCACCGCAATGGTCAACGTGCCGGTCTTCACCGACAGCACGCCAGAGGGGTTCTACGAACGCCTGCTCGCGTCCAAACCCGTCCCGGGGACCGGGAAGCCCGACCCGCAGAAGATGGCCGCGTTTCTCGATCGCCATCCCGAGACCGCCGCGGCGATGAAGATCATCAAGCAGTCGCCGCCGAGCGCGGGGTTTGCGGACAGCACGTTTTACGGGCTGAACGCCTTCTGGTTCACCAACAGCGCCGGCGCCACCGTGCCCGTGCGCTGGGCCGTGGTTCCGCAGGACGCCGGCGGCGCCGGTGCGCCGGGGCCGTCCCGCGGCAAGGACTTTCTTTTCGACGACCTGATCCGCACGCTGGCCCAGCGCCCGCTCAAGTGGCGGCTGATTCTGACGGTGGGTGAGCCCGGCGACCCGACCCATGACGCCACCAAACCGTGGCCGCGATCGCGGCGCACCATCGACGCCGGGACCGTCACCATCACGGCCGTGCACACCGAGGAAGAGGGCAACGCGCGCGACATCAACTTCGACCCGCTGGTGCTGCCCGACGGCATCACGCCGTCCGACGATCCCCTGCCCGCGGCGCGGTCGGCGGTGTACGCCCGCTCCTTCACGCGCCGCGCCGAAGAACCCAAGTCGCCGAGCGCGGTCAACGTGGCGCGGGTGCTGTCATGACCAACCAGACAAACGAAACGCCCACCACCCCAACGCGTTTCGCCCTGCCGTCGCGGATCCTGCACTGGTTGATGGCGCCGATGGTGATCGCGCAGCTGCTCATCGGGGTGATCATGATCGCGTCGCTGACCTACCACCCGCTGCTGCTGGCCATCCACCGGCCGCTGGGCATCGTGATCCTGGTGTTCGCGGCGGTGCGCTTGGCGAACCGGTTGACGCACCGGCTGCCGCCCTTTTTGGCCACCATGGGCCGCGCCGAACGCCGCATCGCGACCTGGTCGGAGTACCTGCTCTACGCCCTGTTGCTCGCGCAGCCCCTGATCGGGTGGGCGATGCTGTCGGCGGCGCGGTTTCCGGTCATCCTGGCCGGACCCCTGCAACTGCCCGGCATCGCCCCGCACGACGTCGACGTGTATGGGGCGCTGCGCCGGGCCCACGACGTCGGCGCCCTGCTGCTTTTTCTGACCTTCACCGCGCACGTCTGCGCGGTGCTCTTCCATACCCTCGGCCTGCGTGACCGGCTCCTCGATCGCATGGCCCTGTGGCCCACCACACCCGGTGGCCCGCAGCAACGTGACGAAGCCCAGGCCTGAAAATCCCGGCGCGCCCCGCTCGCTGCCGCAGGCGCCGGGGCTCCCCTTCGCTTTGGCGGCTGGACCGCTAGGGGCCGCCCGGGGTTTTCGTAGTCGTTTGCACCCGGGTGTCATGCGAACATGACCCACGTGACGTACCCGAACGACCCGACCGGTCTTGTGGTCATCGACCCGTACAACGACTTCATCTCCGAGGGCGGGAAAGTGTGGGATCGCCTGAAGGGCGTCGCCGAGGCCAACCGGTGCGTGCCGCACATGCGCCAGGTCCTCGATGCCGCGCGCGGGTCCGGCATCCGGGTGTTCTACGCGTTGCACCGCCGTTATCGCCCCGGCGACTACGAGGCCTGGAAGTACGTCGCGCCGATTCAGAGGGCGGCGTGGTCGCGCAGGACGTTCGAATACGGGACCTGGGGCGGCGAGCTGCATCCCGACTTCCAGCCGCAACCGGGCGACATCGTCGCCCAGGAGCACTGGTGTTCCAGTGGTTTCGCCAACACCGACTTGGATCTGCTGCTCAAGAGGCACGGCGTCCGGCGGCTCATCGCCATGGGCCTGATAGCGCACACCTGCCTGGAGGCGACCGTCCGCTTCGGCGCCGAGCTTGGCTACGACGTCACTGTGGTCAGGGACGCGACCGCGAGCTACTCCGACACCGAGATGCACGCCGCGCTCGAGGTCAACATCCCGAACTACGCCAGTGCCATCCTCACCGCGGACGAAGTCGTCGACGCGCTGCGCCAACAGCGGTAGCGTCTGAACATGCTGTTCGCGGCCTTCGCGACCTGCGGCTTGGGCGAGCGCCTGGGCGCCACGGGGATCAGCGACGCGGTCGGACGGCCGGAGGTTGGCGTCGAGTGACCGGGCACCTGTTTGCTGCCGCGATCGGACGAATATGATCGGCACGATTCGAGCTTGACGGTGCACCGTCACCGACAGTGCCACGAGGGAGTGGGGAAGTTCCATGCCGAACCAGCAGCAAGCCGACCGGATGACGTCGGGCAAGGGGTTCATCGCAGCGCTCGACCAGAGCGGCGGCTCGACGCCGAAGGCACTGCGCTTGTACGGCATCGAGGACGGCGCCTACTCCTCGGAGGAGGAGATGTTCGACCTCATCCACCAGATGCGGTCGCGCATCATCACCTCGCCGGCGTTCACCGGCGACCGGGTGCTGGCCGCGATCCTGTTCGAGCAGACGATGGACCGGGAGATCGCGGGCGTGCCGTCGACCAGCTACCTGTGGGAAACCAAGGGCGTGGTGCCCATCCTCAAGATCGACAAGGGACTGGCGGAGTCGTCCGACGACGTGCAGCTGATGAAGCCGATACCGGGCCTGGACGAGCTGCTAAAGCGGGCCGTGAGCAAGGGCGTGTTCGGCACCAAGGAGCGCTCGGTGATCGGTGGGGCCAACCGCAAGGGCATCGCCGCGGTGGTGGCCCAGCAGTTCGAGCTGGCCCATCAGGTGCTCTCCCACGGCCTGGTGCCCATCATCGAACCCGAGGTCACCATCTCGATCTCGGACAAGGCGGCGGCCGAGAACATTCTGCGCGACGAGATCACCCAACAGCTCGAAAACGTGCCCGACGGTCAGCGGGTCATGCTCAAGCTGAGCCTGCCCACCGAGGTGAACTTCTACCGTCCCCTCATCGAGCACCCGAAGGTGATGCGGGTGGTCGCCCTCTCGGGCGGCTACTCCCGCGAGGAGGCCAACGAGCTGCTGGCCAAAAACACCGGGTTGATCGCCAGCTTCAGCCGCGCGCTCACCGAGGGACTCACGGTCGACCAGTCCGACGAGCAGTTCAACGCCACGCTGGACAAGGCGATCCAGTCCATCTACGACGCCTCCGTCGCCGGCTGAGGCGGCGCGACCGCGCCGGGAGGCCGTCATGCCGCTGGGCCTGACCGCAGAGCAGCGGGACCTCAGTGACGCCGTAGCCAAGTTCGCGGGCCGGCACGCGCCGATCGCCGCGACCCGCGACAGTTTCGACGCGCTAGCCAACGGCCGGCTCCCCCAGTGGTGGGATGCGCTGGTGACCAACGGGTTTCATGCCGTGCACCTGCCGGAACACCTCGGCGGCCAGGGCGGGCGCCTGCTGGACGCGGCGTGCGTGCTGGAGTCCGCGGGCAAGGCGCTGCTGCCCGGACCGTTGCTTCCGACGGTGACGGCGGGAGCCGTTGCCCTGCTGGCGGATCCGACGCCGGCGGTCGAATCACTGGTGCGCGATCTCGCAGCCGGCGCGCCGGCCGCGGTCGTGCTTCCCGACGGCGGCGACTTCCACGCGCGCGCCGATGGGCAGCGCTGGGTGGTCAGCGGCGCCTCCGACGTCACCGCCGGCGCGCGTTCGGCCCGGGTGATCCTGGCCCCGGCCCGCACCCCGGGCGATGACTTGGTGTGGGTGCTCGTCGAAACCGGGCGGCCCACGGCCACAGTGGAATCCGTATTCGGAACCGATCTGGTGACCGACGTCGGGACCCTGCGACTCGACGAATACCGCGCCACCGAGTCCGAAGTGCTCGTCGGCATCGACGCGGAGCGCGCCGCCTGCGTCGCCGTCGCGCTGGTGGCCAGCACGACGGCCGGCATCGTGCAGTGGTGCGTCGAGGCGGTCACCGAGCACCTGCGGATCCGCGAACAGTTCGGCAAGGTGATCGGCACCTTCCAGGCGTTACAGCACAGCGCCGCAATGCTTTTGGTCAACAGCGAGTTGGCCGCCGCGGCCGCCTGGGACGCGGTGCGCGCCGCCGATGAAACCCTCGACCAGCACCGGCTCGCCGCCGCCGGGGCGGCGGTGATGGCGATCTCGCCGGCGCCCGAGCTGGTGCTCGACGCGCTCACCATGTTCGGCGCCATCGGCTTCACCTGGGAACACGACGTGCACCTGTACTGGAGGCGGGCGACCAGCCTGGCCGCGTCCGTCGGCCCGGCAAGCCGATGGGCGCGACGCCTGGGCCAACTGAGCTGCACCCGGCAACGCGACATGTCCGTCGACCTCGGCGACGCCGAATCGGGATTTCGCGCGTGGGTTGCCGAGACGCTGGATTCGGCGCTGACGCTCCGCAACGACCAACCGGGCCGGCAGGGCGACTACGAAGAGTTCGCCACCGGACCGCAGCGCACCGCGATCGCCGCCGCCGGGTTGATTGCGCCGCATTGGCCCTCGCCGTGGGGCATCGATGCGGGTCCCCTGCGACAGCTGATCATCGACGAGGAATTTGGCAAGCGGCCCGCCCTGGTCCGGCCGTCCTTGGGCATCGCGGAGTGGATCCTGCCTTCGGTGCTCCGCGCCGCGCCAAAGGAATTGCAGGAGCGCCTGATTCCGCCGACGCAGCGCGGCGAGCTGGCGTGGTGCCAGCTGTTCAGCGAGCCGGGCGCGGGATCCGACCTCGCGGCGTTGACCACCCGCGCGACCAAGGTCGACGGCGGCTGGACGATTAACGGCCACAAGATCTGGACGTCGGCCGCCCACCGCGCCGACTATGGCGCGCTGCTGGCGCGCACCGACCCCAGCGCCAGCAAGCATCGCGGCATCGGCTACTTCATCATCGACATGCGATCGCCCGGCATCGAGGTCCAGCCGATCAAGACCGCGACCGGTGCGGCGCACTTCAACGAGGTCTTCCTCCACGACGTCTTCGTCCCCGACCACATGCTGCTGGGCGCCCCGACCGACGGCTGGAACCTCGCCATCGCGACCATGGCCGAAGAGCGTTCGGCCATCAGCGGATACGTCAAATTCGACCGGGCGGTCGCGCTGCGCGCACTCGCGAGGGAGCCGGGGCCGGAACGTGACGACGCGCAGCGCGCGCTCGGCGAGCTCGACGCCTACGCCAACGCCATCAAGGCCCTCGGCGTGCGGGAGACCATCCGGTTGCTCGACGGCCAAGCGTCCGGGCCGGCGTCCAGCATAGCCAAGGTGGCGATGAACGTGCTGCTGCGCCGCACGTTCAAGGCCACGCTCGAGCTCACCGGGCGGGCGGCGATGGTCGCCGACACCGATCCGCCGATCGTGGAGCCGTACCTGCACCTGCCCGCCGAGCTCCTCGGTGGCGGCACCAGGGAGATCCAGCTCAACATCATCGCCCAGATGATCCTCGGGCTGCCCCGAAAGTAAGGCGTCGTCGGTGCGTTCTCGCGTTGTCGTCGAGAAGCGACGATAAGCGGGGATTGAACGAGAATCGCGGCCCCTGCGCGCCGCGCCCGTCGGGGCACGGGACAAATGGACTAATAGTCAGTAAATGCGGGGCCGATGCTGGGCCTCGGTCGGCTTCGTTCTCGTTTCGGGATCTACGCACGACTACCCGAAGCCGGCTGCGAAATCGGCTTCCGCCGCGGTACGAACCGCCCCGAACGCCGGCACGCCGGCGTTGACACTGTGACGTAGACCATTGTCTACTAGTCCTCGAACCGAGGGAAGTGCGGCATGAACAAGGACGAGCTGATCCTGATCAGCGTGGACGACCACATCGCCGAGCCCGCCGACATGTTCGACGCGCACGTCCCCGCCAAGTACAAGCACCTCGCGCCCCGGGTGGTGATCGAGCCCGACGGGGTCCAGCAGTGGTACTACGGCGAGGTCCGCGGGCGCAACATGGGGCTCAACGCCGTGGCGGGAAAGCCCCGCGAGATGTACAACATCGACGCCTCACGGTACGACGAGATGCGGCCGGGCTGCTTCAACGTCGACGAGCGGATCCGCGACATGAACGCGGGTGGGCAGCTGGCGGGTCTGAACTTCCCGAACTTCACCGGCTTCTCGGGTCAGGTGCTCAACCAGGGTCTCGACCGCGACGTCAACCTCGTCATGATCAAGGCCTACAACGACTGGCACGTCGACGAATGGTGCGCGGCCTACCCGGGCCGCTTCATCCCGTGCGGCATCCTGCCGCTCTTCGACGTGGCCGAGGCGGCCAAGGAAGTCAAACGGCTGGCCGGCAAGGGCTGCCACGCGGTGACGTTCTCCGAGAACCCGGAAGCCTTGCAGATGCCCAGCATCCACACCAGGTATTGGTATCCGCTGTTCGAGGCGGTCTGCGAGAACAACACGGTGCTGTGCACCCACGTCGGCTCGGCGTCGCGGTCCCCCCAGGTGTCCACCGACGCGCCGCCCAGCGTGCAGATGACGGCGTCGTCGATGATGAGCATGTTCACGTTCACCGAGCTGATCTGGGCCGAGTTCTGGGCGGATTTCCCCCAACTCAAGTTCTCGCTCACCGAGGGCGACGTCGGCTGGATTCCGTACTTCCTGTGGCGCGCCGAGCACGTCTACAACCGGCACTCGGGCTGGACTTTGGCGAAGTTCCCGCCCGGCTACAGCGGCCCCAGCGACGTGTTCCGGCGCCACTTCTACACCTGCTTCATCAGCGACAAGGTCGGCGTGAAAAACATGGACTGGTTCAACGAGGACATGCTGTGCTGGGAATCCGACTTCCCCCACTCGGACAGCAATTGGCCGTTCGCCCCCGAGGACGTCATCGAGACCATGGGGCATCTCGACGACTCGGTCATCGACAAGATCACCTACGAAAACGCCATGGCGGCATACTCGTTCGACCCGTTCCGGTACATCCCCAAGGAGCACGCGCGCGCCGGGTACCTGCGCTCCCAAGCCACCGACGTCGACGTCGTCACCCATGTCGGCCGCCGGGCCGGCCAGCGTGACCGCGACGCCTGGACGCGGATGACGCAGTTCGCGCAGCAGGCGCAGGTGACGGCCGAGGTTGCCGGCATCGCCGGACGTGCGACCACCCTGGGCAACTGAGCGTGGTCGCCCGGGCGCCGTTCGCGGACTGGCGGGTGCTGGAGCTGTCGAACGGGATCGCGGCGTCCTACTGCGGCAAGATGTTCGTCGACGCCGGCGCCGACGTCGTGAAAGCCGAATCCGCGCAGGGTGATTCGATGCGGCGCTGGTCGGCCGGCGGACCGGCCGGTGCGCTGTTCGGCTACCTGGCGGCGGGCAAGAGGTCGGTGAACGACCCCGCGCAGACCGCGGCGCTGCTGGCCGGCGCGGACATCGTCGTCACCGACCTGACCGACGGCTGGAGCCTCGACGGCATCACGAGCCACACCGCCTCCTCGGCGGTGGTCGTCGCGGTGACGCCGTTCGGGACCACCGGTCCATACGTCGACGAGAAGGTGGTCGCCAACGAGTTCATCCTGCAGGCGTTGTGCGGGTCGATCGCGGGGCGGGGATGGCCCGACGACGAGCCCGTCCAGGCGGGTGGGCGGCTCGGCGAATGGCTGGCGGGCACCGTCGCCGCGGCGGTCGCCGCCGCGACCGCTCGGCACGCCTTCCGGACCGGCCGCGGCGAGGTCGTCGACGTCTCGACGTTCGAGGCGATGGTCATCGCGATGGGTGGCCTGTCGACCATGTCGGCCAGCGTGCTGGGCGCGGATTCCCTTCTGTACCAACGCAGCCTGGAGCTGCCGTCGATCGTTCCCACCGCCGACGGCATGGTCGGCTTCTGCACCATCACCGCGCAGCAGTTCTCCGACTTCCTGGTGATGATCGATCGCGCCGATTTGGTCGACGACGCCGAGCTGGCGTCGTTCACCGGCCGCGTCGCGCGCCGCGACGAGTTCCTCGGCATGGTCACGCAATGGACCCGATCGCGCACCACGGGCGAGATCGTCGACCTCGCGGTGGCGTTCCGCATCCCGGTCGCCCCCATCGGCGCCCCGGCAACGCTGCCGAAGGTCGACCACTTCGTGCAGCGCGGCGTGTTCGTCGAATCGGAGCCGGGGGTGCTGCAGCCGCGGGTGCCGTATCGCAGCGACGCCATCGCGACCCGCCCACCCGGCCGGCCGCCAGCGCTCGGCGCGGACAACGGGTGCGTCCACTGGCCGGCCCGGCCGCGGTCCGCCGCCGAGTCGGCCGCCGACGGACTTCCCCTGTCCGACATACGGATAACCGACCTCACCGCGTTTTGGGCCGGCCCGGTCGCCACTCAATTCCTCGGCGCCCTGGGGGCCGACGTCATCAAGGTCGAGGGCGTGCGCCGCCCCGACGGCATGAGGTTCTCCGCGGGCCGCCCACCGGACTGGGATCAGTGGTGGGAGTGGGGACCGGTGTTCTTGTGCAGCAACAACAACAAGCGCGGCATCAGCGTCGAACTGAGCACGAACGCGGGGCGGGACGTCGCGTTAGAGCTCATCGCCGCAAGCGATCTGGTCATCGAGAACTTCTCACCGCGGGTGATGGGCAACTTCGGGCTGACCTGGGACGCCGTGACCGCGGCCAACCCGCGCGCCATCATGGTGCGGATGCCGGCGTTCGGGCTCGACGGCCCCTGGCGCGACCGCGTCGGCTTCGCGCAGACTATGGAGCAGGCGACGGGAATGGCGTGGATGACCGGCCATGCCGATGGGCCACCGGTGATCCCGAGGGGCGTGTGCGACCCGATCGCCGGCCTGCATGCCGCGTTCGCCGCGATCGCGGCGCTGGCGATCCGCGACCGCACCGGGACCGGCATGCACGTCGAGTCGACCATGGTCGAGTCGGCGCTCAACGTGGCCGCCGAGATGGTGGTGGAGTACTCGCGCAACGGAATCGAGCTGCGCCGCAACGGAAACCGCGGCCCCGGCGCCAGTCCCCAGGGCGTCTACGCGTGTCAGGGCGACGACGAATGGGTGGCGCTGGCCGCGATGGACGACGCCGCCCGCGCCGCGCTGGGCGGGCTGCTCGGCGCCCCCGCCTGCGGCCCGGACGAGTCGGCGTGGCGCGAAAGGGCCGACGAGATCGACAAGCTCATCGCGGACTGGGCCGCGCGACGCCCGGTGGCCGCGGCGGTGGACGCCTTGCGCTCGAGCGGGGTGGCGGCGGCGCGCGTCACCGCGCCGGCGGCGCTGCTGACCGACCCGCAACTGGTGGCGCGCGGGTTCTGGGAACGGGTCGACCATCCCGTCGCCGGCTCGTTCTTGTGCACCGGGATGCCCTTCGCGTTCGCCGGCAGGCCGCGGCGCTGGATTCACCGGGTGCCGCCGCTGTACGGCCAGCACACCGGCGAGGTGCTGACCGGCCTTCTGGGACGCGGCCACGACGACCTGGCCCGGTTGCGCGCCGCGGGCGTCACCGGCGCGCGGCCGGCGGGGCTGTGACATGGCGGTCACGCTGTGCGTGCCACCCCGCGCCGGCGAGCTGTGCGCGCCGGTCCGCTTTCTGGTGCGACAAGATTCCGTGGTGATGGAGCTGACGGCCCGCCACCGCATCACCGGCGTCGAGTGGGACGAGGCGGAACGCGCGGTGGCGATGCTCGTCGAGATCACCGATCCCCAGACGGCGCGGCCGATCGACGTGCGCATCGACGTCGTCGAGGCGGGCGCTCCGCGCGCCGACCCGCGGGCCACCAGGATCGGAACCGTCGAACGCGACGGGCGCGAATTAGACGTCGTGGGCACCTATCTCGGGGTGGTGGCCTATGAAAACTAGCCCGGAAACTAGCCCGGAAACTAGCCCGAAAACTAGCCCGCGAACCAGTCGCCGGACGCCCACCGCGGCCATCGTCGGCGTGCACAACACCCGGCAGGCGCGCCGTCTCGACGGCGAAACCTCACAAAGCCTGGCGCTCAACGCCATTCGGGGCGCCCTCGACGACGCCGGCCTGACCCTCGACGACGTCGACGGGATCAGCGCCGCCCCGATGTCCACCGCGCTGATCTACGACCTGCGCCTCGGCCCCGCCTGGCAGGGCGTGGCCTTCGGGCTGGGCATGATCACCGAGGCCGCCGCCGCGATCGAGCACGGCATGGCCGACGTCGTCGTGCTGGTCGCAGCCCAAGCGGGCGAATACCGCGATCACGAGGCCACCGCGCCGTGGACCAGACCCGAGAACGAATTCGTCGCGCCCTGGGGAATGTTCACCGCCGCCGAGTTCGCGCTGATCGCCCGGCGACACATGCACGTCTACGGAACGACGCGCGAACAGCTTTCCGTCGTCGCCGCGACCATCCGCAACAACGGTTCGCGCAATCCGGAAGCCGTTTACTACCAACGCGGGCCGTTCACACCCGACGACATCACCGCGTCCCGGCCCATCGCCGACCCGTTTCATCTGCTCGACTGCGCCACCACCTCCGAGGGCGGCTGCGCCCTGGTCGTGGCCAACCTCGACAAGGTGGACGTCGCGAGCCGGCCGGTCTACGTGTTGGGCGGCGGCGCGGACTTTCACGGCCCGTCCTACCAGCACCCCCCGGGGTGGGACCTCGCCGGTCGCCGCGGCGATCACGTGAACGGGGTGGTCGGCCGCCGGGCCGCCGATCGGGCGTTCGCCCACGCCGGGCTGCGCCGAGACGACGTGGACGTGCTGGAGCTCTACGATCCGTTCTCCTTCGAAATCATCCGCCAACTAGAGGCTTTCGGGTTTTGCGGCGACGGCGAGGGCGGACCCTTCGTCGCCGACGGCCACATCGCCATCGGGGGCAGCCACCCGATCACCACCGACGGAGGCACGATGTCGTTCAGCCACGCGGGGTCCAACCCGCAGATGATGCAGCGAGCGATTCGAGCCGTCCAGCAGTTGCGCGGCCAGGCCGGTGATTTGCAGGTGCCCGACGCGCATGTGGCGCTGTGCAGCAACGGCGGGGCGGGCGCGCTGTTCACCACGGTGCTGATCCTCGGGGACCAGCCACGATGAGTTCGCCGTTGCGGCCCCAGAGCGGTCCCGTGCCCCACGCCAGCACGGCGCTCAGCCTCCCGTTCTGGCAGGGCTGCCGATCCGGCGAACTGCGGTACCAACGCTGCGAGACGTGCGGCTCGGCCAACTTTCCGCCGACGGAGCACTGCCGCCAATGCCTCTCGGCCGACTTGCGGTGGACGCGCAGCGGCGGTGTGGGCGAGGTCTACAGCTGGACCGTGGTGCACCGGCCGGTGACGGCCGGGTTCTCGCCCCCCTACGCGCCGGCGATCGTCACCCTGGACGAGGGCCACCAGATGCTGACCAACATCGTCGGCGTGGCCCCGGAGGAGCTGGCGATCGGAATGCGCGTGCGCGTGCAATTCCACGCCGTCGACGGCGATCTGGCCCTGCCGTATTTCACCGCGTCGAAGTAGCCATCCCATGAGTTCCGCCCGCACCGGCAACGCCCTGCCGATCACCGCCTACCTCGTCCTGGGCGTGCTGGCGGCCACCGACGAACGGCTCACCGCCGGCGAGATCAAGATGCGCGCCGAGCTGTCGGTCGGCCACTTCTACTGGTCGCCCTCGGTGAGTCACGTGCGGCGCGAACTGAACCGGCTGCTGGCGCGGGGGATGGTCAGCCAGACCGCGGCGCAATCGGGCAAGCGCGCCATCACCCTATACGAGACAACGGATTCCGGGATCGACGCGCTGCGCCGGTGGGTCCAACACTTTCCCGGTCAGGACCGGGTCGTCATCAAGCATCCGGTCATCCTCAAGACCTGGCTGTCCCGCGGCGAGGATCCCGAGCGGGTCATCGACACGCTGGACCGGCATCTCGAGGCGACCCGGGCGCGGCTCGACGAGGCGCTGTGGTCGCGGCAGCGGTCCCGGGACCTCGGCATCGTCGACGACCCGGGCCAGCGTTTTCCGCTCGCCGTCCTCGACTACGCCATCCGCGGACTGTATGCGGAAATCTCCAACATCGCCCAGCTGCGCGACGAGATCGCCAAAGGCACAGCGAGGGATCCCGTCACGCGGGTGCGGCGGGCGAAGGGGCAGATTCGGCGCCGGGCACCGCGAGGCCCGGGCTAGCGATCCGGTATGCGGTGCCGCGTTCCGCGCGCTCCCAAAGGATTTCGCTCGGGCCCACCGCCGTGCCCTCGGCGATCAGCTGGCGCTTGAGCACCTTGTGGGTCGCCGTGGTGGGCAGGTCGGCGGCGATGCGGACGTAGCGCGGGCGGGCCTTGGGTGACAGGTCGGGCTGCGCGTCGAGGAACGCTTCGAATTCATCGGCATCGAGCGTGCCGCCGTCGTTGAGGACGATCGCGGCCATCACCTGATCACCGACCCGCTCGTCGGGGACGGCATAGACCGCCGCGCGGTTGATCGCGCCGTGGCGCAACAGGATTCGCTCGATCGGCGCCGCCGCCAGGTTCTCGCCGTCCACCCGCATCCAGTCGGCGGTGCGGCCGGCCAGGTAGATCCACCCGTCGGCGTCGCGGTAGGCGAGGTCGCCCGACCAGTACATGCCGTGCCGCATGCGCTCGGCGTTCGCTTCGGGATCGTTGTAGTAGCCGGTGAAGAAGCCCGATCCGGCCGTGTTGACCAATTCGCCCACGGCCTCGTCGGCGTTGAGCAGCGCCCCGTTGGCGTCGAAGCGCGCGACGGCGCACTCGGTGACGGTCTCGCTGTCGTACACCGCGACACCCTCGGCGCCCCGCCCGATCGAGCCCTTCGGGGTTCCGGGTTCCCTGATCACGATGACGGCGTTCTCGGTCGAGCCGAACCCGTCCTCGACCTGAACGCCGAAACGGCGCGCGAACTCCTCAATGTCCTTGTCGTTGGCCTCATTACCGAAGGCCACCCGCAGCGGGTTGTCCGCGTCGTCGTCTCGTTCGGGGGTGCCGAGTATGTAGGCCAGCGGCTTGCCGACGTAGTTCATGTAGGTGGCGCCGTAACGGCGGATGTCGGCGAGGAAGTTGCTCGCCGAGAATTTCGCCGGCACGATCGCGGCACCGGAGGCCACCGCCGGCGCCCAACCGGCGACCACGGCGTTGGAGTGGAACAGCGGCATCGACACGTAGCAGACGTCGCGCTCGGTGAGCCCGAAGCGCCCGACCAGGCTGACCCCGGCGATGGTGGCCATCAGGTGGGACACCTGCACCGCCTTGGGGTTTCCGCTGGTTCCCGAGGTGAAGATCATCATGAACGCGTCGGTCGCGGTGACCCCGCGATGGGGGGCCAGGTCGCCGGCGCCCGCGACGAACCCGGACCATTCCGGTGCGGAGGTGTCCAGGATCCGCGCTTGCCCGAGGTCCAAACCCTCGAGAAGCCCCCGATGTTCGGCGTCGGTCACGACGAACTGGCAATCCGCTCGCCGCACGTCGGCGGCCAGCGCCGCACCGCGCCGGGTGGTGTTCAGCCCGCACAACACGTAGCCGCCGAGGCCCGCCGCCGCCATCTGGGCCAGCATCTCGGGGGTGTTGCCGAGCAGGGCGCCGACGTGCATCGGCCGGTCTGTGTCGGCGGCCGCAAGCAAAGCGGCGGCCCGCGCCGTCGACTTCGCCAGGTACTCGCGCCAGGTCCAGCGCAGGTCCTCGTGCACCACGGCAACCGCGGGGTCGGACAAGCGCTTTCGCAGCAGCGCCTGGATCGTGTCGCCGGTCATCCGCCGACCATCATCAGGCCGCCGTCGACCGCCAACAGCTGGCCGGTGATGAAGCCGGAGCCCGGCCCGGCCAAAAAGACGAGCATCGGTCCGAGGTCGCGGGCGGGGTCACCCAGCGTCCCGCCCAGCGGGATCATCATCTGCATCTGCTGGTCGATCAGGGCGCCGGCCTCCGGACCGAGAAATTCCCGCAGTCGCTCGGCGCCGGCCGTCTGCACCGCCGGGGCCAGGGCGTTGACCGTCACGTTGTCGGCGCCCCAGGCCTTGGCGGCGGATCGGGTCCACGCCTGCACCGCGCCCTTGGTCGCGGCGTAGACAGCCGAAATCGGGCTGCCCATAACGGCTTCCGAGGACCCGAAGTTGATGATCTTGCCACCCTTGGGGTCTTGGTCCTTCATCACGGCGTAGGCGGCCTGATTGGTCAAGATCGTCGCCTTGACGTTGGTGTCCAACAGAAACGAGATGTCATCGACGCCGATGTGGCCCGGTATCCCCGCCTGCCACAGGCCGGCGGCGTGCACCAGGACGTCCAGGCCGCCCAGGTGCTCGACCGCTTGGCGCACCATGGCCGAGACCGCGTCCGCGTCGCGCACGTCGCACCGCAGCCACGCGGCCTCCAGGCCGTCCGGCGGTGGAGTCCGGTGGTAGGTGGCCGCGACCTCGGCCCCGGCCGCGGCAAGGGCCCCGACGGCGGCCGCGCCGATACCGCTGGCCCCGCCGGTGACCAGGATCCGTCGGCCTTGCAGCGCGTCTTGCATGATCGCGAGCCTAACGCGACCGAGGAATGCCGCCCGACCCGTCGCCGCGGCGTTTCGCTGGCGTCGCTTTTTGTGGGAAATACGGCTGATGAACCGGAACTGCGCGGATCACCCGGATGTTGGATCTCGCGGCGGCAAGACCCGCCTACCAGTTTCATCGCCACACGGAAGGGACTTTGATGGGATCGCGACGAGTGTTGATCACCGGTGCATCGAAGGGCATTGGCCGCGCGGTCGCCGACCGGCTTGCCACCGAAGGCTATGAGCCGATCGGCATCGCCCGGACCGCTCGGCCCGACTTCCCCGGGCCCTTTCATCAGGTCGACTTGGCCGACCGCGCGGCCACGGCAGCGACGTTGCAGAGCGTCATCGACGCCGGCCGGGTCGACGCGGTGGTGAACAACGCCGGTTTCGCCCGCTTCGGGGTCATCGGTTCGATCGACGAGAACGACCTCTTCAGCACCTATGACCTCAACGTGCGCACCGCGGTTCAGGTCACCCAGGCCGCGCTGCCGGGCATGCGCGCCGCGGGCTGGGGGCGCATCGTCAACGTGACGAGCCTGACCACCTTGGGCACACCCGAGCGCACGCCGTACGCCGCCGCGAAGGCCGCACTCGAGGCGTGCACCCGGATCTGGGCCAAGGAACTGGCCTCGACCGGGATCACCGTCAACGCGGTGGCCCCGGGGCCCACCGAAACCGAGATGTACCGCCAGCGCAGCCCCGTGGGCTCCGAGCGCGAGGCCGGGCTGCTGGCCAGCATCCCGCTCCAGCGGGTTGCCACGCCGGCCGAGATCGCGCACGCCGTCTGCTTTCTGCTCGACGAGCGCGCCGGATACATCACCGGTCAGATACTGCGCGTGGACGGCGGCGGCAGCATCGCCGCATGAGCACGGCCGCCGCGGTTTCAGCGGCGCGCGCGCCGGCACCGTGAAAAATGCAGTGCACCAACGCCTTGACGAAATCCTCCGTCGGCGGTTGGTCGGCCCGCAGCTGCCCTCTGGCCTTGGCCCTCGGGGTCGTCAGGCGGGCACCGCGATCGTCGAAAGCAGGTCGGCCAGCCGCTCCGGCTGGTCCAGCATGGAGAACGTCCGCGCTCCCTGGATGACCTCGAGGCGCGCGTTCGGGATGGCGGCCGCCAACCGTTCGCCATCCCCGAGTTGGAAGAACACGTCGTCGGCCGACCAGGCCACGAGGGTGGGCTTGACGAATTCGGGCAGCCGGGCGGCGACGCCGGTGGTGACCTCGGTGCGCAGCGACAGCGTGAATTGGCGCAGGTCTTCGGCGATGGCCGGATCGGACAGGCCCGGGCGCACCCACTCCTCGGTGAGCGCGTCGATGTTGCTGTGCGCCAGGCCGTCGAACGCGCGCTTACGCGCGGCCGGTGCCCGCATCGCCTGGGCCACCGTCCGGAACACGGCCTTGGACTTGGCCGCCAAAATCACCGGCTTGAGGATGGGCGGCGGAAAGTGTTCGAAGGCATCGCAACTGGTGAGCACGAGCGCGCCGAGCCGCTCGGGATGGTGCACGGCCACCAGCTGAGTGACGACCCCGCCGGTGTCGTTGCCGACGAGCACGACGTCCTCGAGGTCGAGCGCCGCCAGTGTGTCGGCGACGATGCCGGCCACCCCGGCGATGGTTCGGTCGGCGGCGGGGCGCAGCGCTTGTGGGTGCGCGCCCAGCGGCCAGGTCGGGGCGATGCAGCGCAGGCCACGATCGGCCAGTAGCCGGCTGACCTTGCGCCACAGCTGGCCGCCCATCATGTATCCGTGCACGAAGACGACGGGCCTGCCGTCCTCGGGGCCGGTTGCTTCGTAATGGATGGTTCCGGCATTAATGTCGATCGTCGACATAGCTGCTCTCACTTTCGAGATACACTTAAAAACAGGCTGTCTGTTCGTAAGTTACCAACAGGATGCATGGAAAGCAAGAGACGGACCCAGGAAGAGCGCTCCGCGGCGACGCGTGACGCGCTGATCTCGTCCGCGCGCAAGCTTTGGGGCGCGCGGGGCTACGCCGAGGTGGGCACGCCCGAGATCGCGGCGGCCGCGGGTGTCACCCGCGGCGCCATGTATCACCAATTCGCCGACAAGGCAACGCTTTTCGGGGCGGTCGTCGAGGCCGTGGAGCAGGACGTGATGGCCCGGATGGCCGGCATCGTGGCCCGGTCGGGGGCGGGCTCGCCCGCCGACGCGATCCGCGCCGCGGTCGACGCCTGGCTCGAGGTTTCCGGCGACCCCGAGGTGCGTCAGCTGATCCTGCTCGACGCGCCCAGCGTGCTGGGCTGGGCCGCCTTCCGCGACGTCGCCCAGCGCTACAGCCTGGGCATGACCGAACAGCTGCTGGCCGAGGCCATCAAGGCGGGCCAGCTGGCCGATCAGCCGGTTCGGCCGCTGGCCCACGTCCTGATCGGCGCTTTAGACGAGGCGGCCATGGCCATCGCCACCGCCGACGACCCGAAACGTGCCCGCCGGGAGACCGGCGAGGTGCTGCACCGGCTCATCGACGCGATGCTGAGCGAACGCTGATCGGGCGCGCGTCGCTCAGCGGTGGTTCTGGGTGAAGAACGCCCAGATCGTGTCGGTGGCGTTCAGGGCCGTCGAGGGGGCGGGGATCCCCGCGACCTCCGTCAGCGGGCTGGGCTCGCCGCCCGGCCACTGATGGCCCGCGCCGGCCACCGAGATCAGCTCCACGGTGCGCCCCTCCGGGCACCCGGCCGCCTGGGTGGTCACGCTGCCGGCGGTGTTCGAGGTCGGCGGACCGCACGCGTCGATCGACCGCCAGGTGGCGTTGACCGATTCCACCGACGGGCCGTCCACGCGCGGATTGCCGTTGATCGCGAACGCTTTCCCGGGTCCGCCGTTGTAGGGGACGCGGTCGTCGGCGGTGCCGTGGATCTGCAGCACCGAGGTGGGCCGCGCGTGGGAGCAGTCGGTCAGCAGCGTGCCGGCCACCGGGGCGATCGCGGCGAAGGTGTCGGTCTGGCATCCCAGCCGGAGCGCCATCATGGCGCCGTTGGACATGCCGGTGGCATAGACACGCGCGCGATCGACGGGCATCTCCTGCTCGATGGCGCCGACCATGGCGGTGATGAACCCGACGTCGTCGACGTCGTCGCGCTGCGGTTGGCCACAGCACGTGCCGGCGTTCCAGGCGCGGTTGAGGCCGTCGGGATAGGCGACCAGGAAGCGCCCGGTGTCCGCCTAGCTGTCCCAGTGGTAGGCACGCTCGGCCTGCGCGCCGCTGCCGAAGCCGCCGTGCAGCATCACCACGAGTGGCACCGCATCGCTCAGCCCCCGCGGGCGGTACAGGTGAAACGTCCTGCCGACCCCACCGACCTGGATGGTCTGGGTGGACTGGCCGTCCGGGATCGGTTGCGCGCCAGGGGCTCCCGACGCGTACCTGCCGCCGAGGCAGCCGCCGACCGTGACGGCCAGTATCGGCAGCAGGCAGGCGACCAGTAAACGAGCGAAGCGAGATCGCATGAGGCCATCGTGGCAGCCGCGGCCCACTTTGACAAGCAACTTGTCAAAGTGGCGCGGGGTGGCACACTCATGACCATGAGACGGCTTGCGGACGCCGAGTGGGAACCGACCGTCCCGGCGCTGGTCAATCTGGTGGCCGCGTCCGGGGCGCCCCGGTTGCGGGCGGCCTTCGCCGCTGCCGGCCTCGACGGGATCCGCCCGGCACAGGCCGTCGCCCTGGTGCCGCTGGTGGGCGGGGGCCTGCACGCGTCGGACCTGGCCGACCGGCTGGGCGTGAGTCGGCAGGCGGTGGCCCAGGCGGTGGCGGCGCTGGAGCGGCATGGCTACGTCACGCGGGTGCCCGATCCCGTCGACGCCCGCGCCCGGATCATCGAGCTGACCCCGCGCGGCCGGCAAGCGCTGCGCGTCATGCGTTCCAATGCAATCGATTTGGAGAGACGGTGGGAACGGGTCCTGGGGCGGAAGCGACTGGGCGAGCTGCGCGAGACCTTGCAGGCACTACTCTCCAGCGAAACATCGGAAGCGGACGGCGTAGGTTCGACCCCAAGGCAATGAAGAGGAGTCCGTCGTGCCCATATTCATGGTCGAGCGAACATTCGCCGAGGAACTGGAGCCGAACTTCGAGATCGCCGACGGCATCAATCGGATCAACGACCAGGTGGGCGTCCGCTGGCTGTATTCGTTTTTGTCGGCGGACAAACGAAAGACGTACTGCCTCTACGAGGCGCCGTCGCCGGAGGCCATCCGGACCGCCGCCGCGCGCGCCGGCCTGCCCGCGGACGTCGTCATCGAGATGAGCGACCGCGTCACGCCCGACGGCGCCCTGTCCGACATCTGAGGAGCTCAGCCCAGCAGCTCGTGGTCGGCCGCATACATCGCCGCCTGGGTGCGGTTCGCGGCGCCCGTTTTGACCAGGATGTTGCGCACGTGGTTGGCGGCCGTGTTCGTGCTGATGAAGAGGCGTTCGCCGATCGCCCGGTTGCTCAGCCCCTCGGCGAGCAGCCGCAGCACCTCGACCTCCCGCTCGGTCAAACCGTCCGGGCCCTCGGCACCCGCCGCCGGCAACGAATCGACCAGTGCCACAACGCGTTTCTGGCCGATCGGCGCCGCGACGGCGTGGGCCTCGTCGGCCAGGCGCCGGGCCTCCTCGGTGCGGCCCCGCGACGCCGCGAACAACGCGTAACGGGCCAGCGTCTCGCTGACGTGAACCACCGAGCCCATCCGGCGATCCATCTCGAGCGCCGCGCCGAACCAACGCTCGGCCGCGTCGCCGTCCCCGTCGAGCGCCGCCATCCTCGCCAGATACCGGTCGGCGCTGCCGAACAGCGCGACGAACTGCCCGGCCACCAGGTTCTTGCCGGCGTAGCGGGCGACGAACGGGCGCAGCGCGCGCAGCGCCTCCCGGTTGCCCAGCTCCAGCGCCGCCTCGACCATGAAGACCAGCTCCATGGGCCACTGGGCCTCGTTGGTCCGGTCGCCGAGGTTGCGGTTGAGCAGGTGATTGAGCGCGCGCGTCATGCCGGCTTCGCAGTCGAGCTCGGTATACAGCGCGAGCAGCCCGGGCACCCAGCGGCCCGCGAACGTCTCGGTGCCGTCGACGAATCCGGCGAATCGGCTCAGGTCCGCCGTTTCGCGTCGGATCATGAACATCTGCACCCCGTTGGAGCCCTCGGTGTCATCCGCGTCGAACGTATCGCCGGTGCGCAACGCGATGTCGGCCCACCGTTCGGCCCCGGCGAAATCGCCGCGCAGGTAGGCCAGCGCCTGCTCGACGCACGCGCCGACGAAACCGAACACCGGTTGTCCGCAGGCCTGCCCCGCGCGGCGCATGTCGGCGGTCGACGCGGCCAGGTCGTCGGGCCGGCCGGCCAGATAGCTGACCATGGCGCGAAAGTGCGCGGCCGCCCCCAGCACCTCGTAATCGCGGCGCGCCAACGCCATTCGCGACACCTCGGCCGAACGCTCCGCCTGGACCTCGCACAGCTCCGGCGTGAGCCCGTGCCACAGGCTGGTCTTGAGGGTGTGCATCAGCACCGCCGGATCGTTGGCGCCTCGCGCGAGGTCGATCGCCTGGTTGCTGACCTCGCGCGCCCGGGAAGCCTCGCCGGCGAAGGCCAGCGCGCGCCCGAAACTGCCGAGCGCCTGCACGTAGTGCGGGTCGTCGACATCCAGTCCGCAGGATTCCAGCGCCGACGCCAGCAGGTCGGCCGCCCGCGAATCGGACTGCCCGCGACGCCAATTCGCCTCCTCGTAACCGATGGCCGCCCCCAGTCGGATCAGCGGCTCGTCCATCGTGCTGAGGCGTTCGTAGATGGCGTGCGACCGCGCGAAGTCGCCGGCGCGCACGTGGTTGGCCGCCGCATCGAGGTCGAGCCGGGCCCGATCGGTGCGGCTGATCTCGGGCAGCGACGACGCCCGCTCGAACCACCTGGCCGCGTCCTCGTAGGCCAGGCTTTGTTCGGCCATCCGGGCGGCCTGGTGCGCGTACCGCAGCGCCTGCGCGTGGTAGCCGAGCACGTGCGCCCGCAGGTAGTGGTTGGCCAGGCGGGGAACGACCGACGGGTCCGTCCGGCCCTCGAGCGCGTCGGCGGCGCGCGCATGCAGGATCCGGAGCCGGGACGCCGCCAGCCCGCCGAGCACGGCCTCGCGGGTGAGCGCGTGCACGAACGCGAACTCGCCGTCGGAGTCCTGAACCGCCCGCACCAGCCCGACGGCCTCGGCCGAATCGATCGCGGCCAGCGTCGCGGTCAGGTCGCCCTCGCAGGTCGCGATCAGCGCGGGCAGGTCGAACGTTTCGCCGAGCACCGCCGCCTGCTCGATCACCGCCCGGACGCCGGCGCCCAGCCCGGCGAGCCGCAGGGCGATGGCATCGCCGATCGACGCCGGGACGGTGCGCTGCACGCTCAGCATGGCCAACCCGCCCCGCATTTCCAGGTCGTTGACGAGCTCGGTCAAAAAGAACGGGTTGCCGCCGGTCTTGTCGCGCAGCAGGGCCGCGGCCGTGCGCGCCGATGCGGGCGCCAGTTGTTGGGTGCGGCCCACGAATTCGGCGATCGCCTCGGTGTCCAGGCCCGCGAGGTCTAGCCGCCGCACCCCGTCGAACCGGTGCAGCTCGGCGAGCCGGGTGGCGAGCTCGTCGGAGCGGTCGGGCTGGGTGGTTCGGAACGTGGACACCACCAGCATCCGGACGTCGGCGCACGCGGTCAGCACGTGCTCGAGCATCGCCAGCGTGGGCAGCTGCGCCCAGTGCAGGTCGTCGAGGACGAGCGCTAGCGGCCGGTCGGCGGCCAGCCGGCGCAGGAAGCCGGTCAGGGCGTCGAAGAGAGCCTGCCGCGGCGAGCCGACCTCCGCCACGGGCTCGCTGTCGGGCAGATGCCGGTCGACGTGCGGGGACAGCCGCCGCAGCTGCGGTCCCACGCCGGCCAGCGGGCCGGCCATCGAAGCCGGCGGGGCGGCGCTCAGCAGGCGGTCCAGCGCCTCGGCGAACGGCGCGTAGGGAACGTCCTCGTCGGCCGTCGACCTGCCGACGAGCACGGCGACGCCGTGGTCGGCCAGCGTTCCGGCCACCTCGGCGGCCAGGCGGGTCTTGCCGGCCCCGGGCTCACCCCCGATGAACACGGCCTGGCGGTTGCCGCCCTCGACGCGCTCCCAGGCGCGTTCGAACGCGGCCAGCTCCGCGTCGCGCCCGACCAGCGGGCCGCGGCGACGTGCCAGCAATTCCGCCGGAAGCGGTGGCGGCACCCACTGGGCCGTGGGATCAGCCATGGGATCACCGTAATCGCGCACGTCTGGCCGGTCGATAGTCAGAACTGACTATCGTTGGGGGACCTCGGAAATGCCTTTTTGTGGTCATGACGCGGCGGCTCGGCGCCTCGTAGCGTTGCGGCAGCAAGACCCGCGACGCAGCTAGAGGAGGTGCCGGCCATGAGCCTGACCACCGCAACCGAGGACATGCGCGGCCGATTCGGGGCCAAAGCCATCCTGCCCGGCGATCCCGGATACGACGACGCCCGGGCGCTGCACAACGCGATGATCGACAAGCGGCCCGCGGTGATCGTGCGCTGCGCATCGGCCGCCGACGTGGCGGGCGCGCTGGAATTCGCGCGCGGCCGCAACCTGGCGGTCGCCGTGCGCGGGGGCGGCCACAATGGGCCCGGGTTCGGTTCCGTCGACGGCGGCCTCGTCGTCGACCTCGCGCCGATGAACCGCGTCGACGTCGACCCCGACCGGCGCACCGCCCGCGTGCAGGGCGGCGCGACGTGGGCAGAGGTGGACCGCGCGACCCACGCCCACGGCCTGGCGACGCCGGCCGGCATCATCTCCAGCACCGGGGTTGGCGGCCTCACCCTGGGCGGCGGCCACGGCTACCTCACGCGCAAGCACGGCCTGACCATCGACAACCTGCTGGGCGCCGAGGTGGTGCTGGCCGACGGCCGGGTGGTGACGGCGTCGGAGGCCGAGCACCCCGACCTGTTCTGGGCGCTGCGCGGCGGCGGCGGAAACTTCGGCGTGGTGGTGTCTTTCACGTTCCGGCTGCACCCGGTGCACACCGTGATCTGCGGTCCGACCGCCTGGCCGGCGTCGGCCACCGCCGACATCCTGCGGTGGTACCGCGACTTCCTGCCCGCCCAGGATGACGACCTCTACGGGTTCTTCGCGAGCATGACCGTCCCGCCGGCCGCGCCGTTCCCCGAGGCGTTCCACCTCCAGAAGGCGTGCGCCGTGATGTGGTGCTACATTGGCGATCCCGACCGGGCGCACGAGGCGTTCGCCCCGGTCCGGCAGATGCAGCCGGCGTTCGATGGCCTCGTCGCCGCCCCGTATCCGGCGCTGCAGTCAACCTTCGACGACCTGTATCCCAAAGGGCTGCAATGGTATTGGCGCGGCGACTTCATCCGGACCGTGCCGGACGCCGCCGTCGACGCCCACGCCCACTTCACCGCCGAGCTACCGACGATGCACTCGACGATGCACCTCTACCCGATCGACGGCGCGGTCCATCGCGTCGGCCGGACCGACACCCCGTGGGCGTACCGGGACGTCACCTTCTCCCAGGTCATCGCGGGTGTCGACCCCGACCCGGCGAGCGCGGAATCAGTGAAGCGATGGGCGGTCGACTACTGGGACGCCATCCACCCGTACTCGGCCGGCGGCGCGTACGTCAACTTCATGATGGACGAGGGGCAAGAGCGGGTCCGGGCGACCTACGGTCCGAACTATCAGCGGCTCAGCGAGATCAAGGCGCAATACGACCCGGGCAACGTGTTTCGCATCAACCAGAACATCCTGCCGGCCGGATAGGGAGCGCTGCGGAGCGCGTGACGACATAATCGTCGAGTGATCGAAGACGCCCACCTCTACCGCCGTCTTGCGCTGCTCGAGCAGCAGGTGCGCCTGCTGTCCGAACGGGTCGGCGTCGAATGCCCGATATTCGGCAGCGACACCGCGCCCGCGCCTCTGGAAGGCGGGGTCCCGGCCGAAGTCGTCGCCCTGGCCCGCGCCGGCAACGCGATCGCGGCCATCAAGCTGTTCCGCGAGATGACCGGCGCGGGGCTGCGCGAGGCCAAAGAGGTCGTCGATTCCCTGTAGCCCGGCTACGGGGTCTTGAGAAAGACGTCGTTGAGGGTGACCGTGCGCAGGTTTCGTTCCCGGATGATCTCGACGAGTTGCGGATAGACGTGCGTGACGGGCAGGTGGTTGAGGTGCCCGATGACGATGGACTGCGGGGTGAAGTACTCGTCGGCCATCTTCAGGATGTATTCCTCGGTGATCAGCGTGGAATCCGACAACGACCCCGACCACAGCGTCGGGACCGTGTATCCGAGGTCGGCGGCGACCGCGTCGACGGCGGCATTGCGCTTGGCGTACGGCGGGCGCCAGTACGGCTTCGCGCCGATGCCGTAGGTCTTCTTCAGGAAATCGTCGTTGCGGCTGAGCTGTTGGGCGATCTCGCCTTTCGACAGGGTGGTCAGGTCCGGGTGTGACCAGGTGTGGTTGCCCAGCTGGATCTGTCCGGAGTCGACGAGCGGCCGAAGCATCGCCCGGTTTTCGGTCCAGGAGTCGTAGACGCCGTTGACGAAGAACGTCAGCCGCACCCCGGTGTCCTTGGCGAACTGCGTGTAGGCGCGCACCACCTCGCTGTTGACGCCGTCGTCGACCGTCAACGCCAGCAGGTCGCCATCGCCGGGGATCTTGGTCAGCGCGCCGCCGCCGGGCAGCGGGATGCGGGCGCTCGGCGGCGGCGGCCCCAGCAAGGCCGACGGCGCCGTCGGACCGGCGGCTGCCGCCGCGCCGGCCGGCGGAGCCTGCGCGAACGTCCGGGGCTGCGGGTCGACCACCACACGCGCGGCGCCCACCCCGGCGACGGTGGCCGCGGCCAGCGCGCCGAGAAAGCGACGCCGGCTCAGCTCCGGCGCACCTCGGTCGGAGGCACCCCCGAACGGGGACGTGAACGGGGGGACGAAAAACCCGCCGCGTCTGTGGGCGGACCGTTTGCGGTGCGACGTCGGCACACGCGATCCGGCACCCCGGACACCGCCGCAGCCAAACTCCGTCGTCACAGCAGCGAACGGTATCACCAGCACCCCGGATGTGCAGGATCTGTCACGGCAGCGTCAGCTGTGAACTCGGCCTCGAAAAGGTAACGGTCAGGCATACCTCAATGCGGCGCCCCGGGGCGATATTGCGGCAAACTGACGGGCTCGGCGTAGGGGGTTCCCAGCGTCGAGGCGAGCCACGGCAGCGACGCGGCGAACGCCTGCGCCGCAAACGGCCAGTCGTGCTTGCCGGGCTGTGTCACCACCGCGCAGGCGATCCCGTTGGCCGTCGCCACGGCGCACAGCGAGGTCGCGGCGGCGTCCTGGCCCTCGGGGTTGGCGATCGGGTCGGTGGTCGGGGCGCTGAGGGTCGAATTGGCTTCCTCGGCGACGTTGCGCGCGCCGGAGGACGCCGGCACGTCGAACCAACCCGAGACCCCGGTGTAGCGGCCGTGGCGGGTCATGACGGTCGCCGGGTCGAACGCGGCCCACGCATCGGTGTTGCCGCCGAACAGGCGGGCAAGGGTTTGCTCCTTGCTGCCCCCCACGGTGGGGCGGACGTCGCCGGCGATGTCCACGAACGCGCTGAACATCTCCGGGTGCATGACGGTCAAGTCGACGGCGCAGGTGCCGCCCATCGACCATCCGGCGACGCCCCAATTGGCCCGGTCGGCGCTCACCCCGAAGTTCGAAATCACAAAGGGGACAACGTCTTTCGTCAGGTGGTCGGCAGCGTTGCCGCGTGCGCCGTTGACGCATTCGGTGTCGTTGTCGAAGGTGCCGGTGGCATCGACGAAGACCAGCACCGGGGCGAAGCCGTGGTGGCGGGCGGCGAAGTCGTCGATGGTGGTGAAGGCGCCGCCGGGGCGCAGCCAGTCGGCGGGGGTGTTGAACGCCGAACCGATCATCATCACGGCCGGGAGCCGGGGCGGCGGATTGCTGCTGAACCACGCCGGGGGCAGGTACACCAGTTCCTCGCGGTGGGGGAAGTGCGACGCGTCGGGGCTGATCGTCACCGGCACCACGACGCCCTTGGTCGGCTTGGTGCCCTTGAGCTGCATCGCCGTGACCCGCAGGCGATCGATCTGGTCGGGCAGCGGCGCGGAGGTCAGCTGGTTCCACGCGGCCAGCACGGTCGGGAAGTAACCGACCCAGGCGTTCAGCGACAGGGCCGCGCAGAGCACGCACAGCGGGACGGCCAGCACCGCGAGGCACCGTCGCCACCATCGGGCGCCCGGCCAGCCCAGCAACAGCACGGCGAGCGCCAGCCCGCTCGTCGCGATCCACAGCCACAGCGACACCGGCGCGGGATCCCCGGCCACACCGATCGACGTGATGTACCAATACGCCAGCCCCGTCATCGCGGCCGCGGCGCCCAGCGCCACCGCCAGGGGCCAGCCGCGCCAGCGCCGCCGGCGCCACCCGATCGCGGCCAGGACCACCAGCAGCGTGAGCGCCTGCAGGGTCAGCGGCAGCCAGCCGTGCAGCAGTGACAGCTGTTCGACGAAGTGGGGCAACGGTCGTGACCTTCGCTAAATCCGATTCGTTCCGCGAGGCTGACTGGTGGCGCTTACCTATGGCGAGGGCAAGCCAGATCAAACTATCCCACAGGATCAAAGCCAGTCGTGCGAGCGAAGGCCCGCAGCCGCAGGCTGTTGCCGACGACGAACACGCTCGAGCACGCCATCGCGGCGCCGGCGAGCATCGGGTTGAGCAGGCCGAGGGCGGCCACCGGGATCGCGGCGACGTTGTAGCCGAAGGCCCACAACAGGTTCGTCTTGATGGTGCGCAGCGTCCGGCGGGAAAGCCGGATCGCGTCCGCCGCGGCGCGCAGGTCGCCGCGCACCAGGGTCAGGTCGGCGGATTCGATCGCGACATCGGTGCCGGTGCCGATCGCCAGCCCGAGATCGGCGGCGGCCAGCGCCGCGGCGTCGTTGACCCCGTCGCCGACCATGGCGACGACCCTGCCCTCGGACCGCAGGCCCGCGATCGCGGCGGCCTTGCCGGCGGGGGTGACCTCCGCGAGGATCCGTCCGATGCCGACCTCGGCGGCGACGTGCCGCGCCGCGGCGGCGTTGTCGCCGGTCAGCAACACCGGCGTCAACCCCAGCAGCTCGAACTGCCGGACGGCTTCGGCGCTGGTGGGTTTGACGGTGTCGCCGATCACCAGGATCCCCCGGGCGCGGCCGTCCCACCCGGCGACGACCACGGTCTTACCCTCCGCTTCGGCGCGGGCCTTGGCCGCCGACAATGCGGGGTCGGCGGCGCAGGTGGCGAGCAGGCTCTCCCGGCCGACGGCGACGGCGCGGCCCTCGACGCGGCCGCGAACGCCCTCACCGGGCACGGCCACGAAGTCCAGCACCGCGGGCAGCGTCCCCTCCTCGGCGGTCGCGGCCTCGGCGATCGCCCGCGCGACGGGGTGCTCGGAGGCATCCTCCAGCGCCCCGGCGTAGCGCAGCAGCGTCGCGCGGTCGGTGCCCGGCGCGGTAACGACGTCGACGAGGGTCATCCGGCCGGTCGTCACCGTGCCGGTCTTGTCGAGCACGATCGTGTCGACCTTGCGGGTCGACTCGAGCACTTCCGGTCCCTTGATCAGCACGCCGAGCTGGGCCGCGCGGCCGGTCCCCACCAGCAGCGCCGTCGGCGTCGCCAGGCCCATGGCGCACGGACAGGCGACGATGAGCACCGCCACGGCGGCCGTCAGGGCTAGAGTCACGGGCTGTCCGGCGGCCAGCCACGCCGCGAGGGTGGCCGCGGCGACGGCGAGAACGATAGGAACGAACACCGCGGCGATGCGGTCCGCCAGCCGCTGCGCGTCGGCCTTGCCCGATTGGGCCGCCTCGACGAGCCGGGCCATCTGGGCGAGCTGGGTGTCGTCGCCGACCCGGGTGGCGCGCACGACCAACCGCCCGCCCGCGTTCACGGTGGCGCCAATGACGGCGTCGCCGGCCCCGACCTCGACCGGGACCGCCTCCCCGGTCACCATCGACGCGTCGACCGCCGACGAGCCGACGAGCACCGTCCCGTCGGTGGCGATCCTCTCGCCGGGGCGCACCACGAACTCGTCGCCGACGGCAAGCTCTGTCGCGGGGATGCGCGTCTCGGCGCCGTCCCGCAGGACCGCGACGTCCTTGGCGCCGAGCTCGAGCAGGGCGCGCAGCGCGGCGCCCGCCCGCCGCTTGGCGCGCTTCTCGAAGTACCGGCCGGCCAGGACGAACAGGGTCACGCCGGCGGCCACCTCCAGGTAGACGTGGCACGCGCCGTCACCGGGCGCGGCGGTCAGCCGAAAGCCGTGGTGCAGGCCCGGCCGCCCGGCGGCGCCCCAGCACAGGGCGTACACCGACCACAGGAACGCCGACAGCGTCCCGATCGAGACCAACGTGTCCATCGTCGCGACGCCGTGTTTGAGGTTGACCCAGGCGGCGGCGTGAAACGGCCGCCCCGCCCACAGCACGACCGGCGCGGCCAGGGCCAGCGACGCCCATTGCCAGTAGCGGAATTGCAGGCCGGGGACCATCGCCGTCAGGATCACGGGGCCGGCGAGCAGGGCCGCGACGACCAGCCGCGAGCGCAGCGACGCCAGCTCGGCGTCGTCGGGCGCCTCGGGACGACCTCGCGGCAGCGCCGCGGTGTAGCCGACCTTTTCGACCTCGGCGATCAGCGCCCGCGCGTCGTACCCGGACGGCACCGTCACGGTGGCCTTTTCCGTCGCGTAGTTGACCCTCGCGTCGACCCCGTCGAGCCGGTTCAGCTTCCGCTCGATGCGCGCGGCGCACGAGGCGCACGTCATCCCCGCGATCTCGAGCTCGATGCTGTTCATGGGGCGGTCGTCGGGGGAGGGGTCCGCTTCGGGTTACGCGACCGGGACCGCGGCGAAGCCGGCTTCGTCGACCGCTCCCAGCACCGCCTCCTGCTCGATCGGCGCCGAGCTCGTGACGACGAGCCTGCCGGTTTGCGCGCTGACGTCCACCGCGTGCACACCGGCGATCCGCGCCACCTCGGATCGGACGGCGGCCTCGCAGTGCCCGCAACTCATCCCGCTCACCTGGTACTCGCTCGTGGTCACGACGCTCCTTTCCGCAGGCCACTCGCACATAGGCGTCCTCGATACGCGTTTCCCTGGGGGTTCCCGTCAGGTCGTCGCCGCGCACGGGCAACACGATTCTGCCTGAGCGGCGAGAACGCGTCAGATCCGGTCAGGCTCCGGTCAGAGGTGGCCCACCCCGAAATCGGCGCACAGCGCGACTCGGCGAGGCGTAGCGTCGGCCCCGAACTGCCGAACTGCCGAACTGCCGGAAGGAGCCAGACATGACCGTCACCGTCGTCGACGCGGGCCCCCGCCAAGTGAGTCGGTCGGTCGAAGTCGACGCGCCGGCCGCCGAGCTTTATGCGATGGCCGCCGATCCGCGGCGCCACAGCGAATTGGACGGGTCGGGCACCGTCGTCAGCAACGTCAAGGCCCCGGCGGAAATGGCTGTCGGAGCGAAGTTTTCGACGAGCATGAAGATGTTCGGCCTGCCCTACCGCATCACCAGCACGGTGACCGAGCTGAAGCCGAACGAACTGGTCGAATGGCGCCACCCGCTGGGGCATCGCTGGCGGTGGCGATTCGAGTCGCTGTCGCCCACCCGCACACGCGTCACCGAGACGTTCGACTACCGCGACGCCGGCGCCGTCAAGAACGCGCTGAGGTATTACGACCTGATGGGCTTCAGCAAGGCCAACGCCGCGGGCATTGAGGCGACGCTGTCCAAGCTGCGCGACCGCTACGCGCGGTCATGACGGATCGTCGGCGTCCCAGGCGATTACACCCGAGACCCGGTGGGACAGCTGGTCGACCTGGTCGTTGCGATGCAGGTGGCGCGGCGGCGACGCGTAGCTCGCGTACGGCCGACAGCGGATGACCACGCGGTTTTCCCGCTCCGACATCTCCGCGACGGCGGGGACGCGCCTCCTCGCCGAGCGGCTGTCCCGACATCCGCGCGGCCGACTTGCCGAACGCATCCGGACACCTGATCCGTCGCTGCGGCCTGGTGGTCGTGTTGGCCTGGATCGGCTTCGGCAAGTACGCGAAGATGGAATCCCGCGTGCTCATCGAGCACAGCCCCCTGATGAGCTGGATCTATCACGTCTTCAGCGTCAGCACTGTCGCGCGCGGGCTGGGAACGATGGAAATCGTTGCGGCGCTTCTCATTGCGGTGCGGCCGCTGTGGCCCCGCGCGTCGGCGGTCGGCGTTCCGGTGTTGTCGGCGCTGCCCGGCCAGTTCCTGCTTAAGGATCTCGTGTTGATCGGCGTGGCGCTGTGGACGCTGGGGGATTCGCTCAAGGCGCGAACAGCGTGCCCCTGATCAACTCCTTGGCCGAGCGCAGCGTGGCCGCGTAGGCGGCCGGCGCCAGGCTGGCCGCCTGCTCGGTCAGGCCGCGGATCAGCGCGTGGATCGCGTCGACCGCCGCGCGGGGATCGGTGTCGGGTGGCAACGCCTGGCGGGCCGCGGCGTCGCCGACGATCTCGTCGACGATGTCGCGCAACGCTTTTAGTCCCGGGTATCGGGGGCGCCCGCCGCGGGTGCGCGCGGTGCTCTCGGCGCGCATCGCCCGGTCGAACGCGGCCAGGTACGGATACTCGCGCATCAACCGGTCCCATTCGTCCAGCACCGCCTCGAGCCGGCCCACCGCGTCGTCGGCCCGTGCCGCGGCGGCGCGCAGGCGTGGCCGCGCAAGCGCGTCGATGCCGGAGACGGTGGCATTGAGCAACGCGGACTTGGTCGGGAAGTAGTGGTACAGGCTGCCGCTCGTCATGCCGGCCGCCCGCGCGATCGCGCGGATCGTGGCCCGCGAATACCCCACTTCGGCGACGCAGCGCATCGCCGCTTCGGTGATCCGGACGCGGGTCTGCTCGCCGTCGGCCCCCACCGGGCGCCCCAACGGCGCGGCGGTCACCGCGTCACCCGCCGCGCGCTTGCGCGCGGGCGGCCCGAGTAATCGATCGCACGATCATATACTCGAGGCCGCGGCGGCCCGGCCGTCTCCGGACAACGAGGAGTGGGTACTGCACGATGACGCGGGCACAGCGGGGCCGCCCCGTCGGCGCGAGCGGCGAGGAGACCCGCCGGCGCATCATCGCCGCCACCATGAGCTGCGTGGCCCGGGTGGGCTACCCCCGGGCGACGATCCGGGAGATCGCGCGCACCGCCAAGGTCACCAGCGCCAGCCTGTACAACTACTTTCCGACCAAGGCCGAGCTGATCGAGGCGGCGGTCGCGGCCAGAACCGACGTCGCCCTGCCGCGGCTGCGCGCGGCCGCCGGCGGTCCCGGCGGCGCCGTCGAACGGATCGAAGCCGTACTCGACGAATCCGGCCGGCTGATGCGGGAATATCCCGACCTGGCCGCGTTCGAGTGGGCGATCCGCGCGGAGAACGCGCCGGCTGTCGACTCCCGGCCGGTGGGCGGCGCGGACTTCCAGGCGTTCCGCGAGATCATCGAGGGCATCGTCGGGGACGCCGAGGGCCGGGGAGCGGTGGAAGCGGTCTATGCGCTGGTCTATGGGCTCACCGAGCTGGCGGCCACGCTGCCTCCCGAGGAGTATCACGCGGCGCTCGGGTCGGCCAAGCGCCTGGTGCGCGGGACGCTGCTGGGAGCCCCGACCGTCGAGACTGCTCCCAGCGCGCGGCCGCGGCGCCGGTCGGCGCGCTGAACGCAGCGTCGATGCGCCGGCGGGCGCGGTCCAGCTTGATGTGATCAAGTGATTGATTATAGAGTGCTCCTCACGAGCAGAAAGCCGAGACCTTGACCGAAACCGTGGGAGCGGCGTTCGACGTCGAAGCGCTGCGCCGGAAGTACGCCGAAGAGCGGGCGCGGCGGCTGCGGCCCGACGGGATCGCGCAATACGTGCAGACGGCGGGCGCCTTCGCCCGATTCGCCGAGGATCCGTGGGCGGACGGGAATTTCGCTCGAGAACCCCTGACCGACTCGGTCGATGTGGCGATCGTCGGCGCCGGCTTCGGCGGGCTGTTGACCGGGGCGCGGCTTCGCGAGCTCGGCGTGGCGAGCGTGCGGCTGATCGACCGAGCGGCCGACGTGGGTGGCACGTGGTACTGGAACCGGTATCCCGGGATCGCTTGCGACGTCGAGTCCTATGTGTACATGCCGTTGCTGGAAGAGCTGGGCTACATCCCCACCGAGAAGTACGCCAAGGGGCCCGAGATCTTCGCCCACTGCCAGCGCATCGCCGAGCGCTACGACCTCTACCGCGACGCGTGCCTGCAGACCGAGGTGCGCGAGATACGCTGGGAGCCAGGCGATTCGCGGTGGATCATTCGGACCAACCATGGCGACGAGATGCGGGCCAGGTTCGTGTCCATGGCCAACGGGTATCAGGCCACGCCCAAACTACCCGGCATCGAGGGCCTCGGCTCTTTTCGGGGCCCGGCGTTTCACACCAGCCGCTGGGACTACGCCTACACCGGCGAGAGCCTGGAAAAGCTGGCCGGTCAGCGCGTGGGGATCATCGGCACCGGTGCCACGGCGATCCAGTGCGTGCCGCACCTGGCCGCCGCGGCTGGCCATCTCTACGTCTTCCAGCGCACGCCGTCGTCCGTCGACGTCCGCGCCAACCGGCCCACGGATCCCCAGTGGGCCAGCGCGTTACGGCCGGGCTGGCAGCGACGGCGGATTGAGAACTTCCAGATCCTCACGGCCGGCGGCCGGGCCGAGGAGGACCTGGTCGCCGACGCCTGGACCAGCATCACGCGCAAGCTTCCCGTCATGCGCCACGACGGCGCCGGCCCGACGGCCCAGGACGTGGAGCTGGCCGACTTCGCCAAGATGGAGGAGATTCGCGCGCGGGTCGACGAGCTGGTGGCCGACCGCGCCACCGCCGAGGCGCTCAAACCCTGGTACGGCTACTTCTGCAAGCGGCCCTGCTTTCACGACACGTACCTGCAGACGTTCAACCGCGACAACGTCACGCTGGTCGACACCCGAGGGCGCGGCGTGCAGCGCATCACCGCGGCCGGCGTGGTCGTCGACGGGGTTTCCTACGAGCTCGACTGCCTGATCTTCGCGACGGGTTTCGAGGTGGGCACCGATTACTGCCGGCGCACCGGGTTCGAGCTGATCGGCCGCGACGGCGTGACGCTCACCGAGCGGTGGCGCGACGGCGTCCGGACGTTCCAGGGCTTGTGCACCAACGGCTTTCCCAATTGCTTCATCGAGAGCATCGCCCAGGCGGGCCTCACCGTGAACTTCCCGTACCTGCTCGACGTTCAGGCCAGCCACGTCGCGTGGATCATCGCGTGGGCGCTGGAACGTGGCGTCGCCGAGCTCGAGGCCTCGCCCGCCGCCGAAGCCGCGTGGGTCGACATGGTGGTGGCGCGGTCGGCGGCGACCGCCGAGCGGGCCGCCACCTGCACCCCGGGCTACTACAACCGGGAAGGCAAGGCGGACGCCAAGACCCGTCAGGGCAGCTTTTTCATCGGCGCGCCGACCGAGTATGCCGACCTCCTCGCGGCGTGGCGGGCGCAAGGCGACCTGGACGGTCTCGAGATCCGGGGGCGCAGGTGACGAGCCGGCGAGCCCGCCGGCGCTACGCGATCGGGCGGCTGCGCGCGGCGACGCGGCGCCGCGGGTCCCCCAAGGTTGCGATCATCGGCGCGGGCTTCGGCGGCCTCGGCGCGGCGGTGGCGTTGCGCCGCGCCGGCATCGACGACCTGGTGATCATCGAGGGCGCCGACGGGGTGGGCGGCACCTGGCGGCACAACACCTATCCCGGCGCCGCGTGCGACATCCAGAGCCACCTTTATTCGTATTCGTTTGCGCCGAACAAACATTGGAGCCGCACCTACGCCCGGCAGCCCGAGATCCTGGCCTACCTCGAGTCGGTGGCCGACGACTTCGACCTGCGCCGCCACCTGATGCTGGGCACCACGGTGCGCACGGTTCGCTGGGACCCGGACACCTGGACCTGGGAGTGCCGGCTGGACCGTGACGGGCGCCCCGCCACCCTGGCCGCCGACGTCGTCGTGTGCGCCGTCGGGTTGTTCGGGTCGCCGAGGCTGCCCGACATCGAGGGCCTGGGCGATTTCGCCGGGCCGCTGCTGCACACCGCCCGGTGGGATCACCGCGTCGATTTGGCCGGCAAGGACGTGGCGGTCATCGGGACCGGCGCCAGCGGCGTGCAGGTCGTTCCGGAACTGGCCAAGATTGCCCGTCGCGTGACCGTGTTCCAGCGGACCCCGCCGTGGATGGTGCCCAAGGACGACCGACCTTATACGGCAACGGAATTGGCGCGGTTCCGGCGCAACCCCCTGGCCGCGCGCCTGACCCGGTGGCGGATCTGGAAATTCCAGCACGACAACACCGCGACCTTCGCCGACGACCCGGTGGTCGCCGCGCGCACGCACGTCGCCACCTCGTTTCTGGAGCGCACCGTCGCCGATGAGCGACTGCGTCGCGCCCTCACCCCGGACTATCCCTTCCGCTGCAAGCGGGTGCTGCTGGGCGACGAGTATTATCGGGCGTTGCAGCAAGACAACGTCGATCTGGTGACCGAGCCCATCTCGCGGATCGGTGCGACGTCGGTGAAAACCTCGGCCGGCCGAACGGTCGACGCCGATGCGATCGTGCTGGCGACCGGGTTCGAGGCGGCGCGCTACCTGTCCGGCATCGAGGTGATCGGGATGGATGGGCAGCGGCTGCACGAGCGCTGGGGCGCGGAGCCGAGCGCCTACCTGGGCGTGGCGGTCGGCGGGTTCCCGAACTTCTTCATGCTCTACGGGCCCAACACCAATCAGGGCGGCAATTCGATCGTCTACATCCACGAGGCCGGCGCGCGATTGATCGCCAGCGCGGTCAGCCGGGTGGCGCGCCGCGGGGGCTACGTCGTCGTGCGGCCCGAGACCGAAAAGCGCTACAACGAGCGGCTTTCCGCGGACCTCGAGCGCACCGTATGGACCCAGTGCGACAGCTATTTCCGTTCGCCCACCGGACGCATCGTGACCCAATGGCCCTATACCGAACTGGAATACGCCCGGCGCACCTGGCGGCTGCGGCCGCGGGAGTGGCTGCATTGCACCGGCAGTCACACGGCTACGGCACCGGTCACTTATCTTCAGGCTGATTCTCATGGCTGTCGAAAGCCGGCGCGATCGTTACCATCTCCCAAAATGTTCGAGCCGGACGGGAACCGTCTGGAGTGATTGCCGCGAGAGGACGCCCGGATGGTACAAGTGCGTCCGGCGCTCGAGCGACTCCGCCTACCGGCCCGCATCGGCTGGCTCAACGTCATCGGTGTCGTCGCGATCGTCCTGGCCACCACCGCGGTCGTGATCAAGAACCTTCCCGCCCCCGGCTTTAACCAGATTCTCAACGTGTCCTACGACCCGACACGCGAGCTGTACGCGGCAATCGACAGCGAGTTCGTCCCGCAGTATCGTGCGCGCACCGGAATCACCGTGGAAATCAAGGAGTCTCACGGCGGATCCGGACGTCAGCTGCGCAGCGTGCTGGACGGCAGCCAAAAGGCCGGCGTGGTGTCGCTGGCGCTGATCAGCGACGTCCAAACGCTCAGCAAGCGCGGCCTCATCGCGGCTGACTGGCAACGGCGCCTGCCGAACAATTCGGTTCCCTACACGTCGACCATCGTCTTCGTCGTCCGCAAGGGCAATCCGAAGAACATCCATGATTGGCCCGACCTGATCAAGCCCGACGTCGCGGTGGTGACGCCGAACCCGCGCAGCTCGGGCAACGGCCAGCTCAGCGTCCTGGCCGCCTGGGGTTCGGTCACCACCCGCGGCGGCAGCCAGGCCCAGGCGGCGAACTACCTGCGGGCCCTGCTGCACCACGTGGCGGCCTCCGACGCCGGCGCGCGCAGCGCCGCCGACAGCTTCGCGCTGGCGAAGATCGGTGACGCGCAACTGACTTGGGAGAACGAGGCGCTGCGTGAGGTCGCCGCCAACCGGGACGAACTCGAACTCGTCTACCCGCCGGTGAGCATCCTCGCCGAGCCCGCGGTGGCCTGGGTCGACGCCAACCTCACCGACAAGACCGCCGCCTATGCCAGGGCGTACCTCGGTTACTTGTTCACCGATGCGGCGCAGGAGCTGGCCGCGCAATTCGGCTATCGACCGTTCAAGCCCGAAATCCTTGCCCGGCACGCCGATCGGCTGCCGCCCGTGGCGCTGTTCGGGATCGGCGCCATCGCCAAGGACTGGAACGACGCGCGCGAGCAGTTCTTCGGCACCAACGGCATCCTCGACACCGTCTCGGCGCCGGTGGCGTCGGGAACGTAGCGGAAAGACGACAACCCCGTGGGCCTTGCCTTCCATTACGACCCGGTCAAGGGCCGGCATGACGTGATCGCCGGTCTCACCGTCGCCGCCATCTCGTTTCCCCAGGCGATGGCCTATGCGCTGATCGCCGGCGTGGACCCCAGATTCGGGGTGTACTCGGCGATCGTGGTGACCGTCGTGGCATCGATCTTCGGGTCGTCCTCGCACCTGATCAACGGCCCGACGAGCGCCATCTCGCTGCTGGTGTTCACGGCGCTGGCCTTCATCGACTCGGAGAACAGCACCGAACTCTTCGAAGGGCTGTTTTTGCTGGCCGTGCTGGTGGGCGGGTTTCAGATCGTGATCAGCCTGTTCAAGCTGGGCAACCTTACCCGCTACATATCGGAGTCGGTGATCATCGGATTCATGGCGGCCGCCGCGTTTCTGCTCGCCGTCGGGCAACTGGGCAACGCGCTGGGTGTCAAGGACAAAGGCAACGGCCACATGCAGGTGCTGCATCGCGTCTGGCTCACCCTCACCCGCGGCGACCACGTCAACTACCGCGCCCTGACGCTGAGCGCCGTCGCGGTAGCGCTGGCGGTGATCCTGCGCCGGCTGGTGCAGCGTTTCCGGTGGCCGCAGATCGACATGCTCGCCGTGTTGATCGTCACCGCGCTCATCGCCTACGTCGCGGGGTGGTCGGTCCTCGGCGCCAACGGCCGCACGGCGGTGTCGGTGGCGGCCAAGATCCCGCGAAGCCTGCCCGCGCCGCACATTCCGGAAGTCCACACCGACTGGCTGCCGCACCTGTCGACCGGCGCCCTGGCCATCGCCTTCGTCGGGATCATCGAGGCGCTGTCGATCGCCAAAGCCATCGCCCACCAGACCCACCAGGCCATCGACTACAACCGGCAGATCATGGCCGAAGGCCTGGCCAACCTTGCCGGCGGCTTCTTCCAGAGCCTCCCGGGCTCCGGCTCGCTGTCGCGCTCGGCGATCAACTTCCAATCCGGAGCCCGCACGCGATTCTCCGGAATCGTCTCGGCGGCAACGGTGGCCGCGGCGCTGCTGCTGTTCGCGCCCCTGCTGCGCTACGTTCCACAGGCGGCGCTGGCCGGGCTGCTGCTCGTCACGGCGGCGCGCCTGGTCGATTTCAGGCGCCTGATCTACACGCTCAAGGCGTCGCGCTACGACGCCGGCCTGGTTCTCGTCACCGCGTTCACCGGGGTGGCGATCGATCTCGACAAGTCGGTCCTGCTCGGCGTGATCCTGTCGATCCTGCTGTTCGTGCCGCGCGCCGCCAAACTCAGGGCGACGGAGCTGATCGTCGCGCCCGAACGCGTTGTCCGCGAACGTATCCCGGGCGATCCGGCCGATCCGGCGATCGTCATCTACGACCTGGAGGGCGAGCTGTTCTTCGGCGCCGCACCGGAGTTGGAACGCTACCTGTCCGAGATCGACCGGCGCATCGCCGACGACGACATCGCGTTCGCGGTGTTGCGCCTCAAGCGCGTGCGCCATCCGGACGTGGTCTGCATCGAGCGCATCGAGCACTTCCTGCGCGAACAGGCCGCTCGCGGCGTCACCGTCCTGCTCGCCGGGGTGCGACCGGATACGTTGGGCGTTCTGAACAACGTCGGGTTCCAACGGTGGTTCCCCGCCGAGCACGTCTTCCCCGAAGAAGACGAGCAGTATTCGGCGACGCTCAAGGCGGTGCGCTACGCGCGCAACCGGCTTGCCGATCCGGGACCGAAGCATCCGTTCCCGCCGGAGCCCGAGCGCGCCGAGCTCTATTACCTGGTCTGAGTGCGCTCGGGCCGGCTGGCGGCCTTGAGCGCCGCGACGACGCCGCCGTCGACGAGCAGGTCGGTACCGGTGACGAAGGATGCGTCGGGACCGAGCAAAAACGCGGTGGCCGAGGCGATGTCGTCGGGAGTGCCCAGGCGACCGGTCGCGGACATGGCGACCATCGCCCGCATGCCGTCGCCGACCGGGGACGCCAGTTCCTGCTGACCCATCGGCGTGGAGATGACGCCGGGGCTGATCGAATTGATGCGGGCGCCCCGCCGGCCCCAGTGGGCGCTCGCGGCGCGAACGCGAATGTGGTTGGCCTGCTTGGCGATCCCGTACGCGATGCCGGGTTCGGCGAGCTTGTGAGCGTGGACGAAGTCCAGCCCCAATAGGTCACGGGCCGGGGTGTGGGCCAGCGCGCGTTCCTGTTCGGCGGTCGGCGGCGGGAACAAGTGCCCGGCCATGCTGGCGATCACGACGCCCGCGCCTCCTGCCGCGACGACCGCTCCGAATTCTTCGAGCACCAGCGCCGTGCCCAACAGATCCACGGCCAAAATCGCGTCGGCCGCGGCCTGCGACGGGGACACGCCCGCGGTGTGCGCCACCTGCGTCACGTCGCCGAGGGCGGCCGCGCACTTCGCGAGCCCGCGAACCGATTCCGGCGAGGCGACGTCGACGCCACGACATTCCACGCGGTGGCCGTCCGCGGACAACGATTCGGCCGCCGAGGCCAGCGCCGCGTCGTTGTAGTCGGCCAGCAGCACGGTCTTGCCGGCGCCGAGGCGCCGCGCAATGGCCCGACCCATGCCGCCCACGCCGATGACGGTCAGCACTTCCCGGGCCACTGGCGCTCCAAATCCGAAAGTCGGCTAATTAACCCGCGATGCTATACAAGCCGGCCGCGACCCGGGTCAGGGGCCGTCTTCCGCGTGGTGCGGGTGGCCGGTGCGCCGGATCGCCCGACCGACAAACGGCGCCTGAACCGTGGCGATCAGGTAGCGGTGGTTGACGACCAGACCGGCGATCGCCACCGCGGCGTAAATACCGCACAGCACCAACCGCCCCGGTGTCGAGACGATAGGGAACTGGACGACGAACAAACCCAACAGGGCCCAGGCGGCGCCCCTGGGGAAACGTAGCGCCATGATCAGCGCCACCCCCATCAGCGTCTGGGCGGCGGTGAGCAGCACCTCCTCGACCTGGCGGGCGTCGAGCGCCAGAGAAAACCCGCCGCCGCCGAGCAAGTGAGCCACCGGCAACGAGCCGATCAGCAGCGTCCACTGGTTGACCTTCGAGGAGATCAGCGTGGCGATCGCGGCGGTGCCCTTGCCGTGGGTGGCGAAGATGACCGCGATGATGAATTCCGGGGCTTCCGAGGCCAGCGGCGCCAGCCATTGCACCAGCAGGAATCGGTCGATGCCCAGCTCGGTACCCGCGGCGACCAGGCTGTCGGCGAACGGCTTGGCGCACAGCAGGATCACCGCCCCGGACACGGCGAAGAGCCCGACCACGGCGATGCGCCGGCCACGATCCGGCAGCTCACCGAGCGCCGCGGCGGTGCCGATGAGTTCGGGCTCCTCCACGTCGCCATGGCTGATCTTGTAGAGGTAGAAGCCGAACCAGGCCAGCAACGCCAGACCGAGCGCCAGGTGGATTTCGCCGCTCGCCGGTATGACGAACGCGCCCACCCCGGCGATCACCAGGAAGCCGAGCTCGACGCGGTTGGCGGGTTCCAGGGCCAGGCCGGTCGGTTTGGGGGCGCCCGCCTTGCGGGCCGCCAGGATGGCGACCAACACCACGACGGGCCAGCCCAAACCCATCAGCAGCCGGTTGGATCCCGTCATGTTCGCGGCGGCGTACTGGGTGTATTCGGGGTTGTGACCGGACACGTACGCGTAGTAGAGGTCGACGGCGTATTCGGGCAGCACCGCGACCAGCGCGAGAACCGCGATCGCCAGCCCGCCGGAGACGTCGATCTGCGCGGCTTCGGCGGCCCACGCCAGCAGGAAGCTGGCAGCCACCACCGCCGCGCCGAAGACCAACAGCGCGGCGACCGGGTCGAGATGCAGGCCGGCGATCCTGATCACCACGGCCGGTGCGATGAAGGTCCCGGTGATCACGGCCGAGCGGGCCAGGGTGAGCCGCCGCGCGCGCGACGTCGTCGAGACCGCGGCAGCGGGCCGGTCTGTGGCCAGCATCGTCATCCTTCATCTCATCGAGGGGTGCCGAAAAATCGGGGACTGCTTCGGTCGGTCGCCGTCGCGAATTGCCTTCCAACGCTACCCGGCGAATCGGCCACCCAGCAACGTCGCTCAGGGCCGAAGGGAGACGGTGCCACCGCCTGTCTTTGCTGGCCAGCGCGGGCGACGGGAAAAGTTTGGGCCAGCTCATCCAAAACTTTGGCAAACCTTGTGGTGGCCTGTGGTGGGGTTTTCGGGCCGCTTGCGGCGCCACCGTCAGCGGCATCCGAGCCGCGCGCGGCGCGTCGGCGGACCCCGCGGGCGGGTTCAAAGATAGCTGGCAAGGTTCGGATATTTTCGGGGCGTGCCGCCCGCAGGACACCCGTGGAACATCAACATCCACTATGACGCGCTGCTCGAGTCGAAGGTTCCGTCGGGTGCCCGGCGAGTTCTCGACGTCGGGTGCGGCGACGGGTTCCTCGCCGCCCGCCTGGCCCGGCGGGTGCAGGAGGTCGTCGCAGTGGATGTCGACGCCCCCGTCCTGCGACGCGCGCGGGACCGGTTCGCCGCGACGCCCGTCCGGTGGCTGCACGGCGATGTCATGACGGCCGACCTGCCCCGCGCGGGTTTCGACGCCGTCCTGTCGAACGCGGCTTTGCACCACCTCGACGACACCCGCGCGGCCCTGAAACGGTTGGCGGACCTGGTCGGCGCGGGCGGAAGGCTCGAGGTGGTCACCTTCGTGCGGCCCGCGCTCCGAAACGGCTTGTGGCACTTGACGAGTTGGGTGGCATGCGGCGTCGTCAACCGCGTGAAGGGAAAGTGGGAACACACGGCGCCGATCAAGTGGCCGCCGCCGGACACCCTGCACCAGCTGCGCACCCACGTCCGGGCGACGCTGCCCGGGGCACGCGTCCGCCGGCTGCTCTACGGGCGGGCACTGGTCTCCTGGCGCGCGCCCGGCTAGCCGGCAGGACCCATCGCGGCGGAGTCGTCGGTGAAAACGGTTCGGAACACGCGCAACGCGTCAGCGCCGTTTATAGTCTCGAATAATCGATATAAGATCTCGAATGCTCGCTGTCGCTGTACGAACCCCGTCGTGAAGGAGTCAAGACATCCGCGGATCGCCGTCAGCGCCGACCGCCCGGGTGCTCGACGTGGTCGAGCTCCTGGCGCGGTCCGGGAACTTGCGGCTGCGCTTCTCCGACATCGTGCGCGAGCTGAACCTGACGCAGGCGACGGCGCACGCGATCCTGAAGACGCTGTGCGACCGTGGCTGGGCCAGCCGCGACCCCGTCGCCAAGACGTTCAGCCTGGGCCCGGCGCTCGGCGTGGTCGCGGCGCGCACCGACACCGCCCGCCCGCTCGCGCATGCCGCTCGTACCGCGGCGCTGCGGCTGTCCCGCGAGGTGGGCTACGCCACCTCCGTGGTCGAGCGATTCGGGGATTCGTTGGTGGTCACCGCGTTCGAGGGCGACCCCGCGTCCCAGCCGGCGGGCATCCCGGGCGACCGGATCCCGTATGCCCCGCCGTTCGGGGTCGCCCTCGCCGCCTGGGACACCGAAGAGGAACAACGGGCGTGGATCCGCCGCGGCGCGGGGGACGACACCGATCGCATCCAGCGCCTCGAGCGCGTCCTGGAGCGCACCCGCGAACGCGGATTCGACATCGACTGGACAACGCCCGCGCTGGCCCAGGCCGTCCAAATGGTCGCCACGCTGGATATTGACGAGATGCCGACCCCGGTGCGGCACATCATCGACCAACTGCTCGTCGAGTTCACCACCATCGGCTTTCTTTCCGACGACAACCCGGGCCGCCGCAAACGGCCCGTCGTGACCATCGCCGCACCGGTTTTCGACCGTCGGCAACGGGTCGACATGATGGTCGCCGTGCATCCGCTGTGCCAGTTGAGCGCGCGGCAGATCCGCGTCATCGGCAAGAAACTCACCGACCAAACCGCCGCCATCACCGAATCGCAACGGACGGTCGACCGGGCCGTCTAGCGCGGCCGCCCCTAAGCTCACCACATGGAACTGCGGCAGCTGCGCTACTTCGTGGCCGTCGCCGAGGAACTGCATTTCGGGCGCGCGGCGGGGCGAGTGCACATCTCCGGGCCCGCCCTGTCGCAGCAAATCATCGCGCTGGAGCGCGAACTGGGCGTCGAGCTCCTGGTGCGGGACCGTCGCGGCGTTCAACTCACCCAAGCCGGACGGTCGTTGCTTGGCGACGCGCGCCGGATCCTGTCGCTCGCCGACGACGCCAAGCATCGGCTGCGGCGGGCGGCCGCCCTGAGCGCCGCGGTGCGATTGGGCTACGTCAGTTGGCTGCCCGATGACATCCAGAGCCTGGCCGGGCCCGCGGTGGCGCTGCGGATCGACGAGTGGGTGCTGCCGTCGCACACTCAGGCGGAGCGGGTGGCCGAGGGCACCCTCGACATCGCCCTGGCCTGGGTCACCGCCGAGCACGTCAAGCGGCGTGGACTGACGGCACACCTGCTGCGCGCCGAGCCCCTACACGCGGTCGCGCCCGGCGCGGGCTCGGCCGAACCCGTTGCCGCGCAAGACCTCCGGGTGCTCGTCGATGCCGACGAATCGGCATGGTCGTCATGGAATCGGTTCGCCGAAGGCTTCGCCGCCCACACCGGCGCGCGCATCGTCGAGATCGACGACGGGGGCGTGACCGGCGACGCGTTCTACGCCCATGTGCGCAAGATCGGCGCCCCCGTGCTCGCCTCGCCGAAGCGCCACACCGCGGTGATCCCGCCCAGCCTGGGCCGGCGCCCGGTCGCCGAACCGATTCCGCTGTGGACGTGGTCGTTGGTGCACCGCCAAGACGATGACCGGGCCGGCGCCGGCGGTGTGGTGGAGGCGCTGCTGGCGGTCGCGCGCGGCCGCGGCTGGCTCGCGCCTCCGGCGGAGCGCTGGTGGGTCCCGGCGGGCGACCCGCACCGCGGCGTCCTCGAATCGGCCGTCGACCTGCGATAGGAAGCCCGGCCGAGCACTGCTAAGGGATCGGTCCTGGACAGCGGCGGGCGGCGGCGCTTCAGTGGGGGTACGAGGAAGGACGAAAAGCCATGGCGCACAACCATATTGTCGACGACCTGGCCGAGTTCGTCGTCGGCGCCCGACAGGTCGACCTGAGCGACCGGCACCGGGAGTTGCTGAAACGCAACGTGCTGGACAGCGTGGCCTGCGCGGTCGGCTCGCTTGACGGCGAGCTCGTCGCGACGACTCGGGAGCACACCGCGCAATTCAGTGGGATCCCCACCGCAACCCTTGTCGGTGGCGGGCGGGCGTCGGTCGACCAGGCGGCCTTCTTCAACGCGGTGCTGGTGCGCTACCCCGACCTGCTCGACACCTATCTCACGGTCGGCGGGTTGTGTCACCCCGCCGACAACTTCGGCGCGGTGCTGGCCGTCGCCGAGCACGTCGGCGCCGGCGGCGCGGAGTTTTTGCTGGCGCTGGCCGTTGCCTACGAGGTGCAATGCCGGTTCAGCGCACAGGTTCCCGTGATGGCGCGCGGGCTCAACCACGCGCTGCAACTGGCGATGTCGGTCGCGGCGGGCGCGGCCAAGCTGCTGCGACTGGACGCCGAGGCCACCGCCAACGCCATCGCGGCCGCCGCGGCCGACAACGTGTCGCTGGCCACCGTGCACGCCGAACCCGTTTCGAACTGGAAGGGCATCTCCCCGGCGATCACCGGCATGCGAGCGGTGTACGCCACGATGCTGGCCGCCCGGGGCATCACCGGCCCCAAGTCGCTATTCGAAGGCCCGCACGGCCTGACGCAGCTCTTCGACCAGCCGATCGACTTTCACACCGCCGACCGGGGACTCACGTGCGTCGAGCAGACGTATTTGAAGCAGTACTGCTCACTTATCCACGGCCAACCCATCATTGACGCCGTCTTGGCGATTCGCGCCGACCACGCACTGCGCGGCGGCGACGTCGCGCGCGTGCACCTGGAAGCCTTCCAAAGCGCATACGACTTCGCCGGCGGCGGCGCCTACGGCGACAAAAATCACCCGCTGATCAAGGAGCAGGCCGACTACAACCTCAAATACTTGAGCGCCGTGGCCCTGCTGGACGGCGGGGTGGGCCCCGAACAGCTTGAGACCGAACGGGTTCGGCGCTCCGACGTCCAAGACCTACTGGCCCGGGTGCACGTCGAGCCGGCCGCCGACCTGACCGCCGACTACCCGCGGCGCACGGCGGCGCGGGTCCGGGTGATCACGCGCGACGGCCGGGAATTCAGCCGCGAGCAGGCCGATTACGAGGGGTCACCCACCACGCCCCTGTCCTGGGAGCGCGTCGTCGACAAGTTCGACTGGCTCGCCGAACCCTTCTGCGACGCCGCGCTGCGCGCCGACATCGTCGCCGCCGTCGCTCGCCTGGACCAGATTTCGGTAGCCGAACTCGCCGGCCTGCTGGGGGCGGTGAGCCCGGCCGCCGCCCGGCCGCGCAGCAAGGCCCGCTTCTGAGCTCTGCGCGCGCCCCCTTGCATCGCGCACCGGCGGCATCCGATGATCGGCCATGCGCAAAGATCGCGGCATCAACCGCTGGGAACTGGTCACCTGCGCGCTGGCGGGGCACGTCACCTACGCACCCGACGAGCAGGCGCTCGCCGACCGGCTCAGCGGCTCCACCGGGCTGGGCCAGGTGTGGCGATGCCTGCGCTGCGGCGAATTCACCGTGGGGGAGCCGCACGGCCGCGGCCGCGCCGAGGACGCGCCGATGATCTTGCGCGGCAAGGCGTTACGCCAGGCGATCATCATCCGCGCGCTGGCGCTCGAACGCGTGCTCCGTGCGGTGGTGATCGCGCTTGCGGCGTACGCCGTGTGGAAATTCCGCGGCGCGCGCGGGGCGATCCAGGCCACCCTCGACCGCGACCTGCCGATCTTCCGCGCCGCCGGATTCAAGGTCGACCAGATGACGATCGTTCACGAGCTCGAAAAGGCGCTGGCCACCAAGCCGTCCACCTTGGCCCTGCTGACCCTGATGCTGGCCGGTTACGCGCTGATCGAGGTCGTCGAGGGCGTCGGCCTGTGGTTGCTCAAGCGCTGGGGTGAATACTTCGCGGTCGTGGCGACCTCGGTGTTTTTGCCACTGGAGATCCACGACCTGGCCAAGGGCATCACGATGACCCGATTGGTCACGTTCACGATCAACGTGGCCGCCGTCGTCTACCTGCTGATCTCCAAACGGCTGTTCGGCCTGCGGGGCGGCCGCAAGGCCTACGACGAGGAACGCCGGGGTGAGCAGCTCTTGGACGTCGAGCGAGCCGCCGCGACGGCCTGAACCGCTGCGCAGGTGTGACGGGCGGCGCTGACCGCGGACAATGTGCCTCATGACACAGCCGGCTTTTCGTGATGTTTACCGCGGCGCGGCAACCCCGTAAAGCGACAGCTGTGCAATCGAGTGGTCGGCTTTTCGGCCGAACCGAAGAGGACGGAAGATTGTGGCAACACTGCAGGCCTGGATCACCCAGAACCCAACCAATCTCGACGTCGTCACCCCGATCAAAGTGCGTGCCCGCGACGCGCTGGCCGCGGTGCTGAGAAACGGCAAGCCGCGCCAGGCGAATCCCCAAGACCGGATCATGCCCAGGGGCGCCGAGCGCTGCTGATGGCGCGCCGCCGACGATGACGCCTCAGCGGCCCGTCGCCGACCGCTCGCGTTCGCGCCGACGCGCCCGGGAGGCGCGCAGATTCGCCGCGTTGCCGCACGTCTTGGCGTCGTGCCACACCCCGCTGTTGTTCTTGGAGCGGTCGTAGAAAACTGCCCCGCACTCGTGGTTGCGGCACCGCTTGACCCGTTCCCAGAGGCCGTCGCGCTGACCGAGCAGAATCTGTCCCCACAGCGCCGAGGCGAGCCAACGCCACCCGGAACCGGCGGGCTCGAGCATCACCTCGCCGGAGCTCGACAGCGTCAGCGACGCCGGAAACGACGCCGCGGTGCCCGTGGGCGGTTCGCCGCCGACCAGCCGCGAGACCGCCTCCCGCAGGGCGCGGAGCCTCGACGCGTCGGCGTCGGTGAGTGCCGGCGGCTGCACGTCCAGCCCGCGCTGCGAGGACCACGCGCGCGCGGCGTCGGCCAGCCAGCCCGCCGCGGCGGCGGCGTCGGCCAGCAGGTCCGGCCCGTAGTCGCCGATGCCTCGCGTGTTGAGGAAGTCCTGCACCAGGCCCAGCCCGCCGGGCGCCGTGGCGAGCCCGTAGCGCTGTGACGCAGGCCATGCAGCAGACATAGCCAAAATTTACTTGCTTATGTCACCGCGGTCAACTACGGTGACAGAGGCAAAGTTGTTTCACCTAAGTCAAGGAGTGCGGTCATGGTTAACGTCAAGGGGTCGACCGTCGTGGTCACCGGCGGTCAGCGCGGGCTCGGCAAGGCGATCGTGGAGGAGTTGCTGCGCCGGGGCGCGGCCAAGGTGTACGCCACGGCGCGGGCGCCCAAACCGAGCGACGACCCACGCGTGGTGAGTGTCGAACTCGACGTCACCGAACCGGATTCGGTTGCGGCGCTGGCTCTTGCGGCGCCGGACGCGAACATCGTCGTCAACAATGCGGGCATTTTCGGTGCCCGCGACCTGCTCGGCAGCGACATCGAGGAGGTGCGGGCGGTGTTCGAGACGAACTTCTTCGGCGCGCTGCGCGTGGCCAAGGCGTTCGCACCGATCCTGGCCGACAACGGCGGCGGGTCGCTCGTCGACATCCATTCCGTGCTGTCCTGGCTCGCCGGCTCCGGCGGCTACGGCGCCTCCAAGGCCGCGCTCTGGTCGGCGACGAACTCGCTGCGGATCGAGCTCGACAAGCAGGGCACCGCGGTCACCGGGGCGCACCTGAGCTTCACCGCAACCGATATGGCCACGGACTTCGACGTGCCCAAGAACGACCCTCGGGACGTGGCGCGGCAAATCGTCGACGGCATCGAGCGCGGCGAAGCCGAGGTGCTTGCCGACGCCGACACCCGCTACGTCAAGGGCGCCCTGTCGGGGCCGGTCGAGGCCCTGCGGTTGGGGTAGGAGCACCGTCGGCGCCCGCGTGTTTGGATAGCGGCATGCAATCTGAACGCGACGAACGCGTCGTCAGCGCCACCCGAGTGATCTCGGCAAGCGCCGAGCGCATTTTCGAGCTGATCGCCGACCCCTCCCGCCAGCCCAGCTGGGACGGCAACGACAACCTCGCCTCCGCCGCCCCGGGGCAGCGGGTTCACGCGGTGGGCGACATCTTCAAAACGACCCTGACCAATGGCGCGGTGCGGGAAAACCATGTCGTCGAATTCATCGAGGGCAGCAAGATCGCCTGGTGCCCGGCGGAACCGAAGAAGCAGCCGCCCGGGCATCTGTGGCGCTGGGAGCTGCAGCCCATCAACGCGACGCTCACCAGCGTGACCCACACCTACGACTGGACGAGGCTGACCGACAGCACGCGGATGGAAAAGGCGCGTTCGACGACCGCCGAGATGTTGCGCGAGTCGATCGACCGGCTCGCCGCGCAGGCCCAGGCGGGATGATCAGCCCTTCCGGCCCCGCACCCACTGAAACGTGCCGTAGTTCTTGACCCGCACGCTGACGAATCCGTTTTGTTCCAGGATGTCTGCGATTTCGTCGTCGCCGAACGCGTGCGCGCCGACGTTCGGCAGCAGCTGAAACAGCCGGGCGGCCCACCCGACGGTGGGCACCATGACCGCCAGCCTGCCGCCGTCTCGCAGCACCCGGGCCATCTCGGCCAAAGCCGCCGCGGGGTTCGGAATCAGCTGCAGCGCGGCGGTGGAGATCACCGCGTCGATCGTCTTGTCCCGCAGGGGAAGTCGTTGGGCGTCGGCCTTGATGAAGCCGACCTGTGGGCCGGCCTCGTTGCGCACCGCGCGGGCGAGCATGGGTTCGGAGATGTCGATGCCCAGCGCCACCCCGTCGGGGCCGGCGGCGTGCGCCAGGGACGCGGTGACGTTGCCCGGGCCGGAGCCGACGTCCAGCGCGACGCCACCGGGCGGGATGCTGAGCCACTCGATGGGCAGCTGCCACGCGCTGATCAGCCGGCGCGACAGGGCCTGGGCGTTGTCGTAGAGCATCGACCCGATCGGCGATGCCCACGCCGCCTGTATCGGGCCGGTGTTCTTGGCGACCGCCTCTTCGTCCGATCCGTCGTCGAGCAGGTTCAGGTAGCCCTTGCTCACGTCCGGCTCCCCCGGCGGATCGGCGAGCAGGTCCACCGCCCGGCGCAATGCGGGCGAAAGCGAAACGTGTACGTCGGTCACGCGCACTCCTCTGTCCAATAGCCAAGCGTCACAAGGGAAATCGAACGCGGCGACGGCGCCGGTCCGGCTGTGACGCGCCCTGCTGGCAGCCTACGCCGGGGCGCCGGGCCGCTCGACGCCCGCGGATGTGGGATGCGTTACCGCCGGACCGCGGCGCGCTCGCGGACCAGGGAGTACAGCCGCCACTCGCCGGGCACGCCCTTGAGCGCGCTCTCGCCGCGGTCGGCGAACCGGTGCCGCGAGCCGGTCACGATGTCGCGCACCGTCGAGGACACCAGCACCTCGCCGGGTGCGGCCAGCGCGCCGACCCGCGCACCGATGTGCACCGCCATGCCCGCGAGGTCGTTTTTCGCGGCGCCGCGCACCTCGACCTCGCCGGCGTGAATGCCCACCCGCACCTCGATGCCCAGCACGCGTACCGCGTCGACGATGTCGTCGGCGCAGGCGAGCGCGGCGCTGGGGCTGGAAAAGGTGGCCACGAAACCGTCGCCCGCGGTGTTCACTTCGCGCCCGCCATACCGCTGGAGTTCGTGGCGAATGATCGTGTCGTGGTTGTCCAGCAGGTCGCGCCACCGGCCGTCGCCGAGCAGGGCGGCCCGCTCGGTGGAGCCGACGATGTCGGTGAACACGATCGTGGTGAGCAGGCGCTCGGCGTCCGACCCGCCCCGCATGCCGGTGATGAACTCTTCTATCTCGTCGAGCATCGGCGCCGTGTTGCCCACCCAGTACAGGGTGTCGTCGCCCGGCAGCTCCACCAGGCGCGATCCGGCGATGTGCTCGGCGAGGTAACGGCCGTGGGCGACCGGCGTGAACTCCGATTCGGTGCGGTGCAGGATCAGCGTCGGCGCGGTGATGCGCGGCAGCGTCTCGCGGACGTCGGCCTGCCGGATGGCCATGATCATCGCGCGGGCCATGCTCGGCGAGGCGGCGCGGTTGCCGGCCGCGTCCCACCACGCGCGGAACGCGTCGTCGCGGGCGACGCTGGGGGCGATGATGCCGAGCATGTCGAAGCCCTGGTCGACGGCGTCCGGGTCGATTCCCACGGTCGTGTACAGGTCGATGGTGTCGACCCGGCTGCCCATCGGGTAGTCGGGCGCGTACAGGGTGCGGGCCGCGCCGTTGATGATCACCAGGCTGTGGACCCGGTCGGGGTGCTCGGCGGCCAACACCAGCCCGGTCATGGACGTGAAGCCCGGCGCCACCACCGTCGCCCGCTCGCAGCCCACCGCGTTCATGACCGCGATCACGTCCCTGGCCCAGAATCGCGGCCCGATCACGTCCGCCGACGGCACCCGCGACGACAGCCCGATCCCGCGCTGGTCGAGCCGGATCACCCGGGCGAACGAGGCCAGCCGCCGCTGAAAGCGGTACATCGACGGCTCGGCGTCGACCGAGTCGATCGGAATGGACGGCCCGGGCAGCAGCACCAGGTCGATCGGTCCGTCGCCGAACACCTGGTAGGCGATGTCCGTGTCGCCGCAGCTGGCGTATCGCGTTCGCGGTGTCCCAGAAAACCCAGGCACGGCTATCAGGCTAATTCAGCGCCCCGACAAGTCACAGGCAAGGCGAAGCCCGCTAGCGACCGACGATCGGAACCAGGTAGCGGGCGGCGTAGTCGCGGACGGCCGCCGGGTCCGACGTGTCGAGCCGGTCGGTGGGAAACACGACGATGCCCAGGGCGACCCGAAGCAGGATGTCGGAGATGTTGGCCAGGTCGGGATCCGGGATGTCGCTCCCGCAGCGCCGCAGGGTACGGGCGATGCCGTCGGCGAATTGGCGGATCGGGAAGACGTGGGACCGGGAAAACAGGCCGAAGAGCTCCGGCTCGCTTTCAACGATCCGGGAGTACAGCGGCGAGTCCTGGATCAGGCGCACCCCCAGGGCGAACGCTTCGATCACGGCCTCCCGCGGGTTGCATCCGGCGGTGGCCCGGTCCAAGGTGGCGAAGAATTGTTCGGCCTCGCGCCGCACCACGTGCTCGAACAAATCGACCTTGGTCGGGAAGCGCCGGTAGATGCTGCTGCGGCTCACCCCGGCGCGCGCGGCGACGTCTTCGATGTTCGCGCGGCGCACGCCGTAGGTCTCGAACACGGTCCGCGCGGTGTCCAGGATTTTCTCGTCGAGGGTGCCCCCAGGGCTGTGGTTCTGCACCTTCGATTCACCCCCACCGCGGCCTCGGCGCCTACGATGCTATCGTGACACAAAGATACGTATTTGTTTCTCTGCTTCGGGCTGGGGCGCGGCGCCAGGGGGTGCGAGATGACGGTGCAATCGGCTCGCCAGGATTTCGACACCGGAGTGCGCGAAGCGGTCCCGATGCCCGTCGACGGGCCGGCCGACGCCCCGCGCCTGGGGCCCGACTCGTTGATCTGGAAGTTTTACGGGGACCACCGCACGCAGTTCTTCGGCTTCCAGCGCACGGCCGGCACCGAGAACTGCATCGAGCAGCTCGCCCAGGGCGTGCTGGATCACTCGGTGATCTTCAGCGACACGTTGGGCCGGGCCAAGCGCACCGCGCCGCCGCTGATGAAGACGGTGTACTCCGACGACCCGCACGAGTGGGGCCGCAGGGTGCGCGACTTCCACAAAGCGATCAAGGGAACCATCAGCGACGGCTCGCGGTATCACGCGCTGAACCCCGAGTTGTTCTACTGGGCGCACGCGACGTTCGTCGACCAGGTCATCTACACGACCGACACCTTCATCCGCCGGCTGTCCCGCGCGGAAAAGGAGCGGATCTTCAACGAAAGCAAGGTGTGGTACGGCCTCTACGGGGTCAGCGATCGCGGCCAGCCGCAGACCTATGACGACTTCCTGGCCTACTGGGACCAGATGCTCGAGCGGTTCGTGCCGCACAAAACCGTCCTGTATGGCACCGGCTACATCCGCAAGGGCATCCCGGGTCCGCGCCGGATTCCCAAGCCGGTCTGGAAGATCTTGTCCGCCCCGCTCAACGCCTACACCCGGCTGGTGCTGGTGGGCACCCTGCCGCCGCAGATGCGCAAGGTCTGCGGGCTGCAGTGGGATGCCGACAAGGAGAGGCGTTTTCAGCGGTTCGCCGCCACGATGCGGGCGCTGAACCCGCTGATCAACCGGCTGCCCCTGCCGTTGATCTACCTGCCGTGGGCCGCCCAGGCATGGCGGCGCGCCGGCGTCGACCCCCGCAAGCTGCACAACCACCCGGCCTAGATGCGCAGCAGCCGTTCGGCGTTGCCGTGCGCGATCTTTGCCCGGTCCGCGGCGGACAGCGTCGTCCGCTCGAATCCCTCGACCGCCTCGGACGACGACTCGTAGGGGTAGTCGACGGAGAACAGCACCGCGTCGGCCCCCACCTCGAGCATGGCCCCGAGCATCACCGCAACGGAGAAGACGCCGCTGTTGGTGAAAGACGACGTTGGTGCCGAGGTATGCCGAGGGCGGGCGCCGCAACGGGGTCGTCGTCGCCTCGGCGCTCAGGGTGGCGTAGCGCGAATCCAGCCGGCTGCGCTGGAACGGCAAGAACTCGCCCATGTGCCCCAGGATCAACGTCGCGCCGGGGTGCAAATAGAGCGGCACGCCAAGCGATTCCAGGGCCGACCAGAGCTCGTCGTATGCCGGGGCATCCAGGTAGCGCCCGCCCGGCCCGCTGATGCAATCGTTGACCAGCGCGCCGCACAGCCCATGCTGGGTGACGGCGCGTTCGAGTTCCCGCGCCGCGGCCGCCGGTTCCTGCATCGGCAACGCGGCGAATCCCGGAACCGGTCGGGCTGGCGCGCAATGACTTTCGCAAGATACATCAGTTGTTGGTGGGCCGGCCGCAGCCCGGTCAGCTCCGGGATGGAAAACGCTTCCTCCAATGCGATGTAGCGCATTCGTCTTCCTCGTCTCGCCGGTTCGCGGCCGGCGCCCGGTGCGCGGCCCTACGGCTTTGGCCACCCTGGCACATTCCTGACGCCACGGCCGCCGAACCCCCGTCGCACCGAAGAGTTTCCCCGGCCATCGTCCAACGTTCAACGCGCGTATGCCCGCGGCCGGCCCGCACGGTTGTCGGCCCTTGGGGGATGCGACAGGATCGACGGCATGGGCGATTTTTCGCTGTTGGACGTCCCGAGGTCGGCACCGGTGCAAGATTCCGAGGCCTACCTGCGCGCGGCGATCGCCTGGCACTTCGGCGAGGACACCGGCTCGCCGTTCTGGCTGCGAGCCGCGCGGACGCTCGACTTCGACCCGGTGACCGACGTCAACACCTTCGCGGATCTGCGGTTGTTTCCCAACCTCGTCAACGAGCTGCGCGCGGTGCCGGTGGAGGACCTCATCCCGCGCGGCTACGGGTCGGCCCCGCCGGTGCCCCAGATATTCGAATCCGGCGGAACCACCGGCGCCCCGAAACGCACTGTGCAGCTGCCGGATTGGATCGACCAGGTCGTCGAATGGCAGACGCAGGACTTCGCGGCGGGCGGCTTCGTGCCCGGCCGCGGTTTTTTGTGCCTGATGCCGAGCGGCCCGCACGGCGTCGGCTACTTCTCCCGCCTGGTGGCGGGGCGGCTCGGCGCGATATTCCACCCGATCGACATCGACCCGCGCTGGGTGAAAAAGCTCGCCGCCCGCAACGCGGCCGCCGAGGTGAGCGCCTACGTCGAGCACGTGGTCGAGCAGGCCGTGTTCGTCCTGCAGACGCAGGACGTCGCCAACCTGCACACCACCCCGCCGCTGCTCGAGGCCATCGCCCGCAACGACCGGGTGGTGGAGCTGGTGAACGCCAAGATCCGCTACCTGTTGCTCAGCGGGGCGCACGTCGACCTCGACACGCTCGACCTGCTGCGCGAGATCTTCCCGGCCACCACCATCACCATGGCCTTCGGCAGCACCATGGTGCTTTCCCAAGCGGTCACCCGGATCGCCGACGGCGGCTCGTTCGTCTTCGAACCGCGGACGCCGTACGTCGTGTTCTGGGTGGTCGACCCCGAAACCGGCGAGCGAGTGCCGTACGGGCAGCGCGGCCAGGTGGTGATGCACCACGTCAGCAAGGGCATGTTCATCCCGAACAACCTGGAGCGCGACCTGGCGATCCGGATGCCCGGGCCGGCCGGACAGCTCAGCGACTCCGTCAGCGAGGTGCGGCCGGTGCGCACCTTCGAGGGCGAGGACGTCATCGAGGGCGTGTATTGAGCATGGGGCCCGAAGCGGCGGCTGCCACAACGGAATTGGCGCCCCTGGACGCGCTCGGGCCAAGCGGCCGATACCGCACCCGCAACCGCGAGGTGATCGTGAGCACCGCCGGCGTCGCGGTCGCCGAGCTGAGCATCGTTCCGCCGCTGTATGTCTCGCGCACCATCGGCGCCCAGCGTGCGGTGCGGCCGTTGCCGCTGGCGCGGCGGGAGGCGGCGCTGGCCGACGCGGCCGAAGCCTTCGCGACGGCCGAGATCGGCGGCCTGAGCTTCGAGGGTTATGTCGGGCTGGCGAGCCGGATTTCGGGGCTGCCCATCGCGGTGACCCGCGCCGGCGCGCGCGGCGTGGCCGCCGCCGTCGCCGCGGCGTTCGATGCGGTGCGGCCGGCCCGCCCCACCGGGGCCGGCTTCGACTGGCGCGACGGGCGCACCCGGGCCGGCGGCGCGGTGTGGGCGCGCCGGGGCGAGGTGTTCGCCGTGCACGCGGCCGGCAACGGGCCCGGCGTGCACGGCCTGTGGCCGCAGGCGCTGGCGCTGGGCTACCGGGTGGCGCTGCGCCCGTCACGCCGGGAGCCGCTGACGGGCCACCGGCTGGTGAATGCGTTGCGCCAGGCGGGGTTTCGGGCCGAGGATGCGGTCTACCTGCCCACCGACCACGGCGGCGCCGACGGCATCATCCGCTCGGCCGACCTCGCCATGGTGTACGGCGGACAGGACGTCGTCGACAAATACGCCGGCGATCCCTCGGTGATCGTGAACGGCCCCGGACGCGCCAAGATACTCATCACCGCCGACCGGGACTGGCGCGAATATCTCGACCTGGTCGTCGACTCGATCGCCAACCTGGGCGGAATGGCGTGCGTGAACGCCACGGCGGTGCTCTACGAGGGAGACCCCGCCCCGCTGGCCGCGGCGATCGCCGAACGGTTGGCGACGATCGAGGCGCTCCCCACCGAGGACGAGCGAGCGATCCTGCCCACCCAGCCCGTCGAGAAGGCGCGGGCGCTGGCCAACTACCTGGCGGCCAAGGCGGCGGGCACCACGCCGCTTCTCGGTGCGGGCCAGGTGGTCGCGGCGCTGGGCGACGGCCGCGCCGCCCTGCGCCCGGCGGTGCACCTGATGGCCGAACCCGACGTCGGCAAGCTCAACATCGAATTGCCGTTCCCCTGCGTGTGGGTGGCCCCGTGGCCGCGCGGCGCCGGGGTGGAGCCGCTGCGGCACTCGCTGGTCGTCACCGCGATCACCGGTGACGGGGACCTGATCGACGACCTGCTGGCCGAACCGACGGTCGCCAACGTCTACCTCGGCCGCCCGACATTCTCCGCGGCGCCGCAGATCCCGCACGACGGGTTTTTGGCGGACGCCCTGATGCGCAACAAGGGGTTCATCGGGGACTAGCCCCGGACACGGGCCAGTCCCCGATGCAAACCAGACTCAGCTGCCGAAGCCCCCGCCCGGGGAGGCGACGACGGCCGTCGGCGCGGGGGAACCCCCGCCCGCCGGCGCGGGACCCTCGCCGAGACGGTTGGCCGCGAAAATCGCGCCCTTGTCGATCATCGCCCCGTCGGAGGCGTAGGTGTCGTGCGCGGCGAAGTTCATCCCGTCAGAGCAGACCGGGTCCTCGGGGGCGCACACCTTGATGGTCTTCGGCTGATACAGCGGGCCGATCGCGACCGGCGGCTCGTTGAGGAAGTTCATCGCGCGGACGTTGGGCATGCCGAACAGCACCACCGACGACACGTGGTTGGCCACCTCCGGGTCCATCGGTTTCGGCACGGCGGCGGGGTCGATGCCGTCCGGGACGGCGGCCGAGGTGACGAAGCCCATCACGGCCGCGCCCTGGGAGTAGCCGCCGAGCACCATCTTGGTGTTGGGGCAGTCGTGGGCCGTCGAGACCACGTGCGCGCCGGCGTCACGGATGCCGTCGAGGCCGGTGTCCCACTCGTTGCTGGCGGGGTAGTTCACCGGGTACACGTCCAACGACTTCCCGCCCACCCGCGAGCGCAGGTTGTCGACGAAGGCCTGCCCGGTTGGTCCGACGCCAGGAGGTTCACCGGTACCCCGGGCGAACACCACCTGGACGTCCGGACACGGCTGGGCGGAGGCGGAGGGGAGGGTAGCGGCGAAAACCGAGGCGCTAAGGCCCGTGGCCGCAACTACCGCGGAACCAAGGTGACGAGGGATGTGACGTGCAATCATGCCGCAAAGGTGCCCATCTGTACGTGTGCCTAAACAGTGAGTTCCCTGGCAATTATCGCAGGTGTGTGACTACCACGCGCGCTGTCGGACTTGGGTTTTCCGTTCGCCCGTCGACGCGGTGTTAGGCCGGGCCGAAGCGCGGGGCCCGTTGCCTGTGTGGTCTGCTAGCTAGAGCCCGAGTCGAGGGACCGGTGAAGCCACAGCCGCGCCCTCGGCGCGCAATTTCCGAGTGGACACGGCAGTGAACGTGAACGTGATACCGCAGCCCTTGAAGAACGCGAAAAACGCCTTGCCAAGGGTGATCGCGGGCGCCGCCGACCGAATGGCCAATCCGGCGCGGGTCTCCGATCCGGACAAGCTGCGCCGCGCCGTCTTTGGCAAGACGGTGCTGGTGACGGGCGCGTCCTATGGCATCGGCGAGGCGACGGCCCGCCGCATGGCCGCCGCGGGCGCGACCGTCCTCGTCGTCGCACGGTCGGCCGAACGGCTGGACGACCTCACCGCGGCGATCAATGCCGGCGGCGGTCGCGCCGTCGCGTACCCGACCGATCTGAGCGACGAGGCCGCGGTCGGCGAGCTGACCAAGCGGATCAACGAAAACCACGGCGCGCTGGACATCGTGGTGAGCAACGCCGGAAAGTCGTTGCGCCGCTCGCTGCACGACCAGTACGACCGCCCGCACGACTTCCAGCGCACCATCGCCATCAACTACCTCGGGCCGATCTGGTTGCTGCTCGGGCTGTTACCGGCCATGCGCGAGCGCGGCGGCGGGCACATCGTGAACGTGTCGAGCGTCGGCGTGCGTGTCGCGCCGGGCCCGCAGTGGGGGGCGTACCAGGCGTCCAAGGGGGCGTTCGACCGGTGGCTGCGCAGCGTGGCGCCGGAGCTGCACGCCGACGGCGTGGACGTCACGTCGGTCTACTTCGCGCTGGTCCGCACCCGGATGATCGAGCCCACGCCGATCCTGGGCCGGCTGCCGGGCCTGTCCCCGGACGAGGCCGCCGACGCGATCGCCAAGGCGGTGATCGAGCGGCCCCGCACCAACGAGCCGCCGTGGGTGTGGCCGGCCGAGCTGGCCTCGGTGCTGCTGGCCGGCCCCGCCGAGCGCGCCGCGCGGCTGTGGCACCGCCGCTTCCTCGCCGATCCCGCTGCCCCCGAGGCCCGTCGATGATCGCCGACGGCGTGCTCGCCACCGCGGCCCGGGCGCTGCTGCGGTCGGGATTGCTGAGCCCGCCTTCCCCGGCCGCGGGGTTCCGCCTGCTGCTCGAGGCCCGCCGCGGCGGCACCAACCCCTACACGCTGCTGGCGGTCACGGCGGCGCGCTGGCCGAACCGGACCGCGATCGTCGACGACGACGGCGCCCTGACCTACGGCGAGCTCCGGCGTGGGACGGATTCGCTGGCCTCCGAGCTGTCCGGCGCCGGAGTCGGGCCCGGCCAGGCGGTGGGGGTCATGTGCCGCAACGGGCGCGGCTTCGTCGAGGCGTTCTTCGCGGTGGCACTGCTGGGCGCCGACGTGGTGCTCGTCAACACCGAATTCCAAGTGGACGCGCTGGCGGCCGCCGTGGGCGCGCACGCGATCACGACGATCGTCGCCGACGACGAATTCGCCGAACGGGCCCGGGCCGCCTCCAGACCCGAGCCGTCGCTCACGGTCGTCGACCCGGCGGCCGTCGCTGCGCGCGACGGAGGTTCGCGGCCCTCGGTGTCCCCGCCTGGCCGGATCGTCCTGCTCACGTCGGGCACCACCGGCAAGCCCAAGGGCGTGCCGCGCAGCCCGCAGCTGCGGTCGGCGGTCGGCGTGTGGGTGACGATCCTGGACCGCACCGGGTTGCGCACCGGGTCGCGGATCTCGGTGGCGATGCCGATGTTTCACGGGCTGGGCCTGGGCATGCTGATGCTGACGGTGGCCCTGGGCGGCACGGTGCTGACCCATCGCCACTTCGACGCCGAGGCCGCGCTGGCCCAGGCGTCGCTGCATCGCGCCGACGCGTTCACGGCGGTCCCGGTGGTGCTGGCCCGCATCCTGGAGCTGCCGCAGCGGGTGCGGGCCCGAAACCCGGTGCCCTACCTGCGCGTCGTGCTGTCCAGCGGGGATCGGCTCGACCCCACGCTGGGGCAGCGCTTCATGGACGCCTACGGCGACATCCTCTACAACGGCTACGGCTCCACCGAGGTGGGCATCGGCGCCCTCGCCACGCCGGCGGACCTGCGGGACGCCCCCGAGACGGTCGGAAGGCCGGTCGCGGGCTGCCCGGTGCGCATCTTCGACAGGAACGACCGGCCCGTCGGCCCGCGCGTGACGGGCCGCATTTTTGTCGGCGGCGAGCTGGCCGGCGAGGGCTACACCGGCGGCTCGGGCGCGGAGAAAGCCAAGGCCGTCGTTGAGAACATGACCAGCACCGGGGACATGGGCTATTTCGACAACGCGGGCCGGCTGTTCATCGTCGGTCGCGAAGACGACATGATCATCTCCGGCGGGGAGAACGTCTATCCGCGCGCGGTCGAAAACGCGCTCGCCGAACACCCCGACGTCGCCGACAACGCGGTGATCGGGGTGCCCGACGAGCGGTTCGGCCAGCGGCTGGCCGCCTTCGTCGTGGCCAAGCCGGACAGCGGCATCGACCCGACGGCGCTCCGGGAATACTTGAAGGGCAAGGTCTCTCGCTTCGAACAGCCCAGGGACATCCACCTCGTCGACGCCATCCCGCGCAACCCCGCGGGCAAGGTGGTGCGCAAGGAGCTGTCGGCGGGCTGAGCCCGCTATGACCCCTGTTTGGGCTCCAGGGCTTCGACCCTTTTGGCCAGCCAGTTGGGCGCCAGCACCGAGACGGCGGTGGCGCCGGCGGTCGCGCCGATCACCCCCGACCAGGCGACCGGCCCCAGCGGCGTGCACCCGAAGAACTGGCTCACGCCCGGGGTTTGGACGATGGCGACCAGCACACCGGCGCTGCCCAGCGCCGTGCCCAGCACCAGCGGGCTGTGCCGGCGGGTCAGCAGCGTCTGGGCGAGCTGCGTGGTCACCAGCGCGGTGAGTCCCATTGTGGACGTGCGGCGTTCGGTGCCCGGGGTCCAGCGGCCGATGGCCCACGCCGCGGTCGCGCCGGCCGCCGTGACGGCGCCGCGGGTGACGATCTGGCGCATGAGCGGGGCGTCGAGCGACGGCGCCGGTTCGGCCAGCGCCGCGCGCTGGAACGCGCGCTGCAGCTCGTCGGCGTCGCGGTCGGTCCCGTCCTCGGCCTCCTCGGGCTGGGGGTACTGCGGGGTGACCGCGACCGCCAGCGCGGGAAACATGTCGGTCAGCAGGTTCACCAGCAGCAGCTGGCGCGTGCCCACCGGCGCGCGGCCGGTGCCCAGCGCGGTCCCGATGATCGTGAAGAGCACCTCGCCGACGTTGCCGCCGACCAGGAGGCTCACCGCGTCGCGCACCCCGCCCCACATGCCGCGGCCCTCCACCAGCGCGTCGAGCAGCACGCCGAGGTCGTTGTCGGTCAAGACGATGTCGGCGGCCCCGCGCGCGGCGGACGAACCGCGGCCGCTCACCCCGATGCCCACGTCGGCCATCCGGATCGCCGCGGCGTCGTTGGCGCCGTCGCCGACCATCGCGACGGCCTGCCCGCTGTGCTGCAGCGCGGCGACGATCTGCACCTTTTGCTCCGGGCTGACGCGGGCGAAGACCTGGGCGTCGGCGGCCAGTTTGGCCCGGGCGTCCTCGTCGAGGGCGGCCAACTCGGCGCCGCTCACCTCCCGCGCATCCGACGGCAGGCCAAGCTGGCGGGCGATCGCTCGCGCGGTCACCGGGTGGTCGCCGGTGATCAGCACCACCCTGCGACCGGACTCGACCAGCGCCTCGATCAGTGGCCGCGCCGATTCCCGTGCGGTGTCGGCCAATCCGACATAGCCGATCAGTTCGAGGTCGCGCGCGGCGGCGTCGACGCTGTCGGCGTCGGTGTCCTCCTCGGTGGTCCCGCGCTCCCAAACTCGCCGCGCCACCGCCAGCACCCGCAGCCCCTGCTCGGCCATGCGCAACACCAGGGCCTCGGCGTGGTCGAGCTCGCCGTTAGCATCGGCGAACCGGCAGCGCGGCAGGATTTCCTCGGGGGCGCCCTTGGCAAGCAGCATCGGCCGGGCGTCGTCGCCGAGGGTGCCGATCGAGGCGGAGTAGCCGCGGCTGGACTCGAACGGCACCTCGGCCAGCACGTTCCAGTCCGGGTCCCCCTGGCCGTCAAGGGATTCCGCGGCGGTGAGGATGGCCTCGTCGGTGGCGTGCGCGTGGCCCTGCCCGTTCTGGGGCTCGCCGCAGCTGCGCGCGGCGGCCAGCAGCACCTCGGCCGCAGCCGGGTCGCCGGCGGCGGGGAACGGGCCGTCGACGCTGCTGCCGTGCGGCACGCTGCATACGACGCGCAGGTGGTTTTCGGTGAGAGTGCCGGTCTTGTCGAAACAGATGGTCTGCACCCGGCCCAGCGCCTCGACGGCCCGCGGCGTGCGGACCAGCGCCCCGCGCCGCGACAGGCGCTGGGCGGCGGCGAGCTGGGACAGGGTGGCCACCAGCGGCAGTCCCTCGGGGACGGCCGCCACGGCGATCGCGACGCCGTCGGCGACGGCTTGGCGCAGCGAACCCCGGTGTGCCAGGGCCAAACCCGTCACCGCCGCGCCGCCGGCGAGCGTCAGCGGCAGCACCTTGCTGGTGAGCTCCCGCAGCCGCGCCTGCACCCCGGCGGCCGACTCGACGTCGGCGATCGCCGAGATCGCGCGTTGCGCCGCGGTCCCGGCGCCGGTGGCCACGACGATCGCCCGCGCGCGCCCGGCGACGATGGTGCTGCCCTCGAACAGCATGCTGGCCCGGTCGGTGTCGGCGACGGCGACGGGCTCGACCTGCTTGTCCACCGGCAGCGACTCGCCGGTTAGGAACGACTCGTCGACCTCGAGGTCCTCGGCCACCAGCAGCCGCGCGTCCGCCGGCACCACCTCGGGGGCGGCCAGGTCGATGATGTCGCCCGGGCGCAGCGATTTCGCGCTCACCGTGACGGTCCGCTCGCTGGACCGGGCCGCCTCCAGGCGGCGGTGCGCCGTGGCGACCGTCGGCAGCACGACGCGGCGCGCGTGCTGGTCCTGCTCGGCGAACAGCTCGGCCACCGCCGCTTCGGCCCGCAGCCGCTGCGCTCCGCCGGCGATCGCGTTGGCCGTCATCACGCCGGCCACCAGGAGCGCGTCGACGTTGCTGCCGACGATCGCCGAGGCCGCCGCCCCGACCGCCAGGATCGGGGTCAGCGGATCGGCGAGCTCGGCGCGCGTCGCCGACAGCAGCCGCCCGACCCGGGTGGCCGGGCCGCGCAGCGGCGCGATGACCGGGTTGTAGGACAGGTCGTCGAAAAATTGTCGCCACGGTGCGGTGCCGGGCTCGACGGCCAGGGGCCGGGTCCGGCTGGCCAGCCGCGAGTACACGATCTCGGGATCCAGCGCGTGCCAGGCGGTCAGCGGCTGGGGCGTGGGGTCGGGCTGCCGCAGCGCCCGGGTGGCCGAGAACGCGCCCGAGATCAGCGCGGCCCCGGCGGCCGCGTTGACCGGGTTGAGCCAGCGCCGCAGGGCCAGCGGGTTGACCGTGCGGGGTTCGCTGCCGGTGACCAGCAGCAGCCCGGCCAGGGTGCTGCCGCCCTTGGCGAGGCGCACCGAGGCCTCGGTGGCCTCCCGGGCCACGGGCAGCGCGGACAGGATGCGCACCGCCGCGGCCAGGTCGGTGCCGGTGATGATGTCCGCGGTCCACGGCGTGGCCGCCTGGGGGTCGTCGAGGGCCACGCCGACGTCGGCGACGGCCAGCGCCGCCAGCGTGTCGGTCGAGGCGAAGTCGCGGTGCAGCGCGGTGATCAGCAGCACCGGGCCACGGTCGGTCCGCAGGTCGCGCACCAACCCCAGCAGCGGCGTTCCCGCCGGATGACTCACCGCGACGCTGGCGGTCAGGTCCTCGGTGCCCGCGACGTGGCGCAGCACCACCCGGGCGCCGGCGCGGTGCGCGGTCTGCAGCAGCGGGATCGCGAACGGGTCGACCTCCCACCCGACGTCCACGCTGCCGACGCGCTCGCCGTCGACCACGAGGTCGGCGTGTTCGAGGCCTTGCGCGGGTGCGGTCGACGGTTCCTGCGCCCGCACCCAGCGCAGGCGGGCTCCGGTGGCCGGCAGCTCGTCGGGGTCGGGGTCGGGGGCCTCCTCGCCGTGCAGCAGCGCGTCGGCCACCTCGTAGACGCGGTCCTCGTCCCAGCCGGGCAGGTCGCCGCGGGCCTGCAGCACGGCGCGGTGGTCGCCGCGCAGCGCCGCCCCGTCGATGACGACGACCTTCACCCGGTCCAGGCGGCGCAGGGCGCCCGGGTCGAGGATCAGCTGCCCGGCGTTGGCGAGGCCGCGGCCCAGCACCGCGGCGAACGTCTGGCGGCCCACGTGGGCGGCCCTCGGCACGCCGGCCAGCAGCGCCCCCGCCGCGTCCTCGGTGCCGCCGCCGGCCAGCAGCGCGCCCGCGGCGGCGACCAGCGAGGCGTTGGCGGCCTGATCGGCGTACTCCTCCACCGGACCGGCCATCGAGCCCTTCGCGGTGTCGATGGCGGCGTCGATGGCCCCGCCGACCATGACGTGCGAGACCTCGCCCGCGGCCGCGGCGGCCGAGTTGTGTCGTGGCTGGTGCGACTTGGGTCCGGCCGACGAGATGACGGGGACCACCGGGGCCTGTGGCCGATTCGGTGAGGCGAGTTCCGGCTCCCGCTCGCGCCAGCGCTGCCGGTGCGCCGACGCCTCGGAGACCTGAAGGCTGCGTTGGGCAAGGTCGAGCAGGGGGGTGCCGACCGCCTGGGTCAGCCCGTTGGCCAACGCCGTCGAGGCGCTGAGCGCGATGTCGGTGCCGACCCGACCCAACCGCGATTCCAAAACGGCGACCACGCGCGGCTGATGATTGAGCAGGGCCGCCGCGGCCCGCGCGCTTCGCGGCGCCATGGGCAGCCGGCCCAGCCAGCCGGTGACCGCGGCGCCGATCGCCGCGACGTCCATGGCCGCGGCGGTCACCGGCACCAGGATCGCCAACGGGTTACCCGGGTCGGCGAAGGGCGCCGTCCGGGTGACCGCCTTGGGCCCGGTCGCGGCGAGGTCTGCGGCCACGTCGCAGACCGTCTCGCGCACCTCGTCCAGGACGCGGTCGACGTCGGCGGCGCTGTCCATTTCGATCACCAGCCGCCCGAGCGCGCCCTCGACGTGCGCCGAGGCCACCCCGGCAATCCGGCGAACCGGCTCCTCGACCACCGGCGCGTGTTCGTGCCACGCGGGGAACGGCAGCAGCGGGTCGAGGTCGAGGTGCACGCGCCGCCCGCTCCGCCAGCGCACCGGCGGCGCGACCCGGTCGGGGCGCTTGGCCGCAACGCCTATCCCGACCGCCCGCCCGGTCGTCTGGGCCATCGACTGGACCACCGGGCCGGCCAGCTCGGCCACCGGGCTGGCCAGCGTCTGCACGGCGCCGGCGGCGCCGGCCGCGGTCGACACGCCGACCCGCATCACCTGCGCGGCCCCCCCGGCCACGCCGGCCACGACGCTCGCCACACCCGGAATCTTCATTCCGTCACCCTTCGATTTCGTCTACCGCGCCCAATGATCCCGGCGCGTCGAAGGCCTGTCCACAGCTCCGCCCGCCGGGACGGCCACGCGATGACACCGACGACTTGGCGGGTCGAATAGCTCAGTTATCAGGGGTGCAGTCGCGTCCCCGGGCACAAGATTACCGGTTTACGGTGGGGCCAAACGCGCCAAATTAGTTGCGTTGCGCCACAAGGCGTTTGGAATGTGGGCCAGGCGTCGCCTGCAATGACGTGAAGACGCGGTAGCCGTCGAAGGGCTACGCATCGCGGTGTTGCCGGCGGAAAACGGCTACAAGATATGGTGGTTCGCACGGCCGACGTGATACCCGGCCGGATAGGACTTTTCGATGACCTGCAGCTGATGGTCCACCCGGGACTCGAGTTCGAGGACCACGCAGCTGTCGCCGAGCGCTTTCGATTCGAGGACTATGTACCGTTGACCACAATCGGTGATCGGGTCGCCCGAGTGCAATTTCTCGACCGGCACCGTCTCCGGCGTTCCGTCTGGCTCCATCTATCACACGTTAGGTCAATTCCACGGGCGAGGGAATAGACCGCATGGACCGCTAAGCGGTGCCGGCCGGGGGCTGTTTGAAGAACACGCTGACGCGACAGATCAGTCCGTCGTCGCCCTGCTCGAAGAGAATGCATTCGGGCCACGCGGCCGGCGCCCCATCGATCTGAAACGCCTCCGTCAATTCGACGTAGGACAACCGGTCGTTTACGTGCGAGACCCGCTGCACCTGCAGCCGGTGGCCCTCGAGATTGGTGAGCACCTTGCGGAGGTAGGCGACGTAGTGTTGCTTGCCCTCGACGACGTCGCAGAACGGGCCCTCCCGCGTCAGGCCTTCGTCGGCGATCGTGGTGGCCAGGCCGTCCCAGTCGTGCGCGGCCAGGCATTGAAGGTAGCGCTCGACGACCCCGCCGCCGATCCCGGTCACCTCGGTGACTCCACGCAACACAGCGTAGGGCACCGCGACGGTCCGCAAAACAGCTCGCCGCGGGCGAGAATGGTCCGGTGAGTGCTCCCAGCGCACCGGGGTCGCCGGCCGAGGCCCCGACCTGTTACCGGCATCCCGGGCGCCCGACCTACGTGCGCTGCAACCGGTGCGAACGCTACGCCTGCGGGGACTGCATGCGCGCCGCCGCCGTCGGTCACCAGTGCGTCGAGTGTGTCGAGGCCGGCGCCCGCTCGGTGCCGCGGCCGCGGACCCGCTTCGGCGGTGTGCAGCGGTCGGCCACACCGGTCGTAACCTATGTGCTGATCGCGATCAATGTCGCGGTATTCATCGCCCAGATGGCGTCGGGAAACCTGGAGAAGCGGCTGAGCCTGTGGCCGCCGGCCGTCGCCGACGGCCAGCTCTACCGGCTGGCGACCGCGGCGTTTTTGCATTACGGCCCAACGCATTTGCTGTTCAACATGTGGGCGCTGTACGTCATCGGTCCCCCGCTCGAGACGTGGTTGGGGCGGCTGCGTTTCGGCGTGCTGTACGCCTTGAGCGGCCTCGGCGGATCGGTGCTGGTCTACCTGATCTCGCCGCTGAACACGGCGACGGCGGGCGCCTCGGGCGCGATCTTCGGCCTTTTCGGTGCCGCCCTGGTGGTGGCCAAGCGGCTCACCCTTGACGTCCGCTGGGTGGTCGCGGTCATCGCGGTCAACCTGGCCTTCACGTTCGTGGTCCCGGCGATCAGCTCCCAGCGGATCAGCTGGCAGGGACACGTGGGCGGGCTGGTCACCGGCGGCCTGGTCGCCGCGGCCTACGTCTACCCGCCGCGACGACGCCGCACCCCGGTCCAGGCCGCGGCGACGGTCCTGGCGTTGGCGGCGTTCGCCGCCCTGGTCTGGTGGCGCACAGCCGATCTCGCAGCGGAGCTGTTCGGATGAGCTGGTGGGTCGCCCACGCCGAGCGGGCGCTGTCCGAGGACGTTCCGGCGCCGCCGGACGCCGTGCGCGACTTCTACGCCGACCTCGACAACATCGGGCTGGTGCATCCGCTGATCGTGTCCGTGCGCGCCACCTCGCGCACCCAAACGCCGGGCGGGTACCTGCAAAGCTATCGGGTGGTGGACCGGGTCCCGTTGGGGCCCTTCAGCATTCGAATCACGTATCGGGCGCGGCTGCGCGTTTTCGCCGACGGCGACGTGCTCACGGAGGCCGATCAGTCACCGGGCGTGCGGCTGCGCGGGAGGGTGAGCTTCACACCGATCGAGGGCGGCACCCGGATCACCGAGCGCATCCGGATCGCGGCGCCCCGGCCGCTGGCGGCGATCACGACGCGCGAGGCGGTCAAGGCGCACGCGGCGATGCTGGCCGGAATCCGCCGCCACTTTGAACCCGCGTGACCCGGCGGGGGCTTTCGGGCGCTACGCGCCGGCGAAGTCGATGATGCCGCGAATGTTGCGGCCCTCGCGCAGGTCCGCGAACGCCTCGTTGATCTGCTCCAGCCGGTAGTGCCGGGTGACCAGCTCGTCGAGCTTCAATGCGCCCGCCTGATACAGCGACAACAGCATCGGCACGCTGGTGCGCGGATTCATCCCGCCGTACAGCGCTCCCCTGAGCTGTTTGGCCGACAGCGTCATCTCCTGCAGCACCAGCGGGACCGGCGGCTCGGTGAACGGGGTGATGCCGGTGAGCACGCACACCCCGCCTTTACGGAGCAGCGTCATCGCCAACGGCAGCAGGTCCACGCGGACCACGCCCGGACAGACGACGACGCGGTCCGCCATCAACCCGTCGGTGATGTCCCTGACCAGCGGCACCGCTTCGGTGGCGGAGGCGGCGGTGTGCGTGGCGCCGAAGATCTTGGCCGAATCCCGCTTGGAATCAACCGGATCCACCGCGACGACGTATTTCGCGCCGACGGCGCGTGCCCCCTGCAGGGCGTTCATCCCGACGCCGCCGGCCCCGATGACGACGACGGTGTCGCCGGGTTCGGTGCCCGCCGACACCGTCGCCGACCCCCAGCCGGTGCTGACACCGCACGACACCAGCGAGGCGGCATGGAAGGGGATCGCGTCGTCGATCTTGATGACCGACCTTTCCGACAGCACCGCGTATTCGGCGAACGTGCCGAGTTGGCCATAGGCCAACAGGTTTTCGTCGCCGAGATGCCGGCGGCACGTTCCATCGGTGGGCATCTCCCGCACGAACAGGCTCGCACCGATGTCGCAGATATAACTCTGTCCGTTCACGCAGAACCGGCAACTGCCGCACGCGGGGATGAACGACAGCGCCACGTGGTCCCCCGGCCGCACCGTCGTCACGCCCGGCCCGACTTCCGCGACGACTCCGGCGCCCTCGTGACCGCCCAGCAGCGGGAACCAATCCGGCGCGGGCGCACCGCTTGCGGCCAGCGACTCGGGCGTCGGCACCACGTCGCCGGTGAACAGATGGTCATCGGAATGACAGATCCCGGCGACGGCCATCCGCACCAGGACCTCCCCGCCGCGGGGCGGGTCCAGATCGATCTCGCGGATCTCCCAGTCCTCGCCGACCCCGCGGATCACGGCGGCACGACATCTCATCGCGGCCTCCCTCGTGGTGAAATGGCCCGTTAAGACGCGTAGCCCAGCGTGCTTTTGACCTCCAGGTATTCGTGGAACCCGAACTCGCTCCACTCCCGGCCGTTGCCGCTGTGCTTGTAGCCGCCGAACGCCGCGTTCATGTCGAAGGCGTGGTTGATCGTCACCCAGCCGGCACGGATCTTGCGGGCGACCTGCCGCGCCTTGTCGATGTCGGCGCCCGAAACATAACCGGCCAGGCCGTAATTGGTGTCGTTGGCGATCTCGACGGCCTGATCGATGTCGTCGTAGCCGAGGATGCACAGCACCGGCCCGAAGATTTCCTCGCGGGCGATCGTCATGTCGTTGGTGACGTCGGCGAAGACCGTCGGCTTGACGTAGTAACCCTTGTCCAGGCCCGCCGGCCGGCCCGGGCCGCCGGCGACGACGGTCGCGCCCTCCTCGATACCCTTCTGAATCAGGCGCTGGACCTTCTCGAATTGCGCCTTCGAGGCCACCGGCCCGATCGCGGTCTTGTCCTCAGGGCGGCCCACCTTCACGTTTTCGGCGACCTCCCGGGCGATGCTGATCGCCTCGGCCATCCGCGAATTCGGGACCAGCATGCGCGACGGCGCGTTACAACTCTGCCCGGAATTGGGCATCATGTTGGCCACGCCGGCGCGGACGCTGTCGGCGAAGCCCGCGTCGTCGAGGACGATGTTGGGGCTCTTGCCGCCGAGCTCCTGGGTCACCCGCTTCACCGTGGGGGCGGCGTTCTTGGCCACCTCGACGCCGGCGCGCGTGGACCCGGTGAACGACACCATGTCGACGTCGGGGTGGCTCGCGAAGGCCACCCCGACCCCGGGGCCGTCGCCGTTGACGAGGTTGTACACCCCGGCCGGAACGCCCGCCGCGTCGAGGATTTCGGTGAAGATGTAGGCCGAAAACGGCGCCACCTCGGACGGTTTCAGGATCATCGTGCACCCGGTCGCCAGCGCCGGGTACACCTTGACCGCGATCTGATTCAGCGGCCAGTTCCACGGTGTGATCAGCCCGCAGACGCCGATGGGCTCCTTGGCGATCAGCGTGGACCCGTGCTGTTCTTCGAAGGGGAAGTTCTTCAGCACGTCGATCGCCGTCACCAGGTGACCTAGCCCGAGTTGCACCTGCGGGCCGGCGGACAGCGAGGGCGGCGCGCCGATCTCCTCGGTCACCGCCGCCGCGAGATCGTCTGCGCGCTTGCCGTATTCGGTCAGAATCGCCTCCAGCAGATCGAGGCGTTGCTCGCGACTGGTTTGCGACCACGCCGCGAAAGCGCGCCGGGCGGCGTTGACCGCCACGTCGACGTCGGCGGCCGATCCGAGCGAGATCCGCCCGGAGGCCTGCTCGGTCGCCGGGTTTTCGACGTCGAAGGTGTTGGGTCGCACCGGGTCGACCCAGCGGCCGTCGATGTAGAACTTGAGGTATTCGCGCATGACATCATCCTTCTCTCACTGGGTGCCTTCTGCGTACCAGGTGCGGAATCGGTCGTACTTGGGCATCTCCTCGGAATTGGCCTTCGGATCGATGCACACGTGCACGACACCGACTTTGCCACTGGCGTAGGCGCGTGCGATCGCCGGGCCGATTTCCTCTTCCTTCTCGACGTACTCACCGTGGCAACCGAAGCCCTCGGCCACCTTGTCCAGCCGCACGTCCTTGCTCCAGTGCACCCCGGGCTGCGGCGAGGGCTGAGAGAAGGTGCGCTTGTACACGCCGACCTCCAGGCCCCACTGATGGTCGACGCCCACCACGCACACCAACGGAACATGCTGGCGCGCAGCGGTTTCCAGCTCGGCGATATGGAACAGGAATGCCGAATCGCTGGTCAGCAGCATCACCGGCCGGTTACCGCCCTCGGCGACGGACGCTCCGATCGCGTACGGCAGGCCGGTGCCGAGGTGGCCGAAGTTCTGGTTCCAGATGACGTCGCGCGGTTTGGACTGCGAGTAGGTCCACTGAAAGATCACGGTCGCGCCGCCGTCGCGCACCAGGATGCCGTCGTTGAGTTCGTTGAATGCCTTGGTGGCCTCGACGACAAAGCGCGCCGGGTGGATCGGCGAACGTCCGGATGGCGCCGATTCCGCCATGTCCGCAAGCTCTTTCGCATCTTTGTCGATCAGGGTCTGCAGCGCCGGCGCCGGTTTCCGCGGCGCGTCCCTGAGCGCCTCGACCAGCTGCGGGACCACGCCGCGCAGGTCGCCGACCAGCGCCACGTCGACCTGGCGGTTGACGCCGATGGCGGTCGGGTCCTGCTCCACGACCACCCATTTGCGGTTCGCGTCGTTGCCGGCCCAGTGCTGGGTCCGGCCGTAGTGCATCGGCTCGCCGAGTTCGGTGCCCAGCGCGACGCACAGGTCGGATTGTTCGACGGCCTCGTTGGCGGCCGGGGAGAACAGGTAGGGGAACGTCCGCTCCTGCAGCCCCGGGATGTACGAGGTGCCGCCGGATGTCTGGATCACCGGGCAGGCCATCAGCTCGGCCAGCTCCCGGACCGGCTGTTGGGTGCGGGAGGTGTGCACGGCGTGGCCGACCAGCAGGATCGGGTTCTCGGCCTCGCGGATCAGCGTGACGGCCTCGGCCACCTCGCGGGTGCCCGCGCCCTGGTTGACCAGCCGATACCGGTGCGGCGGCAGCGGATCGGCGGCGTCGAGCTCGGCGAGGATGACGTGCGACGGGTACTCGACATAGGCCGGGCCGGGCCGGCCCGACATCGCCTGCCGGATCGCCTCGTGGACGATCTCGTCGGTCTGGTCGGCGTACTCGATGGACGCGCTGTACTTGACCGACGACGCGAAAAGTGGCTCCTGGCGGACGAATTGGATGCGTCCTCGCCGGACCCTGCGCTCGGTGATGCGGGCGCGCTGCCCGCCGAGGAAGATCACCGGCGAGTTCTCCACGAGCGCGCACTGGATCGCCCCGGCGATGTTGGCCATGCCCGGGCCGAGCGTGCCGATGCACAGCCCCGGTCTGCCCGTCATGCGCGACGCCGCCTCGGCCATGAAGCCCGCGCTCAGCTCGTGGTGCGGCGCGACCACCGACCAGCCACGCGATTCCGCCTCGAGGAACATGTGCACGAAGTTCGGGTCGGGGATGCCGAACAACGTGTTGACGCCCTCGGCCTCGAACAGGTCGAGGATGCGTTTGTAGACGGGCACGGCCATGGTCAGAATTCCTTTCCGTCGCGAACGGACACGCCGAGTTCGGCCAGCACGTCTTCGGTGTCTGCGCCGAGCTCCGGTGCCGGCCCGGCAACCCGACCGGGGGTGCGGGAGAACCAGGTGGGTACGCCCGGGAAGCGCACCGGTCCGTGCGGGGTGTCCACCGTCTCGAACATGCCGACGGCGTTGAGATGCGGATCGTCGAAGAGCGCGTCAGGCGTGTTCAGCGGCGCCGCCGGGATCTCGAGTTCTCGCAGCAGCGCTAGCCATTCGGCGGTGGAGCGCTCTTTCATCGTCTCGGCCACCAGCCCGTAGATGGTGTCGATCTGGCCGACGCGCTGTTCCAACGTCGAATACAGCTCGCTGGCCCACGGTGGCCGCACGGCATTCATGAAGGCGTTCCAGTGCTTGTCGTTGTAGATCAGCGCGGCGATGTAGCCGTCGCTGGTGCGGTACGGCCGTCGGTTGCGCGCCACGGTGCGCGGATACACCGCGGGACCCAGGGGCGGGTCGAACATTGCGCCGTTGGCGTGCTCGACGAGCATGAACGACGCCATCGTTTCGAACATGGCGACCTCGACTTCCTGGCCCTCGCCGGTCCGTTCGCGGTGAAACAGCGCCATCATCGTCGCGTAGAGTGCGGTCAGCCCGGCGACCTTGTCGGCCATGATGCTTCCGACGTAATCGAATTCGCCGGTCAATTGCTGTTGCACCGCGGGCAGGCCGCATTCGGCCTGGATGGTGTCGTCGTAGGCGGGCCGGTCGTGATCGGGTCCGCGTCGCCCGTACCCGTAGCAATTCGTGTAGACGATCGCCGGGTTGATCGCGGCGACGTCGTCGTAGGCGAAGCCGAGCTTGGCGATTGCCTTGGCGCGCATCGAGTGGATGAACACGTCGGCCGTCTCGACCAGCGCGCGCAATGCGTGCGTGCCGGCGTCGGTGTGCAGGTCGAGCACCACGCTGCGCTTGCCGCGGTTGACGTTGACGAACACCCCGCTCATGCCCGGCGCCGGCCCCACCGAGACGTAGCGGGTGGTATCACCCTGTGGCGGTTCGACTTTGATCACGTCGGCACCCATGTCGGCCATGATTTGCGTGCAATACGGCCCCATGACCATTCCGGTGAGGTCGATCACGCGCACCCCGGCCATCGGTCCCGTCCGCGCCCGGCTAGCCATGGAGTACGCCCCGGTCGTTGGAACGGTGCGCGAGTTCGAAGCTGTAGCGGAGGTGCTCGCCGTGACCGTCGGGTACCACCGGGAACACCAGCGGAGCGTCGACGTTTCGAATCGCGTCGAGGTGCTCGCCGACGCCCTCGACCGTCCACACCGGCCGATGCACGCCGGGGCCTTCGGCGACGACCGCCCGGGCCACCCGGCCCGCGAGCGCGATGAACACCTCGCCGGTCACCGAACAGGTTTCGTGCGAGAGCCAACCCACCACGGGCGCAACCAGTTCCGGGTCCATCGGGGGGTAGGCCGAGGTGTCGATCCCGGCGGCCATCCGCGTCACCGCGGCCGGCACGATCACGTTGCAGGCCACGCCGTCGGCGGCGCCCTCGAGGGCCGCCACGTTGGCCAGCCCGATCACGCCGGCCTTGGCGGCCGCATAGTTGGCGACGCCGTGGTTGCCGTACAGTCCGCCGATCGACGACGTCAACACGATGCGGCCGTAGCCGGCGTCGCACATGACCGGGAACGCGGGCCGCACCACATGGAATGCGCCGCGCAGGTGCACATCCAGCACCGCGTCGAAGTCCTCGTAGCTCATCTTTCTCAGGGGCGCTCGGCGGACGATCCCGGCGTTGTGGATGAGAACGTCGACGCGGCCGTAGGTTTCGAGCGCCATGTCGATGATCGCCTTGCCGCCTTCCGCGGTGGCCACCGAGTCGGTGCTGGCGACGGCCTGGCCACCGGCGGCGGCGATCTCACGAACCACCGCCTCGGCCGGGCCGGCGTCGCTGCCCTCGCCCTCGAGGTCACCGCCTGGATCGTTGACGACCACGTTGGCGCCCCGGGACGCCAGCAGCAGGGCGTAGCAGCGACCGAGTCCCCTGGCGGCTCCGGTGATGACGGCGACGCGCCCGTCGAATCTGAGCTCCGCCATCTAAGTTCCGAGCACCAGGCCGTTCAGATCACCCGCGGCGCGCCATTGCCTCAGCAGGTCGTCGAACGCGTAGAAACCGGGCGAGTAGGGCTCCCCCAGAAACGAGCGGATGCCCTCCCCGCCGCCGCCGCCCTCGTTGTTGTAATAGCCGGGCGTGCAGGTGACTTCGAATGCCGAGTTGTCGACGGCGAGTTCCCGGATCGTGGCGACCCAGTTGTCCTGAGCCTCTTGACTGGGTTCGACGGTGGTGGCGCCGCGCTTGATGGCTTCGGAAATGATGTAGGCGATGTGCTCGGCCTGCTGCTCGAACATCGCGGTGGTGTTGGCCGAGACGCCGCCCTGCAGGAAACCGGTGTGGAACTGGTTGGGAAAGCCGCGGGTGGTCATGCCGTGCAGCGTCTTGTAGCTGTCGCGCCAGTGATCGAAGAGCGAAAGGCCGTCGCGGCCCTGGATCGCTTCGATCGCGTAGCGGCGGCTGATCTCGGTGGAGATCTCGAAGCCGCTCGCGAAGATCACGCAATCGACCTCGTACTCGACGCCGTTGGCGACTATGCCGTTCTCCGTGAGCCTTTCGACCCCCTTGGACTGCGACACGTCGACCAGCGTGACATTCGGGTTGTTGAAGGTCGGCAGGTAGTCGTCACTCGAGCAGGGCCGCTTGCAGAGGAACCGATAGTACGGCTTGAGCGCTTCGGCGGTTTCGGGGTCCTTGACGATGTCGGCGATACGGCGCCGCAGCCGCTCCATGATCTTGTAGTCTTCCTCCTCGCGAATCGCCATGATCTGCTCGATGCTAAGCGACGCCGGGTCGCCGCTGGCGGCGATCCGGGCGGTCATGTTGCGTCCCAGCTCCGTCCAGAAGTCGCAAACCTGGTCCGCCGCATCGAACACCACGCCCTCGAACGGCGACCACCGATGGAAATTGCGCTTGCGTTCCGCCTGCCACCCGGGCTGCAACGACTTCGCCCAGTCCGGATCCGTGGGCTCGTTCCCGCGCTCGTCCACCGACGACGGCGTCCGCTGGAACACGTAGAGGTGCTGAGCGTCCCGACCCAGGTGGGGAACCAGCTGGACACCCGTCGCCCCGGTGCCGACGAGGGCGACCCGCTTGTCGGCGAGCTTGTGCAGCCCACCGCTGGCGTCGCCGCCGGTGTAGTCGTAGTCCCAGCGCGCCGAGTGAAAGACGTGACCCTTGAAGTCCTTGAGCCCGGGGATGTTGGGCAGCTTCGGCCGGTTGTACGAGCCCTGCGTCATCACCACGAAGCGCGAGCGGATGTCGTCGCCGCGATTGGTCTGCAGCCGCCAGCGGCTGATCGAGTCGTCCCAGCGCACCGTGCGCACCTGGGTGGAGAAGATCGCGCCGTCGTAAAGCCCGAAATGCTTGGCGATGCGGCGGCAATGCTCGTAGATCTCCGCCCCGTCGGCGTACTTCTTGCTGGGCATGAAGTCGAGCTCTTCGAGCAGCGGGATGTAGCAGTACGCGTCGTTGTCGCACTGGATTCCGGGAAAGCGGTTCCAATACCAGACGCCGCCGACGTCGCCGCCCATCTCGATGATGTGCACGTCGTCGACGCCGGACTTCTTCAGGTAAACGCCCGCCAGCAGGCCGGCGATGCCGCCGCCGAGGACCGCGACCTCGATGTCCTCGGCGATCGGCGCGCGCGGGGTCACCGGCGTGTGGGGATCGACCTCGGCGAACTCGGCGAAATCGCCCGCGAGTTCCAGGTATTGCTTGGATCCTTCGGGGCGCAACCGCTTGTCGCGCTCTTGCAGATACTTCTCGCGAAGCGCCTCGATGTCGATGTCTTCGGGGACGTCGGTCGGCCCGCAGCCGTCGGAATTCGTCATTGAAGGTCTTTCGGCTCTCCGGTGCCCATGTACTTCGACAATTGGTAGTGCAGGTTGACGGTGCTGCGCTCGCGGTACGGGTTGGGTTTGGTGCCGGGGAAACCGAGCGATTTCATGCCCTGTTGCACGGCGGCCATGTTGGAGAAGTCCTGGGGCAGGACCGAAAGCCAGCGCGGATCGCCCACCGGTGTGTACTCCCATTCGGTTTGCGGCTCTTGGCCCTTCGGGTACAACTCGAAGACCGACACCTCGAAGATGCACTTGTTCGGGTCGTAGCTGGGATGGGGGCGCGCGCTGTAGCACAGCGCGACGGTCAGGCCCTGGCCGATCTGGAAGTTCGGGAAGATCTGCCAGGCCGTACCCGCCTGCCCGAGAATGTCGGCCGGAATCGTCGGCCAGATCACGCCGCGGGCCGCGTCGTCGCGGCGCGCCGAGGACAGCCAGTGCTCGAGCACCTTGTCGGGAGGCGTGCCCTCGGGCAGTTCGTCCACCAACCGTTTGGCGGCGTTCACCAGCGTCTCGGTGGTGGAGGTGTTGGTCTCCTCCATCGTGTACACCTGCATCTCCGCGGTGGAAATTCGCGGGTCGCCGGTGCCCAGCCGGATCTTGGACTTGGTGGCCGCCATGTCGTCGGGCGCGTCGTAGCCGATGTTGCTGTGCTTGCCCTGCGCCTTGGCCCAGCCCTTGAACTCGCCGAACTTGTTGAACTCGGGATGGGTGGTGTAGACGTGATAGGTCTCGTTGAAGGCCTCCAGCGCGACCTTCCAGTTGCAGTCGAAGTACAACCACTTGCGCCACTTGTAGCGCATGTTCTCCAGGCCGAACGGTTCGAGGATCTTCGCGGCGGGAAACAGGTAGTCGGCCAGCGGCTCGCAGTCCGGGTCCATGTTGATCCACAACCAACCGCCCCACGTGTCGACCTTGACCGGCCGCAGGCTGGTGTTCTGCGGCGTCAACGCGCCCTGCCAGTCCTGTTGCTCGCGGATGTGCGTGCACGCGCCGTCCAGGCCGTAGGCCCAGCCGTGGAAGCCACAGACGAACGACTTCCGGGCCCGCCCGCGCGCGTTCTTCGCACCCTCGGGGGTGTCGATCAGGCGGCGGCCGCGATGCATGCAGACGTTGTGGTGCGCGCGAAAGTCGTTGTGCCCGGTGCGCACCACGATGATCGAGTCGTCGAGGATGTCGTAGGTCAGGTAACTGCCGACCTCGGGCAGCTCTTCGACGCGGCCGACCTGTTGCCAGACTTTGCGCCACAGCCTGTCGCGCTCGGCGCGGGCGTACTGTTCGCTGATGTAAGCCTCGACGCCGATCGTCATCGGCTTCGAAAGCTCCTCGGGCGCCGCGGTATTCACGTCAGGGGCCAGATCCGTCATCACATCCTCCTCATCTCGGCGCGGAAGGATTCGTCTTTGAGGAACAATGGGGTGTTGTCGTCGCCCAGATGGCTCCACTTCAGGTCGAGCCCGCCGTCGACCAGCAGCGTCTGGCCCGTGATGTAGCTCGACAGGTCCGAAAGCAAGAAAAGGATGGCGCCGGCCTGTTCCTCGGGCCGCCCGCGCCGGCCCATCGCGATCGCCCGCCGATCCCGATCCGGGTCCTCGTCGACATAGGTGCGCGAGGCCGCCGTCTCGGTGACGCCGGGCGCCACGGCATTCACCCGAACCCCCGCGAGCGCCAACTCCAGCGCCATGGTGCGGGTCATCGCCGCGATCGCGGCCTTGGCGGTCCCGTAGGCGATGTGAAACGGCGCGCTGTTCATGCCGCTGATCGAGGAGATGGACACGATCGACCCCGGTTGTTGCCGGGCGACGAGTTCGGCCGCCACGGCCCGGCTCATGAAAAACGCCGTCTCGAGGTTGTCCGTGAAGATCTTGCGCCAATCGGCGCGTGTCACCCGGGTCGACGGCATCCATGTCGAGGGTTCGGCGCCGCCCGCGACGTTGACCAGGCCATAGAGGCGCCCCTCGGCGCGCCGCGCGTGGTCGATCACGGTGGCGATGCCCTCGTCGGTCGACGCGTCGGCCGCGACGGGGAGCACCGCCAGGCCCCGTTGCGCGAGCGGCGCGATGTGTTCGTCGAGGTTTTCCTTCGATCGGCTCACCGCGATCACGGTGGCACCGGCCCGAGCGGCCATCGCGGTGACGGTTGTGCCAATGCCGCCTCCGCCTGCACCGGAGACAACCACGACGCGACCGCCGAGCCCGAGAAGATCCGCCATGACCTGCTTTCCCCGCCGGCACCATTGTCCGGACAAGCTATCACGTTCTATCTATTGGAGAACACTATTCCCATTTGGCGACTGGGCTGTCAAGGTCGGTCGCGTGGTTTTGAACGGCTATTGTCTGGACTAGATCGAGTTGATAACGTCCAGCCCTGACGGCCGACGGAAGGATCTCGGCGAGACCATGACGCTCGCGGCGCAGCCATCGCGATACGCATCACCGCACCCGGTCGAGGTCGCGACCGGCTGGCGACTGGAGCGGGTCACCGCTCCCAGCCGCCTGTTCGGCGCGAACGGCCTGCGCACCGGCCCGGACGGGCGCGTGTACATCGCACAGGTCACCGGCAGTCAGATCAGCGCGCTGGATCCCGGTACCGGGCGCCTGGACACGTTCAGCCCCAAGGGGGGTGAGATCGTGGCGCCCGACGACGTCGCGTTCGACGCGAGCGGCAACCTGTACGCGACGGAGGTGATGGACGGCCGGGTCAGCGTCCGCGACGCCGCCGGCCGGACCAGAGTGCTGCGCGACGACGTTCCGTCCGCCAACGGCATCACCTTCCATCGGGGCCGGCTGTTCGTCGGCGAATGCCGTGAGGGCGGGCGCCTGCTCGAGCTCGACCTGGCCGGTGGGCCGCCGCGGGTGATCTTGGAGAACGTGCCGTCACCGAATGCGATGGAAGTGGGCCCGGACGGCCTGCTGTATTTCCCGGTGATGGGCGCCAACGAGATTTGGCGCGTCGATCCCGACGGCGGCGAACCACAGTGCGTGGCGCGCGATCTCGGTGTGCCCGACTCGGTCAAGTTCGACCGGCAGGGCCGCCTGGTCTCGACGCAGGTGGCGAGCGGGCAGGTGCTGCGCATCGACCCGCGCGGCGGCGAGCGGTGGCTGCTGGCCCAGCTGAGCCCGGGGCTGGACAACTGCACCTTCGTCGGCGACCGGGTGCTGGTGTCCAACTTCACCGGCGAGATCACCGAGATCGCGCCGGACGGCGCGACGCGCACGGCGCTGCCCGGCGGCCTGAACTGGCCGCTGGACCTGGCCGTCGGCCATGACGGGCGGCTCTACGTCGCCGACGGCACGTATTTCTATGTCGCGCTGGCCGACGGGTCTTTGCAAACCGTGGGGATGTTGTTCAGCCCCGGGTATCCCGGATTTTTGCGCGGGGTCGCGTCGACCGGACCCGGCGAATTCGTCGTGACGACCTCGGGCGGACAGGTCAGCCGGTACCGCCCGGCCGCGTGCGAAACCGAGGTGCTGGCGGACGGATTCGACCAGCTCTACGGCGTCGCGGTAGGGCCCACCGGAATCGTCGTTGCCGAATTGGGCACCGGGCGGCTGCTGTCGGTGCGGTCGGGCGGCGTCGACGTGCTGGCCACCGGCCTGCGCGAGCCGGTCGGCGTCGCGGCGGCCGCGGCCGGGGCGTGGCTGGTGGCGCTGGCCGGCGCCGGGCGGGTGGTCGAGCTGCGCGGGTCGCGGATGGACACCGTGGTCGCCGATCTGCAACGCCCGCAGGGCGTTTGCGTGCACGACGGGGTGCTCTACATCGTCGACGCCGGCGCCAAGGAGTTGATAGCCTTCGACATGGACACCAAGGTTCGGCGGACCATCGCATCCGGATTACCGGTCGGCCCCCCGCCCGGCGTGGTGCCCAAGCCGCTGAAAGGCATGCCGCCGTTTTCGGGTCCGCAGGGCCCGTTCGCCGGCATCGCCGCCGCGTCCGACGGAACGCTCTACGTCTCGGCCGACGGCGACGGCAGCGTCCTGGCATTGCGCCAATCGCGGGACGGCCATTGATGTCTCAGGCCATCTCGAGCGAGCACCGGTACCTGCAGATCGCGCGCACGCTGCGCAAGGAGATCGTCGACGGCGTGTACCCGGTGGGCTCGCAGCTTCCGACCGAACACCAACTGTGCGAGCGATTCGCGGTCAGCCGCTACACCGTCCGCGAAGCGCTGCGCCGGCTGCGCGAGGACAACCTCGTCGCGTCACGCCCCCGGGCGGGCACCCGCGTGGTGCCCCGGCCGGCGTCGAGTTCCTATGCGCAGGAGACGATGTCGATCGAGGATCTGCTCGCGTTCGCGGCCGGCGCGCGGCTGACCATCGAGTCCAACGAGATGGTGGCCATCGACGACGACCTCGCCGCGCGCACCGGGCTGCAGGTCGGCGGGCAGTGGCTCTCGGTGCGCGGCTATCGGCAGGCCGAGGGCGCGTCGGTGCCGCTGTGCCAAACGGAGTACTACATAAACCGCGATTTCGCCGCGGTCGGCCGGCTGCTGCAACGCCACACCGGCCCGATCTTTCCGTTGATCGAGGACCTGTTCGGGGTGAGCATCGCCGAGTTGCGCCAGGAGATCGCCGCGGTGCTGCTGCCGCCCCAGCTGGCCGACGGCCTCGGGGTCGCGGCGGGCACGGCGGCGTTGCAGATGCGGCGCACCTACAAAACCTCCGATGGCGAGATCGCGCAGGTGACGGTCAACACCCACCTGTCGTCGAGCTTTCGGTATGCGATGACGATGCGCCGCGTGAATGAATAGGCCGAGCGCAGCCATGGACACGGCATGCGCGGCCGACGCCTACCGGCGCGGGTTGTGGGTCCCCACCACGCTGGCCGACGCGCTGCGCTCGGCCGCGAAGGACTCACCGCGGCGAATCGTGTTGGTGGACAAGGAAACTCGGCTGGACTGCGCCACGCTCGATGCCCAGGCCACCGGGCTGGCGAACGCCCTGCTGGCGCGCATGCCCACCGGCAGCGTCGTGTCGTTCATGCTGCCGAACTGGCACGAGGCCGCCGTCATCTACCTCGCTGCGACGCTGGCCGGGATGGTGGTGAACCCGATCCTGCCGTCGCTGCGCGACCACGACCTGCGCTTCATCCTCGACGACGCCGAGACCGCGGCCATCTTCATCCCGCATCGGTTCGGCGGCCACGACTACGCGGCGATGCTCGACCGGGTGACCGCCGCGGTGCGCCGCGCCCCCGAAGTGGTGGTGGTGCGCGGCGAGGCCGGCGCACACACGCCGTACCCCGCGCTGCTAGAAGATCGGCCGCGGCCCACGAAGCTGCCCGCACTGGACCCCGACGCGGTGCGGATGGTGCTGTACACGTCGGGCACCACCGGCCGGCCGAAAGGCGTGCTGCACAGCCACAATTCGCTGCACGCCCTGATCTGCCAGGTCCGCGACCAGTGGAACGTCGAGCCGGGCGACACCTTCCTGGTTCCCTCGCCCATCGCCCACATCGGCGGGTCGATCTACGCGTTCGAATGCCCACTGCTGCTGGGCACCACCGCGATCCTCATGGACCGGTGGGATCCGTCGACGGCGGTGGCTTTGATGAACACCGAACGGTGCACCCACATGGCCGGGGCGACACCGTTTCTGCAACAACTGCTGGCCGCGGCCGAACGCGCCGGCAGTCGCCTGCCCGACCTGAAGGTCTTCATCTGCGGCGGGGCCTCGGTGGCGCCGTCGCTGATCCGGCGCGCCGCCGGGTATTTCGACCGGGCGATCGTCACCCGCGTGTACGGCTGCACGGAGGTGCCCGTCGCCACGGTCGGCGCACCCCAGCCGGACGAAGCCGACGCCGCCGCCTGCACCGACGGACGGCCCGCGATCGCCGAGATCAAGCTCGTCGCCCACCCGGCCGCCCCCGACGGCGACGGCGAGATCTGCGTCCGCGGCCCGCAGATGCTGCTGGGCTATCGACACTTCGGCGACGACGCCGATTCCTTCGACGCCGACGGGTTCTTCCGCACCGGGGATCTTGGGCGCTGGGTCCAATACCCCCAGGACCGGTACCTCGTCGTGACCGGCCGGGCCAAGGACGTCATCATCCGCAACGGCGAGAACATCTCCGCCAAGGAAGTCGAGGACCTGCTGGCCGACCACCCCGGCGTCGCCGAAATCGCGGTCGTCGGGCTGCCCGACGACCGCACCGGAGAGCGGGCGTGTGCGGTGATCGTGCCCGCGGGCGGGCCGGACGTACCAGCGCCCGACGTCGCCAGCCTGCTGGCGCTGCTGGAAAGCAAGGGCGTCGCGAAATTCAAGGCGCCCGAACAGGTGGTGCTCTGGGATGCCCTGCCCAAGAACGACGCGGGCAAGATCCTCAAACATCGGATCAGAGCGGTTTTGACAGAGGATGGCTGACATGCAGGTCGCAATCGTCACGGGCGCAAGCAGCGGCATCGGCCTGGGATGCGCAAAGAAACTCGCCGCGGCGGGCATGGCCGTTTTGGGCGCCGCCCGCGACGAGGACCGGCTGGCCGAGCTGCAACGCCTTATCGACGACCCCGAGCGGGTGGCGACGGTGGCCGTCGACCTGACCGATGACGATGCGCCGCGACGCATCGTGGACCGCGCCGTAAACCGCTGGGGCCGCGTCGATTTCCTGGTCAACAACGCCGGCGTCGGCAACCCCAAGCCGCTGCACGAAACGGACGACGAAACGCTGGACTACTTTCTGGGTTTGATGCTGCGGGCGCCGTTTCGGCTCGCGCGCGAGGCGCTGCCGCACATGCGGCCCGGCTCGGCGATCATCAACATCACGTCGACGTTCGCCGTCGTCGGCGGGCTGCGCGGCGGCGCCTACTCCGCGGCCAAGGGCGGGCTGAGCGCGCTGACCACCCACATCGCCTGCCAATACGGCGCCTCGGGCATCCGCTGCAACGCCGTCGCGCCCGGCGTCACGGTAACCCCGATGGTCGAAAAGCGCTTGGAGGACGAGCGGTTCCGCAAGATCAACACCGAGCTGACGCCGCACCAGCGGCTGGGCACCGTCGACGACGTCGCGAGCACCGTCGCGTTCCTGTGCTCGCCGGGCGCCAGTTTCATCAACGGGCAGACGATCGTGGTCGACGGCGGCTGGAGCTCGACCAGGTACATGTCGGACTTCGCGCTGACGTCGCAGTGGATCGCGCGGGGCGCGGATCGTTGATGCGCGTTACCCCCGCCGCGTTCCCGCGCGCGACGCTTGACGGGGTGCGGATGGTATTGGCTCCGCTGCGGCCGAATTGCGCGCCGGGGCATTCAGGAAATAGTACGTCAGTCCTGAAACCACAAGTCCGACAACGAATGACAAGTCTGCGCCACCGAGCGCTCTGGTAACAGGGCCTTGGTAGAAGCTCAGGGAGAAGAACGGGACCATGGCCGCGAAACCGGCGAAGTAGGCGATCAGGCCCCGCGACGCCCACTGCCCGTAACGGCCCGCGGGATCCAGGATGTCCGAGATGCTGTAGTGGCCGCGGCGCACGACGTAGAAGTCCATCAGGTTCACCGCCGTCCATGGCACCAGGCAGTACACCATCACGTTGATGAATTGGGTGAAGGCGTCGAGGTAGTCAGCCGGCATCAAGACGGCCAGGGCGAGAGCCGCCGCGCCCACGATGAGGACGCCGATGATGCGCAAGCGCTTACCGGGTTGCACATGGCGGATCCCGTCGACAATCGTGGCGCCGGTGAGCATGGCCCCGTACGCATTGACCGCACTGGTGCCGATCAGCGGGGGCAGGGTGAGCAGAGCGCACACGGCACCGAATCCGGCGAACCATTCGTTGCCGGTACTGTGAATAGCCGCGATCGGGTCCGCGTTCGGTATGTACGAGCTCAGCAGAGCGCCAAGGCAACCCAGCCACGCCGCGCCGGCCGTACCGCCGACAAACGTCCATCCGATGAGACCGCGGTCGGAAATGCTCTGGGGCAGGTATCTCGAGTAGTCCGAGACATAGATCGCGTAACTGATCTGGTAACCGCCGGCGGCGGCGAACTGGGCGAGAAACGCGGTGAACGTGAAGTTCCCATGCGCTTGGCCGGTGTGCGGCAGGTGAATGCTGGCAACGATGGTGAAGACGGTGAACACCGCGAAAATCACATAGCTTGACCACCTTTGCACCGTGTGCAGCAAGTCGTGGCCCACGATGGCGATCACGGTCGAGAGCACCGCACACACCACGTACCAGACCGTGTGTCCCGGGGCGACTACCGCGATCGCCTCCCCGGCGAGAATGAACTGAAAAACGTTGTAGCCGATGTAGATGAGCAGCGCCACGAGCATTGGGAAGATGGCTCCCCGAGCGCCGAATTGTGCGCGCGACTGGATCATCTGCGGCAGCCCCAGCCGGGGACCCTGGTTGGCGTGCAACGCCATGAAGGTGGTGCCGAACGCCATGCCGGTGACGACGGCCAACAGCGTCCAGCCCAGGCTCAGTCCTAAGCCGGGCCCGATGAAACCGATGAGCATGGAGGGCAGGATGAAGCCCCCGTTGAACCAGAAGGGGCCCTGGTGCCAAGCGCGTCCGTGGCGCTCGTCGAGAGGGACCCAATCGATGGATCGGGTCTCGATGCCGACGATGGCATCTGCGCGCACGGGCTCAGAGCTCATGGCATTGCACCTCAACTTCCTGTCCGGAAAGTGCATCGAGCCGGGGCCCGGTGTCGAGCGCAGGAAAGTAGCCAGCCGCGAACTGAATTCGACGCTGAACGGGCCTGGCCTTGCCCAGCGACCAGATCAGCGCCGACCGAAGGTCCAACAGTCGGTCGGGCCATTGCGTACCGACCCTGCCGTAGAGTCGCGAGTAACGCTGCACCCGCGCGGTCACCGGTCGCTCCACGCGCTCCCACAGCGCGAGAGCGTCGTCGGGTTCGTAACGATCCAGCGCCTGTGCGAGTGCGACGCTGTTGACCATCGCCATGCACGCCGCCTGCCCGATGTTCGGTGACATCGCGTGTGCCGCATCGCCGATGATCACCGCGCGCCCCTTCCGCCAGCCGGTCGTCGTCACGTCGTAGAACGCGGCCCACCGGCCCTCGGGCACGTCGGGGATCCGCTCGAGCTGAGATCGAAAGTGGGGGAAGGACCGAATCCAGGTCTCGCGATTGAATGGCTGTTGTTCGGTGCAGGCGGTGTCGCGTTCGGGGCCGCACAGGAAGACGTAGGTCCACTCCGGAGACGAAGGCACCACACCGATGCGCCGAGCTCCGTTCCATTGCTCCATGACCACGTTGACGGGATCTTCGGGCGTACGGGGAATCAGGTGCCGCCCGCACCCGTCCCCCAGGTTCACGATCTTCCGGGTGAGGCCCAGGCTCTCGCGGACGCGGGAGTGCACACCGTCGGCCCCGATCACCACGTCGGCGGGCAGCAGCGTTCCGTCGGTCAGCTCGAGGGCACCGAACGGATGTGCCCCCGCCACTGGCGAATTCGTCTCGATGTGCGCGCCGGCGCGGCGAGCGGCGTTTACCAGGGCCGCGTGGAGGGCTCGCCGCGGAATGGTGATCAGTCGACCGTGTCGCAACCATTCCCGCTGTAACAACCGGTGCCGATGATCGCGCAGTTCGGGACTGCTGATGCGTTCGCCACCGCTGAGGACTTCGTCGTAGGCGCCCACCGCTTCGAGGGCTCGAAGTGCGTTCTCCCAGAGGTAGATGCCCGCCCCGATCTCGCGTAGCTCCCGACCCCGCTCGTGCACGCGAACCGACCACCCCCGACTGGCCAATGCGGCGGCTGCGGTCAAACCGGCAAGGCCGGCACCGGCGATCTCGACATGACCTTTGGCTGGCATTAGACCTCCCGGAGTTGTAGCCACTGTAGGTACAGAAACTGAAGTGATACTTCAGCATGGAGAAATGTAGGCCATGATGGCGGTCGGGGCAACTCGTGGAGGGAGCGGGCTATAGGTTGTGATGCGGAGGTCGTCGTCATGGTCGAACAAGCGCGCCCTGCGCAGCCGGGCGGTATGGGTGGGCGGATCAAGCAATTGCGCCGGCGCCGCAATGTCACGCTGCGTGAGCTCGCGGCCGCGGCCGGAGTGTCGGAAAGCTTTGTCTCGCAAGTCGAAAGAGGTGTGGCCAACCCTTCGATGGCGACTTTGAGTCGTATCGCCGAAGCGTTGAACACAAGCCTGTCGTCGTTGTTTGTGGGAGTGGAATCCACCGGCGGCGTCGTACGCGCCGGAGCACGCAAACGCATGGCTCATCCAGCGGGTACGGTCGAGGACTATCTGCTCACACCGGAGAGCGCCAAGACGATGCAGATCATCTACTCCGTCGTCGCCGAAGGAGAAGGATCGGGAAGCGAACCTTACGCGCACGGCGCCGAGGAAGAATGCGTGGTCGTCATCAGCGGACAGCTCGAAGTCGGCGTCGATGACCAGCTGCACCTGCTTCATACTGGCGACGCGCTGACCTTCGATCCCAAATCACCGCACTCCTACCGCAATCCGGGCCCGGGCACCACGACCTCCCTGTGGGTGACCGCGCCGCCCGTGTACTGAGCGGACCCCCGGTCGGGCCCCGGCCCGATCGGCATGCCAGCGACCAACGCCTACCTCCTCCTTGAATCATGAAACTGGCGGCGGGTTTACGCGCCGAGCCGGCGAAGAGCGCTCCGATGGAACACGATGGGCGCCACGTCGGCGTCCACCGTTACCTCGTTGACCCGCAGCACCACGATGGTGTGATCGCCGGCCGGAATCAGCTGCTCGATCGGGCTTTCCAGCCAGAGGGCGGTGCCCTCGATGAACACCGCACCCGTGGAGCGGGAAACCGTCTGCAATCTGGCGAACCGGTCGCCGGTCTTGGCGGCCAGCTTGCGCGCGGCCTCGTCGTGGGCCTCGCCGAGCACGCTGATGCCCAGCATCGGCAGGTCCTTGAGCTTGGGTCATGTCGTCGAAGTGTTCTGCACGCAGAACGACACCGGCGGCGGGTCCAGCGAGACGGGGACAAAGGTACTTGCCGCCAGACCTTCCCGGGTTCCTTTCACCTCGGCGGCGATGGCTACCACTTTGGACGGGAAATGACCGAAGGCCTCACGCAGTGACGACGCTGTCAGCTTGTTGTGCACGGCCACCCCTTATCCGCTTCCTAGGCGTTTTGCCGAATATTGCTGCGCCGCGGCCACATCCGGACGAGCCGCAATCTGCTCTTCCGGGCGTTGCGGCCGCACCCGTGCTCTTGCACGTAGTGCCAGCGGTCGGTGTCGGGTCATGGCAGTACTCGCAACACCGGCAGGCGGTGCGCACCCGCGAAAGCCTCCGCCGCCCCGTCGACCAGATCTCCTTCGTCGTTGGTCAACCTGCAGACGACCGCAACCGGGGCGAGGCCGCTGTCGCGGACCAGGTCGCAGGCCAGTTCCCAGATTCTGTCGCGTTCGGCGAAACCCCCGTCGGCGCACCGAATGGGCAGAATGTGACCGGGACGGACGAGGTCGTGCGCCGCGCTGCGCGGGTCGGCCAGCACCCGGACCGTGCGGGCTCGATCGGATGCGGATATCCCGGTGCCGATGCCGGTGGCCGCATCGACGGCGACGGTGTAGCTCAATCCGCTGTCCTCGGCCGGCAGCACCGACTGGTCTGGGATGCGCAACTCGTCGAGCCGGGCGCTGGGCATGGCGACGTGGATGAGCCCCGCCGAATGCCGGGTCGCGAAGTGCAATTGAGCCGTGGTCGCGGTGGCAGCAGGGAAGGCCAGGACGGCCCCCAGTCGGTCGACAAGCAGGCCCGCCCCGCCGCGTGCGAATGCGTCGCGAAGGTGGTCGGCGGCGCGAGTGTGCTCCTGGCGACGCCGTCCAAGCGCTGCGGTGGCGAGGGCGCTCTTCATGGGCTCGATCCCCTTCCTGGCGAGTTACGCGGACTGCACCGAAATTGTTAATTCCGCGTAATGCGGTCATCTAAGCCGCAGATTTTGCGATATACAGTATTGACGAGCCGATTTATCACGCATAGTGTATGCCACGCCGCAGGGCTTGTCGCCTACTCCACAAGGGAGCATCCGTTATGACGGCAGTCACAGATGCCGTAGCTACGTTGATGACCGCGCCCGCGCGCGCCTTCGCCGCGGTCGACCACGGCGCGTACATCTCCGGGGCGCACGTCCCCCCCGGCGCCGACGTCGTGGCCAACATCGACCCGTCCACGGGCGCGCAGATCGGACACATCGCCGACAGCGACGACCGCACCGTCGATGCGGCCGTCGGCTCCGCAGCCGACGCATTCGAGACGAGCTGGGGGCGGCTGCTACCGGGGGAGCGGGAAGCCGCGCTGCACCGATTTGCCGATCTGATCGAGTCCCACGCCGGCGAACTCGCGCAATATGACGCGCTGGAAGGCGGTAAGCCGGTCAGCTTCGTCGAAGCGGTTGACCTGCCCCTGGCGATCGAGCAGTTTCGGTATTTCGCCGGTTGGCCGACGAAACTAGCCGGCGCGGTGGTGCCCGTCGACACTCCGGACTCTCACGTATATACGCGTCGCATCCCGCTCGGCGTGGTCGCCGCCGTGACGCCGTGGAACTTTCCGCTGTGCCAGGCCGCGATCAAGATGGCGCCCGCGCTGGCCGCCGGCAACACGGTGGTGCTCAAACCGTCCGAACTCACGTCGCTATCGACACTGCGCCTCGCCGAACTGGCGATCGAAGCCGGACTGCCGCCTGGCACCGTCAATGTCGTCACGGGAACCGGCGCCACCAGCGGCCACGCCCTCGTCTCTCACCCGCAGGTCGCGAAGATCTCGTTCACCGGCTCGGAGCGGGTGGGCCGCGATCTCGGTGCCCTGGCAGGCGCGGCGCTCAAGCACGTCTCTTTGGAACTTGGCGGCAAGAACCCCAACGTCGTGTTCGCCGACGCGGACATCCCCAAGGCCGCTGCGGCGGCCGCCACGACGGCCTACTTCTATTCGGGTCAGGTTTGTTTCAGCGGTTCCCGGCTGCTCGTTGAACGTCCGGCCGTCGACGAAGTCCTCGAGGTGGTCCAGCGGCACGCTCGAACGCTGGTTATCGGCCACGGTCTTGATCGGGCGTCGACTATGGGTCCCCTGGCGTCTGAATCGCACCGGGACAAGGTTGAGCGATATTTGGACACCGTGACCGGCACGGGTGGGCGGGTCGCTTTCGGCGGTTCGCGCATCCCCGGCAACGGCTATTTCCTCGAGCCGGCCGCCGTGGTCGATCCTGGGGACAGCGACGCGGTGGTCACCGACGAGATCTTCGGCCCGGTGCTCGTGGTCCAGCCATTCGACTCGATGGAAGAGGTCATCAGGCGGGCCAACGACAGTCGGTACGGGCTGACCGGCGGGGTGTGGACCAGCGATGTGCGCAAGGCGCATGCGGTCGCGCAGCGTCTGCAGGCGGGATTGGTATGGGTCAACACCTATGCGGACTACAACGCGGCCGCCCCATTCGGCGGATTCAAGAATTCCGGCCTCGGGAAGGACTGCGGCCCCGAAGGCATCGACAAATACCTACAGACTCAAACCATTTGGATGTCGCTTTCGTGAAGCCGCAACCCATTGAAGCCCTTGGGGCGAATGGCCTTGTAATGCAAGGCGACGTAGAGCCACGATTCGATGCTCGCCACACCAGCGATACCGCGGATGTCGTTGTCGAGCACACCGAGCAGGCTCTCGCCGCTGGCAGTGGCGACTTCGGCTATCACATCGAAGCGGCCCGCCGTCAACGCCACATAGGACACCGGCGTCAGCCGAGTCAGTGCCTCGCCCACGTCCTGCGCGCGGCCATGCCGGCCCACCCGGATGGCAACCCAGCTGGTAGCGCGGTATCCGAGCCGCAGGGGATTGACGATGCACATCACCCGCACCGCGCCGGACTCCACCAGCCTGGCGTAGCGGAACCGGATCGTGGTCTCCGAAACACCCAGTGCGGAAGCGAAATCCCGGAACGCCGCCCGCCCGTCGGCAGCCAGATAGGAGATGATGTCGCGGTCGAGCTCATCGAGCTGGCGTGGCCGGATCCCGTCCTTCTCGGTACGCACGCCGGAGAACCTGGCTTGCTGGTAATGCAGTCGCAGGTAGGGCAGCAGCTCGACGGAGCGGACGCCGGCGACGCGCCGGATCACGTTGAATGCGACGTCGTGCAGCTCGCGGGCGTCGGTGCACACCAGCTCCACCTGGACCGCGAATGGTCCGGTGGTCACCGTGACGTAATCGGTGGAAGGCAGCAGCGCCAGCTCGTCGGCGGTTTCGATCGGCGTTCGTGTTCCGTCCAACGTGATCAAAGCCAATGCCATGGAGGCGAATCCGAGCGCGCTTGGATCGGTGACGGCGGTGAGGGTTATGTAGCGCTCTTCGAGCAGCCGCGAAACCCGACGCCGCACAGTCTTTTCGGTCACGTCGACCCGACGCGCCAACTCGGTGTAGGGGATACGTCCGTCGACTTGCAGTTCGTCAATCAGCTGCAGATCCAGTGCGTCAAGGTCCGCGGGACCGAGGCCGGACTGCAGCGTTCGGGCAACCTCGCGGTTCGAATCGGCTGGGGGCATGCCCAGAGGCTACCGCTCCCGGGCACTAGCCAATTCAGGAATCTCTTCACTGCCGGCAAATGTGATCTAAAGGAGCATTCACTATGCGCGTAGGACTACTGCAAGAAGGCGACCTGACGGGCACCACCCCCTACGAGCGCTACCACCAGCTGATCGACGAAGTCGTGCTGGCTGACAGTCTCGGATTTTCCACCTGGGGGACGTCCGAGCAGCACTTCAGCCCGCCCAGCTTCTCGATCGCGGCACCCGAAGTCCTCTACGCGGCCATCGCGATGCGCACCAACAAAATCAAACTGCGCACGATGGCTTCGGTGATGCTCAAGTGGAATCACCCCATCCTGGTGGCCGAGCGGCTGGCCACCCTCGACATCGTGTCGCGCGGACGCGCTGAGGTGTGCACTGCGCGGTCGAATAACCTGACCACCCTGGCTGCCTTCGACGTCGATCCCTCCGAGACCCGCGACCAATGGGAAGACGGTATGGACGTCCTGATGAAGGCGATGACCGCCGAGAAGCTCGAACACAACGGGCCCATCTGGCAGATCCCGTCGGTCGAGGTGGTGCCCAAGCCGTACACCAAGCCCCACCCGAAGGTGACGGTCGCGGCCTCCAGCGCCCAAACGCACGTCAACGCCGGCACTCGCGGTATCGGCTCCATCACCTTCGACAACTACTTCGGGTTTGACTACCTGCAGGAGTGCCTCGACGCCTACCGGAGCGCATTCGACGAGACCGACCACTCGGCAGTCGTCTCACCCAACGACTACCGCGGCCTCTATGTCGCGACCGCCTACTGCGCCGAGGACCGTGACGAAGCGAGATCGGTGGCCCGCGGTGTCGCGATGGACTATTTCCAGTTCATTCTGAATCTCTACGCCCCGCTGTCGAAGAACCCGGGCTACACCTACCTCGACACCATCGAACAGCTCATCGAGCATCGGGACGACCTGGACTGGCTGTGCGAATACACCCCGTCGGTGATGATCGGCACCCCGGATGACTTCATCGAACGGATCCGGCGCTTGGAGGCGATGGGCGTCGACGAGGTGCTCTTGCGCATCGACGGCGTCGGCCACCAAAACATCTGCAAGGCTTTGGAGCTCATCGGGCACGAAGTTATTCCCGTCGTCGATCCAAGCGCCGCCTGACCGCATCCCGGCTTGGAAGTAAAAGAAGGAGCGAATTTCATGTCACATCTTCTTCCCCCCGAACTGCTCAATCGCTGCGCGACGATTGACCAACCCGACGCCCAGGGCGTTGCTCTGACGAAGGCCGACTACGCGTGGTTTTGGGTGGCCACGGTCGCGGTGCCCATCATGCTCGTGATCCTGGGGGTGCTGTTATGAACTACGTAAGTCGTTTGGGCAGTACGAAGCTCGCCGAAGAGAACGGCTGGCCGCTGATGCGCGGCGAGCGCGGGTTTGGCAAGATGGCGATCTTCCTCGCCGCCTTCTCGGCGGCGATGGCTACCTGGTGCTTCACCATCGGCGGCTTCGTCGCCTACTACCTGAACGCGGTTTCGGGCACCTTCGCGGTGTTGGCCGGCTCACTTGTCGGCATCCTGATGGTCACGTTGGCGACCGTACCGATGTGCTCGAAATACGGCATCGACTCGGTAGTGGGCAGCCGTGCGCAGCTGGGCATCCGCGGCTCCTATCTGTCGCTGCTGCTGGTCTACTGCTCGACGATGGGCTGGAACATCATCCTCTTCATCTACAAGGGGCGTGCGATCGCCGAACTGCTAGTCGTGTTCGGCGTCATGGACCGCAAATATTGGAATCTCTGCGTGTCCATCGTCGGCGTGCTCGCGATCTTCATCGTGCTCGAGCTGATCCGCAAAGGACCGGAGTACGTGCGCAGCCGCGGACCCTTGATCGCAGTGGTCGTCGCGGTCATGAGCCTGGTGGTGCTGGTTCTGCTCGTCCAGCGCGTCGGCGTGACCGGTTTGCTCCATGCCGCCGCAGTCACGCCCTACGCCAAGGCATTTGGCAACTGGTCGAGTTCGATCGAAGTGATGGTGGCGGTCAACCTGTCCTGGTGGGCCTACATCGGCACGATCGTCCGCACGAGTCCCAGCGCGCGACAGTCGTTGTGGCCGGTCGTCATTGGGTTCGGGCTTGGTGTGGGGATCGGCTCACTGGTAGGCCTCTACACCGGCCTGGTGGTGCCCAACTCCGCGGGCGACCCGACCGCATTTCTGGTCGACCAAGGCGGTGTCGTGGTGGGCCTGATCATGCTGGGTTTCCTGCTGGTCGCCAACGTGGGCACGGCGATGATGGGCATCTACGCCGCCAGCCTGGCGCTCCGTCAACTGCCCAAAGCCGAGAAGCTTTCCTGGAGGTGGACCATCTTCGTGGTTTCACTGCCGGCGATGGCGGTCGTCGGGCTGTTCGCCGGTTCGGCCGAGTCGTTCTTCTCGGCCTTCCTCGCCTTCCTCGGTGTCGCGTTCGCGCCATTGTGCGGGATCCAGGTTGCCGATTGGTATTTGCTGCGCCGCCAGCGATACGACGTGGTGTCGCTGTACCTGCCGGGCAGGGAGTCTCGGTACTTCTACGTCGCCGGCTTCAATCCGGTTGGTTTCCTCGCCTTCGTCGCCGGCGTGGCCACATACATTTACCTATTGGATCCCAGGAGCTACGTGTATCGATCGCCGTTTGAATACGTGGGTGCGTCCTTCCCCGCGGCGATCGTTGCGGCTGTCTGCTACGTCGCCGGTGTGCTGGCCTGCTATCGCGGGAGGGGAATCGGCGGATACGGCGCCGCGGTTGCTCGGCAAGAGGAGTCCGCAATCCACCAGGATGATGCCGCTTCCATTGCCTGAGAACGCAATTCGTCTGTACATCACTGACTTCAAGGATGGATCGCATGCACGACATCATCGTGTTGTATTCGCGGCCGGATGATCCGCAGCAGTTCGATGCGCACTACCGCAACACCCACATCGGGCTCGTGGAAAAGCTCCCATCGCTGCAAGAGTTTTGCTGGGGCCATGCGGTCGACGGTACCGAGGACTGCTACGTGGTGGCCCGAATGACATACGTCGACGCTGACGCGGCAGCCGAGTCGATGGCCTCACCGCAGGGCAGGGCCGCCGTCGCCGACCTTGAAAATTTCGCGGGGGCCGGTGTCAAGATCCTACAGGTCAGGCGCGATGATGCCCGATAACGATGTGACCGTCATTCGTGCCGGAACCGTCCTGACGTTGGGCGACAACGCCTTTGACGGCCCAGGTGGTGTCGTCGTGAGCGGTGGCATCATCCGTGCTGTTCTGCCGGACGCCCGACTGGATACGGTCGAACGATCGAAGACCATCGACCTCGGCGACCGCACCCTGATGCCCGGATTCGTCGATCCGCACGCGCACGCCGAAGTCGCCGCCAAGGCCTCCTACACGATGGTCGACGTGCGGGCCCCGGGATGTCCCACCGTGGCCGCAGTTCTGGATCGGCTGCGGGCCAACCTGGACCAGACCTGCCGCGGCTGGCTGGTCGCCCAGGCCAATCTGTTCTTCGACCAGAAACTGGTGGACCGGCGCTTCCCGACGCGAGCTGAACTCGACACGGTCAGCACCGATGTCGCGATCGCCATCCGCGCCGGCGGCCACCTGAGCATTTTGAACAGCCGGGCGCTATCCCTGGCGGGCATCGATGAGCGCTACCACGCGGTCGACTACAGCGTGACAGGCAAACCGCTGGTGCACCGGGACACAGCGGGTGCCCCGACGGGTGTGGTCACCGAGATGGACAAGCTGTTGCCGTTGCCGCAACCGGACAACGGGATCGCCCAGACCGCCCTGGAGACCGAAATCCCTGCGCTTTTCACCGCGAACGGGGTGACCACGATCGGCGAGATCTCCGAGTCGCTCGAGGGACTGCTGGCTTACGATGCGGCAGTCGCGTCGGGGCGTATCGCCGCGCGGATACACGTGTATCTGTGGACACCGGGCACCGTGACCCTCGATCGGGCCTGCCATCACCGCGAGTGGGCGAAACTGTCGAGCCCGCCCTCGATGTTGAAAATCCAGGGCGTCAAGGCATTTGCCGACGGCGGCTACTCGGCTGCGCGAGCCGCGTTGACGCGGCCCTACGTTCATGGGGACGGTCACAACTGCGGCGAAGTCGCGCTCTCGGCCGAAGAGATCGTCCAACTCGCGGAGCGCACCCAAAAGGCCGGTCTTCAGCTGGCGGTTCACGCCAACGGCGACCGTGCACAGCTGGAAGTCTGCGAGGCGCTCGCTACGGTGCCCCGAAACGGCCCAGGGGCGCCGCGCATTCGGATCGAGCACGCGGGAAACTTCGTTCCCGACTACCCCAAGCTGAGCGGAGCATGGCGCGCGGCCGGCATCGTACCTGTTCCCCAGCCGGTGTTTATTTACAACTTCGCGGAGTTCATCCCGGGCTACGTCGGTGAGTATGCCCGCGACTGCCAATTCCCGCTGCGCCGCATGATCGACGACGGGTGGTCCGTGTCTGGCAGCTCCGACGTGTGGGTGGGGTCCGAGATCGGGCAAACGAACCCATTCTTGAGCATCGCAAGTGCGGTCAACCGCCGCACCTTCCACCAGCATGTGCTCGACACCGATCAGCGGGTCAGTGTCTACGAGGCATTGCGGATGCACACGATCGGTGGCGCCTACGCGCTCGGCGAGGAGAGCACACGCGGCACGCTGGAACCCGGCAAATTCGCCGACATCGTTGCGCTTGACCGCAACCCACTTGCCGTGCCGGCCGCCGAATTGCTCGACATCACGGTGGAAGACGTGTTCGTCGCAGGCAACCTGGTGCACAGCAAGGCGGCGCGGTGAGTGCGCCCACCGTGCCCTGCGCGCGGTCTGTGAACCCGTCAACGGGTGAGCTGATAGCGACGTATCCCTTCGTCGACGACGGCGAGGTGGCGGACCTGCTCGCCAGATCGGTTACGGGATACGGTTTTTGGCGATCCAGCACGCTGCCCGAACGGTGCGGCGCGCTGGAACGCGTGGCGGCGCTGCTGGAGCGCGACTGCGACGCGCTCGCGGCGCTTGCCACTCGGGAGATGGGCAAGCCGATCGTCCAGGCCCGCACCGAGGTCACCAAGACCGCAGCGGCGCTGCGGTGGTATGCACAGCACGGTCCGGCGATGCTGGCCGAGGAGCCAACCAGCGTGGGTCCGGGAACCGTCGTGCGGTACGAGCCGCTGGGCCCGGTCCTGTCGGTGCAGCCGTGGAATTTCCCCATCTGGCAACCGATGCGCGCGGCGATGGCGATTCTGCTGGCCGGCAACAGCTACATCCTCAAGCCGGCACCCAATGTGGTGGGGTGTGCCCTGGCGCTGGAGCGGTTGTGGGACGAAGCGGGGCTGCCGACTGGTGTGTTCACCGTGCTCAACGCCGAGCCCGCGCAGGTGGCCTTGGCGGTCGCGGACCCCGCCGTCGCCGCGGTCACCGTGACCGGCAGCGTTGGCGCGGGTGCCGCGGTGGCTTCCCTGGCGGGCAAGCATGTGAAGAAGAGCGTGCTGGAGCTCGGCGGCAGCGACCCGTTCATCGTGCTCGCGGATGCCGACCTGGACGCGGCCGTGGACGCGGCCGTGACGGGCCGGTTCCAAAACAACGGCCAGGTCTGCATCGCGGCCAAGCGCATCATCGTCGACAGGTCCGTCGCGGAGGAGTTCACCGAGCGGTTCGTGGCCAAGGTCGCCGCGCTGCACGTGGGCGATCCGGCGGATGCGTCGACCGATGTCGGGCCGTTGGCACGGCCTGATATCCGCGAAGAGGTCGCCGCCCAGGTGCGGCGGTCGCTGTCACAGGGCGCCACCCTCCTAGCGGGCGGTTGCGCGCTCGATCGGCCCGGCAACTTCTACCAACCGACGGTTTTGGCGGGAGCCCGCCCAGGTATGGCCGCCTATACCGAGGAGATCTTCGGTCCGGTCGCCGCGCTGTCCACCGCGCCCGACGTCGACGGCGCGGTCCGACTCGCCAACGATTCGACTTTCGGCCTGAGCGCTTCCATCTGGACGGGCGACATGGATCGCGCCCGCGAGATCGCCAGGCAGCTCGTGGTCGGCGGGGTGTTCATCAACAAGATATCGGTGTCGGATCCTCGGGCCCCGATTGGAGGAGTAAAGAAAAGTGGGTACGGGCGCGAGCTGTCACATTTCGGAGTGCACGAATTCACCAATATCAAAACGGTGTGGAGCGACGATTATTTACCAGTGCATGACCGCCCGTGAAGCCATAACGAGCGAATCAAGTGGGAGGCATTAAGCGGAAAATACGATTTGCTAGGAAACTTCCCATGGAGAAATACGAGGGGTGCCGTAGCTGACGGCTTCGCAATAATGCCGGAAACCCGGCGCCGATAAGCTACCGCAGGCACACAGCCTGGCTGCGGGCCTTTGCGCTGTGCGATCTGAACAGTCGATGTAAGCATCATAAAGTCGCTGTAGTACTCCAATTGTTATGCAGGAGATTCGCCGTGCGTGCAGCAAAAATGAACCAGCGAAAATTATTACGTGTGGGTAAAACTAACTCGTTCACCTTGACTTCACCGAGCCCTGCAGATCAAAGTAAATGGACGACCAGATAGAAGCGAGAATGGTATACGGAGCGGAACGTATCCCGACCCGGCAAGTGGATCGAGTTGATTATCGGCATGCTCGACAGCGTCGTGGAGTTGTGTTCTGCATCAATTCGCTCCAGGCCAGTGTTGGCGGTGAAGACGGACTCGGGACGGGGAAGTAAATGGTGGTCAATGAAACAAGACAATCTGTGGCTTCAAAAGAGTCGCGGCCGGCTAAGTAGGACACGATAATGATCGATTTTGCGGCGTTGCCGCCGGAGGTCAATTCCGGTCGGATGTATGCGGGTGCGGGTGCGGGGCCGTTGTTGGCGGCTGCGGCGGCGTGGGACGGGTTGTCCGCGCAGTTGAGTTCGACGGCCACTGAATACCAGGGAGTGGTTTCAGAGCTCACCGGCGGGTCGTGGCTGGGTCCGGCGTCGATGACGATGGCCGCGGCGGTTAGCCCGTACATCACCTGGATGAGTGACACCGCGGCTCAGGCCGCGATGGCCGCAACCCAGGCCCGGGCGGCCGCGGCAGCTTATGAGGCGGCGTTTATCGCGACGGTGCCGCCGCCGCTGATCGCCGAGAACCGGGCGTTGTTGGCGCTATTGGTTGCCACGAATGTTCTTGGCCAAAACACGCCGGCGATCGCGGCGACCGAGGCTCAGTATTCGGAGATGTGGGCCCAGGATGCCGCGGCGATGTATGGCTATGCCGGCTCTTCTGCGGCCGCGACGCAATTGAGTCCGTTTAGCTCGGCACCGCAAACCACCAATGCGGCCGGTACGAGTTCTCAAGCCGACGCCGTCAGCCAGGCGACCGGCACGTCGGCGGGCCAAGCCTCCAATACGGTCTCAGACGTCCTGGCCACCGTGCCCAACGCGCTACAACAACTCTCCTCGGGAGCGTCCGCCGACCCGTTCCAGTGGCTGGAGGAGCTGTTAAGTTCTCCCACATCTTCCGCCTTGAACACTTTCCTCCTGGACGTCGGCGGGCAAGTGAGCACGCTAAGCGGGGTTGCCTACGCCGGTAGCGTCCCTCCTTTCCTCACCAGCCCATTGATGGCGCTGGCATTGCCAGCCGCGCCGGCGGCAGCGGATGCGGTGGCGGCGCCGGAGGAGGCGGCAGCCGCGCTGGCGGGTTCGGGTGCGTCGACCGCCGGTGGGCTGAGTGGCGGTGCGGTGTCGGCGGGACTGGGCGAAGCGGGCCTGGTCGGCGATCTTTCGGTGCCGCAGTCCTGGGCCTCGGCAGCACCCCAAATTCGGCTCGCCTCAACGGCATTGCCGTTATCCGCTGCGGGTGTCGACGCGTTGCCGGCGGCGGCGATGGCTGGATCGCCCGGTTGGTTCGGTGGCATGGCGCCAGTGGCCAGTGTCGTTAACGCCCCGCGCCGCGGCGAGACGCGATCCCGCGTGGTCGCCGCCGAGGAGGCGACACCACAGGCGGGCAGTTCGCGCCTCTATGGCGACACCCTGTCCGAGTGGGCGCAGCCCGATCCGAACGCGCCAGATGACCGGGACTCCTGGAGCGAGCGCGAGGAACTCAACAGACTACGCAAGGGCATCGCGGCGATGGCCCGCGAGCGCGATGTGCTCAAGCGCTCGGCGGCGCTGTTGGTCAAGGAGGCGATGAACGGCAAATCCTAGAACCCGATCACCAGGCGGGCTCTCACGCGCGCACAAGCACGCGGCTTCGAGCGCGAACAAATGTCATAACGGCAAGAGCCACCACTATTTTCAGGTCACCAGCGCCGAGCTGGGTTACCGCAAAGATTGAGCGAGAACAGGAGGACTGAGTATGTCGTTCGTAACCACGCAGCCAGAGGCATTGGCCACGGCCGCCGCAAGCCTTGCGGGCGTCGGCTTGGCTATGGGCGCGCAAAACGCCGCGTCGGCGGGCCCTACGACAGGGGTGCTACCCGCGGCCGCCGATGAAGTTTCGGTGCTGACGGCGGCCCAATTCGCCGCGTACGCACAGATGTACCAGACGGTTAGTGCCCAGGCTGCCTCGATTCACGAGCAATTCGTGAACACTCTGGCGACCAGCTCAGGCTCGTACGCGGCCACCGAGGCGGCCAATGCGATCGCCGCGAGGTGAATCGGCTCCGAACGTCCAAGCTGGCAACAACGTATTTCGACTGACTGAGTAAGGAGAAAGGCGACATGGCAACACGTTTTATGACTGACCCGCACGAGATGCGGGCGATGGCGGGCCGTTTTGAGGTCCACGCTCAGACTGTTGAGGACGAGGCCCGCAAGATGTGGGCGTCGTCGATGAACATTGCCGGTGCGGGCTGGAGCGGCCAGGCGCAGGCGACCTCCTACGACACCATGGGTCAGATGAATCAGGCGTTCGCCAACATCGTGAACATGCTGCACGGGGTGCGTGACGGGCTGATCCGCGACGCCAACAACTACGAGCAGCAAGAGCAGGCTTCCCAGCAGATCCTCGGCAGCTAGCCGACGCAACGCTTTCGATTCGAAAGGACATCACGATGACGATCAATTACTCCTTTGGCGATGTGGACGCCCATGGCGCCACGATTCGCGCTCAGGCTGCGGCGCTGGAGGCCGAGCACCAGGCCATCGTTCGCGATGTGCTGGCCGCTGGTGACTTTTGGGGTGGCGCCGGTTCGGTGGCCTGCCAGGAGTTCATCACCCAGTTGGGTCGCAACTTTCAGGTGATCTACGAGCAGGCCAACGCCCACGGCCAGAAGGTGCAGACGGCCGGCAGCAACATGGCCAGCACCGACAGCGCCGTCGGCTCCAGCTGGGCCTGACACGCAGCTGCCAACCGGGGCCGCACACCGTTGGGTGTGCGGCCCCTCGTCTTGTCCGGCCGCGCCACCCGGCCACCGCCGAGAGTGGCCTGATACCACCAGCAACGCCGACCGAAAGGCGCTTGCGCTCAGCGCATCTGGCCGGCACCGATGTAGGGGAACCGGGTGGTCAGCAGTTCGCCGTCGGCGAAGCGGGACAAGCGGAAGTCCGCCTCCGGAATACGCGGGTCACCACTGCGGCCGTCGACCACCAATTCGGCGATCAGCCGCCCGACTGCCGGCGCGATTTTGAAGCCGTGGCCGCTGAACCCCGCCGCCACCACCAGGCCGTCGATACCCGTCCGCGAAATCACGGGATTCCAATCGGGCGTCACGTCGTAGCACCCGGCATAACTGGAGACGATCGCGGCATCGGTGAAACCCGGGAACCGGGTGCCGATCTTCTCGGCGGTCAGATCGATGAATGCCTCGTCAGCCCGGTTGAGGTAGTGATCGGCGTCGACGATCTCCAACTCCGCAAGGTCGGAATTGCCGAAGAGAATCTCGGAATTGACGTCCGGGCGAACGTATTGCAGGGAGACGAGGTCGGAGAAGACCGGCACCGGCCCGACTTCCAATCCAGGTGAGATCATCACGATCTGTTCACGGTGCACACTGATCGGAACGTCAATCCCGTACGGCGACAGGAAGGGGCGGGTCCACACTCCGGTGGCCACCACGACGGTTCCCGCGGAGATTTCGGTGCCGTCGGCGGTCCGCACACCCGTCACCCGGTCACCGTCGAGAAGCAAGGCGGTCACCAGGGTGCGCTGCCTAAGACGTACGCCCGCCGATCGCGCCGCCGTGGCGAAGGCTTGGGCCGTTTGGTACGCGTCGCCGTAACCACCTCGCGCCTCCCAGCCGAACGCGCCGAACGGCTCTAGGTCTGCCCAGGGCCACAGTTTGGCCACCTCGGAGCTATCGACCTCCTCGGTCTGCACACCGACGGCACGTTGGGCGGCCAGCGATTTCCGCAAATTTTCGGCATTGTCGTGACCGACGCCCACGACGTAGCCGGTCTGGCGGAATCCGATATCGGTTCCGAAGATCTCCTCGGCATTCTCGAACACCTCCAGGCCGTCCGCCGCCATTGCTGCCAGCGAACTGACACCATAGTGGCATCGCACGATGCCGCTGGACTTGCCCGTCATCCCGGATCCAACGGTGTTGCGCTCGGCCACAACGACATTGGTGACATCGCGCTGAGATAGGCACCACGCCGCGGCGGCGCCCTCCAGCCCACCGCCGACAATCACGACGTCGGCCGTCTCACTCATAACGCCGCCCCGTGCTGCCCGGGGATCCAATCGGTACCGGCCAGGGGAACCCGGGCCATGGCCGCGGCTTCAATAGTGACCGCGACCAGATCTTCCGGTTCCAGGTGCAGCACATGCGCTTTGCCGCAGGCGCGGGCGATGATCTGGGTTTCCATGGTCAGCACCCTCAGATAGTTTGCCAGCCGTCGGCCTGCCAGCACAGGATCGAGCCGTGCGGCCAGCTCCGGAACTTGAGTGTTGATGCCGGCGGGATCGCGGCCGTCCTGGAAGTCGTCGTAGAAACCCGCCGCGCTGCCCAGCTCCTCGTATTCGCGCGCGTAACGCGGATCGTTATCGCCAAGGGCGATCAGCGCGGCAGTGCCAATGGCCACGGCGTCGGCCCCGAGCGCCAACGCCTTCGCCACGTCGGCGCCACTGCGGATACCGCCGGAAACGATCAGTTGAACCTTGCGGTGCAAACCGAGTTCACGCAGTGCTTGCACGGCTTGCGGGATGGCGGCAAGCGTGGGAATGCCGACATGTTCGATGAACACCTCCTGAGTGGCTGCGGTACCGCCCTGCATCCCGTCGACGACGACGACGTCGGCCCCGGCGTGGACGGCGAGCTTCACGTCGTAGTAGGTGCGTGTGGCGCCGACCTTGACGTAGATGGGCTTTTCCCAGTCCGTGATTTCGCGCAATTCGTTGATCTTGATGGTCAGGTCGTCGGGCCCGGTCCAATCCGGGTGCCGGCATGCGCTGCGTTGGTCGATGCCCTGGGGCAGCGTGCGCATGCGTGCGACACGCTCGGAAATCTTCTGGCCCAACAGCATTCCGCCCCCGCCTGGTTTGGCGCCTTGACCCAGCACCACCTCGATGGCGTCGGCCCTGCGCAGGTCGTCGGGATTCATGCCATAGCGCGAGGGAAGATACTGATAAACCAGGTGCTTGCTCTGAGTGCGTTCTTCGGGCGTCATGCCGCCGTCACCGGTGGTGGTCGAGGTGCCGACCTCGCTGGCCCCGCGCCCGAGTGCTTCCTTGGCCTGGCCGGACAGGGCGCCGAAGCTCATGCCGGCGATCGTGACCGGAATAGCGAGGTGCAGCGGATGTTTGGCATGGCGGTCGCCGAGCACCACGTCGGTGCCGCAGCGTTCGCGGTAGCCCTCCAACGGATACCGCGACATCGAGGCGCCGAGGAACAATAGGTCGTCGAAGTGTGGCAGTGGACGCTTGGCGCCCCAGCCGCGGATGTCATAGATCCCGGTCCTGGCCGCACGCTGAATGGCCGCGATGGTCGGCCGGTCGAAAGTGGCGGACTCGCGCAGGCCGAGCGTGGCCCGCGCATCGGCATCCAAGAAAGAATCGTTCATCTCAGTACGCACCCGCATTGTCGACACGAAAGTGGTAGAGAGAGCGAGCCGAGCCGTATCGGGTATAGGCACCGGGATCGTCGTCCTCGAACCCGGCGGCTTTGAGCAGCGTGGCGAGTTCTTGATGGTGCTCGTCGCGCATCTCCTTGGCCACACAGTCGGCGCCAAGGGATGCGACGTTGCCGCGCACGTAGATTCGGGCCTCATAGATCGAGTCGCCGAGCGCTTCGCCTGCGTCACCGCGCACCACGAGTCTGCCGCTCTGGGCCATGAACGCACTCATGTGCCCGACGTTGCCGCCCACGACGATGTCGACGCCCTTCATCGAGATACCGCACCGCGCGGCGGCGTTGCCTTCGATGACGAGCAGGCCACCGTGGGCGGTGGCGCCGGCCGACTGCGACGCGTTGCCCTTGACCCACACGCTGCCGCTCATCATGTTCTCTGCGACTCCGGTGCCGGCGTTGCCATTGATGACCACTTCGGCGAGTTGATTCATTCCCGCGGCGTAATAGCCGACGTGTCCCTCGACGGTCACCTTCACCGGCGCGTTGATGCCTACCGCGACATTGTGCGCTCCATCGGGGTGGCGAATCACGCAGTCATTCGACAGATCCGGAGAGTGCAGCGCCGAGTTGACCTCGCGCAGGGGAAGGGTTTTCAGATCAAAAATCGTTATCGTGTCCACGCGTACACCACCTCGGGTTCGGGTTCCCAGATCTCGGCGCGCTCGACGCCCGGCAGACCCGTCAGTGCGCGGTACTCGCTGGCGATGGCGACCCACTTGGGCGTCTCGGCGAGGACCGCGGGTTTGCATGCGATGGCGTCACGCACCACGGCGAAAGAGTCATGGTCGGACACCAGCAGCGTGTAAAAGCCGTCGAACCTGGCGCAGAGCTCCTTCAACGCTGTTTCGACGCCGTGGCCTTGTGCCAATTGCTGTGCGACGAAGCGTGCGCCGACCTCGGTGTCGTTGTCGCTGTCGAACCGGACGCCATGCGCGATCAACTCGCGGCGGATTGTGGCGTGATTGGCGAAAGATCCGTTGTGCACCATGCACTGTGCCGGTCCGACGGCGTAGGGGTGGGCACCGGCCGGGCTGACCGCTGATTCGGTGGCCATCCGAGTGTGGCCGACGCCCTGCCAACCGGTCACACCGGACAACCCCCACGCCTCGGTAAGCTGCCGTGGGTGGCCGACGCCTTTGAGCACCGTGAGGTCCGCGCCGAATCCGGCCACCAGCGCATCGGGGCACGCTTCGCGTACGCCGGCCAGCAGGATGTGGCTGGCCACCGGCGCGCAGAGCTGGTAGGTCTCGCCGATCTGCGTGACGGTGACGGCGCTGCCCAACCGGGAGCTGACTTTCGAGGCCACTTGATCCTTCGACATTGCGGTCGCCAACAAGGAGATGCATCCGTACCCGACGGGCGACCAGGTCGGGTCACCATAGATTGCGACACCGGCAGAATCGGCGCCGCGATCGGCCATCTCGCAGAGCATGCCGGTCAGTAACCGACCCAGGTGTGGTACGAGTTTGGGGCTGCGCAGGTGCAACCCGACGATTCCGCACATATACATGTACTCCTGTTCGGGGCTCGGGCGGGTTCAGAAGGCGGTCAGGTACGAGTCGACTTCCCACGGACTCACCGTCGAGTGCCAGGCGAAGAATTCCTCGCGCTTGAGGTGCGCGTAGTACGCCGACACGCGTGAGGTCGTCGCCGGGTCTTGTGTCTCGAGGCTGGCGGCATCGAGAACTGATGTGACCACGGGATCGCTTTGGAAGTGTTCGACCGCGTGCAGCAGGGTCACCGGGAATGTCGGCCGGTCGGGGCTCAGGGCGGCGATTTCTCCCGGGTCGGAGCTGTGCTTGATGCCGTCGAGCCCGGCGCCCAGGGCCGCGGCGATCGCCAGGTAGGGATTGGCCGATCCGTCGGCGCCGCGAAGTTCGATCCGTTGCTCGTCCGGAACGCGGATGTAATGGGTCCGGTCGTTGCCGCCATAGGTCGGCGTCCGGGGCGCCCACGTGGCACCCGACGCGGTCGTGTGGGCGCCGGTTCGTTTGTAGGAGTTGACAGTTGGCGCGATTATGGCCTGCAACGCGCAGGCATGATCGAGGATGCCGGCGATGAACGAATATGCCGTCGGCGATAAGCCGAGTCCCCGATCGTCGTTGTCGACAGCGGGAAAAACCGGTGCACCGCCGCGGGTCAGTGAGAGATGCAGGTGCAACCCGCTGCCGGTGCGATCGGTGAACGGCTTGGGCATGAACGTGGCGATCATGCCGCGCTCGGCGGCGATGACGGACAGCAGGTACCGCAGTGTGATGACGCGGTCGGCGGTGGTGATCGCGTCGGCGTGTTCGAAGTTCTGCTCGAACTGACCGTTACCATCCTCGTGGTCGTTGGCGTAATTCGACCAGCCGAGGGTGTTCATCGCGGTCGAGATCGCCGTCAGATGGTCATACATCCGTGTTACCCCGCGCGCGTCATAACACGGCCGCGAGGCGGTATCGGCGCGATCGGCGGGGGCCAGGCTGCCGTCCGGGTTGCGGGTGAGCAGGAAGTACTCGACCTCGGCGCCCACAGACGCTTCGAATCCGGCTTCCGCCGCCTGATCGAGGACCACCCTGAGAATGTTGCGGGGTGCAAACGGCCACGGCTTGCCGGCGACGTAGAGGTCGCAGTGCACCAGCGCCAACCCCGGCTTGGCAAAAGGGATGGGGGTAAAAGACGCCGGATCCGGAATCGCGATCAAGTCGGGATCTTTCGGAGTTTGACCCATGGCGCCGACCGCGTAGCCGGCGAAACCGGCGCCCTCGGTGGTCAGTCGACGCACGGCCGATGCGGGAACCAGCTTGGCGCAGGGTTTGCCGAGCAGATCCACGAACAAAGCCAGCACAAACGTCGTGTTCGTGTCTTCGCACAAGTTCTCCAGGTCCCTGGATACCGTCATGGCAGTCGCTCCTTGTGTTCACTGTCAGTGATTATAGTTTCATCTCTGTGGAAACAGTAGCCGGTCGCTCGAAGGTGGCGCAGCTCTTTTTGACCTGCAGAAAACCCGTGCCTCGTCACGGGCTTGGGCCTCGAGATCCCCGAGCGCATACGACGCGGGCGCGTCGAGATCATCTCGGCTGTCGGCGTCGTCCGGCGCGGCGACCGGCAAGAGCGCGTTCTTCTAGCAGATGACTATGTCTACTGGTATGAAACCAAACAGCGGTTACATGCCGATTGCCGGGCTGTTGCGCGATATGACATCCGCGCGGGCTCGCGCTAGCTGTCGCCGCGGGCGTCCGGATAGGCGGTGATCGCCAGGAAGCGAATGGGTAACCGCACCAGTTGATGCGGGCCATGCATCGTCTCCCCGTCGAACAGCAGCGTGTCCCCGGGGCGCAGCGTGTACTCGGCGTCACCGTGGCCGTAGACCATGACGCCTTCGAGCATGTAGAGCACCTCGGTGCCGGGATGCTGGAACTGCGGAAAGACCTCGCTGGCCTCGGTGAGTGTGACCAGCACCGGCTCCAGGCGCTTATGCCCACCGCGCAAAGCGCCCAGTAACTGGTAGTGGTGTCCGACACGGGTACCGCGTCCTACGATCTCCGAACCCTTGCCGCTCTCGGTGTAGACGGCGTCATGACTGGTGTCGGCGCCGCGGAACAACGCTGTTACCGGTACGTCGAGGCCCCGAGCCAATCTCGCGAGAGTGGACAAGCTGCACGAGGTTTGGGAGTTCTCGATCTTGGACAGCATCGCCTTGGAAATCCCCACCCTGTCCGCCAGCTCGACGACAGACAGTCCAGCGGAGCGCCGCAGGGTGCGGACCTGTCGGGCAATCGCTGCCTCGAGATCGTTGCCCGTCGCCGCGTCACGGAATACCTCCCGCTGCACGGGCGCCGGATCACCGGTGTCGCGCACGGCCTCCGGACCGCTGGCCTTCACGTCGCAAGTTTAGCGGGGGATGGGCTCTCGCCGCCCTCACCGCTACCGCGACGTTCGAGGTTTGGCTTGTCGCTGTCCCGCCACCACCACGGTGCGCCCAGCCGGGCGCCGAGGTGCCGCGGTCGGGTCCCGACGTCGATCCCAGTCTTCGCCCGCTGGTGACCAGATGATCGATCTTCGTGCCGTCACCGCGTGCCGCGGGCAAGGTGGCTTGGCAACGCCTATGAGAATAATGCGATCCGAGTCGTCGAACAATCGGCGCCGATAGCACCGACATCGGGCCGGGTTGATGTCGTTCTGATCGAAGCCGCCCGAAAGCCGTTGGTACACACCATATTCCTCGGTTGCGTCGGACAGGTCGCCCGCCTGGCCGGGCTGGCGCCGGACAGCGCGGGTTGGCGTGCTTGCGGTTCTTGGAAGGGCGATGGCGGAGGCTCGTCGAGTTCGCCGTGCTCGCCCACGCGTTGCCGCCGGAAACCGAGCGAGTCGTGTCCCGAACCGATTTCCGCTCTGATACCCGCCGCGGGCGCGCGTGTCTTTCGGGTGTCCGGGCTGTGTCGCAATTAGGCTTGCTGCGATCACGAGGAGGGGCAGCGACGTATCGGCATGGGCCAGGACGCGTTAACGGCGGACATTGAGCCGGGCGGGAGCCATCCCGCGCCGGCGTCTTCGGCTCGGCGGCCGCGGTGGGTCGCGCCCGTGCGGCGGGCCGGCCGGCTGGCGATCTGGGACCAACCGGAGCGCCGCAGCGGCATTCCCGCGCTCGACGGGCTGCGCGCGGTGGCCGTCGCGCTGGTGCTCGTCGGCCACGGCGGGATCCCGGGCGTGACCGGCGGCTTCATCGGCGTCGACGTCTTCTTTGTGCTCAGCGGGTTTTTGATCACGTCGCTGCTGCTCGACGAGCTGCGGCGCACCGGTCGCATTGAGCTGACCGGCTTTTGGATCCGGCGGGCGCGACGGCTGCTGCCGGGTCTGGTGTTGATGGTGCTCACGGTGGCCGCGGCTCGCCAACTTCTTCCCAGTCAGGCCCTCGGCGGGTTGCGCAACGACGCGATCGCGGCGTTCCTCTGGGTGGCCAACTGGCGGTTCGTGGCCCAAAAGACCGATTACTTCACGCAGGGCGCGCCGCCGTCGCCGCTCCAGCACACCTGGTCGCTCGGGGTGGAGGAGCAGTATTACTTCGTCTGGCCGGTGCTGCTGATCGCAGTGACCCTGCTGCTGGCCGCGCGCGCCAGGCGCTGCTTCCGGCGGGCCACCGTGGGGGATGTGCGGTTCGCCACGTTCGTGATCGCGACCCTCGGCGCGCTGGCGTCGGCCGCGCTCGCCGTCGTCGTCGCGTCGGAGGCCACGCGGGACCGGATCTATTTCGGCACCGACACCCGCGCGCAGGCGTTGTTGACCGGCTCGGCGGCAGCCGCCCTGCTGGTGCGGGATTGGCCGTCGCTGAATCGCGGCTGGTGCCTGATCCGGACCCGGTGGGCGCGACGCACCGCGCGCGTGCTGCCGCTGCTCGGGCTGGCCGGGCTGGCCGCGGCGACGCACTATGCGACGGGCGGCGCAAGCGAATTCCGCCACGGCCTGCTGATCGGCGTCGCGATCGCGTCGGTCCTCGTGGTGGCCCCCGTGGCGCTCGAGCAGCGCGGCGCGGTCGCGCGCATCCTGGCACTGCCTCCCTTGGTGTGGCTCGGCACCATCTCCTACGGCGTGTACCTGTGGCACTGGCCGATCTTCTTGGCGCTCAACGGCGAACGCACGGGATGGTCCGGGCTGCCGCTGTTCGCCGCCCGGTGCGGCGCGACGGTGGCGGCGGCCGGCGCGTCATGGTGGCTGATCGAACAGCCCATCCGGCGCTGGCGGCCCGCGCGGGTGCCGCTGTTGCCGCTGGCCGCGGCCACCGTGGCCACCGCCGCGGCGGTGACCCTGCTGGTGGTTCCCGTCGGAACCGGTCCGGCCCTGCGCGAGCCGAACCTGCCGCCCGGCGTCTCGGCGGTCGCCGCGGTGTCCGCGTCACCGCCGCAGGTCAACCACCCCGGACCCCGGGATCCCAACCGGCCGTTCACCGTTTCGGTGTTCGGCGACTCGATCGGGTGGACCTGGATGCACTACCTCCCTCCGACGCCGGGATTCGCGTTCGTCGACCACACGGTCATCGGTTGCAGCCTGGTCCGCGGCACCCCGTACCGCTACATCGGCCAAACGCTTGAGCAGCGGTCCGAATGCGACGGTTGGCCCATCAGGTGGTCGGCGCAGATGAACCAGGACCGGCCGGACGTCGCGCTGCTCATCATCGGCCGCTGGGAGACGGTGGATCGCGTCAACGAGGGCCAGTGGACCCACATCGGCGACCCGACCTTCGACGCCTACCTCAACGGCGAACTCGAGCGAGCGCTAAACATCGTGGGCTCCAACGGTGTTCGGGTCGTCGTCGCCACCGTGCCCTACAGCCGGGGCGGCGAAAAGCCGGACGGGCGCTTATACCCCGAGGACCAGCCCGACCGTGTCAACCTCTGGAACGCGATGCTGCGCAAAACCGTTGCCCACCACCCGAACGTACAGATCCTCGACCTGAACAAAAAGCTCTGCCCGGACGGCGTTTACACCGCCAAGGTGGACGGCATCAAGGTGCGCAGCGACGGCGTCCACCTCACGCCCGAGGGCGTGAAGTGGCTGACGCCGTGGCTCGAGGAGTCGCTGAGGTAAAGCTAATCGCCCGTGCGACAGCTGATTTCCATGCTGTCGCTGTCGCGGACCTGGAAGTTGAAGCTGACGTAGCCGTTATCGGGATTGCGCACCCGGTCGAGGTAGGGCTAGGTGTCCGCGGCGCTGGTGTTGTCGGCGACCACCAGCGCCCCGGTCGACATGCGCGGTTCGAGCAGCTCGATCACCGGCAGGTACAGATCCTTCCAGCCGTCGAGCAGGACGAACTCGACCGGTCCGTCGAGGCCGGCCAGCGTGGACAAGGCGTCCCCTTCCAGGACGGTGATCACGTCGGCCAGCCCGGTGTCGGCGAATGTTTGCTTGGCCGCCGCGATCTTGGTGGCGTTCAGTTCCGTGGTCACCACGCGACCGGCGCCGTTGTCACGCACCGCGGCCGCGAGGTAAACGGCCGAGATGCCGAACGACATCCCGAACTCCACGACCGTGGTCGGTCGGGTCGCGCGCACCAGCGAATACAGCAGGCGTCCGGCCTCGGGGGTAACCGGGATGTAGAACTCGCTCATCGCGTCGGCGCGCTCCTGCGCGGTCATCGGGCGGTCGAGGTCGCCGCGCATGTCGCGCAGCCGCGACATCTGGTTCTTGGCTTCGTCGTACATCCGGTCGAGGACGGTCGAGACCTTGGGGTCCTGCAGCGTTATGGCCATGCACTCGAGAGTAGGCCCTCGCGTGGAGTCGGTCGGAATGGGTTTGAGGATGACTCGCGTAGCCGGGCCGGCCGGTCACCGTGAACCGTGCGGCAGCAGCACGATCTTGCCGCGGGTGTGCCGCTTTTCGAGTTCTTCGAAGGCGTCGGCGACCCGATCCAGCGGGTAGGTGGCGGCGATCTCGAAATCGATTGCGCCGGTGGCGATCAGGTCGGCCATTTCGGAGAGCACTTCGCGTGTCGACGCGTCGGTGCTGCCTTCGGTCTTGGCCCCGACCTCGCCGGCCTTCTGGAAGGAGATGATCGTTTCGATCCGCTCCGGCGCCACACCGAGGTCCACGGCGAGCTGGACGTACTGCGGCCCGAACAGATCGATGAACGCGTCGATGCCGTCCGGCGCCGCCTCGCGCAGCCGCGTCTCGAGGCCCTCGAAATCAGGGCCGTAGGGGATCGGGGTGACGCCGTGCGCGCGCAGCCAGTCGGCGTTGCCCGGTCCGGCGATACCGAGCACTCGCGCCTTGCGCAGCACCAACAGTTGCACGACCAGGCTGCCAACGCCGCCCGCCGCGGCCGACACGGCTACCGTCTCACCCGGCTGCGGCGCGACCGCGCGGACAGCGGCATAGGCGGTAGCACCGACGACGTAAAGCGAACCGGCGACCTCCCAACTCAATTGGGGGGGCTTGCGGATGAGTTGATCCACCGGGACCGCGGTGTGGGTGGCATGGCTGGAGCGACGGAAGCTGAACCCCAGAACCTCGTCGCCGATGGAGAACTCGGTCACGTCGGGCCCTACGGCGGTCACCACGCCGGCGAGGTCGCTGCCTTCACCGGAGGGAAATGTGGCGGGGAACATTTCGTGGATGGCCCCGGACCGGATCGCGGCTTCGCCGGGGTTGATGCCGGCCGCGCGCACCTCGACCACCACCTCGCCCGCGCCTGGGACCGGCATGTCGACGTCGGCCACGTACAGCACGTCGCGGCCCCCGTAGCGATCGAACCGTACCGCACGTGCCACCGCGTCGGCCATAGTGCACCCTTCACCGCATCTCGCCTTTTTCTTTCACCCCAGCATAGGCGCCGACGCGCCGGGCGGCCCGGGCGCGCCCCGCGCCGCCCTTGTCCGGGCACACATTTCGCAGTAGCGTCAGGCGCCGCGGCGGAACTGCGGATTGACAAGGAGCCCGATGGATCTAGCCCGCATCAGTGTCGCCGGCTGGGCGGCGGCCACCATTGCGGTCGGGACCGCGACAACCGGCTGCGGCAAGGACCACGAAACTTCCTCGCCCGGGTCCTCCACCACGTCCCCGACCGCCGTCTCGTCGTCGACCGAGTCCACCGCGGTGACCATCCCGTCGCCGGGACAACCAGCCGACTACAGTTCGTTGCTGATCAAGCCCAGTGACATCGGCGCCGACATCACCACCCCCCAGCCGCCCGTGCTGAACCCCAACAACGCGGCGGGCGTGGCGCAACTCTTCGCCAACGGCGACAACAGCCGCCGGATCGGGGACACGATCTTGATCGTCGCCGACCCGGCTGCCGCGGTCGCCGGCCTCGAGAACACCAAGGCCAACTACCGCGGCAAGGTCACCGGCGCCTGGCAGCCCGTGGACGTCGGGGCCAACGGGGCGATGATTTCCGGTAATTCGCCGGACAATTCGCAGGCGGTGACGGTGCTCGTGTTCACCCAGGGCAGGGCGCTGGTCAACCTCGAATTCGACAGTGCGCCGAATAATTCGATCGACCCCGCGACGGCGACCGACATCGGGCGCAAGCAAGCGGCGGCGATCAAGAACGGGTTGCCCCGCTAGACGGTGACCGCCAACGCCGTTGTCCCGCAACGTCGGATCAGGCGACGACCTCGATCGGATCGCCGACGTTGACCTGGTTGAAGTACCAGGCGGCGTTGTCGGGGCTCAAGTTGATGCATCCGTGGCTGACGTTGGCATGCCCCTGCGAGTCGACCGACCAGGGGGCCGAGTGCACGTAAACGCCGCTCCAGGTGACCCGGACCGCGTACTGCGCCGTGATCTTGTAGCCCTCCGGGGAACTCAGCGGGATGCCGATGGTCCGCGAGTCCATCACCACGGTGCGCTGCTTCTCGAGGGCGGTGAAGTTGCCGATCGGGGTCGGCCGGCTGGGCTTGCCCATCGATGCCGGCATGGTGCGCAACACCTCGCCATTGCGGCTGACCGTGAAGGTGTGCGAGGACAGGCTGGCGACGCCGAGCAAAGCGTCACCGGTGTCGAAGCCGGTTTTCAGCGCCTGTACCCCCACCGAAACATGGCTGTGCGCGGGCCAGTACTGGTTCGGAACCCAGTGCACGACGTTGTTCTCGACCCACTGGAAGTGGCCGGGCATGTCGCCGGGCGACGTGACGTGGATGGATCGTTGGGCGGCGGGCCGATCGGTGACCGGCGCGGTGAAGGTGACGACGACGGGGTGCGCCACGCCCACCACCGCACCGTTAGCGGGCAAAACCGAGGCAACCTGCGGTACGGGCTGGGGCAAAGGCACCGCGGCCACGCTGCGTGCGCCGCTGCCCAGCGCGCCCATCGCCGTGATCGCAACCATCACGGATAGATAACGGAACGCCCGGCGCGCGGCGCGCCCCCTTTGACTCGGTTCAACGGACACATCGATATTCTACTGGCTGTCGCGCGGTTACGGCCCCCAGCAAACGATGCCGACTTAGCTGGCTCGCGCCGATAACGGTCGGATCACCGGTTGAGCGCGATCACATCACGGCCCGCCCAGCAAGGAGCACGCATGACCGCAGACGACCCCTACACGCGCCCAATGGCGGGTTCGGCCGCCCTGGTGCTGATCGACGTGCAGCGCGATTTCGTCGACGCCCCGGGCGGTGGCGCCTCGATGCCCGTCGAGGGCACCCATGACGCGATCCCGGCGATGGCCCGGCTGGCGACGGCCTTTCGGCGGCGGGGGCTGCCCATCGTGCACGTGGTCCGCCTCTACCGCCCGGATGGGTCGAACGTCGAGCCCGTGCGGCGCTTATCGATAGAACGCGGTGCGCGAATTGCCCTGCCCGGTAGCCCCGGTTCGCAGATCGCCGCCGAGCTGCTGCCCAATGTGGTTGAGCTGGACCACGAATCGTTGTTGGCCGGCGGCTTGCAACAGTTGTCGCCGACCGAGCACGTGCTGTACAAACCGCGGTGGGGGGCCTTCTACGGCACCCGCCTCGAGCGGCACCTGCGCGAAAGGGGCAGTGACACCCTGGTTTTCGGCGGATGCAACTTCCCGAACTGCCCCCGCACCTCGATCTACGAAGCGTCCGAACGTGACTTTCGTATCGTGCTGGTGTCCGACGCCATCTCGGGCCTGTATGACCGCGGCATAGCAGAATGCCGCGGCATCGGGGTCGCGGTCTGGGACCTGTCGCAGACGCTGGACTGGCTGGCACCCTAGCGACGCGTTAGCCTCAGCGACATCGGTATCCGGAGGCCGAGGAGGGGCGGGTGCTTTTCCGTCAGTTGGAGTACTTCGTCGCGGTCGCCCAGGAACGCCACTTCGCCAGGGCGGCCGAGAAGTGCTACGTATCCCAGCCCGCACTGTCGGCCGCGATCGCCAAGCTCGAACGGGAACTCAACGTCACGCTGATCAACCGCGGGCACAGCTTCGAGGGCCTTACCCCGGAAGGCGAGCGACTGGTCGTGTGGGCCAAGCGGATTCTCGCCGAGCACGACGCCTTCAAGGCCGAGGTGCATGCCGTGCGATCCGGGATCACGGGAACGCTTCGGCTGGGCACGGTGCCCACCGCCTCGACCACCGCGTCCCTGGTGCTCTCGGCGTTCTGCTCGGAGCACCCCCTGGTCAAGGTGCAGATCCTTTCCCGGCTGGCGGCCACCGAACTGTACCGGCGCCTGCGCGAATTCGATCTGGACGCCGCGATCGTGCACACCGCTCCCGGCGACGCGCACGACATGACGCTGGTGCCCCTGTACGAGGAGCACTACGTGCTGCTGTCTTCGGCCGACATGTTGCCCTCCGGGGCGTCGACGCTGGCGTGGCCGGAGGCCGCGCAGTTGCCGCTGGCGCTGCTGACCGCCGAGATGCGCGACCGGCAGATCATCGACAAGACCTTCGCCGACCACGCGATCAGCGTGACGCCACAGGTCGAGACCGACTCCGTCGCTTCGCTATTGGCTCAGGTCGCGACGGGCAACTGGGCGTGCATCGTGCCGCACACGTGGCTGTGGACGTCGCCGCTCGGCGCGGACATCCGCGCGGTGGAAATGGTCGACCCCGTGGTGAAAGCGGAGATCGCGCTGGCCACCAACTCGACCGGGCCGGGCTCACCGATCGCCCGCGCGCTCACCGCGTCCGCGCAGCAGCTGGCCCTGAACGAGTTCTTCGACGCACAGCTGTCGGGCATCACGCGCCGGCGTTGACCGCGGCCGCTGCGGACGCCGCCGCGCTGGTCGGGTTGAGGCTCGCCAGGTGACCGCTTTCCACCCCCGCCGCCGGGTCGAGCTCGCAGTCGATGACCGCCGGCGCGTGCGCGGCGATCGCCTCGGCCAGCGCCGACCGCAGCTCGGACGGGGTGGCGACGTGATATCCCTTGCCGCCGAACGCCTCAGCGATCAGCTCGTGACGGGCGCGCGCGTTCAGCACCGTCGGCGCCGGGTCGCGCCCGGTCGGCGCCTCGTCCCCGCGATAGACGCCGCCGTTGTTGAGGATGACCACGGTGATCGGCAGCCGGTAGCGGCAGATGGTCTCGACCTCCATGCCCGAAAAGCCGAAAGCGCTGTCGCCCTCGATCGCGACCACCGGGTCGCCGGTCTCGACGGCGGCCGCGATCGCATATCCCATGCCGATACCCATCACGCCCCAGGTTCCCGTATCCAGCCGGTGCCGCGGCACCTGCATGTCGATCACGTTGCGGGCCAGGTCCAGCGCGTTGGCACCCTCGTTGACCACGTAGACCCCCGGGTTGTCCTGCAGCACAGCACGAATCGCGCCCAGCGCGTTGTAAAACCGCATGGGGTAGGGGTCCTCGGCCAGGCGCTCGCGCATCTTGGCGTCGTTGCGGGCCTTCCGCTCGGCCAGCTCGCCGGCCCACGCCGGGGGCACGGCGATCGGGTGGGCGGCCACGGCGTCGCACAGGGCCGCCATCACCGAGCCGATGTCACCGACCAGCGGCGCCGCGATCGGCCGGTTGCTGTCCAATTCCGACGCCGCGATGTCGACCTGCAGGAACTTGGCGTCGGCCGACCATTGCGGCGACTCTCCGTGACCGAGCAGCCAATTCAGCCGCGCGCCGACCAGCAGCACCGCGTCGGCGCGCGCGATCGCCAGCGAGCGCGCGGCCGCGGCCGACTGCGGGTGCGAGTCGGGCAGCAGGCCCTTGGCCATCGACATCGGCAGGAACGGAATCCCGGTCTGCTCCACGAACTTTCGTATCGGGGCGTCGGCGCGCGCGTAGGCGGCTCCCTTGCCCAGCACGATGAGCGGCCGCTGGGCGCGCCCCAGCACCTCGAGCGCGCGGTCGACCGCCTCCGGCGCGGGCAGTTGCCGCGGGGCGGGGTCGACGACGCGCCAGACGCTGGCCGCCGCGTCCGCGGCGTCCATCGCCTGAGCCAGGACCTCGCCGGGGATATCGAGGTACACGCCGCCGGGACGGCCCGAGGTCGCGGTGCGAATGGCGCGCGCTACGCCGCGGCCGATGTCCTCGACGCGGCCGATCCGGTAGGCCGCCTTCGTGAAAGGCCTTGCGGCGCCGAGCTGGTCGAGGTCCTGGTAGTCACCCCTTTGCAGGTCGACCATCGCGCGGTTGCTCGAACCCGAGATCTGGATCATCGGGAAACAGTTGGCGGTGGCGTTGGCCAGCGCCGGCAGGCCGTTGAGGAAGCCCGGGCCGGATGTCGTCAGGCACACGCCGGGCCGGCCGGTCAAAAAGCCGGCGGCCGCGGCGGCGTTGCCGGCGGAGGTCTCCTGCCGGAAGCCGATGTAGCGGATGCCCGACGCCTGCGCGGTGCGTGCCAGGTCGGTGATCGGGATGCCGACGATCCCGTAGACGGTGTCGACGTCGTTGGCCTTGAGCGCGTCCACCACGAGGTGGAACCCGTCGGTCGAACGGGTCGCTTCGTTGGGAGATGCCGAAACTGCGGTCACGGTGGCGACTCCTCGGGTGCGATGGCGGGTATGTCCCTCGGTGACCACTGTGGTCTCGGCGCCGGCCGGTGTCCAAGACGAAGCCGCTATGCGGCGATTCACGCCGTCTATCGAGCCGGCCCACCGGCTCGATAGCCCGCGGTTATCGATAGTGAGCGGATCGGTATTGGACGGCGGGGAAGCCGCGGGGCATGGTGCGAACGGGAGCTGTTCACCGATGCGAAAAGGAGCGCGGCGATGAGGACTGATTCGACCACTCGCACCGAGGCGGGACCGTCGGCGGGATCCGAGGGCCTGCGCATCGCCGATCTCGTCGCGGCCGGCGCGGGCCGGCGGCCGGAGGCGGCCGCCCTGGTCGCGACCGCCGATCGCCTACCGATCAGCTACCGCGACCTGGTCGGGGCCGTCGACGACGTGGCCGCCCAGCTCGGGCGGGCCGGCTTGGCGCCCGGCGATCGGGTCGGCTTGCGCGCCGGCAGCGACGCCGAGTTCGTCGTGGGGCTGTTGGCGGCGTCGCGGGCGGGGCTGGTCGCGGTCCCCCTGGACCCGGCCCTGCCTGTCGGCGAGCAGCGCAGCCGAATCGAGGCGGCGGGGGCGCGGGCGGTGCTCGTCGACGGCGACGGGCCCGGCGACAGGGACGAACCGGCGTTGCGGCGCTGGCCGATCGCGGTGACGGTGCGCCGGGACGCCCACGGCGGCGCCGTCGAAGCGCGCGTGGACGCCGCCGTGGGGCCGGCGCAGGGCGTGCGGACGCCGGAGGGGCTGCGCGACGACGACGCGATGATCATGTTCACCGGCGGGACCACCGGCGTGCCGAAGATGGTCCCGTGGACCCACCACAACATCGCCAGCTCGGTGCGGGCCGTCGCCGCCGGCTACGGCCTCGGCCCCCGGGACGCGACCGTCGCGGTGATGCCGCTCTACCACGGGCACGGGCTGATCGCCGCCCTGCTCGCCACCCTGGTCTCCGGAGGCACCGTGCTGCTGCCATCGCGGGGGCGGTTCTCGGCGCACACGTTCTGGGACGACGTCGCCGCCGTGCGGGCGACGTGGTACACCGCGGTGCCCACCATTCACCAGATCCTGTTGGAGCGCGCCAAGTCGGAGCGGCCGGCGAGCGGGCGGCCGGCACTGCGCTTCATCCGCAGCTGCAGCGCGCCGCTCACCGCGGAAACGGCCCAGGCGTTGCAGGCCGCCTTCTCGGCGCCGGTGGTGTGTGCGTTCGGCATGACCGAGGCGACCCACCAGGTGGCCACCACCACGGCAGAGCAGCACGAAAAGGCCGCCGCCGCACCGGGTCTCGTCGGGCGGTCGAGCGGACCGGAGATTCGGATCGCCGGCCCGGACGGGCGGCCGCTGCCCGCCGAGGCCGTCGGGGAGGTGTGGCTGCGCGGCCCCACCGTCGTCCGCGGCTACCTCGGCGACCCGGCGATCACGGCCGCCAACTTCACCGACGGGTGGCTGCGCACCGGGGACCTCGGATCGCTTTCGGCCGGCGGCGAATTGAGCATCCGCGGCCGGATCAAGGAACTGATAAACCGTGGCGGGGAGAAGATCTCGCCCGAGCACGTGGAGGGCGTGCTGGCCAGCCACCCCAACGTCCTGGAGGTGGCCGTGTTCGGCATGCCGGACACGATGTACGGCGAGACGGTGGCCGCGGTCGTCGTGCCCCGCGAAGCCCCCGCACCGACGCAGGCCGAGCTTGCGGAGTTTTGCCGCGAGCGGCTGGCGGCCTTCGAGGTGCCCGCCACCGTCCGGGAAGCCGGCGCGCTGCCGCACACCGCGAAGGGCTCGCTGGACCGGCGCGCGGTGGCCGATCGGTTCGGCCGCGTGTCGTGAGATGCGCCGTCAGGCGGGGGCTTTGACCCGCGCGGCCGCGGACTCCGGCATGGGTTCGTAGCGGGCGAACAAGCGGGTGAACGACGCGGCCCCGTGCGCCAGGGACCGCAAGTCGATCGCGTACCGGGTCAACTCCACCTGCGGCACCTCGGCCTTGACCACGGTGCGTTCGTGGCCCGCCGCCTCGGTGCCGAGGACCCGGCCGCGACGCCCCGACAGGTCGCCCATCACCGCGCCGACGTAGTCGTCGGGCACCAGCACCGAGATCTCGTCGATCGGCTCGAGCAGGGTCACCTTCGTCGCCGCGGCCGCCTCCCGCAGCGCCAGCGCGCCGGCGGCCTGGAATGCAAAGTCGGACGAATCCACGCTGTGGGCCTTGCCGTCGAACAGCGTCACCCGGATGTCGACCACCGGATAACCCGCGTGCACCCCCTTCTCCATCTGCGCGCGGACGCCCTTTTCCACGCTCGGGATGAAGTTCCGCGGCACCGCCCCGCCGACCACCTTGTCGACGAACTCGAACCCGGAGCCCTCCGGCAGCGGCTCCACCTCAATGTCGCACACCGCGTACTGGCCGTGGCCGCCGGACTGCTTGATGTGGCGGCCGTGCCCTTTGGCCTTGCCCGCGAACGTTTCTCGCAGCGGCACCCGCAAATCCACCGTGTCCACGGTGACGCCGTACCGGTTGGCCAGCGCGTCGAGGACCACCCCCGCGTGGGCCTCGCCCATGCACCACAGCACGATCTGGTGCGTTTCCTGGTTCTGCTCGATCCGCAGCGTGGGGTCCTCGGCCGCCAGGCGGCCCAACCCGACCGACAGCTTGTCTTCGTCGGTCTTGGCGTGGGCCTGAATCGCCACCGGCAGCAGCGGCTCGGGCATCGTCCACGGCCTGAGCACCAACGGCTCGGACTTGTCCGAAAGGGTGTCGCCGGTTTCGGCCCGGCTCAGCTTGCCGATCGCGCAGATGTCGCCGGCCACCACGGCGGTCGCCGGGCGTTGCTGCTTGCCCAGTGGAAAGGACAAGACGCCGATGCGCTCGTCTTCGTCGTGGTCGGGGTGCGAATGCCCATTCCCGTCGGCCGCGCCGAAAAACGACGCAAAATGGCCCGACACGTGAACCGTCGTGTCGGGCCTGATGGTCCCGGAGAACACCCGGACCAGGCTGACCCTGCCGACGTAGGGGTCCGACGTCGTCTTCACCACCTCCGCGAGCAGGGGCGCGTTGGCGTCACAGGCCAGTGTCGCGTGCGCGGCGCCGTTGGGCGTAAACACTTCCGGCAGTGGGTGTTCCATCGGCGACGGGAATCCGCGGGTGGCCACCTCGAGCAATTCCAGCGTGCCGACGCCGGTGCCGCTGCACACCGGGATCACCGGGAAGAACGAGCCCCGGGCGACGGCCTTCTCCAGGTCGGCGATCAGCACCGACTCGTCGATGGACTCGCCACCGAGGTAACGGTCCATCAACGACTCGTCCTCGGATTCTTCGATGATCCCCTCGATAAGGCTGCCCCGGGCCTCCTCGATGTGCTCGGCGTCGGACGGGTCCGGCTCCTGCACGGTCCGCTTGCCGTCGGTGTACACGTACCGCTTTTGCGACAGCAGCCCGACCAGGCCGCTGCAGTTGTTTTGGGAGGTGGGCAAATAAAGCGGTAACACCTTGTCCCCGAACGCGTTTTGCGCGGCCGCCAGCGCCTCCTGGTAGTTGGCGCGGGCGTGGTCGAGCTTGGTGATCACCACGGCGCGGGGCATGCCGACCTGGCTGCACTCCTGCCACAGCGACTTGGTCGGCTCGTCGACGCCCTCGTTTGCCGCGATCACGAACAGCGCGCAGTCGGCGGCCCGTAGCCCCGCCCGCAGCTCCCCGACGAAATCGGCGTACCCGGGCGTGTCGACCAGGTTCACCTTGATGCCGTCGTGGGACAGGGAGGCCACCGCGACGCCCACGGACCGCTGTTGCCGGATCTCGGCATCGTCGTAGTCGCAGACCGTGCTGCCCTCGGCGACCGATCCCGGCCGAGACAGCACCCCGGCGGCCACCAGCAGCGCCTCGACCAGGGTCGTCTTGCCGCCGCCCGACGGCCCCACCAGGACCACGTTGCGAACATCGCCCGGCCCCTTCGCGATGGGAGCGGCCCCCACGCCCTGGGAAACGTTTGCTTTGTCCGCCATGACTTTCCTCCGGTTTCTGCAGGTCGCTTGGCTCGCCCGCGCGGACCGGCAGGTGCCCCCGCGCGGCGCGGTGTGTCCTAGACCACACGACGCTGAAGGCAACTTTTCCCCCAACGGCGGCCTAACACAAGGCCACCGGGCCGGCCATAATCGGTCCGGGGTCAGGCGTGCCAGCTGGACCAGCGCGACACCGTCACCGCGATGACCGGGCCGTCCAACGGAACCGACTGGTACTGGGGGTATTTGGCGCGCAACAGACGGCATCCGGCCGCCATCGACTCGTCGTCGCGATGAATCGCGGCGACCCCGTCGGCCCGCACCCACCACAGCCGCGACCAGTCGTCGGCGTAGTGGTCGACCAGCAGGCTCACCCGGGGATTGCCCTCGATGTTGGCCAGGCGGCGCAGCCGGCGCGTGGATTTCGGTTTCGCGTCCACGGCCGTGTACACCACGTCACCGTCGACGGCGAACACCACCGGCACCAGGTGCGGAACGCCGCCCGGTGCGACGGTGGCCAGCCGGGCGATTGCGGACCGCGCGAAGCGGGCCTTCGGGTCGAACTCGCCCACCCGGTCAGCTTAGGTGCCGGCGTCGGGCCGAAAGCCGTACGTTTGATCGCATGCTGGCGGAGACGCAGATCACCAACCTTTTGTATCGCTACGCCGAATGCATCGACGCCGGCGACCTGGCGGGCGCGGCCGCCCTGTTCGCGCACGCCCGCATCCGGATCGGCGGCGCGGAGACGATCGACGCGGACCGCCTGCTGGCCATCTGGAAGTCGCTGATCGTGCTCCATCCCGACGGGACACCGCGCACCAAGCACGTCACCACCAACCCGATCATCGAGATCGACGAGGGCGCCGGCACCGCGAGCTGCCGCAGCTACTACACCGTCCTGCAGCAGACCGACGACTTCCCGCTGCAGACCATCGTCACCGGGCGCTACCACGACCGATTCGAACGCGTCGACGGCCGGTGGCGCTTTTCCTACCGCGACCTCACCCTCATCGACATGGTCGGCGACGTCAGCCGCCACCTGGCGCACCCGATCGCGCCGGCGCGGCAGGCATGAGCGGCGGATCCGCAGGGTGTAGGCAGAGTCGGCCTGACCACTGTGCCGCATAGCTACCTGCATTACGGTTATGCGGACTAGGTCGCGCCGCCCAGACCCTCTGGCTGGGCCAGTTCTGGTTCTATCGGGATGCAGGAGGTGACGGGCATGAAATCGCACCACCGCTCAGTCTGGTGGTCATGGCTGGTCAGCGTGCTGGCCGTGGTCGGGTTGGGCTTGGGCCTGGCGATCGCGCCGGCCTCCGCGTCACCACCGAGCCTGGGGCACGACCGCCGCATGGCGCCGGCCGACCCGTCGGGGATCGTCGGCAAGGTCGGCCCGCAGGTGGTCGACATCAGCACCAAGTTCGGCTACAACAACGCCGTCGGAGCGGGGACCGGCATCGTCATCGATCCGGGCGGCGTGGTTTTGACCAACAACCACGTGATCTCGGGCGCCACCGACATCAGCGCGTTCGACGTCGGCAACGGCCAGACCTACGCGGTCGACGTGATCGGCTATGACCGCAACGCGGACGTCGCGGTCCTGCAGCTTCGCGGCGCGGCGGGCCTGCCGGCCGCCAACATCGGCGACGGCGTCAGCGTCGGGGATCCGGTGGTCGCGCTGGGCAACGCCGGTGGCCAGGGCGGGACGCCCAGCGCGGTGGCCGGCAAGGTCCTCGCCCTCAACCAGACCGTCTCGGCGACCGACACGCTGACGGGCGCCGACGAAACGCTCGGTGGCCTGATCCAGGCAGACGCCGCGATCCGGCCCGGCGACTCCGGCGGCCCCATGGTCAACAGCTCGGGGCAGGTGATCGGCATGAACACGGCCGCCACCGACAGCTACAAGATGTCCCGCGGGCAGGGCTTCGCCATCCCGATCGGCACGGCGATGGGCGTGGCCGGGCAGATCCGCTCGGGCGCCGGATCGAACACCGTGCACATCGGCCCGACGGCGTTCCTGGGGCTGGGCGTCACCGACAACGGCGGCAACGGCGCGCGGGTCGAACGGGTGGTCGGCAGCGGTCCCGCCGCGGGCGCCGGGGTGTCCCCGGGCGACGTCATCACCGGCGTCGACAACACCCCGATCAATGGCGCCACCTCGATGACCGATGTGCTGGTGCCGCATCACCCCGGAGACACCATCGTCTTGCACTGGCGCACCCGGGGCGGCGAGGATCGCACCGGTAACGTGACCCTCGCGGACGGGCCGCCGGCCTGACGTCGATCCGGACGATGCCCGGCTCCCGTCCAATTCCGTTGCGGCAGGGGTTAACTCGTCGCTTGTCCGTGCGCGTGATTCCCGAAGTGCCGCCTCGGGTACACGTGGCATCGTGGAATTGATGAACGACGCAAAAGACGCTGTCGAGCACCATCCCGCGGGGGGCAGCCACGTCGAGGGAGGCGTGGTCGAGCATCCCAGTTACGAGGATTTCGAGAACGCCGCCGCGCTGCCCGCCGACCCGACCTGGTTCAAGCACGCCGTGTTCTACGAGGTGTTGGTCCGGGCCTTTTTCGACGCCAACGCGGACGGTTCCGGCGACCTGCGCGGGCTGATGGCCCAGCTGGACTACCTGCAGTGGTTGGGCATCGACTGCATTTGGCTGCCGCCGTTTTACGACTCGCCCCTGCGCGACGGTGGTTACGACATCCGCGACTTCTACAAGGTGCTGCCGGAGTTCGGCACCGTCGACGACTTCGTGGCGTTGGTCGACGCCGCCCACCGGCGCGGCATCCGCGTCATCACCGACCTGGTGATGAATCACACCTCCGAGTCGCACCCCTGGTTCCAGGAGTCGCGCCGCGACCCCAGCGGACCGTACGGCGACTATTACGTGTGGAGCGACACCAGCGAAAAGTACGCCGACGCCCGGATCATCTTTGTCGACACCGAGGAGTCCAACTGGACCTTCGACCCGGTCCGACGCCAGTTCTACTGGCACAGGTTCTTCTCCCACCAGCCGGACCTCAACTACGACAACCCGGCCGTGCAGGAGGCGATGATCGACGTCATCCGCTTCTGGCTGGGCCTCGGCATCGACGGGTTCCGCCTGGATGCCGTCCCCTATCTGTTCGAGCGGGAGGGCACCAACTGCGAGAACCTGCCGGAGACCCACGCCTTCCTCAAGCGGGTCCGCAAGGTGGTCGACGACGAATTCCCGGGCCGGGTGCTGCTGGCCGAAGCCAACCAGTGGCCGGGCGACGTGGTCGAGTACTTCGGCGACGCCAGCACCGGCGGCGACGAGTGCCACATGGCCTTCCACTTCCCGCTGATGCCGCGCATCTTCATGGCGGTGCGCCGGGAGTCGCGCTTTCCGATCTCGGAGATCCTGGCGCAGACGCCGGCGATTCCCGACATGGCGCAATGGGGAATCTTTTTGCGCAACCACGACGAGTTGACGCTGGAGATGGTCACCGACGAAGAACGCGACTACATGTACGCCGAGTACGCCAAAGACCCGCGGATGAAGGCCAACGTCGGGATCCGCCGCCGGCTGGCGCCGCTGCTGGACAACGACCGCAATCAAATCGAGTTGTTCACGGCGCTGTTGCTGTCGCTGCCCGGGTCGCCGGTGCTCTACTACGGCGACGAGATCGGCATGGGCGACGTGATCTGGCTGGGGGATCGCGACGGGGTGCGCACCCCGATGCAGTGGACGCCCGACCGCAACGCGGGCTTCTCGAAGGCCAACCCGGGCCGGCTGTACCTGCCGCCCAGCCAGGACTCGGTGTACGGCTATCAGGCGGTCAACGTCGAGGCGCAGCGCGACACTTCGACGTCGCTGCTCAACTTCACCCGGATGATGCTGTCGGTGCGGCGGCGCCACCAGGCGTTCGCCATCGGGAGCTTCGAGGAGTTGGGCGGGTCCAACCCGTCGGTGCTGGCGTTCGTGCGTCAGGTGGGCGACGGCGGCGACACCGTGCTGTGCGTAAACAACCTGTCGCGGTTCCCGCAGCCGATCGAGCTCAACCTGCAGCATTGGAGCGGCTGCACGCCGGTGGAGCTGACCGGCCACGTCGAGTTCCCGCGCATCGGTCACCTGCCCTACCTGCTCACGCTGCCGGGACACGGGTTCTATTGGTTCCAGTTGACTGGATGTGAGGAGGAACGGCGCCAATGACCGCGCAGAGGACTGAACCAGCCAAGCTGCCGTGGTCTGAGTGGCTTCCGCAGCAACGTTGGTACGCCGGCCGCAATCGCGAGCTGGCCGCCGCGGAGGCGGCCGTAATCGTCCCGCTGCGTGACGATCTCGACTTGGTGTTGGTCGACGCCAGCTATGCCGACGGCCACTCGGAGCGCTACCAGGTGATCGTCGGGTGGGACTCGGCGCCGGTGTCGGAGTACAGCACGGTGGCCACGATCGGCGCCGCGGGCGACCGGACCGGATTCGACGCGCTCTACGACGTCGACGCGCCGCAATTCCTGCTCTCGCTGATCGACTCGCAGGCGGCGCGGCGCTCGCCGGACGCCGAGGTGAAGTTCACCAAGGAGCCGGACGTCACGCTGCCGCTGGACGCGATGCCGCACGTTTCCGACGCCGAGCAGAGCAACACCAGCGTGATCTTCGACCGCAGCGCCATCTTCAAGGTGTTCCGCCGGGTGAGCCCCGGCATCAACCCCGACATCGAGTTGAACCGGGTGCTGGCCCGCGCCGGCAACCCCCACGTGGCGCGGCCGCTCGGCACCTACCAGATGGCCCCGCCGGGCGCGGATGCGCCGGACGACGCGTGGCCGCTGGGCATGGTCGCCGAGTTTGCGTCGACGGCCGCCGAGGGCTGGGCGATGGCCACCGCCAGCGTCCGCGACCTGTTCGCCGAGGGCGACCTATATGCCTACGAGGTGGGCGGGGACTTCGCCGGAGAGGCCAACCGGCTCGGCGAGGCGGTCGCGTCGGTGCACGCCACGCTGGCCGAGCGCCTCGGGACGGCGCAGGCACCGTTCCCGGTGGACACGGTGCTCGCGCGACTCTCGTCGACCGCGGCCAAGGTTCCAGAGCTGCGGGAGTACGCGGCGACGATCGAAGAGCGATTCGCCAAGCTCGCGGGCGAGACGATCACCGTTCAGCGTGTGCACGGCGACCTGCACCTGGGGCAGGTGCTGCGCACCCCGGAGGGCTGGCTGCTGATCGACTTCGAAGGCGAACCCGGCCAGCCGCTCGACGAGCGGCGCGCGCCGGATTCGCCGCTGCGCGACGTGGCCGGCGTCCTGCGGTCCTTCCAATACGCCGCCTACGGCCCACTGGTCGACCAGGCCGACGACAAGCAGCTCGCCGCGCGGGCACGCGAATGGGTGGAGCGTAACTGCGCCGCATTCTGCGACGGCTACGCGGCCGTGGCGGGATCGGATCCCCGCGATTCGGCGCAGCTGCTTTCCGCCTACGAACTCGACAAGGCCGTCTACGAGGTCGGCTACGAGGCCCGGCACCGGCCCGGGTGGTTGCCGATCCCGTTGCGATCCATCGCCCGACTGATCGCCGCGTAGGCCCGGCGTCTGAAAGCATGCCTTCGTGGCGAGTGAACTCTTCGATAGCGAGGCGAGGTTGTCGTGGCTGCTGGCCGGGGTGGCCGGCGTGCTCGGCGCGACCGCGTTCACGCACTCGGCCGGCTACTTCGTGACGTTCATGACCGGCAACGCCCAGCGCGCCGCGCTGGGGTTCTTTCGGGGCGACGTGGTGCTGTCGATCACTGCCGCGCTGCTCATCCTGTGTTTTGTCGCCGGCGTGGTGATCGCGTCGGTGTGCCGGCGGCATTTCTGGGTGGCGCATCCGCACGGCCCCACCATGCTGACCACCTTCAGCCTGCTGGCCGCCACGTTGGTGGACGTGATCGACGAGGGCTGGGAGGAAAACCTCCTGGACTTCGCGCCAATCATGCTGGTGGCCTTCGCGATTGGCTCATTGAACACCTCGTTCGTCAAGGATGGCGAGGTGTCGGTGCCGCTGAGCTACGTGACCGGCACGCTGGTCAAGATGGGGCAGGGCATCGAGAGGCACATCGCCGGCGGATCGGCCGCGGATTGGCTCGGCTATTTTCTGCTGTTCACCAGCTTCGCTTTGGGCGCCGTCGTCGGCGGGTGCATCAGTTTGGTGGTTAACGGCACGTGGATGCTCGTCGCCGCCACGGTGGTGTGCGCGGCGACGACGGGCTACACCTACTTCCACTCAGACCGGCGCGCGCTGCTCAGGCAAGAGGTCGCCAAAAAGCAACGGCAGCAGCGCTGACCGGTGCGCTGCTGCCGATGCCGGCTCTTTCGCCGCTCAGGCGTTGTTGTTCGCGCCTAGCAGCACCTGCTGGATGTCGGGCTTCATGGCCAACAGCTGCTGGTTCCAATAGGGCCACGAGTGGGTTCCGTTGGCCGGGAAGTTGAACGTCGCGTTGCGCCCGCCGGCGGCCACGTAGTTGTTCTGGAACTGCTGGTTGGTGCGCAGGGTGAGGCCTTCCAAAAACTTCGCCGGCACGTTGTCGCCGCCGAGGTCGCTGGGCGTGCCGTTGCCGCAGTACACCCAGATCCGGGTGTTGTTGGCGACCAGCCGCGGGATCTGGACCATCGGGTCGTTGCGCTTCCACGCCGGGTCGGTCGACGGGCCCCACATGCTGTTGGCGTTGTAGCCGCCGGAGTCGTTCATCGCCAAACCGATCAGCGTCGGCCACCAGCCCTCAGACGGGTTGAGGAAACCCGAAAGCGAAGCGGCGTAGGGGAATTGCTGCGGGTAGTAGGCGGCCAAAATCAGCGCCGAGCCGCCGGACATCGACAGGCCCACCACGGCGTTGCCGGCGGGCGACAGCTGCTTGTTGGCCTGCAGCCACAGCGGCATCTCCTGGGTCAAAAACGTTTCCCATTTGTAGGTGTAGTTCTGTCCGTTGCCCGACGACGGCTGGTACCAGTTGGTGTAGAAGCTGGACTGCCCGCCGACCGGCATCACCACCGACAGGCCGGACTGATAGAACTCCTCGAAGGCCGGGGTGTTGATGTCCCAGCCGTTGTAATCGTCCTGGGCCCGCAGGCCGTCGAGCAAGTACACGGCGTGCGGCCCGCCGCCCTGGAACTGGACCTTGATGTTGCGGCCCATCGACGGCGACGGCACCTGCAGGTATTCGACCGGCAGACCCGGCTTCGAGAACGCCCCCGCGGTGGCCGACCCGCCGACGGCGCCGACCAAACCGGACAACAGGGCCGCCCCTACGGCCGCGACGGCCAGCCGGCGCGGCATGCTTGCCGCCGCGCCACGCAACTTCCGCACCTCGTTGAAGAACGACATGGCTCGATACCTATCCCCACTTTTTCATCTGCCGCGTGATGCGGTCCGATCCGTTCGCAGGCAGTGAAACACAGGGAGGGGCCGTCATTCGGCTGTCGCGGCCGCGGTCGAAGATCGCGGTTGGCTAACGATTGAGATTCGGCCGCGACTCGTCACGATCGCATCACGATTGGCTTTCGGAACCCATTTCGCCTCTTGCGACGTGCCGGCGGATGCGCTATTACGTTGGGCCGCAACGGGCTAGGCCACGAGGCGACGCAAAAGCGTTGACGCCGTGCCGATCCCGATCACCGCGGCGACGACGAGCACGACGATGTCGGCCACGTGGAACGCCGTACCGATCAGCAGCGCGCGCAACGCGTCCACCTCGTAGCTGAGCGGGTTGACCTTGCTCAGCGCGTGCAGCCAGCCGGGCATGGCGTCCACGGGGTACAGGGCGTTGGACGCGAAGAACAGCGGCATCGTGATGGCCTGCCCGATGCCCATCAGGCGATCGCGGTTGCGGACCAGCCCGGCGAGCGTCATCGACAGGCAGGCGAAGAACCCGGCGCCCACCATGACGATGGCCATCGCTGCCAGGATGCGCAGCGGGTTGACGGTCAGGCCCACGTTCATGGCGTAGGCCAGCGCCATCACGCCGACGACCTGGGCGACCGAGCGCACCCCGGCCGCGAACGCCTTGCCGGTGACCAGCGCCGAGGCCGGCGCCGGCGTCACCATGAGTTTGGCCAGAATGCCGGCGTCTCGATCCCAGATGATCTGGATGCCGTAGAAGATCGAGATGAACAGCGCCGACTGCGCGATGATGCCGGGCGCCAAAAACGCCAGGTAGGACACCTTCCCGGTGTTGATGGCGTGCAGGTGGCTGAATGTGGTTCCAAAGATCAACAGCCACAGCGCGGGCTGCACCATGCGCACGACGAGCTCGGTCCGGTCGTGCTGCAGCTTCTGCAGTTCGACGATGGCGAATGCCGCGACGCGGCCCACCGTCGCCTGCACGCGTTGCCAACCGCGCGGGGCGCGCACCAGGCTGGTCGCCGGGGCTTGGGTAGCGCTGTCAACCGGCACGGCTGGCAACCTTTCTGCTGGCACGGATTTCGCGGAAGCCGGACGAGGATTCCGCGTCTGCCGACAGGCCCTCGGCCGCGTAGTGGCGGAACACGTCCTCCAGCGTCGCGCCCGGCGACACAGTCGATTTCAGCTCCGCGGGCGTTCCGACCGCCCTCAACACGCCCCGGTGCATCAGCGCGACCCGATCGCACAGCGCGTCGGCCTCTTCCATGTAGTGGGTCGTCAGCAGCACGGTCATGCCGAACTGGGCCTGCATGCTCTGCACCTGGCTCCAAACCCCGTCGCGGGCGATCGGGTCGAGCCCCACGGTCGGCTCGTCGAGCACCAGCAGCGAGGGGCGGTTGACCAACGCCTGCGCCACCTCGAGGCGGCGCACCATGCCGCCGGAGTAGGTCCCGGCCAGCCGGTCGGCCACGTCGAGCAGCTCCATCGCGTCCAGCGCCCGGTCCACTCGTTCGGCCCGGCAGGACCGCGGCACCCCGTACAACCGGGCGAACCACTGCACGTTCTGCCGGCCCGTCAACCCCGGCTCGATCGAAAGCTGTTGGGGGACATAGCCGATGTTGCTTCGGATGTCCTCGGTCCGGTCGCGGGCGTCCATTCCGAAGATGCGCAGCTCGCCCTGCTGCACCGGGGTCAGCGTGGTCAGCATCCGGACCAGCGTCGTCTTACCGGCGCCGTTGGGGCCCAGCAGGCCCATCGTCTCGCCCGGGCGCACCTGCAACGTGACGTCGTCGACCGCGGTGAAGTGGTCGTAGCGATAGGTCAAATTGCGGCAGTCGATCGCCGTCGGCAGCCGTTGGCTCATGATCGCCGCTCCTGCAATAGTCGGGTCATCGCGTCGAGGACGTCCAAGCCCTTCGCGAGGTCCTCGATCTGGTGGTCGTCCAGCTCGTCGAGCACGTCGGACACCAACGCTCGCCGCGCGGCCCGGGACGCGTCGACGATCTGCTGGGTCGGCTCGGCGAGGCGTAGCTGGCCGACGCGGCGGTCGGTTTCGCCGACGGTCCGGACCAGCAAACCGTTGGCGACCAGCTTGGAGACGAGGGTCGAGGCGGTGTTGGGAACCAGTCCGAGCTCCGCGGCCGCGACGCTGACCGAGATCCCAGGGCGGCGCCCGACCAGCCACAAGAGCTCCGTCTGCGCCTCGCTCAGCCGCGCCGAATCCAGCGCGCGGCCGGCTGACCTGCGCAGTTGCCGACGGAATCGGCCGACGACACCGAAAACCTCGCCGACCAGGTCCGGGCCGGACTTCACTGCCTGCATATATCTCTGTTTACGAGCTAAGTATGTGTGCCAGCTGTGTAGGAGCTAGCTTTCGGCTACTTTTCCGGGGTTTGCAGCGGATGCAGGACGACGTCGGTCAGCGCGCCGTTTCCGGCGGTCGCGGTCATGTAGCTGCAGAACGGTTGCCGGCGACGGTCGGTCGGCGAGCCGGGGTTGAGCAGGCGCAGCCCCGTCGTCGCCGTGGTGTCCCACGGGATGTGGCTGTGGCCGAACACCAGCACGTCGCTGTCCGGGTAGAGCCGTGACATGCGCGCCTCGCGGCCCGCCGCGGCGCCGGTCTCGTGGACCACGGTCAAGCGCAGCCCGTCCAGCTGGGCGTCGGCGCGTTCGGGCAATCGTGCCCGCAGCGCCGGGCCGTCGTTGTTGCCCCAACACGCGACCAACCGCGCGGCCCTGGCTTGCAGCTCGTCAAGCAATTCGGTCGACACCCAGTCGCCGGCGTGCACCACCACGTCCGCACGTGCGACCTCGTCCCACAGCTGCGCCGGCAGGTCGCGGGCGCGTTTCGGGACGTGGGTGTCGGCCATCAGCAGCAGCCTCACAGTCCCATCTTGCGCCGGCCGCGCCGGCGTTAGCCTCGCTGGCTGCGCGCCTCGGCGCCCGTCTCGCCGGCATCGATGGCGTCGTCGGGGCCCGTCGCCCCGACGTAGGCGCCGTCGTCTTCGCCGCGGGCGGCTCGCGATCGCGACCCGTGGGCTTCGGGTTCGACGTCCGATTCGGCCTTGTGGCCTTTTGCTTTGGGCATGAGGTTCCTTCCGTGCGGCTCGCAGGCGTTCACACACGGGTTCCCCTGAGGGTCGTTGCGAAACGACGCCGGCGCTATTGTTGGCAGCCGGACCAAGGAGGACGCCAATGCGAACCTTTGAATCAGTCGCCGAGCTCGCGGCCGCGGCGGGCGAGACGATCGGGCAGAGCGACTGGGTGACCATCACCCAGGAAGATGTCAACCTGTTCGCCGACGCGACCGGTGATCACCAGTGGATCCACGTCGACCCGGAGCGGGCGGCCGCCGGTCCGTTCGGCACGACCATCGCGCACGGTTTCTTGACGCTGGCGCTGCTGCCGCGGTTGCAGCACCAGATCTACACCGTCAACGGAATCAAGCTGGCAATCAACTACGGCCTCAACAAGGTTCGCTTCCCCGCCCCAGTCCCGGTCGGTTCCCGGGTGCGCGCCCAGAGCACGCTGGTCAGCGTCGAGGACCTCGGCAACGGCGCCGCGCAGGCGACGATGTCGACCACCGTCGAGATCGAAGGTTCTGCCAAGCCGGCGTGCGTGGCCGAAAGCATCGTCCGTTACGTTTCCTGACCGGTCGCGCCGGTAACGGCGAAAACTGAACCGCCGCTGTGTTTCCCGGCGTGTCTTCGCCGCCGTTCATGTGCCGCGGGTTTCGATCACGCGCTGGGCGACGTCGATGAGTTCGGTCTGGCTCTCTTGCGATAGCCGCCGCAGCAACTCGAACGCGCGCACTTCGTCGACGCCATAGCGTTCCATGATGATGCCCTTGGCCTGGCCGATGCGGTCCCTGCTGGACAGCGCCGAGAGCATTTGTTCCCCGTGGCGCCCGGCCATGATCGCCGCGGCGGCGTGCGCGGCGAACACCGATCCGATGGTTTCGGCCTCGGCGTCCCACGCGTCGGCCTTGAAACTGAACAAATTCAGCGCGCCCGCCGTACGCTCCGCCGTATACAGCTTGAACGACAGGCTGCTGAGAACGCCGCGCTCCACGGCGGCCGGTGCGTAGCGGGGCCAACGCGGTTCGTGGCGAAGGTCATCGGCCCGCACGATCGTCTCACTGAGCGCGGCATCGTGGCAGGGGCCCTCGCCGAAGTCGTGCTGCAGCTTGTCGAGCTGCGCGACCAGGCTGTCGGTGTCGGCCAACGAGTCGAATTCCCCGCCCTTTTTCACCAGCAGCACTCCCGCGATGTCCGCGGCCGGGATGAGTTGCACCGCCGCGGTGGTCACGTCGGCGAGAATCTGTTCCAGGTCCCGCGGCACGGTAATCTCGCGGGCGAGCTCGGCCATCCGCACGGCTAGGTGGTGTCGCGAGGGCTGGTCGAAAGACTCCATAGGTCCGGATTGTCCACGATCCGCGCGCGACGCGTCACCCGGCGCGTGGCGCCGGGAGCGTGGACGGCGCACCGCTTCGGTTTTGCTATCACGGCGTTTGGTCGGATAGGCCGCGGGTATCCGGCGTCGACCGGAAACATCTGACCCGCTAGGGAGGCCCCCAGTGTTCGTACACAACAAAGATCTTCAATTCGAGGTCCGAGTCGACCGACCGGATCCACGGTTTGCGTCGCTGCTGATGGACCAGTTCGGCGGTGCCAACGGCGAACTCACCGCCGCGCTGCAGTACTTCACCCAAGCCTTCGTGCTGCGGCAGAAGAACCCGAAAATGTATGACCTCTTCATGGACATTGCGACCGAGGAACTCAGCCACCTGGAGATGGTCGGCTCGATGATCACGATGTTGCTCGACGGCCTCAACGACAACCTGAAAATTGCCAACGAGCGCTGTGACTGGATGCCCGCGGTGGCCAGCACCGGCGGCCGGGACGGCATCATCCACTCGATTGCCGTCAACCCGCTGTTCCTGGTGCTGAGCGGCGGCGGTCCGGACGTCAAGGACTCCGGCGGCAACAACTGGACGGGCGCCTACATCGACGCCAACGGCGATCCCACGGTGGACCTGCGCAACAACGTGGCCGCGGAGTCCCGCGCGAAAATCGTCTACGAGTACCTCAAGCAGTTCACCGACGACCCGGGCGTGCAGGACACCCTGAGCTTTTTGATGACGCGCGAGGTGGCGCACTACCAGCAGTTCACCGCGGCGCTCAACGAGCTGCCGGTGAACTTCCCGCCGGGCCAACTGCCGGGCGACCCGCGGTTCCAAAACGTGGCATTCAACATGTCGAACGGCGGCGGCGAATCGATCCGCGGTCCGTGGAACCAAGGGCAGGGCCCGTGGCCCCAGGGCATGGAATGGGAGTACGTCGAGAAGCCCGAGCAGCAGTGGCTGGGCGGCACCACCCGGCAAAACAAGGGCGCCGAGCAGAACCCCCAGGGCTCGCCCGCCATCGAGGCCGAGAAGCCGTTCACGCACGAACAGCACGCGGCGACGAGCTAATCTCGCGCAATTTAAGAAGGCCGGGCGTCGCACTGCCAACGCCCGGCCTTCTTAAAACCCCGTTGCGTCAGTGCACCTGCGGGTCCGGCGGGTTGTCCTCGCCGCGGCCGGTGACCGCGTCGCGCACGTGATCCATGATCGCCGCGCCCATGCCCATCGTCTTGAGCACCGCCGGATTGGGCGGGGTGTCCGGGTGCGGGCGGGTCGGCGCCATCTTCTTTGCGTGCTCGAGCTTTTCGCCGATCTTCTCCAACTCCGCGCGGCTGATCGCGGCCTCGACCCGGGGCCAGACCACGTCCTGCTCGTAGGCGATGTGTTCGCGACCCGCCTTCACGAACCCCTGCAGCGCTTCGTGGTAGTCCGGGTCACCCGGCTTTCCGTCCTCGAGCCGTTGCAGCAGCTTCTTGCCGGCCTGCTCCTGCTCGATCGCCTTGTCGGCGAGCGCGTCGCCGTCCTCGAGCGCATCGCGCACCGCCGGCCAAAAGAACTGCTCTTCGATCGCCTCGTGCTGCGACTCGGCGATGATGAGGTTGTTGACCACGGTTTCGAGGCCGCTGCTCTCGGCGCCCGAGCCCGACGGCGCCCCGTCGAGCGTCTCGAACAGGCCGAGCACACTCTTGTGGTCCTGACGTAAAAACGTTAAAGCGTCCATACCTTGCCTTCCCAGTGGGCCATTTCGGAAGAGTTGGCTGCGGATACCCGGGGCGGATGCGTTGAAACGGCTGCACGGCGGCCGGGCTAGCGCAGTTTGGGCAGGACGCTGGCGCGGTAGAAATCGATGGCGGCGACGGGATCGTCCTGGGGAAAGTGCAGAAATGGAACGGCCCCGGCGTCGAGAACCCTTTGCACGGCGTCGATGTGGGTTGCGGGATCGTTTCCCACAGTCCAGTTGCCGAGCACCTTTTCTTCCGGGTTCGCTTCGGCGGCACGCTGAATTTCGACGGGGTTGGGCTGGTCGACGGCTCCGGCGGTGAATCGCCACAGGGCGGCGGCGCGGCGGGCCTCCCGGTCGTCGCCGACCACGGCGAACAGCTCGGCGCGCTTTCCCAAGGTGGCGGGGTCGCGGCCGGCGGCTTGGGCGCCCGCGCCGAAGGCCGCCAGCAGTTTGGCGTTCGTCAGGTCATGGGCCTGGGTGATCCAGCCGTCGCCGTATTGGCCGGCCAATCTTGCGCTTTTCGGGCCGCCGGCCGCGACGAAGATCGGCGGCGGCGTGGGAGGCGTGTCGTAAAGCTTCAGGGCGTTCGTCTGAAAGTAACGGCCGGAGAAGGAGATTCGTGAACCGCTCCACAGCTGACGGATCAGCTCGATGGCCTCGACGAGCCGGTCATGCCGCTCGCGGTAGTTGCCGTAGGTGTTGGTGGTGGCCTGCTCGTTGAGTCGCTCCCCGGTGCCCACTCCCAAAAACACCCGGCCGGGGCTGAGGATCGCCAGCGAGGCGAAAGCCTGGGCCACGGTGGCGGGGTGATAGCGGTACGTCGGGCAGGTCACCCCGGTGCCAAACGAGATGCGGCTGGTGCTGTTGCCGACCAGAGCCAGCGTCAGCCACGGGAACATCGAGTGTCCCTCGTTGTCCTGCCAGGGCTGAATGTGGTCACTGGCCCACACGTATTGAAAACCGGCCTGTTCAGCGGCCTGGGCCTGCGCCACTAGGCGATCGGTGCGGAATTGCTCGTGGGAGAGCACGACGCCGACGCCCCTGGCCGCCGGCGCGGGCGGACCGGGGGAATTGGCGTGGTCGGCTCCCGGCTTGCCGCAGCCTTCGCAAAACCCGGCGCCGCCGATCATCCCCGCGCCCGCGGCCAGCCGCCCGAACGCGCGCCGCGAGATGCCAGTCACCCCATCGGCATACCCGTCGTTCCCCGCGTCACACGCTGGCTCAATGGCGGCGACCCGCGTCGACCGGCTGCGCCGCTCTCGCGATCGCCGCTGGCTCAATGGCGGCGACCCGCTAGCCTGACGTGGGTGACCCCGCAGGCGCGCCCGGCGTCGAGACCCGACATCCGCAACCTGTGCCGCACGCTGGCGCGGGCGTTCTACGACGACCCGGTGATGATGTGGTTGCTGCCGGACGACAAGGCGCGCACCGCTCAGCTATACCGGCTGTTCGCAACGATGACCCGGCACCACCACCTGAGCCGGGGCGGCGTCGAGGTGGCCGCCGACGGCCCGGAGATCGGTGCGGCGGCGCTGTGGGATCCGCCGAATCAATGGCAGGAAACGCGCTGGGGCCAGCTCGCGATGACGCCGACGTTCATCCGGGTCTTCGGCGCGCGCTCGATGCGTGGACGGGCGGTGCAGGAACTGATGAAGCGCATGCACCCGGAAGAACCGCACTGGTATCTGGCCGTGATCGGAAGCGACCCGAGCGTCCGCGGCCAAGGCTTCGGGCAGGCACTGATGCGGTCCCGGCTGGACCGCTGCGACGCCGAGTACTGCCCGGCGTATCTCGAGTCGAGCAAGCCCGAAAACGTCCCGTACTACGAACGTTTCGGCTTCACCGTCACCCGCGAGATCCCGCTGCCCGACGGCGGCCCGCCGCTGTGGGCGATGTGGCGCGCGCCGCGATAGCGGCCGGCAGCGTTTAGCCGCCCCAGGCGGCGGGCAACCGGTGCGCATGAGCGAAAACCCCCAAGCCGACGAGCTGGTCGACGCCGCCGACTTCCCCGAGGAAGGCGGCCCGGGCGACACCCTGAACCCCAGCGAAGGCACCGACCCCGACGAGCTGCGCAACGACGACGGCGACATCGTCGTGGACCCGCCCGAGGGCTGGAGCGAGGCCGACCGGTTCGGGATGACGGCGCGCGAAGCTCGAGAGGGCGAATCCCTCGACGACCGCCTGGCCGAGGAAGAGCCGGACCTCACCCCCGATAGGGTCGGCCCCGCGGACGACGAGGTTCCCGGGCGCGCCCACCGGGGGCAGATCGACGGCACACCCGAAGACGGGGACTCGCTGTACGAGGTCGTCGACGAGTAATCAGTGCTCGGTTGTTCACTCGCGAAAGATGAGGCGAGCCGCTACGGGCTGCTGTGCCAGCCGGCGATCCCGATGGTGATCATCCGCAGCTGCTTGACCGCCGCCCGCCGGATGTCTTCCAGCGCCTCCGAGGTTTGCGCGTCCTCGATCGCCTCGGCGATGACGATCATCGAGTTGACGAACAGCGTCGCCAACACGTTGAGGTCCTCGGTGCTCCACGCGTTGAGCCCGGTGAAGCGGGCGAGGTCGGTGGCCAGCTCGGAGGTGATGAGCCGCAGCTCGGTGCGGATCGCGTAGCGCAGCACGGTGACTCCGCCCGAGCGCTCCCGATAGATGAAGCGCCAGTGCTCGCGGCGTTCCGTGATGCTCGCGACGACGATCTCGACCGACGACTCGATCACCCGGTTGGGGTCCAGCTTGCCGGCGCGCGCCCCGCGCAAAGTGTCGCGCAGGGTGCGAAACGATTCGTCGATCAGCACCAGCCCGAGGGCCTCCATCGACTCGAAATGGCGGTAGAAGCCCGCCGGCACGATGCCGACCTCCCGCGTCACCTCGCGCAGGCTCAGGCTGGAAAAGCTGCGGTCTTGCAGCAGCTTCAACGCGGCGGCGATGATGGCGCGCCGGGTGGCCTCCTTGCGCTCCTCGCGCGACAGGCTTTCGCCCGAACGCTCGCGGCCCGAGCGGTGCGGCCGTGAGCTAGGAGTACGGCTGTTCACTGTGTGAACCCTACCACAAACTGCCACTAAACCTTGACGACCTGCAAGGAGCCGACGCACGGTGTACATATGTTCACCCAAACACCCACCCGGAATCTCGCCCAAACCCTGCGGAAGCGAGTCCTGGGTTCAGACCTGCTGGACCTGCTCACCGGTCCGCACGGCGTGGACCGCTACACCGAGCTGGTGGCGCCGACGTGGACGCTGGGCGAGGCCCGCGCCAAGGTCGTCGACGTGCGCCGGACCACGCCGCGCAGCGTCACCGTCACGCTCGCTCCGAACGACGCCTTCGCGTCCGCCCACACCGTCAAAGCCGGCCAGCACGTCAACCTCACGCTCGACATCGACGGTCGCCGGCACACCCGCTGCTATTCGCCGGCCAACGCCGAAGGCAGCTCCCGCCTCGAGCTGACGATCGGTCAGCACGACGGAGGGCTGGTGTCGAATCACCTCTACGAGCGGGCCCGCCGCGGCATGGTCGTCGGCCTCGACGGCGTCGGCGGTGACTTCGTGTTGCCCGCGCGGCGCCCGCGGCGGATCCTGCTCGTCTCGGGCGGCAGCGGCATCACGCCGGTCATGGCGATGCTGCGCACGCTGATCGCCGAGCGCCATCGCGGCGAGGTCGCGTTCATCCACTACGCCCGGGTGCCCGAGGAGGCCTGCTACCGCGAGGAACTGGTCGCCCACAACGAGCTGCCGGGCGTACGGGTGCTGCACGGCTACACCCGCTCCGACGGCGGCGACCTGATCGGCCGCTTCGGCCGAGAGCACCTGGCCGCGGCGATGCTCGCGCCCGATGCGGTGTTCGTCTGCGGCCCAACGACATTGGTCGAGTCGGTGCGAGAGCACTGCGACAACGTCTTCACCGAAAGCTTCGTGCCGCCCGTGTTCGACGCGCCGGCCAATCCGTCGGGCGGGCGAATCACCTTCGCCGAGAGCGGAATCGACGTCGTCGACGACGGTCGGTCGCTGCTGGAACAGGCCGAATCGGCCGGGCTGACGCCGCAGAACGGGTGCCGGATGGGCATCTGCCACACGTGCACCCGGCGCAAGACCGCGGGCACCGTGCGCAACCTGGTCACCGGCGCGGTCTCGACGTGCCCCGGCGAGGACGTCCAGATCTGCGTGTCCGTGCCGGTCGGCGACGTCGACCTCGCCCTCTAAAGCACTGGAGGTAAACCCATGTCAGACAAGAAGATTACCCTGACCCCCGAGCAGGCCGAACAGTTCGGCCGCGAGCTCGACGCCATTAAGGAACGCGTGATGGCCGACCTCGGCGAACAGGACGCCGAGTACATCCGTCGCGTCATCAAGGCCCAGCGCGCGCTGGAGGCCGGCGGGCGCGCCCTGCTGTTTTTGCCGCCGGCGTGGCTGCTGGGCACCGCGATGCTGGGCCTGTCGAAGATCCTCGACAACATGGAGATCGGCCACAACGTCATGCACGGTCAATACGACTGGATGCGGGACCCGGCCATCTCCGGCCGCACCTTCGAGTGGGACACCGCTTGCCCCGCCGATCAATGGCGGCATTCGCACAACTACATGCACCACACCCACACCAACATCGTCGGGATGGACCGCGACATCGGCTACGGCATCCTGCGGATGAGCGAAGACCAGCGGTGGCACCCCTATTACCTGGGGAACCCGCTCTACGCGTTCTTGCTGATGGTGCTGTTTCAGTACGGCGTCGCGTTGCACGAACTGGAAACCGAGCGCATCCGCAGCGGCGAGATCCGGCTGGCCGACAAGCGCGGGGTTTTGCGCGACATCTGGAAGAAGACGCGGCGCCAGGCGCTCAAGGACTACGTGGCCTTCCCGCTGCTCGCCGGCCCGTTCGCCCCGTTCGTGTTCGCGGGCAACCTCTCGGCCAACCTGATGCGCAACGTGTGGTCCTACATGATCATCTTCTGCGGTCATTTCCCCGACGGCACACAGGAGTTCACGGTCGAGGAGACCACGGACGAGTCCCGCGGCCAGTGGTATTTCCGTCAGGTCCTCGGTTCGGCGAACCTGACCGGCGGCAAGCTTTTCCATCTGCTGTCGGGAAACCTGTCGCACCAGATCGAGCACCACCTGTTCCCGGACATGCCGGCGCGCCGGTACGGCGAGATCGCGCCCGAGGTGCAAGAGATCTGCGAACGTTACGGCATCCCCTACAACAAGGGTCCGCTGCCGCGCCAGTTCGGCACCGTCGTCCGCAAGATCGTCCGGTTGGCGTTCCCGGGGTCGCGGAAGTCCACGGCCGGCAGGCTTGACGATCGGGTTCCTGCCGCGGCGTAGACGGGAGCACAATGGGCGTCGTGGAATGGACCGGCGCCCGCTACGCGGACAACCCAACAGTGGAAGCATCGACGTGGATCGACGCTGACCCGGAGCGGGTCTGGAGCCTGGTCTCCGATATCCAACTGATGCCGACGCTCTCCAACGAGCTGCAGCGGGTCGAGTGGACCGACGGGGCCGACCGGCCCCGGGTCGGCGCCCGCTTCGTCGGATACAACGAGCACGACGCCTTCGGACAATGGAGCACCACCTCGCAGATCGTCGAGTGCGACCAGCCACGTGAATTCTGTTGGGCGGTAGGCGACGCCGAGAGCCCCTCGGCGAAGTGGCGTTTTCGGCTGACGCCCCGCGACGGCGGTACCGCGCTGAGCTTCTGGATGCAGATGGGCCCGGGACGCTCGGGCTTGTCGGTCGCCATCGACTCGATGCCCGACAAGGAGGAAAAGATCGTCTTCGTGCGGATGCGCGAGTTCGAGGCGGCGATCGACAAGACCCTGGCGGCGATCAAACGGCTGGCCGAACACGGGGTGCGCTGATGCGGACCGCCACGACGGTCGAGCTGTCCCAACCGGGGGTGGTCGACTTCGTGGTCGAGGCCGAAAAACTGGGCCTGGATCTGTGCTGGGTCGCCGAGGCGTGGGGGACAGACGCTCCGTCGGCCATCGGCTACCTCGCGGCCCGGACCGGCCGGATGTTGCTCGGCTCGGGCGTGATTCAGGTCGGTACCCGCTCCCCGGTACTCGTCGCGCAGACGGCGATCACGTTGTCCAACCTGTCCGGCGGACGGTTCCTGCTCGGCCTGGGGGCTTCCGGACCTCAGGTGATGGAAGGTCTGCACGGGGTGTCGTTCGCCCGGCCGTTGACGCGCATGCGCGAAACCGTCGAGATCGTCCGGCAGGTGTTCGAGGGCGGGAAGATCTCCTACTCCGGCAAGGAGATTCAGATTCCGCGCCCGGGCGGGGAAGCGGTGCCGATGCGCTTGTCGACGCGGCCCGACCATCCTATTCCCATTTATTTGGCCACGTTGTCACCGGCGATGCTGCGGTTGACCGGACAGATCGCGGACGGCTGGCTGGGCACCAGCTTCGTCCCGGAGGGCGCCGACGACGCCTACTTCGCTCACCTCGACGAGGGACTGGCGGCCGCCGGTCGCACCCGCGCCGACATCGACATCTGTCAGGGCGCCGAGGTCGCCTTCGCGACCGACGAGGACGAACTCACCGGCATGGTCGCCGACCGCAAGAAAGAACTCGCGTTCAGCCTCGGCGGCATGGGGTCGTCGAGCACAAACTTCTACAACCAGGCCTACAGCCGTCAGGGCTGGGCCGACGTCGCGGCCGAGGTACGCCAGCGCTGGCAGCGCGGCGACCGCGACGGCGCGGCCGCCTTGGTGACCGACGAGATGGTGCTGGCCACCACCTTGATTGGGACGCAAGAGATGGTACGGGCCCGCCTCAAGGTGTGGCGCGACGCGGGCGTGACCACCGTGCGGTTATATCCCGCGGGGGACAGCTTGGATGCCAAGCTAGCCACCCTGGGGCGGGCGATCGAACTGGTTCGCCGAACGTGAACTGAGGGCGGAATTTCCGCAATTTTTCCGCCCTCATTGCACGCTCGGCGGACTCTAGGAGACGGCCGTCGGCGCGTCCGACACCTTCACCAGTTCTACCTGCGGCCGCGCCGGCACACCGTCGGCGAGGAACCAGCGAAAGGCGAGGTTGCCACGCGGATAGCCCAGCGCGGTCACCGAATTCGGGTGGGCCGTCATCCCCCGGGACAACACGATGGTCACCGAGCCGTCGGCGTTGGGCACGGCGCTATGGCCGTTGACCGAACAGCGGGCGTCGGGGCCCTCGGCGGCGCCGTAGGTGGCCATGAACTGGTTCCACACCACCATGTTCCAGAACCGGCACGAAGGGGGCCGGTGCGTGATGACCAGCGCCTCGTCGTCGTCGAGCACGAAGCTGCCGTAGGAGTAGCACGCGTCGCGTGCCGACCAGCCGAAGTTGGCGTCGGGCACCTGATATGGATCGGCGAATTCGTTTGCGGCGTGGGCGGTTTCATGTCCAAGCGCGTGCTGATCGTCCGCGCGCACTCCCACCGCCAGCGGCACGATGGCGAACATGGTGCGCAGCCAGGTGGCCGCCGCCCGCAGGCGCGCGGCCGTCTCCGCGTCGCCGTGGCGGATCGGCTCGGGCGCGTCGAGCGCCTCGATGCGCCAGGCCACCGGCCGACCGGTCAGCGGGTTGGCCTGATAGTCGCGCGTCATCAACACCGCGGCATCCGGCGTCGGGGGGAATTCGAAGGCGAAATTGCCATCGGCGTCGACGTCGAGGTCGCTGTCGCGGACTATCGCAACGACGCGGTCCGACCAGGCGCCGGGCGACGGCTCGTTGTAGGCGGTCACCGAGAAGTAGACGCTGTCGCCCTTGTTGCCGCTGATGCGGTAGCGCCGAGCGGGATCGACCGGGCACATGAAGTAATACGCGTCGGTGTTGTCGCCGCCCCATCGCCGGTCGCGGCGGAACGGCGTGTTCACCGCGACGAACTGGGGGCGGCCCGGCTCGGTGAACAGGTAGCTGTCGAGGGCCACGCCCAGCGTGGTGGCGAGCATGCGGTAGCCGTCTGCGACGTGGCGGTCGTCGGTGACGGCGCGTGCGCCCTCGAGGAAGGACCGGTCGAGCTGCCCGACGGTCGCGAGCAGCTCTTGCCAGGCGGCGGTCGACTCATGCGTCATGCGCTGATTCCCTTCAGGAGCAACGTGGTCGTGCGATCAACCCAGGCATCCCGAACGTCGGGGGCGAGCTCGGCCGGGCGGGTGAGCAGCGCCACCAGTGTCAGGCCCGCGACGGCTTCGGCCAGTTCCGCGGCGGTGACGTCGGCGCGCGCCTCGCCCCGCGCGGCGGCCTTGTCGAGCCGCTCCGCGAGGCCGCCGGCGATGACGTCGGCGAACCGTTCCAAAAGCGCCGAATGCAACGTCGGGTCGGCCGCCATCTCGCCGACGAGCCCCGGAAGGGCCGACCTGGCCGCCGGCGTCGACAGGAAATCGGTTGTCCGGCAGACCATTTCACGCAGGTCGTCGCGCAGCGACCCGGTGTCGGGGATCGCGGTCGCGGCGCCGATCGGGAAGACGGCCTCGTGCACCAGGTGGGCCTTGCTGGGCCAGCGCCGGTAGATGGCGGGCTTGCTGGTGCCGGCACGCGTGGCGATGGCCGCGACCGACAGCCCCGCGTAGCCGGTTTCGGCGAGGAGCTCGACCGTCGCGCAAAGCACGGCGGCGTCGATGCGGGGGTCACGGGGCCGCCCAAAATCCACTACCATTTCGAAACTGAAAGTAACATAAGTCAGGTGACCGACACCGGCGTCGTCATCCTCGACGACCTAGCGCAGCCCCGATTCACCGCGGAGGCCCGGCAGATCCTCGACATGATGGCCACGATGGCCCCCGACTGCCCGCTCGACGCCGACGCGCTGCACGCCCGCGCCACCGCCGACACCGGCCTCGACGACTTCGGCGCGCCAGACTACCGAGAACGGCTCGACGTCTACCTCGCCGCGCTGCGTGACATCGACGGCCTGCACCCCGCCGGAGCGGTCAACTTCTACGGGCAGCTGCTGCAGTCGCTCAAGAACCGGCTGCTGTTCACCGACCTGATGAGTCGCCATCCCGAGATCGACGACATCGAGCTGCAACCGCCGGTCGTGATCGCCGGCCTGCCCCGCACCGGGACCACCCACCTGCACAACCTGCTGGCCGCGCCGCCCACCTTCCGCACCATGCCGTACTGGGAGAGCGTCGAACCGTTTCCGCTGCCCAATGAGGTTGGGGCGGAACCGGATCCGCGGCGGGCGCGGATGGACGTGGCCGTCGCGGTGATCAACACGGTGATGCCGCATTTCGCGCTGATGCACGAGATGACCACCGACCACGTCCACGAAGAGATCCAGTTGCTGGCCAACGACTTTTCCACGATGCTCTTCGAGACGCTGGCCGACGTGCCGCGCTGGCGCGACCACTACACCGCCCACGACCAGACTCCCCACTACCGTCACCTGGCCCGACAGCTCAAGGCGATGCAGTTCCTGCGCGGCGGGCGGCGCTGGCTGCTCAAGTCGCCCCAGCACCTCGAGCAGGTGCCGGTGCTGGATCGGGTCTTCCCGGGCAGCATCGTCGTGTTCACCCACCGCGACCCGGTGCCGGTGGCGCTGTCGATGATCGCGATGATCACCTATTCCGCGCGGATGCACCGCTCACCGGTGCCCGTGGCGAAGATCGCGGCCTACTGGATCGAGCGCCTGGATCGAATGCTCGCCGCGCTCGTCCGCGACCGCGACACGATCGGCCCGGAACGCTCGGTCGACGTGCGTTTCGACGACTTCATGGCCGACGAACTGGGCGTCGCCGAGCGGGTGTACGCCCTGGCCGGCGAACCCTGCAGCGAGCCGGTGCGCGCGGCGATCGCCGACTACGCCGCACGGCACCGGCGCGGCCGGCTGGGAAGCGTCGAGACGTCGCCCGAGATGTTCGGGCTGACCGAAGAGGGCCTGCGCGAGCGCTTCGCGCCCTACGTCGAGCGGTTCCTGGCCTAATGGGGGCATCGAGTACCTTCTCAACACATGGTCGCTATGCCCGCGCTGGACGGTGTCGAACACAGGTATGTCGAACTCGGCGACGGCGTCACCATCCACGTCGCGGATGCCGGCCCGGCCCACGGCCCGGCGGTGATGCTGGTGCACGGCTTCCCCCAGAACTGGTGGGAATGGCACGAATTGATCCAACCGCTGGCCGAGGACGGGTTTCGGGTGCTGTGCCCGGACCTCCGCGGCGCGGGCTGGAGCTCGGCCCCCGCTGCCGGTACCTCAAGAACGACATGGCCGACGACTTGGCCGCGGCCCTCGATCGGTTGGGCGTCGCGACCGTCAGGCTCGCCGCCCACGACTGGGGCGGCCCCATCGCGTTCACGATGATGCTGCGCCACCCGGAGAAAGTCACCGGCTTTTTCGGGATGAACACTTCCGCGCCCTGGGTGATCCCCAGCCTCAAGATGCTCCGCAACCTCTGGCGGTTCTGGTACCAGGTACCGATCGCGCTGCCGGTGATCGGCCCGCGTGTGGTCGGCGATCCCAAGGCCCGGTTCTACCGGGCTCTGGCGTCGTGGGTGGGCGGCGGCTACCTGGTACCCGACGACGACGTCCGCTTCTACATCGAGTGCATGCGTCAGCCCGGCCACGCGCTGGCCGGTTCGCGGTGGTACCGGACGTTTTTGAGCACGGAGCTGTTCCGTTGGCTGCGCGGCGAATACGACGACGCCCGCGTCGACGTGCCCGTGCGCTGGCTCAGCGGCACCAAAGACCCGGTGCTCACGGTGGATCTACTTGACGGATATGCCGACCGCATAAGCGATTTCGAGGTCGAGATCGTCGAGGGCGCCGGCCACTGGATCGTCGAACAGCGGCCCGAGCTGGTGCTGGACCGACTCAAGGCCTTCCTTCGCGACGAAAAGTGAAGCGCCGCTGAGCCTTGCGCGTCAGTCGACGCCGATGGTGACCTCGGTGGACTTAATGAAGACGGTCGCGGGCTGCCCCTCTTTGAGGCCGAGCTCGAGCGCGGCGTCCTTGGTGACCGACGCCGTGACGGTCTGATCGCCGCCGTCCAGCTTCACCCTCACGATCGCCATCACGCTACCGATCTCCACTTCGGTGATCGTTCCTTGGAGCTGGTTTCGGGTCGATAACCGCATCGCGATCCTCCGTCGTGGTTTTCCGGGTCGGGGTCGAGCCTAATGTCGGGGGCCGAGCAAAGCTACGGAGGCGTCGATGGCCGGTTCGACTATTTCTCGGACGGGCCGGGCGTCCTCGACGGTGACGGCGGTCAGTTCGCGCAGGCCCCCCAGCAGGATCAACGCCAGCGGCGCCGTCAGCGGCGGCAGCTGCGCGCGCCGGAACCCAGGGTTGGCGCTGAGGGCGATCAGCAGGTCGGACAGCAACTGCTGCCCGTGGCGCTGGACGGGGCGGGCGACCGCGCCCAGCGACGGAAGTTCGCGGATCCAGCTCAAGGTTATGGCCGGGCGCGACTCGATGTGGCCCACGTAGGCCTCGACGGCCTGGCGGATCTGCCGGTGCCAGTCGGCTTCGGGATCGACTGCCGCTGCGATGTGTTCGCCCAGCTTTTCGATGTCGTCCCGCAGCAGTTCCAGGAAGCATTCCTCCTTGCTGGCGAACTGGCCATAGAAGGTGCGCTTGGAGGTGCGGGCGTGGCGGACGATGTCGGCGACCGTGCTGGCGCGGTAACCGCGCTCGGCGATCGAGGTGGCGAGGCCGTCGAGCAGCCGAAGCCGGAACGGATCGACCTCGCCGAGGACCGCGTCGTCAACCGCTGCTGTCACGGCCGGCGCCCCCTTCGGTGATCACGGCACCTTGTCCGGTCTGGTACCACAGAGTACCGTATCCCGGGAACGCTTGGTACAGCGCGGTACCACCCCGCTTCGGGGCAGATGATTGGGAGCGACCACCGCCATGAGCGAGCTAGCCACGGCCCCCCCGGCGTCCCCGGCAGTCCGATTGCCGCCGGCGGCCCGGATCCCAAAGCCCCTCTGCGGCATGATCTTTGCGATTTCCAGGCGCGGGATGATCAAGCGCCTGGCGCGCCGCTACGGCAACGTCTTCATGCTCAACGTCCCGATCTACGGTCGCGTCGTGGTGGTCGGTGATCCGCAGCTGGCCAAGCGGATCTTCACCACCAGCCCCGAGGAGCTCGGCAACATCCAGCCCAACCTGAGCCGCCTGTTCGGCTCGGGTTCGGTCTTCGCGCTCGACCGCGACGATCATCGCAGGCGCCGGCGGTTGTTGGCGCCGCCGTTCCACGGCAAGAGCATGAAGAACTACGAGGCCATCATCGAGGAAGAGACCCTACGCGAGACCGCGAACTGGCCGGAGGGCCGGCCGTTTCCGACGCTGCCGTCGACGATGCGCATCACGCTCAACGCCATCCTGCGCGCCGTCTTCGGCGCCGACGGCGCCGAGCTCGACGAGCTGCGCCGGCTCATCCCGCCGTGGGTCACCCTCGGCTCGCGCCTGGCCACCCTGCCCAAACCGCAACGGACCTATGGCCGGTTCAGCCCCTGGGGGCGGCTGGCCGAGTGGCGCCGCCAGTACGACATCGTCCTCGACCGGCTGATCGCCGCCGAGCGGGCCGACCCCAACTTCGCCGAGCGAACCGACGTGCTCGCCCTGATGCTGCGCAGCACTTACGACGACGGTTCGACGATGTCGCGCAAGGACATCGGTGACGAGCTGCTGACGCTGCTTGCCGCCGGGCACGAAACCACCGCGGCCACGCTCGCCTGGGCGTTCGAGCGGTTGGTCAGGCACCCCGACGTGCTGGCGGCCATGGTCGAAGAGGCCGACAACGGCGGTTCGGAGCTGCGCCAAGCCGCGATTCTCGAGGTGCAGCGCACGCGCACGGTAATCGATTTCGCGGCCAGGCGTGTCTATGCGCCGACCTTCAGGCTTGGGGAATGGGTTATCCCCCAAGGAAATTCGCTCATCGTCAGCATCGCTCAGATTCACGACGACCCCGCGGTCTATCCCGATCCGGACCGTTTCGACCCGCGGCGGTATATCGGGAACAAGCCGTCGACCTTCGCCTGGATCCCGTTCGGCGGCGGCACCCGGCGGTGCGTGGGCGCCGCGTTCGCCAACATGGAGATGGACGTCGTGCTGCGAACGGTATTGCGCCAGTTCACCATCGAGACCACGGCAGCACCGGGGGAGCGGTGGTACTGCCGGGGCGTCGCCTACATTCCCAAGGACGGCGGGCGCATCGCGGTTCGTCGGCGCTGAACCGGCCTACTGGGGCGCCGATGCGCGGCGCGGCAACTTCCAGCCCGGCCGCACGTAGTGGCACGTGTACCCCTGGGGGTAGCGCTCCAGGTAGTCCTGGTGCTCGGGCTCGGCCTCCCAGAAGTCACCGGCCGGGCTGACCTCGGTGACCACCTTGCCGGGCCATAGCCCCGACGCGTCCACGTCGGCGATGGTGTCCAGCGCGACGCGCTTTTGCTCGTCGTCGAGGTAGAAGATGGCCGAGCGGTAGCTGGGCCCCAGGTCGTTGCCCTGCCGGTTCTTCGTCGTCGGGTCGTGAATTTGGAAGAAGAACTCCAGCAGCGTGCGGTAATCGGTGACCGCCGGGTCGTAGATGATCTCGATGGCCTCGGCGTGCGTGCCGTGGTTGCGGTAGGTCGCGTTGGGAACGTCACCCCCGGTGTAGCCGACCCGGGTCGAAATCACGCCGGGCTGCTTGCGAATCAGGTCTTGCATGCCCCAAAAGCAGCCGCCGGCCAGGATCGCCTTCTCATGCGCCGCCATACCCGTCCTCCTTGCCGTGTGCGTGCATCGCCTCCGATTATCCCGCATCACCGGCCGGGCGAACCCTCGACAAACTTCATTAGAACGTGTTCTAGTTCTGTTGTGGGCACGCGAGAGTTTTCCCGGAGCGAACTTGCTTCGGCGTTCGAGCAGTTCGAGGCCACGGTGGCGCGGGCCGCGCAGACCCGCGACTGGGACGCCTGGGTGCGCCAGTACACCCCCGACGTGCTCTACGTCGAGCACGCGGCTGGCACCATGCGGGGCCGCGACCAAGTGCGCGACTGGATCCATAAAACGATGACGACGTTCCCGGGCAGCCACATGGTGGCATTCCCGACGTTGTGGTCGGTCATCGACGAGCCCACCGGTCGGGTCATCCTCGAACTGGACAACCCCATGCGCGACCCCGGCGACGGCAGCGTCATCAGCGCCACCAACATCACGATCATCACGTACGCCGGCGACGGCCAGTGGAGCCGCGAAGAAGACATCTACAACCCGCTGCGGTTCCTGCGAGCGGGCATGAAGTGGTGCCGCAAGGCGCAGGCCCTCGGCACCCTCGACGAGGAGGCCGCGCGCTGGATGCAGCAACACGGAGGGGTCCAGTGAGCGCGAAACCCAAGCTCGTCATAGGCGCCAACGGCTTTTTGGGTTCGCACGTGACCCGCCAGCTGGTGGCCGACGGACACGACGTGCGCGCTATGGTGCGCCCGACCGCCAACACCCGCGCCATCGACGACCTCAAGCTCAGCCGGTTTCACGGCGACGTGTTCGACACCGCGACGCTGCGCGAGGCGATGGACGGCGTCGACGACGTCTACTACTGCGTCGTCGACACCCGCGCCTGGCTGCGGGATCCGTCGCCGCTGTTTCGCACCAACGTCGAAGGCCTGCGCAACGTCCTCGACGTGGCCGTCAGACAACCGGGTCTGCACCGGTTCGTCTTCACCAGCACCTACGCCACGGTGGGCCGGCGGCACGGGCACGTGGCGACCGAGGACGACGTCATCGAGCCGCGCGGGCTGACCCCGTATGTCCAGTCCCGGGTGCAGGCCGAGGACTTGGTGATGCGCTACGCGGCCGAGGCGGGGTTGCCCGCCGTGGCCATGTGCGTCTCGACGACGTACGGCAGCGGCGACTGGGGCCGCACCCCGCATGGGGCGTTCATCGCCGGCGCGGTCTTCGGCAAGCTGCCCTTCCTCATGGACGGCATCGAACTGGAGGTCGTCGGCGTCGACGACGCCGCGCGGGCCATGATCCTGGCCGCCGAGCGCGGCCGCATCGGCGAGCGTTACCTGATTTCCGAGCGGATGATCGCGCTGAAGGACGTCGTGCGGATCGCGGCCGACGAGGCCGGCGTGCCGGCGCCGCGGCGCTCGATCTCGGTGCCGACGCTGTATGCCCTCGGCGCGCTGGGCAGCCTGCGGGCCCGCCTCACCGGCAAGGATGCCGAGCTCAGCCTCGCCTCGGTGCGGATGATGCGGGCGGAAGCGCCCGTCGACCACAGCAAGGCGGTCCGGGAATTGGGCTGGCAGCCCCGCCCGGTCGAGGAATCCGTGCGCGAGGCGGCCCGATTCTGGGCCGCGATGCGCACCGGCCGCAAAGACAGCGCCCCCGCCCAAGCCGATTAGGGGAAGCCTGGCCGGCCTCGCGGTGTTGCACCACACACCTGCGTAAGAAGGAGACATCGATGAGCCACCGCCAAGTCCTCGAACCCAACGCCGGCCATCCCATCACGATCGAGCCCACGCGGGGACGGGTGCAGGTTCGCGTCAACGGCGAGCTGGTCGCGGACACGACCGAGGCATTGGAACTGCGTGAAGCGACTTTGCCTGCGGTGCAATACATTCCGCTAAGCGATGTGGTCTCCGACCGGCTGACCCGCACCGACACCAGCACCTACTGCCCGTTCAAGGGCGACGCCAGCTACTACAGCGTGACCACCGCGGCCGGCGACACCGTCGACGACGTGATCTGGACCTACGAGCACCCCTACCCGGCCGTCGCGGCGATCGCGGGGCATGTCGCGTTCTACCCCGACAAGGCCGAAATCAGCGTCTCGGCCTCATAGCACCCGGTAGCGGGTCAGTGGGCCCGCTCCGCCGCGCCCGGCAGGGCCCGCTCCGCCGCGCGCGTGTCGCTGTACTCGCGCATCGAGACGATCAGCCCGTCGCGGGTTTCCACGATGCACACGAACGGGCTGTCGAACTTCACGCCGTCGACGGTGGTGCCGGAGGCGTTGGCCTCCACCACCACCGTGTCGCCCTCGCTGATGCAGCGGAGCAGGTCGATGGTGAGCTCGAGGGTCTGCTTGCGCCAGTCGATCGCCTTGCGCAGCGTGTCCTTGTCAAACGAAACCCGGGTGTAGACGCTCCAGTAGGTGAAGTCGTCGCTGAGCAACGTGAAGCCCTCGTCCAAATCGCCCCCCTCGCTCATGCTCTGCAGGAACATCCAGGCGAGCTCTGTGTGAGGGCCATCGAATGGCGTCATCACATCGCAATAGTGTCGTGGCACACGAGTGGCGGTCAATCAGCACGAACGTAGAACTAACTGTGATTGCCGCAAATACATTTCCGCAAATGAGAAGAGCCGGGTGAAAAACGCGCGCACCGTCACGTTTTCCGGGGCGGCCAGCTTCGGCCACACCCTGGCCCCGCTGCGCCGCGGCCCGCGCGACCCGTGCTTCCGGCTGCCCGGCGACGGCACCATCTGGCGCACCAGCCTACTGCCGACCGGGGCCGTCACCGCGCGGATCAGCCGCGCGGCAGCCGACGCCGCCCACTGCGTGGCATGGGGTGCGGGCGCGCAGGAGTTTCTCGAGGGGCTGCCCGCGATGCTGGGCGCCGACGACGACGCCTCGGACTTCGTGCCGCGCGACCCGACGGTCGCCGCTGCGCACCGACGGGTTCCGCACCTGCGGCTGGGCCGCACCGGGCTGGTGCTGGAAGCGCTGATCCCCGCGATCATCGAGCAGCGGGTGCCCGGCGCGGACGCGTTCCGGTCGTGGCGCCTGCTGGTGACGAAGTATGGATCGGCGGCGCCCGGGCCGGCGCCCGCGGGGATGCGGGTGCCACCGGCGGCCGACGTGTGGCGCCACATCCCCTCGTGGGAGTTTCACGGCGCCAACGTCGACCCGGGCCGGGCGCGGTCGATCGTGGCGTGCGCGCGGCGGGCGGCCTCACTGGAGCGGCTGACGTCGCGCCCGCCGCACGAGGCCCGCGAGGCGCTGACGTCGCTGCCCGGGGTGGGCCAGTGGACGGCGGCCGAGACCGCGCAGCGGGCGTTCGGCGACGCCGACGCGCTGTCGGTGGGCGACTACCACATCCCGAAGATGATCGGCTGGACGCTGGTGGGGCGGCCGGTCGACGATGCCGGGATGATCGAGCTGCTCGAACCGATGCGGCCGCACCGCCACCGCGTGGTGCGGTTGCTCGATGCCAGCGGTCTGGCGCGCGAACCGCGGCGCGGGGCGCGGCTCCCGGTGCAGCACATCAGCCGGCTCTGAGCACTGTGGCGTTGCGCGCCCTGGGTTTTTAGCAACGGCCATCGGGTAACCCAGGGCGAAGACGTGACGAGACAGGAGGAGTTTCCTATGACACAGTTCACCATTCCGGGACTGACCGACAAGCAGGCGGCGCGGCTGATCGAGCTGCTGCAAAAGCAGCTGAGCACCTACAACGACCTGCACCTGACGCTGAAGCACATCCACTGGAACGTGGTGGGCCCCAACTTCATTGGCGTGCACGAGATGATCGATCCGCAGGTGGAGGCGGTCCGCGGCTTCGCCGACGACGCCGCCGAGCGCATCGCCGCGCTGGGCGGCTCACCGCAGGGCACGCCGGGCGCCATCATCAAGGACCGCACCTGGGACGACTATTCCATCGGCCGTGACTGCGCGCAGTCCCATCTGGCCGCGTTGGACCTGGTTTACACGGGCGTGATCGAAGACATTCGCAAATGCATCGAAGAGACCGAGGAGCTCGACCCGGTCACCCAGGACCTGCTGATCGACCAGGCGGCCGATCTCGAGAAGTTTCAGTGGTTCGTCAGGGCCCACCTGGAAAGCGGGGGCGGGCGGCTGACCCACGAGGGATCGACCACCGAGCAGGACGCGGCGAGCAGCGCGCGCAACGCGTAGCTGGTTAGGCCTGCCCCGACACGCGGCGCGCCGCCTCGGCGGCCTCCCGATCCAGCCGCTGCGCCTCATAGATCGTGACGTTGGTGCGCGACATCAGCAACGCCGCCACCCCGACGGCCAGGATGGCCCCGGGCACCACGGAGAACGAGCCGGTCATCTCCGCGACCATGATCATGATTGCCAGCGGCGCGCGGGCGACGCTGCCGAAGCACGTCATCATCCCGACGACGACGAAGATTCCCGGCTGGTGGGGCACGCCGGGCATCGCCCACAGCTCGCCCAGCCGCCACACGGCGGCGCCCACGAAGGCGCCGATCACGATGCCCGGACCGAAAAGGCCGCCGGACCCGCCGGTGCCGATCGAAAGCGACGTGGCGACGATCTTGGCGACGGGCAAGACGATGATGATCCACAACGGGATCGCCATCAGGGCGCCGCGGTCGGCGGCCAGCTGCGCCCAGCCGTAGCCACTGCCGAGGACCTGCGGGATCACCAGGCCGAGGAGGCCCACCAGCAGCCCGCCGACCGCCGGCTTGAGCACGGGCCCGCCGGGCAGCCGGCGGGTGAGCCGAACCGAGGCGTGGAAGGCGCGCGCGTACAGGTAGCCCACCGCGGCGGCGACCGCACCGATCACCACGAACCACAGCAGGGGCCAGGCCCTCTCGAACCGGTACTCGGCGTCGATGTAGCCGAACAGCGGATCGAACCCGAGGAAGGCCCCGAGCACCGCGTAGGCGGTGCCCGAGGTGACGAAACCCGGCAGCAGGCAGCGGTAGTCGAAGTCGTCGCGGTAGGTGATCGACGCCGCCAGCACCGCCCCGCCCAGCGGTGCGGCGAAGATGGCGCCGATGCCCGCGCCGATGCCCAGCGCCACGGCGATGCGGCCGTCCTCGTCGGACAGGTTCAGCCGTCGCGTCAGCAGCGAGCAGAACCCGGCGGAGATCTGCGCCGTCGGGCCCTCCCGGCCGGCCGAACCGCCGGAGCCGATCGTTAGCGCGCTGGCCACCAGCTTCACCAGCACCGCCCGGAAGCGGATGGCGCGCGGATCGGTGTGCACCGCCTCGATCGCCTGGTCGGTGCCGTGACCGGTGGCCTCCGGGGCGAGCTTCACCACCAGAAACGCCGACAGCAGCGCGGCGCCGGTCGTCACCAGCGGGATCGCCCACGGGCGGACGAAGCCGGCGGATCCGCGGCCGCCGCCCTCCCCCGCGGGCCTCGGGATGTGGTAGCCCGCCAGGTAGCCGAGCAGGAACTCGCCGGTGTAGCGCAGCGCGAGATAGAAGACGACGGCCCCGAGGCCGGCGACGGCGCCGATGGTGACGCCGAGCAGCAGCCACTTCTGCAGGTATCCGGACTTCCGGATCGATGCCCCGAACCGTCCGCCGGCGGCGGCCACCGGGGCGACTGGCGCACCGTTAAGCCCGGGTTTGCCACCCTCCGGTTCGCCCACGCTCCCATCCAAGCATCCGGCGACCCCTGCGGCAGGGGAATAACTGGACCGGAGTCCGGTTATATCGGCAGTCTGGTCGAGGAGGTAACGAAACACATGCCTGCTGTCACCGCCGACACCGTGACGTTGCCGCGGGTCGCGCCGGCCGGTCCCGCCGAGTCGGAACGGCCGGTTCGATCCGTCACCACCGGTCCGCGCGGCTACGAGGGTGAGGGCTTCCCGGTGGTCCGTGCGTTCGCCGGCGTCAGCTCCGCCGCCCTGGATCCCTTTGTGCACATGGACCAGATGGGCGAGGTCGACTACCAGCCGGGCGAGCCCAGGGGCACCGACTGGCACCCGCACCGCGGCTTCGAGACCGTCACCTACATGATCGACGGAAAGTTCGCCCACCAGGATTCGCACGGCGGCGGCGGCCTGATCGCCGACGGCGCGACGCAATGGATGACGGCCGGTTCCGGGATTTTGCACATCGAGACGCCCCCCGCCGAACTGGTCGACAGCGGGGGCCTGTTCCACGGTGTCCAGCTGTGGGTGAATCTGCCGAAGAAGGATAAATTCGTGCCGCCCCGCTATCAGGCCATCGAAGGCGGCGACGCCGCGTTGGTCGCGTCCGAGGATGGCGGGGCGCTGGTGCGCATCATCGCCGGCGAGATCGGCGGACACCGCGGCCCCGGCGTCACCCACACGCCGGTCACGCTGGCGCACGCCACGATCGAAAGCGGCGCCCGGCTCAACATCCCGTGGCGACGCGATTTCAACGCCTTGGTGTACGTGTTGTCCGGGGCCGGCTACGTCGGTCCGGACGCTCACCCGATCGGCGCGGGCCAGTTGGCCGTGCTCGGTCCCGGCGATCGGCTAACGGTCGGCGCGCATCGGGTCCAGGACTCGTCCCGGACGTCAGCAATTGACGTGCTGCTACTGGGCGGGCGGCCGATTCGTGAGCCGGTATTCCACTATGGACCTTTTGTGATGAACACACGTGTGGAATTGCTCGAGGCGCTCCAGGACTACCAAGCCGGAAAGTTCGGCAGCATTCCGCCGAACGCTTTAATGCCCCGCCGGGGTGGTGGCACACTTTAGAAATGTCGCCCCCCACGGCGAGTCGCAGGCCGGGACGGCCGCCTGCAGCCAAGGCAGAGGAGACGCGCCAGCGAATCATGCAAGCGGCTCGCCTGGTGTTCAGCGAACGCGGCTACGACGGGGCGACGTTCCAGGCGATCGCCCTGCGGGCCGACCTGACCCGTCCGGCGATTAACCACTACTTTTCCACCAAGCGGCTGCTGTACCGCGAGGTGCTCGAGCAGGCCAACGCGGTGGTCATCGGGGAAGGCATCCGGCAGGCGGAAGGCGAGACCACCCTGATGGGCCGGCTAACCGCGTTCATCACCGCCGCAGTGCGCGCGAATTCCGACAACCCGGCCGTCTCCGCGTTTCTCGTTACCGCCGTGCTGGAATCGCAACGGCACCCGGAATTAAGCGGGACCGAAATCGATTCCGTGCGAATTACCCGGAAATTTCTGACGGCCGCCGTCAACGACGCAATCGAGCGCGGCGAGGTGGCGGCGGATATCGACGCCTGCGCGTTGGTCGAGACGATAATCGTCGTGCTGTGCGGCGTCGCGTTCTATGCCGGCTACGTCCGCAGCTATGAAGAGATTCTGGCCATCAGCGACATGCTGCGCAGGCTGCTCGAAGGCGCCCTCGGGCGCCCCGACGCCTGACGACCGCGGCGACCCGACCCAGTGAGATCGGGCACAAAGCGCATAGGCTAACTAACTTATTCGGTAGCATGGTGCCGACATGACTGACGTGGACGCCTCGCTACCGCCTTCATTACGAACCGCCGGCGACAGCTGGACCATCACCGAACTCGTCGGCGCCACCGCGCTGGGCGTCGCCGCCGCGCGCGCCGCCGAGACCGCCGGCCCGAACCCGCTGATCCGTGACGAGTTCGCAAAGACGTTGGTCTCCGCCGCCGGCCCGGCATGGGTCCGGCTCACCGACCCCGGGCTCGCCTGGCTCGACGGCGACGAGCAGGGGCGGCGGGCCCATCGCCTCAGCATCGACTACCAAGCCGTGCGCACCCATTTCTTCGACGCGTACTTCGCCGACGCGGCCGGCGCGGGGATCCGCCAGGTGGTGATCCTGGCCGCCGGCCTCGACTCCCGCGCCTACCGCCTGGACTGGCCGGCCGGCACCGTGGTCTACGAGATCGATCAGCCGAAGGTGCTGGAATACAAGGCCGACATCCTGGAATCGCACGGCGCGGTTCCCGCCGCCGTGCGGCGTCCGGTCCCGGTGGACCTGCGCGACGACTGGCCCGCGGCCCTGACCGCCGCGGGGTTCGAGCGCACCCGGCCGACCGCCTGGCTCGCCGAGGGCCTGCTGCCCTACCTGCCCAGCGACGCCCAGGACCGGCTCTTCGAAAAGTTCACCGCCCTCAGCGCGGTGGGCAGCCGCGTCGCCATCGAGGCCTTCGGCATGAATTCGTCGAGCAACACCCGGCGTTGGCGCCGGATGCGCGAGCGCCTCGGTTTGGACGTCAACGTCGAGGCGCTGACCTTCCACGAGCCCGACCGTTCCGACCCGGGGCAATGGCTAACCGAGCACGGCTGGCACGTGCGCGCCGTCAACAACCGCGAGGAGATGGCCCGGCTGGGCCGCGCGGTACCGCAAGACCTGACCGACGACGCGGCCCGCAGCACGCTGCTGCGGGCGCGGCTCGGCGACACCTCGTGACCGGCCAAGGATCGATTCAAGGAGCAACGCGATGAGCTCACTGCGCACCCACGACGACACCTGGGACATCAAAACCAGCGTCGGCACGACCGCGGTGATGGTGGCCGCCGCGCGGGCCGTCGAATCCGAGCGGCCCGACGCCCTGATCCGCGACCCGTACGCCAAGCTCCTGGTCACCAACGCCGGGGCCGGCGTGCTGTGGGAGGCCCTGCTCGATCCCGAGGTCGCGGCCAAGGTGGAAAAGCTCGACGCCGAATCCGCGGCGCACATCGAGCACATCCGCGGCTATCAAGCGGTCCGGACGCACTTCTTCGACACCTACTTCAAAGACGCCGTCGCCGACGGGATCCGGCAAGTCGTGATCCTCGCGTCGGGGCTCGACTCCCGCGCCTACCGCCTGGACTGGCCGGCCGGCACCACGGTGTTCGAGATCGACCAGCCCGAGGTGCTGGCCTACAAGTCCACGACGCTGGCCGAAAACGGCGTGACACCGTCGGCCGACCGCCGGGAGGTCGCCATCGACCTGCGCCAGGACTGGCCGACGGCGCTGCGCGCCGCGGGGTTTGATCCGTTGGTGCGGACCGCGTGGCTGGCCGAGGGCCTGCTGATGTACCTGCCCGCCGAGGCTCAGGACCGGTTGTTCACCCTGGTCGGTGAACTGAGCCCGGCCGGCAGCCGCGTCTCGGCCGAGACCGCCCCCTCGCACGCCGACGAGCGGCGACAGCAGATGCGTGAGAGGTTTCGGAAGGTCGCCGAGGAGATCGGCTTGGAGGAGACCGTCGACGTCGGCGAGCTGATGTACCGAGACGAGCACCGCGCGGACGTCACCGCCTGGCTCAACGACCACGGTTGGCGCGCGCACGCGCAGCATTCGACCGACGAGATGCGCCGGCTGGGTCGCTGGATCGAGGGCATCGTGCTGGCCGACGACAAGGACGCGTTCTCCGACTTCGTGATCGGGGAGCGGCTCTAAATGCCGCGCGCGGTCGACGACTCCTGGGACATCGCCACCAGCGTCGGCGCCACCGCGGTGATGGTCGCGCTGGCCCGCGCCGCCGAGACGGCCAGCACCGACCCGCTCATCCGGGACGAATTCGCCGAGGTCCTGGTCTCTACTCCCGAGCTCGAGGGGGTTCGGGAGCAGGTGGCGGCGTGGTGGGCCCCCGACGACGACGATGACGCCGACTTCACCGTCGACTCCCGCCACATGATCGATTACCAAGCGGTGCGCACCCACTTCTTCGACGGGTACTTCGCCGAGGCCACCGCGGCGGAGATCCGGCAGGTGGTGATCCTGGCCGCCGGCCTGGACTCGCGCGCCTACCGGCTGGACTGGCCGGCCGGCACCGTCGTCTACGAGATCGACCTGCCCAAGGTGCTGGACTATAAGGCCGAGACGCTCACCGCCCACGGCGCCATCCCGGTGGCCGACCGGCGGCCAGTGCCGGTCGACCTGCGCCACGACTGGCCCAAGGCGCTGCGCGACGCGGGCTTCGACGGCACCCGCCCGACCGCCTGGCTGGCCGAGGGGCTGTTGCCGTTCCTGCCGGCGGCCGCGCAGGAGGCCATGTTCGGCTCGATCGAGGCGCTGAGCGCGCCCGGCAGCCGGCTGGCCGTCGAGATGTTCGGCGTCGACCAGGCCAAACGCCGCGAGGCCGAGCAGAGGTGGCAGCAGCTGCGGGCCAAGCGCGAGGCGCGGGGCCAAGACACCTCGTTCAACCCGTTCGACCTTTGGTTCGACGACGACGGCCGCCCCGAGGCCGCGCACTGGTTCGGGGCGCACGGCTGGTCGACCCGCACGGTCAATGCCCGCGAGGAGGCGCTGCGACTGGGCCGCGCTCCGCAATCCGAGGGGCGGCCCTTCACCAACAGCTTCGTGACCGCCACCAAACCCTGATCCGGCGAGTCCCCGCCCACCGTCTTCGTTACTGCTCACCCAACCGGATAGTTAGGATCGCGGTTATCACCCATGAACGCGCGCGCGGGGTAGCGGTGCCTCATGGAGGTGCACAAGGGAAGGGACGTGATGACCACCGAATCGGTTGCACCGAAGACATCGCAAGCCACCAACGGGACCCCAGCCAAGGCCGTCGACATCCCCGGGACGGTGGCCCGGCTGCGCAAGACGTTCGCCACCGGCCGCACCCGCGACATCGAGTGGCGCAGGCATCAGCTGCTGCAGCTGGCCAGGCTGATGGAAGAGAACGAGGACGCGATCGCCGCCTCGCTGGTCGAGGACCTAGACCGCCACCCGTTCGAGGCCTACATCGCCGATGTCGCCACCACCGCCGGTGAGGCGAAGTACGCGGCCAAGCGGGTGCGCCGGTGGACGCGCCGCCGGTATCAACTGCTGGAGGTGCCCCAACTGCCGGGCCGCGGCTGGATCGAGTACGAACCCTATGGCACCGTGCTGATCATCGGCGCCTGGAATTACCCGTACTACCTGACGCTGGGCCCGGCCGTCGGGGCGATCGCCGCCGGGAACGCCGTCATCCTCAAGCCGTCCGAGATCGCCGCCGCCTCATCGCATTTGATGGCCGAGCTGGTGCCGCGCTACCTCGACCGCGACGCGATCGCCGTGGTCGAGGGCGACGGATCGGTCAGCCAGGAGCTCATCGCGCAGGGCCTGGACCGGGTGATGTTCACCGGCGGCACCGAGATCGGCCGCAAGGTCTACGAGGGCGCGGCGCCGCACCTGACGCCGTGCACCCTCGAGCTCGGCGGTAAGAGTCCGGTGATCGTGGCGGCCGACGCCGACGTGGACGTCGCCGCCAAGCGGATCGCCTGGATGAAGCTTTTGAACAACGGGCAGACCTGTGTGGCACCCGATTACGTGCTGGCGGACGCGAAGATCCGCGACGAGCTCGTGGACAAGATCGGCGCGGCCATCACCGAATTCACGTCGGACAAGCCCGACGGGGTGCGGATCGTCAACCAGCGCCAGTTCGACCGGATCAGCGGTTACCTCTCCGGCGCGGACGGCAAAATCGCAGTCGGCGGCAGTTGTGATCCGTCGAGCCTGCGCATCCAGCCGGCGGTCGTCGTAGATCCCGATCCGGACGGGCCGTTGATGCAAAACGAGATCTTCGGCCCGGTGCTGCCGGTGATCACCGTCAAATCCCTCGACGACGCAATACGTTTCGTCAATTCGCGCGCGAAGCCGTTGGCCGCGTACCTGTTCACCAAGGCCCGCGAGACCCGCGAGCGCGTGATCAAGGAGGTGCCGGCCGGCGGCATGCTGGTCAACCACATCGCCTTCCAGGTGTCGACGGCCAAGCTGCCGTTCGGTGGGGTCGGCCCGTCCGGCATGGGCGCCTACCACGGCAAGTACGGGTTCGAGGAGTTCAGCCACCGCAAGTCGGTGCTGACCAAGCCGACGCGGCCCGACCTGTCCAGCTTCATCTACCCGCCCTACACCAAGCGCGCCTTCAAGATGGCACGCCGAATGTTCTGACACCGCCACACCAATTCACTTGCCAGGAACTATCTTTCACCGTAGAGAGGAACCCGATGCCCGGAGTGCAGGATCGCGTCATCGTCGTCACCGGCGCGGGAGGGGGACTGGGCCGTGAGTACGCCCTGACCCTCGCCCGGGAGGGTGCGAGCGTCGTCGTCAACGACCTGGGCGGATCCCGCGACGGCACCGGCGCCGGCCACAACATGGCCGACCAGGTTGTCGCCGAGATCAAGGAGGCCGGCGGGCGGGCGGCTCCGAACTACGACAGCGTCGCCGAGCCGGAGGGCGCCGAGAACATCATCAAGACCGCGCTCGACGAGTTCGGTGCCGTGCACGGCGTGGTGAGCAACGCCGGGATCCTGCGCGACGGCACCTTCCACAAGATGTCCTTCGAGAACTGGGACGCGGTGCTCAAGGTGCACCTCTACGGCGGATACAACGTGATCCGCGCCGCGTGGCCGCACTTCCGCGAGCAGAGCTACGGCCGGGTCGTCGTCGCCACCTCCACCAGCGGCCTGTTCGGCAACTTCGGCCAGACCAACTACGGCGCGGCCAAGCTCGGCCTGGTCGGACTGATCAACACGCTGGCGCTGGAGGGGGCCAAGTACAACATTCACGCCAACGCCCTCGCCCCGATCGCGGCGACCCGGATGACCCAGGACATCCTGCCGCCCGAGGTGCTCGAGAAGCTGACGCCCGACTTCGTCGCGCCGGTGGTGGCCTACCTGTGCACCGAGGAAAACGCCGACAACGGTTCGATTTTCGTGGTCGGCGGCGGCAAGGTCCAGCGCGTCGCGCTGTTCGAGAACCAGGGCGTGAACTTCGACCGGCCGCCGTCGGTGCAGGACGTCGCCGAGCACTGGAGCGAGATCACCGACCTCTCCAAAGCGCAGAAGGCCGGCTTCAAGCTGTAGGGCCATGAAAGCCTGTGTGGTCAAAAGGCTGTCCGGCCCGGACGGCCTTGTATACACCGACATCGACGACGTCGCCGCCGACGATCACCACGTGGTCATCGACGTGCGGGCGGCCGGGGTTTGCTTCCCGGACCTGTTGCTGGCCAAGGGCGAATACCAGCTGAAGCTGCCGCCGCCGTTCGTGCCGGGCATGGAGGCCGCCGGGGTGGTGCGGTCGGCGCCGGAGGGATCGGGTTTTCGTGTCGGCGAACGGGTTTCGGCGTTCGGGATCTTGGGCGCCTACGCCGAACAGGTGGCGGTCCCGGTGCCCAATGTGATGCGCAGCCCCGCCGAACTCGATGACGCCGAAGCGGTTTCGTTGTTAGTCAACTACAACACCATGTATTTCGCCCTGGCGCGCCGCGCCGCCATGCGGCCGGGCGACACGGTGCTGGTGCTGGGCTCCGCCGGCGGCGTGGGCACCGCGGCGATCCAGGTCGCCAAGGCGATGGGCGCCAAGAAGGTGATCGGCGTCGTACACCGGGAGGCCGCGGTCGACTACGTCGCCGCGCTGGGCGCCGACCTGGTGTTGCCGCTGACCGACGGCTGGGCCGACCGGGTGCGCGACTACACCGAGGGCCGCGGCGTGGACATCGTCGTCGACCCCATCGGGGGGCCCGCGTTCGACGACGCGATCAGGGTGCTGGCCATCGACGGCAAGCTGCTGGTGATCGGGTTCGCCGCGGGCGGCATCCCCACCGTCAAGGTGAACCGCCTGCTGCTGCGCAACGTCAGCGTGGTCGGCGTGGCCTGGGGCGAGTATCTGAACAGGGTCCCCGGCTCGGCGGCCCTGTTCGCTTGGGGCCTTGGCCAGCTGGTCTTCCTGGGGTTGAAACCGCCCCCACCGCAACGCTTTCCGCTCTCGGAGGGTCAGACGGCGTTGCAGACCCTGGCCGACGGCGGGGTGCTGGGCAAGGTCGTGCTCGAACCCTAGGCCCGCGCCGATCAGGGGCTCGGGTGCGGCGTGCCGGTGACGATCGTGTCAAGCGTGTCCACCATGATCAGGAGTTCGACGCCGCCCGCCACCGTGCCCAGGCCGACGTCGGCGGCGATGGGCTGGCCGATGGCGTTGACGAGGCCCTGGACAGGGTCGCCGCTGATGGCCTGCGAAATCCCGTTCAGAAACAGGTTGAGGTCATATGACGGCAGCGTGACCAGCACGGCGGTGCCGATGTCCGCGGTGGGAAGCAGCGTCGCGTAGGCCGTCGAGAAGTCGGACGCGAACGCATTGACGACATTGGTGTTGGCCGTCTGCAGGGAGTTGATGAACCCGTCGATCGAGGGCGACGGCAACGACAGCGGCGTCCCCGCCATGCCCGACAGCGACAGGTGCGGCAACTGCGGCGGCCCTTGGGCCGCGAAATCGGCTGCCGCCGCAGCAATTCCCTGCTGCGCACCGCTGATCAGGTCGCCGGGCAGCGCGGTGGTCGCGGCGAGCGGCGGGAACACCCCGAACGGTGTGGTGATGTCCGCTGGGCCGGTCGACCAACCGTAGGCCGGGTCGCCGTAGCCCCAGTTGACGAGATACCTCAGGTCCGGTTGCAGCAAATCCGCGAGCGGGTTGCCGAAATAGGGGATCGAACGCAGAGGGTCCAAGAGCGGCAGGTGCGGGTTCGGAATCATGCGGTAGGTGGTGCCACCGTTGTAGCCGGGAGACGTCGGCAAGGTAATGGCCGAAGCGATTTGGGCCTGCGGGATTTCCAGATAGGTGCCGTGCACGTACACGATGCCCATGACGGCGTTGAGGTCGGCAAGGAAGTCGATCGGGTACTGCGGAAAGTCGGCGAAGCCGTCGTATTCGATCGTGTTGTTGATGACGGTGTATCCCAGGTTCGACGCCATCCCGCCGTAAAACGGCAGCCCCAGGCTGGGGATGTTGAGGCCGGGGAAGCGCGCGAGCATGCCGCCGTTGGGGGTCATCTCGTTGCCGACCAGCACGAAGTTCACGGCCGAGGGCGGCACGTGGGCGGCCGCGAGTTGCGGCAGCTCCAGCGCGGCCAGGATGGCGCCCTGCGAGTAGCCGAACACGTTGACGGGAGTGTTGTTGTTGACATTGACCTGTTGCATGATCGCGTTGTCCAGGATCGTCAGCCCCCGATCCACCGAGATGTTCAGGGTCAGATCCTTGATGCCGGTGATCGGGTACAACCCCTCCGGCGTGAACACCGGCTGTAGGTTGCCGGTGGTGAAGTAGGGAGAGATGTACTTGCCGTACGCCGCCGCGATGTAGGTGGGCGACGGGATCGGCACGCCGCTTGCGCCCAGGATCAGCGAAACGGCGACCGGCGGATCGGCCAGCGGCGCGTTGGCCACCGTCGCTCCTGCCATCCCGGCCGCCGTATTGCCGGTCAGCGAGCCAAGCGTATTGCCGGTCAGCGAGCCGAGCGTATTGGCGGCCTGCGTTTCGGCCGCGGCATAGGCGCTTGCGGCGGCCGCCAACGCCGCGGCGAATTGGTCGTGGAACGCGGTCGCCTGCTGCAGGATCGCCTGGTATTCCTGGCCGTACGCGGCGAACAGGGACGCGGCGATTGCCGACACTTCATCCTCGGCGGCGGCCACGACAGCGGTCGTCGGGCCAGCGGCCGCCGCCCTGGCGGCGTTGATCGTCGAACCGATTTCCGAAGCGTCCGCGGCGGCCGCCCCCAGCACTTGTGGCTCCGCGAGCAAGCCCGTCATGCGCTACTTCCCCCTTGTCACCACGGCTCGTCGTCGAATGCTAACCCGGGATATGCTTGCGCAGCAACGTTATTGGCCTCGTCGGCGGCAAACACGATCAGAAGGGGCCTGGGTTCGGTGTCCCGGTCAAGATCGTGTCGAACGCATTCTCGAGGCTGATGAATTCGAAACCGCCCGCGAGCGTGGTCAGCCCGATATCGGCGGCGATCGGATCGCCGAACGCATCCATCAGCCCTTGAATCGGGTTGCCGTTGATCGCTTCGGTGATCCCGTTGAGGAACAGGTTCACGTCGTAGGACGGAATGGTCACAAAGACCGCTGTCCCGATGTCTGCTGTTGGCAGCAGCGTGGCGTAAGCGGTCGAGAAGTCGGTCGTGAAGGTGCCGACGATGTTGTTGTTGGCCGCCTCGATGGCCGAGATGATGCCGGTGGGTGTTGTCGGAATCGTCGCCGCGGGCAGTGTCAACGCGGCGAGCCCCGACGACGCCGCGCCCGGAAGGGAGGTGCCCAGGTTCGACAGGTCGTTGACGAAGGCGCTGACCCCCTGCTGGGTGGCGCCGGGCAAGAGGGCGGCGAGTTGCGTCGTCGCGCTCGGCGGCGGCAGGAACCCGAACGGCGTCTGGATATCGGCGGGGCTGGTTGAGAAACCGAAGTTGGGGTCGCCGTAGCCCCAGTTGACCAGAAGCTTCAGGTCCGGTTGGACCAGGTCCGCGATCGGGTTGCCGATCAGCGGGATCGCCCGCAGCGGCGTCAGCAGCGGCAGGTCGTTGGTCGGGATCATCTCGTAGGTGGTCATGGACGGCGCACCGGATTGCGGCAATTGGAAGGCCGTTTGAAGCACCGCATCCGTCAGGCGGGGGTAGGTGCCGTGCACGAAGACGATGCCCGCGAGCGCGTTGAGGTCGGAGAAGATGTCGATCGGGTACCGCGGAAAGTCGGCGAAGCCGTCGTATTCGAGCGTCCAAATGGTGGTCGGGAAATCGTTGCTGGGCGTGGAGGTGCCGAACGTGACGCCCAGGCTCGGGAAGCTCAGGCCCGGGAAGCGGGACAGCAGGCCGCCGTTGGGGTTTGCCGGATCACCGAGCAAAGTGAAGTATGCCTGGATTGGGCTGCCACCAGTGCCATTGGTAAAGCCCTCGGCCAGAAGTTTCGGCATCTCCAGCGAGGCGATGATCGAGCTCTGCGAGTAGCCCAAAATCGAGACGGCGTTGGCGGTGTTGGGGTGGATCGCCAGGTTGATCGCGTTGTCCAGCTCGGTGACGCCGCGGGCCAGCGAGATGTCCAGCGTCAGATCCTTGACGCCAGTGAATGGATATAAACCTTCTGCGGTGGAGACCGCTTGAAGCGGGCCAGTGAAAGGCCCGAGGCCGCCGAACGTGCCGTTTAAAAAGCGGCTGAAGACGGCGTTCATATAAGCCATTGACGGTGTCGCGGTGCCGCTGCCGGTCATGATCAGATTGGCGACGACGGCCGGGTCCGCCCCTTGGGTCGCCGCGGCAAACACGGGGTTCGCCGTAGCGGTGAGCCCGAGCGAGGCGGCGATCTGGACCTCGGCTTGCGCGTAGGCGTTTCCTGCCGCGGCCAATGTCGCCGCGAACTCGTTGTGGAACGCCGTCGCTTGCTGCAGCAGCGCCTGATATTCCTGACCGAACGCGCCGAAGAACTGCGCGGTGATGGCCGACACCTCGTCTTCGGCGGCCGCCGCGAGGCTGGTCGTGGGGCCGGCCGCGGCCGTCCGGGCCTCCTCGATCACCGACCTGAGTGCCGAAGCATCCTGCGCCGCCGTCGCTAAAATCTGGGGCTGCGTGATCAAGCTCGTCATCGGCTTTCCCTTTCGGACGCAGGGCTGTGGTGGCGGAACCGACGAGGTTGACAAGCCGTTGAGCTGGTGCATCGCTGGAACCTGCACGAGTAGCTTAGAGCGGGCGCCCCGGCGCGCGCGGCATTTTGACGCATCGTTTTGCGCCGCATCGCCGCCCCTCCCCCGGGGGCCAGGCCTTCGACACCAGGAGCCCGCCAGGGCCGCCAGTCCTAGACCGGGATGGCGGTCGCTGCGGCACTGAGGATGTCCGCGGTCGGAAGCAGCCGGGTGGCCGTCGCCCCCCCGGCTCAAGGCGTTGACGACGTCGGTGTCGGTCGTTTCCGGCGACCGGACAAAACCCGCCGACGGACCGTTGCGGCGGCGACGAAATCGACGGGAAGTCGTGAAATGCCGGGCAGGCCAAGGCCCGACGCCCCTCGGCCATGAAATCGCCCGCGGCTGAAGCGATCCCGCGGCGGGGAGGCGGCTTTCAGGCGAGCAGCGCGTCACGCAGGCGATCGACGTCGGCGTCGGTGATGCCGGCGTCGGCGAGGTAGGCGCCCAACGACCCGAACTCCTCGTCGATCGTCTGTCGCGCCGCGGCCAGATACTCGGGGCGGACCCCGAGCACCCAATCGGACAGGCGAGCCTCGGTGAAGGTGACCACCTCCGGCGTCAGCTCGGTATCGCCGCGCTGCTGGATCATCTCGAAGATTTGCGTCCGGAGTTCGGGCACGGCGTCGTTGCTGCGCAGATAGTCGGCGACGATGGCGTCGTGGTCGACGCCGACCGCCTCGAGGACGGTCGCGACGACGAAGCCGGTGCGGTCCTTGCCGGCGAAGCAGTGGGTGAGCACGGGCCGACCCGCGGCCAGCAGCGTGACGACGCGGCGCAGCGCGCGCTGCGCGCCGTTACGGGTCGGGAACCGTCGGTACTCGTCGGTCATGAAGCGGGCCGCGGCCTCGTTGACGGGTTCGCCGGAGCCGTCGGGTTGCCCGCGCAGCAGTCGCTGGAACGCCTCCTCGTGCGGCGCCGCACCCTCGGCCTGCTCGCCCTCTGAGGTTCGATCGGACAAGTCGGGAACCGGCAGCAGGTGGATTTCGACGCCCTCGGGCACCAGCCCCGGGCCGCGCCGGGCCACCTCGCGGGCCGCACGCAGATCGGCGACATCGGTGATGCCCAGCCGGCGCAGCGCCGCGCGCCCGTCGTCGTCGAGCCGGCTCAACTCGCTGGACCGGAACAGCCGTCCCGGCCGCAACGCCGTCGCGCCGTCGGCGACGTCACGAAAGTTCCACGCTCCCGGCAATTCCCGGACGGCCGCCTCAGCCATGCCGGGTGACCGCCGCGGCGAGCGCGGACTGCTCCCGACCGATCTCGGCGCGCGCGATGGTCCGCATGTGCACCTCGTCGGGTCCGTCGAAGATCCGCATCGCGCGGTGCCAGCCGTAGAGCCGGGCCAGCACGGTGTCGTCGCTGACGCCGGCGGCCCCGTGCACCTGGATGGCGCGGTCGATGACGTCGCAGGCCACCCGCGGGGCGACCGCCTTGATCTGCGAAACCAGCAAGTGCGCGGCCTTGTTGCCGTGCTGGTCGATCGTCCACGCCGCCTTTTCGCACAGCAGCCTGGCTTGGTCGATCTCGTTGCGGGACTTGGCAATCGACTCGCGCACCACGCCTTGGTCGGCCAGCGGCCGGCCGAACGCCATCCGGTTGTTGGCCCGGTGCACCATCAGGGCCAGAGCGCGTTCGGCCCCGCCCAGCGCGCGCATGCAGTGGTGGATGCGGCCGGGCCCGAGCCGGGCCTGCGCGATCGCGAAGCCCGCGCCCTCCTCGCCGAGCAGGTTGGTGGCCGGCACCCGCACGTTGTCGTAGACGATCTCGCAGTGGCCGTGCTGGTCCTGCCAGCCGAACACCGGCGTCGAGCGGACCACCGTCACGCCGGGGGTGTCGATCGGCACCAGGACCATCGACTGCTGCTGGTGGCTCGCCGCCTCGGGATTGGTGCGGCCCATCACGATCAGGATCTTGCAGCGCGGGTCGGCCGCGCCGGACGTCCACCACTTGCGCCCGTTGATGACGTAGTCGGCGCCGTCGCGCACGATCGAGGTTTCGATGTTGCGGGCGTCGCTACTGGCGACGGCGGGCTCGGTCATCGAAAAGGCGCTGCGAATCTCCCCGTTCAACAACGGTTCGAGCCACTGCTTGCGTTGCTCTTCGGTGGCGAACAGGTGCAGGGTCTCCATGTTGCCGGTGTCGGGCGCCGCGCAGTTGAGCGCCTCGGGCGCGATCTCTAGGCTCCAGCCGGTGATCTCGGCCAGCGGGGCGTACTCGAGATTGGTCAGGCCCGACTCGGCCGGCAGGAACAGGTTCCACAGCCCGGCCGCCTTGGCCTTGGTCTTCAGCTCCTCGATGACCGGCGGGACGGTATGATCGTCCGGGCCGGCCTCGTGCCGGTACTTCTCGTATTCGGCCTCGGCCGGGAAGACGTATTCGGTCATGAAGTCGGACAGCCGCTTGTGGTAGTCGCTGGCTTTGGCCGACATCGCAAAGTCCATGACCGTCACGATAGGACACGCGCCGTGAGCGGGCGGGGCTGAGGCGGGGCGAGCACGATGTATGGCATGACCGAATCGCGCCCCCCGTTCCCGCCGTTCACCCTCGAGACGGCCGCCCAGAAGGTCCAGGCCGCCGAGGACGCCTGGAACACCCGCGACCCGCATCGTGTCAGCCTGGCCTACACGCCCGACTCGCAATGGCGCAACCGCGACGAACACATCGTCGGCCGCGACCAGATCGTGGCGTTTTTGACCCGCAAGTGGGAACGCAAACTCGACTATGCGCTGCGCAAGAGCCTGTGGGGCTTCCGCGAAAACCGCATCGCCGTGCGGTTCCAATACGAGTGCCGCGACCGCACCGGCCAGTGGTACCGCAGCTACGGCAACGAGCTGTGGGAGTTCACCGCGTCGGGGTTGATGGCGCGCCGCGAAGCCAGCATCAACGACGTGCCCATCGACGAGTCGCAGCGCCGCTACTTCGGGCCGCGTCCCGCGTCCGAGCACGGGCAAGATATTCCCCTCTGGTAGCGGCGGTTAGGGTGACTGCGGCAAGCCCTAGGTAAGGAAAGTGGATATACGCGCCATGACAGATTCGCAGACGACCGTCGGCGTCGTCGCCGAGTCCGGGACCGGCGAGCGGCGCGTCGCGCTGGTGCCCAAGGCGGTAGCGACGCTGGTCAACAGCGGTGTGGCGGTGGTGGTCGAGTCGGGCGCGGGCGAAGGCGCGCTGCTTCCCGACGATCTCTACACGCAGGCCGGCGCCACGATCGGGGACGCCTGGGCGGCCGACGTGGTCGTCAAGGTCGCGCCGCCGACCGCCACCGAGGTCAGCCGGCTGCGCAGCGGGCAGACGCTGATCGGCTTCCTGGCGCCGCGCAACGCCGACAATTCGATCGGCGCGCTCACCGAGGCGGGCGTGCAGGCGTTCGCGCTCGAGGCCATTCCCCGCATCTCGCGGGCGCAGGTGATGGACGCGCTGTCGTCGCAGGCCAACGTCGCCGGCTACAAGGCGGTGCTGCTGGCGGCCTCGGAGTCCACCCGGTTCTTCCCCATGCTGACGACGGCGGCCGGCACCGTGAAGCCGGCCTCGGTGCTGGTGCTCGGGGTCGGGGTGGCCGGGCTGCAGGCGCTGGCCACCGCCAAACGCCTCGGCGCGCGGACCTCCGGGTACGACGTGCGCCCCGAGGTGGCCGACCAGGTGCGCTCGGTGGGCGCGCAGTGGCTGTCGCTCGGCGACAAAGACGTGGCGGCCTCCGGTGAGGGTGGCTACGCGCGCGAGCTCACCGACGAGGAACGCGCCCAGCAGCAGAAGGCCCTGGAGAAGGCGATCAGCGGGTTCGACGTGGTGATCACCACGGCGCTGGTTCCGGGACGCCCCGCGCCCCGGTTGGTGACCGCCGCCGCGGTGGAGGCGATGAAGCCCGGCAGCGTGGTGGTGGACCTGGCCGGGGAGACCGGCGGCAACTGCGAGCTCGCCGAACCCGGCAAGACGGTGGTCAAGCACGACGTCACCATCGCCGCCCCGCTGAACCTGCCCGCGACCATGCCCGAGCACGCCAGCGAGCTGTACAGCAAGAACATCACGGCGCTGCTCGAGCTGTTGATCAAAAACGGCAAGCTGGCCCCTGACTTCGACGACGAGGTGGTGGCGGCGGCCTGTGTCACTCGTGCCGGGAAAGAAGGCGCATAGATGTATGACGAACTGCTGCAAAACCTCGCGATCCTGGTGCTGTCCGGGTTCGTCGGCTTCGCGGTCATCTCCAAGGTGCCCAACACGCTGCACACCCCGCTGATGTCGGGCACCAACGCCATCCACGGCATCGTGGTGCTCGGCGCGCTGGTGGTGTTCGGCGCGGTCGAGCACCCGTCGCTGGCGGTGCAGATCATCCTGTTCGTCGCCGTCGTGTTCGGGACGCTGAACGTCATCGGCGGGTTCATCGTCACCGACCGGATGTTGGGGATGTTCAAGGGTAAGAAGAAAGCCCCGGCCGCCAAGGCCGAGAAGACGGAAGCGCCGGCGGCCAAATGAACTACCTCGTCACCGGTCTCTACATCGTCGCGTTCGCGCTCTTCATCTACGGCTTGATGGGCCTGACCGGCCCCAAGACGGCGGTGCGCGGCAACCTGATCGCCGCGCTCGGCATGGCCATCGCGGTGGGGGCCACGCTGATCAAGATCCGCCACACCGACCAGTGGGTGCTGATCATCGTGGCCCTGGTGGTGGGCGTCGCGCTCGGCGTCCCGCCGGCCCGCTGGACCAAGATGACCGCCATGCCGCAGCTGGTGGCGTTCTTCAACGGCGTCGGCGGCGGCACGGTCGCACTCATCGCGCTATCGGAATTCATTGAGACAAGCGGGTTTTCGGCCTTCCAACACGGCGAGTCGCCGACCGTGCACATCGTGGTGGCGTCGCTGTTCGCCGCGATCATCGGGTCGGTCTCGTTCTGGGGTTCGATCATCGCCTTCGGCAAGCTGCAGGAGATCATCTCCGGCTCGCCGATCGGCTTCGGCCGGGCCCAGCAACCGATCAACCTGCTGCTGCTGGCCGCGGCCATCGCGGCAGCGGTGGTCATCGGCGTGCACGCGCATCCGGGCACCGGCGGGGTGTCGCTGTGGTGGATGATCGGCCTGCTGGCCGCCGCCGGCGTGCTGGGGCTGATGGTGGTCCTGCCCATCGGCGGCGCCGACATGCCGGTGGTCATCTCGCTGCTGAACGCGATGACCGGGCTGTCGGCCGCGGCGGCCGGTCTGGCGCTCAACAACACCGCGATGATCGTCGCGGGCATGATCGTCGGCGCCTCCGGCTCGATCCTGACCAACCTGATGGCCAAGGCGATGAACCGGTCCATTCCGGCGATCGTGGCCGGCGGATTCGGCGGCGGCGGGGTGGCCCCGAGCGGTGGTGATGGCGGCGACAAGACCGTCAAGGCGACCTCGGCCGCCGACGCGGCGATCCAGATGGCCTACGCCAACCAGGTGATCGTGGTGCCCGGCTACGGCCTGGCCGTCGCGCAGGCGCAGCACGCCGTCAAGGACATGGCGAGCCTGCTGGAAGAAAAGGGCGTGGCGGTCAAGTATGCGATTCACCCCGTGGCCGGCCGGATGCCCGGGCACATGAACGTGTTGCTGGCCGAGGCCGAGGTGGACTACGACGCCATGAAGGACATGGACGACATCAACGACGAGTTCGCCCGCACCGACGTGGCGATCGTCATCGGCGCCAACGACGTCACCAACCCCGCCGCGCGCAACGAAGCGTCCAGCCCGATCTACGGCATGCCGATCCTCAACGTCGACAAGGCCAAGTCGGTGATCGTGCTCAAGCGCTCCATGAACTCGGGCTTCGCGGGCATCGACAACCCGCTGTTCTACGCCGCCGGCACCACGATGCTGTTCGGGGACGCGAAAAAGTCGGTGACCGAGGTCACCGAGGAACTAAAGGCGTTGTAGGCGTGGTGATCGCGAGCGCAGCGGAGCTGGGCGAAGCGGGTCACCACTATTGGCGTGCTGAGAGCTAGACCGGCGGGTAGGGGGGCGGCGGGTACCCGTTGCCGTCGACCACGCCGCGCAGGCCCCAGGGCACGTAACGCATGAAGAATTCGATCTCGTCGCTCATGTCGTAGTCTGGACTCGGATCCATTTCCCCACCTCTCGACTCGCGACCGGTTCGACTTCGCAGCTTAGTCCCATGGGCGGCGCTGCGACAGCAGCGCGTGCCCTTAAACTGTCCAACCAGTTGATTGATACTTTGCTTTTCCGCGGGGTGGACCGCCGCCGCGCGCCGTGACGATAGAGAGTACCGATGCCATCCGAGAACGGGCTGACGCGCCGCGAGGAGTTGCTGGCCGTGGCCACCAAGCTGTTCGCCGCCCGCGGCTACCACGGCACCCGGATGGACGACGTCGCCGACGTGATCGGGCTGAACAAGGCGACGGTCTACCACTACTACGCCAGCAAATCGCTGATCCTGTTCGACATCTACCGCCAGGCCGCCGAGGGCACGCTGGCCGCCGTGCACGACGACCCGTCGTGGACCGCCCGGGAGGCGCTCTACCAGTACACCGTCCGCCTGCTCACCGGGATCGCGGCCAACCCCGAGCGGGCCGCCGTGTACTTCCAGGAGCAGCCCTACATCACCGAGTGGTTCACCGCCGAGCAGGTCGCCGAGGTCCGCGAGAAGGAGGCCCAGGTCTACGAGCACGTGCACGGGCTCATCGACCGCGGCATCGCCAGCGGCGAATTCTTTGAGTGCGACTCGCACGTGGTGGCGCTGGGCTACATCGGGATGACGCTGGGCAGCTATCGGTGGCTGCGCCCGCACGGGCGGCGCACCGCCAAGGAAATCGCCGCCGAGTTCAGCACCGCGCTGCTGCGCGGCCTCATCCGCGACGAGTCGGTCCGGACCCAGTCCCCGCTCGGACCCTAGGGTCAGGGGAAGACGGGTGGCGGGATGATGTGCAGCACGTTTCCGGCCGCACCGCTCAGCAGGGAGAGCAACGTCGTGCTCGGCTGGCCGAGGAAGATGTTCAGGCCCGGGTTGATCGACGGCACCCACGGGTAGGTGTCGGGGAAGTATGACGGCGACAACAGTCCGGCCTCCACCCCAATCTCCACCGCGGCGCCGTACGGGCCCTGGACGGCGCCCAAGGCAAGGTCGGGGACGATCGTGAACGGGTTGGGGATCTCGAACAGCCCGGCCGGGGTCGGGATGTTCGCGTAGTTCAGCCCGGGTCCGTAGTCGCCGTAGCCCATGTCGACCAGCACCCTCAGGTCGGGCTGGAAAATGTCGGCGATCGGGGGACCGGCGTAGGGGATGTCGCGGATCGGCTGCAGCAGCGGCAGGTCCTGGCTCATGATCATGTAGTAGTCCGTGCCGTGGTAGCCGGGCGACGTGGGCAAATGCACCGCGTTGGCGATCTGGGACGCGGTCAGGTCCGGATACAAGCTGTGGACGTAGAAATACCCCATGAGGGCGTTGAGGTCCGACACCAGGTTGAGCGGGTACTGGGGCAGGTCGGCGATGCCGTCGTATTGGAGCGTGTAAATCGAGGTCGGGTACGGCGAATTGGGCGGGGTCGCCCCGTTGAACGCCACGTCCAAAAACGGGATGTAGAAGCCGGGGAAGCGCTCCAGGATGCCGCCGACGGGGTTGTTGGGGTTGCCGACCAGCACGAAGGACAGCTGGCCGGGATTCGGCGAGCCCGCCGCCATCAGCGCGTTGATCTCGTTGGTGACGATCGTGGCGCTCTGCGAGTAGCCGAAGACGACGGCGCTGTTTCCTTGGGTGATCACACCGGTCGGCCCGAAGAGCGCGTTGTGCAGCAAGCCCACCCCTTGAGCGACGGACTGGCCGAACGTCATGTTGCCGAGCGCGGGGGTCACCGGCCAGAACTGCTCGGGGGTGAATAGGGGTAAAGGCGGCGTTGAAACGCCCGGAAACCTCGGCAGTATGTAGGAGTTGAAGACGCTGTTCAGATAGATCGGATCCGGCAGCGGGTTGTTGGTGCCGCCCATGATCAACGCGTAGAGGGGGTCGCCTGAGGCCGAGCCCAGCGTGGTCGCCAGGGCGCTGACGCCGCCCGACCCGCCGGCGACCGGCGCGGCCCCCAACATCGACTGCACGAGCGCCGCATTCGCCGTCTCGGCCTGCATGTAGGCGGTCGCGGCGGCCGTCAACGCCTGGGTGAACTGGGTGTGGAACGCGGCCGCCTGGGAGACGAGCGCTTGGTATTCCCGGCCGTAGTCGGCGAACAGATTAGCGATCGCCGCCGACACCTCGTCCTCGGCGGCCGCCAGCAAACCGGTCGTCGGGGCGGCGGCTTTCGCACCCGCGGACCGAATCGCCGATCCGATGTTCTCCACATCGGCGGCCGTAGCGGTCAACGCCTCAGGGGCGGTTGTTAACGATGACATATCCCCCTCCTTTCCCACGGGCCCCTTCCCGCCCGAACCGGGACTTATCCGCAACCGTAGGCATTAGGTACGGACAGAGACTAGATCTGTCCAGCCGGCGAATCTGGAGTTTCGGCCAAGTTTCTAGGCGCTTACCCGTTTGAGATGCCTGTCGAGGAAAGCGATCTGGTCGGCGACCACCCGCTCGAACGCATCGCCGACATAGATGTCGAAGTGCCCCTCGGGGTACATCCTGACTTCTCCCCGCGGAGCCTTGGCCGCGTAGCGCAGCGTCGGAACCGCGGGCGCCACCGAGTCGGCTTCGCAGACGCAGAACAGGATGGGGCAGGGGACCTTGCCGGTTAGCCGGCCCGGGCGATAGGTGATGATCCGCAAACCCAGCCGGGCGGCGATCTCGTTGGGCACCGTTTGGCCCTCGGGCACTAGCCGCAGATAGCCGGGATACGCGTCGGGCGCGTTCATCAGGGCCACCTCGCCCGGCCTGCCGGCCGCGGGGACCGTCACGGGGGCTTTGCCCAACCGGGCTGCCACCAGATCCCGCGCCGCCAGCAGGGCGAGGCGCGCGGAGATCAACGGGCTCAGCGTGCGCGCGGAAGCGACGCCGTCGGTGAACGGGCACTGGGCCACCGCGGCCTTGATGCCCGGCACGCGGGCCGCCGTGGCGATCACGTGCCCGCCACCAAACGACGTGCCCCACAGGCCGATTCGGTTGCGATCGATGCCCTCGAGGGTGCGGGCGTAGTCCACCGCCGCGGCCCAGTCCGCCAGCTGCATGCCGATGTCGAGCAGCTGGCGCGGTTGGCCTTCGCTGTCACCGAAGTTGCGATAGTCGAACACCAAACAGGCGTAGCCGCCCGCGCTGAAACGCTCGGCATAGGCGTCCAGCCGCATGGTGCGCACCGCACCCAGGCCGTGCGCCATCACCAGCAGCGGGGCCGGGGCGCCGGCGGCGTCGCTTTTCGGCCGGTACAGCCACGCGCTGATCCGGTCGTCGCCGGAGGTGAATCGGACGTCGTCGCGTTGTGCCATCAGCGTTTCCATTTTGCATGCCGGAGGCAAGCCGGGAGCGGTAGGCGTCACTCAAATTGTGGACTACTGTCTAGAAAAGTTTCTGAGCGTTCGAGGGACGGAGACTCTCATGGCGATCCGCGTCGCGCACGTCGGTACGGGAAACGTCGGACGGCCGGCCCTTGCCGAGCTCGTCACCAATCCGCAGTTCGAGCTGACCGGGTTGTGCGTGTCGTCGCAAGACAAGGTCGGCAAGGACGCCGGGGAGCTGTGCGGGGCCGGCGTCGCCACCGGCATTGCCGCCGTCGACGACCTGGGCGCCGTGCTGGCCACCAAGCCCGAATGCGTCGTGTACTGCGCCATGGGCGACACCCGCCTGCCGGACGCGATGGCCGACGTCATGCGCATCCTTGCCGCCGGCATCAACGTGGTCGGATCTTCTCCGGGGCTGCTGCAATACCCTTGGGGCGTCATGCCCGACAAGTACATTGCCCGAGTGGAAAGCGCCGCCCAGCAAGGCAATTCGAGCATCTTCATCAACGGCGTCGACCCCGGGTTCATCAACGACCTGCTTCCGTTCGCGCTGGCCGGGACGTGCCAGCGCATCGAGCGGGTGCGCTGCATGGAGATCGCCGACTACGCGAGCTACGACGGCCCCGAGGTCATGCACTACATGGGATTCGGCCGGCCGCTGGACGAGGTGCCGATGCTGCTGCAGCCGGGTGTGCTGGGCATCGCGTGGGGAGCGGCGATCCGCCAGCTGGCGGCGGGCCTGGGCATCGAGATCGACCAGATCACCGAGTCATACCAGCGCGAGCCGGCGCCCGAGGACTTCGACATCGCGGTGGGCCGGGTGGCCAAGGGCACCCTGGCCGCGCTGCAGTTCGAAATCCGCGGCATGGTCGACGGCCGCCCGGCCATCGTCGTCGAGCACGTCACCCGGCTGCGGCCCGACCTGCGGCCCGACTGGCCGCAACCCGCGGCGGGTGGCGGCTCGTATCGCGTCGAGATCACCGGGGAACCGTCCTATGCCGTGGACGTCGTTCCGAGCAGCCGCAAGGGCGACCACAACCACGCCGCGATCGTCGGCGCCGCGGGCCGCATCGTCAACGCCATCCCCGCGGTGGTCGCCGCGCCGCCGGGCATCCGGACCACGCTCGACCTGCCGCTGGTCACGGGCAAGGGTCTTTACGCGCCAACAGATTTGGTGACCACCTAACCGAAAGGAGACCCCGCGTGGGACGGGTAGACGGCAAAGTTGCACTGATCAGTGGCGGTGCCCGTGGAATGGGCGCCTCGCACGCGCGGCTGCTCGTCGAAGAGGGCGCCAAGGTGGTCATCGGCGACATCCTCGACGACGAGGGCAAGGCGCTGGCCGACGAGATCGGGGAAGCGGCGCGCTATGTGCACCTCGACGTCACGCAGCCCGACCAGTGGGACGCCGCGGTCGCGACGGCGACCGGCGAGTTCGGGAAGCTCGACGTGTTGGTCAACAACGCCGGCATCGTGGCGCTCGGGCAGTTGAAGAATTTCGATCTGGCCAAGTGGCAGAAGGTGATTGACGTCAACCTGACCGGCACGTTCCTGGGGATGCGGGTGGCCGTCGAGCCGATGACCGCGGCCGGCGGCGGCTCGATCATCAACGTGTCCTCGATCGAGGGGCTGCGCGGCGCGCCGGCCGTCCACCCGTACGTCGCGTCGAAGTGGGCGGTGCGCGGCCTGGCCAAGTCCGCGGCCCTGGAATTGGCGCCGATGAACATCCGGGTGAACTCCATCCATCCAGGCTTCATCCGTACCCCGATGACCGCCAAGTTGCCCGAGGACATGGTCACCGTGCCCCTCGGCCGCCCCGGCGAGCCGCGGGAGGTGTCGACGTTCGTCCTATTCCTCGCGAGCGACGAGTCGTCCTACACGACCGGCAGCGAGTTCGTCATGGACGGCGGCCTGGTGACCGACGTGCCGCACAAGGAGCTCTGAGGCGTGGCGGCTATTTGGCTTGTGTAGTTTAGGCGTCGCGTTCAGGGGAAATCAGGGGGAATCTCTCGAGGGGCGAAGGGAGCAGCTGATGTCGGCGTCACGGCCTACCGGTCCCAGACCGCACGGCGTGGGCGTGCGGGGCGTGGTGCGCAGCGCGGACACGGGCGAAACGGCCGGGTGGGTGTCGAAAGCGTTATGCAACGACTCCGATCCCGACAGGCTCTTCGTGACGGGGGCGGCCCAGCGCAAGGCCGCTTCGATCTGCCGGCACTGCCCGGTGATGCGGGAGTGCGCGGCCGAGGCGTTGGACAACCGGGTCGAATTCGGCATCTGGGGCGGCATGACCGAGCGTCAACGGCGGGCTCTGCTCAAGCAGCACCCCGAGGTGGTGTCGTGGTCGAACTTCCTGAGCGAGCGAACCAGCCGTAGCACCGGCTGAATCCGCCTGAGCGACGCCCCTTTCGGGGCCGGCCGCTTTTGGGGACGGCTACCTGCCGCGATTTCCGGCCCCCGACGCGAGCGCGATGTTGGCGGCCAGCTGCTTGGCCAACGCCGCCGCGAAGCCGTTCGCCTCGCTGTAGGCACATGCCATGACGTCGATCACCACGTTGTTGGCGACCGTGAGGGCGCGCTGGCAGCGCCAGCCGACGTGTCTCTCGCTCCGCCGGGTCGCCGTCAACGTTCCGCCGGAGTCGTCGACCGGCCCGACATCCCACGTTCCGCTCTTCCCCGGGTCGGGCGGGTCGGCCGCATAGCTGCGATTGGCGCAGCCGCGCCACAGCTCCGCCGCGTGCCGGTAGAACCCCGTGGCCTGGCCCGCGGAGGGAAACGCCACGACGTCCTGGTCAACGTAATGCGCGGGCTGGTCTCCCGGCTCGAACAAAACCTGACCTTGGTAGCCCGTCCACCCGCTGCCGGCGTAGGCGGGGGCCGCGGCCGGTATGGCCACCGCCGCGCATTCGGCCGGTGTGCCCTCGCCGGTCGACATCTGCGTGTAGTTCTTGCCGTCCTCGACGGTCATGCCGGTCGCGCCCATGGTGGTGTTTACCTGCTCGGTGTTGAGCAACAATCCCGGCAATGCCGAAGCAGCGATCGGTGGCGAAGGCGAGGGTGGGGCCGGCGGCGATGACGTCGCCGTGGGGACCGGATCGCCAACGCACCCGGCGACCAAAGTGCAGGTGGCCAAAGCGGCGACCCACATCGAGTTGTTCATTGCGGTCCCGCTCCATCGCGCCGTCAGTGCGCTTGCCGGGTGACGGTGGCCGCCATCTTGTCAGCGATCTGGCTGGCTTGGTCGCCGAGCTGATATGCGCAGGCGTTGACGTCGAGGACCACGTTCACGACGGCGCGCAGCGCATGGCGGCAGGTGTATCCGTTGCCGCCTTCGAGCGTGTGTGGCTGCGTGATCGCCGGAACATCCCCGCCGAGATTTCCGACGGTCCACAGGTAGTCCCGCCCCATGTGGTGTGCGGTGATGGTCTGCCCGGCGCAGGCGCGCCACTTGGCCGCCGAGGCCCGCACGAAGGCCACCGCCAGGTCGGCCGACGGGAAGGTGACCGCCGCCTGCCCGACACGGTGGTGCGGATCGTCTCCCACTTCGTGCAGCCCCTGGGCGCTGACCGCGGTGTATCCGCTGCCCTGGTACACGGCTGCTTCAGCCACGAAGAATGCGGCGCGGCAGTCGAGGTTGGACAGCGTCCTGTCGACCGTCCATGTCGCATGCTCGATCGGCGAGGTGGGCTGCATGTCCGAGGCGCCCATCGCGGTGTTGACGTCCGCCACCGTGAGCAGGACGGAGTCGAGTTGCGCGGAGGCCATCATCGGCGCCGCGGAGGTCGGCGCGCCCTGCGGAGAGCTCGTGTGCGCGGTGGGCGTGGCCCGCCCGCAGCCGGCGGCCGCGACCGCCGTGATCATCAGCGCGGCCGCCGCCCGGTCGCCGATGCGCCGGGGTCCGCGGGGCCGGCGACGGCGCGTGCCCGTCGTGCCCGCACCGGGCGGCTCATTCACCGGCCATGCTCCCGGCCAACAGCATGCGCAGATGCTACCAACGCGGCACTCATTCCGAGCGAGACCGCGCGGCGGGTTCCTGCCGTGTGATACATGTCGGGCGTTCGGCCAAGAACTCCGAGAGGAGGGGACCTTGGTGATCTCGAATCGGGAGATCGATGCCGACTTCCTGAGCCTTCCTCGCCAGCGGCTAGCCGACGCCGCGATGTCGGCGGCCCGAGCCTGCGGGGCCGCGCACGCCGACTTGCGGGTGCACCGCATCGCTACCGAAACCATCCAGCTGCGCGACGGGAAGCTGGAGGCGGCGGTGTCGAACCGCGAGCTCGGCCTGGCGGTCCGGGTGATCGTCGACGGCACTTGGGGATTCGCCTCGCACGCCGAGCTGGCTCCAGACGTTGCGGCGGACACCGCCCGGCGGGCCGTGCGGGCGGCCACCGCGCTGGCGGCGCTGAACACCGAACGCGTCGAGCTGGCGCCGGAACCCGTGCATGCCGACGCCACCTGGGTATCGAGCTACCAGGTCGACCCGTTCACCGTTCCCACCGCCGACAAGGTCGGCCTCCTGCAGGAGTATTCGGGAAGGCTGCTGGCCGGCGACGGGGTGGACCACGTGTCGGCCCACGTGACCGTGGTCAAAGAGCAAACCTTCTATGCCGACACGTTCGGCTCGTCGATCACCCAGCAGCGGGTGCGCCTGACGCCGGCCCTCGAGGCCGTGACCGTCGGAGGTGCGGCCGGCGGGTTCGATACGCTGCGGACCCTGGCGCCGCCGATGGGACGCGGTTGGGAGGTGGTGGCCGGTGACGAAATCTGGAACTGGACCGACGAACTCGCGCAGATGCCGTCGCTGCTGGCCGAGAAAGTCCGCGCGCCCAGCGTGCGCGCCGGCCCCACCGATCTGGTGATCGATCCGTCCAACCTGTGGCTGACCATCCACGAATCGATAGGCCACGCAACGGAATACGACCGTGCGCTCGGCTACGAGGCTGCCTACGCCGGCACCTCGTTCGCCACCCCGGACAAGCTGGGGACCCTGCGCTACGGTTCGCCGGTGATGAACGTGACCGCCGACCGCACCGTCGAATTCGGCCTCGCCAGCGTCGGTTACGACGACGAGGGGGTGGCCGCCCAACGCTGGGATCTGGTGCGCGACGGGATATTCGTCGGCTATCAGCACGACCGGATGTCCGCGTCACGGCTCGGGCAGCCGCGCTCCAACGGCTGCTCCTACGCCGACTCGCCCCATCACGTCCCGATTCAGCGGATGGCCAACGTCTCGCTGCAGCCGGGCCCCGGCGCCACCAGCACCGCCGACCTGATCGCGCGAGTCGACGACGGCATCTACGTCGTGGGCGACAAATCGTGTTCGATCGATATGCAGCGCTGCAACTTTCAGTTCACCGGGCAGCGGTTCTACCGCATCCGCGGCGGTCGCCTCGGCGGTCAGCTGCGCGACGTCGCCTGTCAGGCGAGCACCATCGACTTCTGGAATTCGATGGAGGCCGTGGGGGGTGAGTCGACGTGGCGGCTCGGCGGCGCCTTCACGTGCGGCAAAGCCCAGCCCGGGCAGTTGGCCGCCGTCAGCCACGGCTGCCCGTCGGCGTTGTTCCGCGGCGTCAACGTGCTCAACGCCCGCGTCGGAGGCAGCAAATGATCCCCGCACAGCAGGTCGTCGAGCTCGTTTTGGATGAGGCGGCCCGGTCGGGTGGGGCCGATGAAACCCTGGTTTTGGTCACCGACCGCGACGAGGCGTCGCTGCGCTGGGCGAACAACTCGATGACCACCAACGGTATGTCGGTCAGTCGCAGCACCACCGTGATTTCCGTTGTGCGCCTTGCGGATAGCGCGCGTGTTTGGTCGCTGCGCTTTGCCGAGGTGGACCCGGCGGTGATTCCCGAGCTGGTGGTCGCTTGCCAGGAGGCGGCACGCTCGGCCCCGGCGGCGCGCGACGCCGCGCCCCTACTCGCCGGTCCGGGCCCGCCCGACGACTGGGACGCGCCGACTCCCGGCACCGGCGTCGAGGTGTTTGCGGACCTCGCCGGGCCGTTGAGCCGGGGATTCCGTGGCGGTGACCAGTTGTACGGCTACGCGCGCCACGTGCTGGAGACGACGTTTCTGGCTTCGTCGACCGGGCTGCGGCGGCGCTACACCCAGCCCACCGGTTCGGTGGAGATCACCGCCAAACGCGGCGCGGCCAGCGCCTGGGCGGGTGTCGGGACGCCGGATTTCGCCTCTGTGCCAACGGATCTGCTGCTCGAGCGGCTGGCGACTCGGCTCGGTTGGGCGCAGCGCACCGTCGAGCTGCGGCCGGGCCGATACGAGACGATCATGCCGCCGTCGACGGTGGCCGACCTGATGATCTGCTTGCGGCTGAGGATGTCCGGGCGCGGCGCGCGGGAGGGCCGGACCGCGTTCGCGTCGGCCGGCGGTGGGACCCGGCTGGGGGAGCGTCTCACCGACCTGCCGCTGTCGCTGTACTCAGACCCGTCGGCCCCCGGCCTGGCGTGTGTGCCCTTCGTCGCGGCGCCACGCTCGTCGGAGATGGTGTCGGTCTTCGACAACGGAATGGATTTCGGGCGGGTGGACTGGATCCGCGACGGGGTGATCAACGCGCTGGCCTATCCGCGGGCCGCGGCCGCGGAGTTCGAGGCGCCGGTCGCGGTGGCCGCCGACAACCTGCTGATGACCGGCGGCAGGGCGGACCTCGCCGAGATGCTGGCCAGCACCGAACGCGGGCTGCTGCTCACCACGCTGTGGTATATCCGTGAGGTCGAGCCGACGACGCTGCTGCTCACCGGAGTGACCCGCGACGGTGTCTATCTGGTCGAGGACGGCGAAGTGACGGGGGCGGTCAACAACTTTCGGTTCAGCGAGAGCCCGTTGGACCTGTTGCGGCGAGCGACCCAGGCCGGCGTCAGCGAGGTGACCCTTCCCCGGCAATGGGGCGATTGGGCCCCCCGGGCGGCGATGCCGCCGCTGCGGATACCCGACTTTCACATGTCGTCGATAAGCCCGGCGCAGTAGGCGATTCCCGTCGGGGCGGGCAGTTTCCGGGTTCGGGAGGCCGTGCGGGTTCGTCGCGAGGCGCGTGGCGATGTGCGACAGTACGGAAATGCTCCTTGCGCTGGTGCGACGGTACGTGCGGCCGTATCGTCGGCCGGTCGCGGCGGTCGCGCTGTTCCAGGTGATAAGCGCGCTGGCCCTGCTCTACCTGCCCACGGTCAACGCGGCCATCATCGACGACGGGGTGGCCAAGGGCGACACCGACACGATCGTCAAGCTGGGCGCGCTGATGCTCGCGGTCACCGGTGTGCAGGTGCTGTGCAGCGTCGGGGCCGTGTACTTCGGGTCCCGGACCGGTATGGGGTTCGGGCGCGACCTGCGCCGAGCGATCTTTCACCACGTCACCGGCTTCTCTGCGCACGAGACCGCCCGGTTCGGCGCACCGTCACTGCTGACGCGGACCACCAACGACGTCCAGCAGCTGCAGATGTTGGTGCAATTGAGCTGCACCGGGCTGATCACCGCTCCGATCATGTGTGTCGGCGGCATCGTCATGGCCGTGCACCAAGACGCCGCGCTGTCCTGGCTGTTGGTGCTCAGCGTCTCCGTGCTGGCGGCGTGCGACTACTGGATCGTCTCGCACATGCTGCCGCTGTTCCGCAGCATGCAACAGCTGGTCGACGACGTCAACCGCGTTATGCGCGAACAGCTCTCCGGTATCCGGGTCATCCGGGCGTTCGCCCGGGAACCTTTCGAACGGGAGCGATTCGACCGGGCGAATTTCGCGCTGGCACAAAGGGCGCTGCGCGCCGGCAAGTGGCAGGGGTTGATGCTGCCACTGACGAACCTGACGATCAACCTGTCCAGCGTCGCGGTCATCTGGTTCGGCGGTCTGCGCCTCGACGCCGGCCGAACGCAGGTCGGTTCGCTGATCGCGTTCCTGGTCTATTTCATGCAGATCCTGATGTCGGTGATGGTGGCGACCTGGATTTTGATGGAGGTGCCCCGGTCGTGGGTCTGCGCGAAGCGGATCGGCGAGGTGCTCTCAACCCGGCCCGCGGTCCAGAGCCCGGCGAACCCGAAACGCCCGCAGGCTGTGCGCGGCGTCGTGCGGCTGGCCGGAGTGTCATTTCGCTACCCGGGTGCCGATCGCCCAGTGGTACACGATTTCTCGCTGACCGCGCTGCCGGGCACCACCACCGCGATCGTGGGGTCGACCGGCTCGGGCAAGTCGACGCTGATCTCGCTGATCTGCCGGCTCTACGACGTCACGTCGGGCTCGGTGCGCCTAGACGAGGTCGATGTTCGTGATTATGACACCGAGGTGCTCTGGTCGACCCTGGGGCTCGTGCCTCAGCGAAGCTACCTGTTCTCCGGAACCGTGGCGGACAACCTGCGATACGGCAAGGCCGACGCAACCGAGAAAGAGATGTGGCACGCGCTGAGGGTGGCCTGCGCCGAGGATTTCGTCCGCGCACATGTGGACGGGCTGCAGATGCCGGTGGCCCAGGGCGGCACCAACTTTTCCGGCGGTCAACGCCAGCGCCTGGCAATCGCCCGCGCCGTAATCCGCCGGCCGGCGGTGTACCTGTTCGACGACGCCTTCTCCGCACTGGACGTCCACACCGACGCCCGTGTTCGCGCCCGCCTTCGTGACGTGACCGGTAACGCTACCGTAATCATTGTCGCGCAGCGTATTTCGACTGTCGTCGATGCCGACAGGGTGATCGTCATCGACGGCGGGAAGGTCGTCGGTGACGGAACCCACGAGTCGCTGCTGGCAGACTGTGCCGCCTATGCCGAGTTCGCCGACTCACAGGCGATGACCGCCGGGACCGGGGGGTCGGCACCGTGAGGGCCGCGGTCCGCACTCCCGTCCGGGGCGTGGTGGAGGGACCCGCCGAACGATCCCGTGATTTCCGCGGCTCGGCGATCCGGCTGATAAAGCTGCTCACCCCGCAGCGTGGCCTTGCGGCCCTGGTCGTCACCTTAGCGCTCGGCGGCATCGCGATCGGGGTGATCGGACCGCGAATCCTGGGGCGCGCCACCGACCTGCTCTTCGACGGCTTCATCGGCCGGCGGCTGCCCGCCGGCATCACCAAGGAACAGGCCATCGCGGCCGCCCGCGCCCGGGGCGAGAACACCTTCGCCGACCTGTTGTCCGGGATGGACGTCACACCCGGCGTGGGCGTGGACTTCGGCGCCGTCGGCCGCACCCTCGCGTTGGCGGTAGTGTTGTATCTTCTTGCGCCACTGATGGTTTGGCTGCAGGTGCGGATTCTCAACGTCATCGTGCAGCGCGCCGTGCGGGCGTTGCGTGCCGAGGTCGAGCACAAGGTGCACCGGCTGCCGCTGTCCTTCTTCGACAAACGCCCGCGCGGGGAGCTCCTCAGCCGGGTCACCAACGACATCGACAACCTGCAGACGTCGCTGTCATTGACGATCAGCCAGTTGCTGATCGCGGTGCTGACGGTGGCGGCGGTGTTGGCGATGATGTTGACGATCTCGCCGGTGCTGGCGGGCATCGCGGTGCTGACCCTGCCGTTGTCGCTGCTGACGACGCGGTTGATCACCAAACGCTCGCAGCGAATGTTTGTGGCGCAGTGGGCAAACACCGGCCGGCTCAACGCCCACGTCGAGGAGACCTACAGCGATTTCACGCTGGTCAAGACCTTCGGGCACCGGCGCCAAGTGCTGCAGCGATTCGACGAACTCAACGAGGACGTCTACCGCCCCAGCTTCCGCGCGCAATTTCTGTCCGGCCTGTTGTCGCCGGCCACCATGTTCCTCGGTGACCTCACCTACGTCGCGGTCGCGGTCGTCGGCGCGCTACAGGTGGCGACCGGTCAGATCACCCTCGGCGGCGTCCAGGCATTCATCCAGTACGTCCGCCAGTTCAACGGGCCCTTGACTCAGGTGGCCAGCATGTACCAAACGTTGCAGTCCGGGGTGGCCAGCGCCGAGCGGGTGTTCGATTTGCTCGATGCGGCCGAGGAGACGCCTGACAGCGCCGCAGCCGTCTCCGCCGGCGATATCCGAAGTGGCCGCGTGGAGTTCGAGCACGTCACCTTCTCCTACCGCCCCGGTGCCCCGGTGATCCACGATCTGTCGCTGGTGGCCGAACCCGGCAGCACGGTGGCGATCGTCGGGCCGACCGGAGCGGGCAAGACCACGCTGGTGAACCTGATGATGCGCTTCTACGACGTCGACTCGGGCCGGATCCTGATCGACGGGATCGACATCACGACGCTCAGCCGGCATTCGCTGCGCTCCCGGATCGGGATGGTGTTGCAGGACACCTGGCTGTTTGGCGGGACGATCGCCGAGAATATCGGCTACGGACGGCCCGGCGCCGGGCGGGACGAAATCATCGAGGCGGCCAAGGCGGCCCACCTGGACCGGATCGTGCGGACGCTGCCAGGCGGCTACGACACCTGGGTCAGCGACGACGCCGCCAACATCAGTACCGGTGAAAAGCAACTGATCACCATCGCGCGGGCGTTTCTGGCCCGCCCCAAGTTGCTCATCCTGGACGAAGCGACCAGCTCGGTCGACACCCGCACCGAGCTGCTCATCGCGCACGCCACCCGCGAGCTGCGCCGGGACCGCACGAGTTTCATTATTGCCCACCGTCTTTCGACGATCCGCGACGCGGACTTGATCCTGGTGCTCGACGCCGGCCGGATCGTCGAGCGGGGCACCCATGCCGAGCTGATGGCCCGCCGGGGCGCGTATTACGCGATGACCCGCGGTTAGCGCGACGTCCCCGGTCTCATCCGCTGGCGTCGGCGGTGAACAGGGCGCTTTCTTCCAGCACTTCGGCGATCGCCCATCGCTCTTCGTCGGTCAAGCTTCCCGGGAGGTCCCGCACCTCGAATCGTGGTGTCCTGACGCAAAAGTCGATGGCCTCGCGCGCGATGCGCGAAACGGCGAACTCTTCTACCCAACCGCGGGGTGTCACGACCCCCAGAGCGACGAAGTCGCCGGTTTCTCGATAGTCGAGCACCAGCTTCTCGTGGGCGCGCGTAGGGGTCCGCGCCGTCGGCGGGCCGGCGTTGGTCACGTCGGTTCTGCCCAGGCCGTGGATGAACCGCCGGGTGGACAAGGAACTTTGCCGCACGCAACGCTCAAGCAAGTCCACGACCGGAACGGCCTCGACTTGGGCGAGGTACTGGGCGATGGCACGGATTTTGAGCTGCCGGCGTCGAGCCGCAATCACCTCGTCGTAGGGCTCGTCAGGACCGGTCCGCCGGCGAGCGGCGAAGTTGTCCAGAATCGGCAGGCATCGTTCTTGGTCTGCCAACTGTTCACCGTCGCGCGGACTACTGACGTGAAGGGACAGCGACCAGCGGTCAGTCGGGTTGCGAGGATCGTGGATGCACGGCTCATAGATGAAGCCGACTTGTCCGGCGGGAGCGTCGAAGCGGTTCTTCGGGACCAGGGTCTGTCGGCGGTACGACTCATCGCGGTCGTAGGTCTCGACGATCAGCTCGTTATGGCAGACACCTGTGATCGTCCACGCCGTGTGCTCGTGGGCCCCGGCGTTGCGACCCGGGGGCCAGTATCCAAACGCAAAGCGGATTCCGAATCCGGGCACGGTGAAGAACGGAACCAATCCGGGACGCAGGCCTCGCCGTTGCTCGAGTCGGGTCAGCTCGTATGCCAAGCAATCGACGAGAAAGTGATCGTCACGGACGGCCGCGGTTACCGCCGCCCGGGCGGCAAGGACCGCGTCCTTGTCCGGATGCTCACGCGCGTTCGCGTCGGGGAACGCCTGCCGGTCAAACAGCTCACACAGGTCGTCGAGCTTCACGGGGCGCCTCCTGGACTTTCAACCGACACGGAGGATTCTGGTTTCGACCAGTCCGGCGATGAGCGCGATCTTCTCCTCGTCGGTCAGGTCGCCCGGCAGTTCACGGACATAGAAGGCGCCCGTGCCGGCAATAAATCGCAACGCCTCGCGCGCGATGTCGTTAACACTCAGAAAAACACGACCGCTGCCGTCGGTCAGCTCGGCCATTCCGTCGACCGAGCCCAAGACCAATCGTCCGCAATAGCGGTTCACGATACGCCGGTGCGGGGTTACGCAGCGCGAGTCATCCCAGACCTGCGGCAGATCCACGCCGAAGATCTCACGGTACCGGGCACCAAACTCGGCCAACGTGGCTTCGGGAGGGCCGCCGACGGAGGCGCCCGGCGCATTGCTCGGGAAGTGGTGGCGATAACTGCCGAAATACTTGGTGCAAAATTTGCTGTATTCCACGGTGAAAAGCACGAACTGGTGCCATACCTCATCCACGTACGCCGAGTACATCTGCCAGGTTTTGTCTGATCGACGTGGGTAAGCACCAGGTATCGCTTCACCTCGGTGAAAAGCGCGCAGGCCTCCTCAGGCGTTTCAACAACGCTATCTTTCACAAGCTTCTCAATAAGGAATGGCGCCTCGTAACCCAGCGCCTCAACTGCACCCGGCGGCACATCCGGCACCAAGCCGGCACCGGTCTGTCGATGACTACCGGGGCCGACGTTAACCTGGGTAGGCACTACCCGAGGCGGGTTTAGCTACGTGACGCCATGGCCCAACCCGACCCAGCGGGCTGCTCCACAACCCGTTCGTCTTCGCAGCGGCAACTGCATGTGCCAGTGCAAAGCGCGCCGGAACCTGGGCCGGGATGCAGCAAGATCCGTAACCGGCCAGTCCGGGTTTCTTTGATCTGGGTATTGTCGGTGCCCGAAATCGTGCTCATGGGCCAGGAATCTAGCACATGCACTGGTAATGTGTACCGAATTCCAAGCGCGCAATTTGCCAACGTTAGAAACTGGTCGTGCACTCCCGCATGTGCGGCTACCGCGCGGGGCTCGCTCCATCCGTTGGTGGCCACCGCAAGCGACCATTTCGGCCCCGTGGCGGGCTTTTTATTCGAATCGGGACGAGCAGTGTGAAGCGCAATAGACCGGCCAGAAGAATTCTGGCGGTCGCACTTGTAAATTCTTGAAAAAAACTTCGCGTCCGCCCCCGGTGACCGTGCTTCGGGAGCGTCCGGTCCGCCGGTTATACCCGAGCCCCGGAAAGGGAGCGGAAAGGGAGCGGAAAGGGGGCGGAAAAAGGGTGGAAAGGGCGTGTGAAACACCTTCCGGCGGAACGGCCGGGCGCTTTCGGTGCTGGTGCGGGTGTCGTAGGATCTGACTCCACGTTACGGGGCCGCACAAAGGACCACTGCGATGGCTATGCCGGCGACAACCCCGCTTGCTGTCACGAAATTGGGCAGGCACATCGGGGCCCGCATCGACGGAGTGTTGCTCGGCGGCGACCTCGACGCGAGCGTCGTCGGCCAGATACGTCAGGCGCTGCTGCGCCACAAGGTGATCTTTTTCAGGGGCCAGCACCACCTCGACGATGAGCAGCAGTACGCGTTCGCCGGGCTGCTCGGCGCGCCGCTCGACCGGCTGGCTTTCGACTCCGACTACCGCAAGGCGACGAACTGGCATACCGACCAGACGTTCGCCCCGAATTACCCCAAGGCGGCCATACTGCGCGCGGTCACCCTGCCGAGCTACGGCGGATCGACGCTTTGGGCCTCGACGGCGGCGGCCTACGCGGCCCTGCCCGAGCCGCTTCGGCACCTGGCCGAAAACCTGTGGGCGTTGCACAGTAGCCGCTACGACCAGATCGGCCACTTTCCAGGTCTGGGCCACGTTTTCATCCCCGGCGGCCCCCCTGCCCGCCATCAGTCCGTGAACACCATGGACGCCCCCGGTGAGCAACAGCCGCTGCGGCCGGCGCCTCCGGCGCCGGAATTCCGCACCGAGCATCCCGTCGTGCGGGTGCATCCCGAAACCGGCGAGCGGGCACTGCTTCTCGGGCAGTGGGTGCGGGGCTTTCTAGACCTCGAGCACTACGAGGCGCAGGTCCTCTTCGAATTGCTGCAACGGCGTATCACGATGCCCGAGAACGTTATCCAATGGCATTGGGCACCCGGCGACGTGGCGATCTGGGACAACTACGCCACCCAACACCGCGCGGTTGACGACTACGACGACCAGCGCCGTGTGATGCATCGCGTCACCTTGATCGGCGAGGTGCCCATAGACACCCACGGGCGACAGAGCCGGTCGGTCAGCGGCGGGAGGCTCGAATCGGTTGCAGGCTGATGCGGCCGCATGGCAAGCACGGCACGTTTCGGTGCTATAACCGCGAGCATGCTGCGCAGTCTGGCCGACGCCATCGGCTCCAAGCACGTCGTCACCGACGCCGATGTCCTGGCCGGTCGCAGCGTCGACCACACCGGCCGCTACCGGGGGCGGGCCAGCGCGCTGGTGCGGCCGGGGTCGGGCGAGCAGGTGGCCGAGGTGCTGCGGATCTGCCGCGACGCCGGCGCGCACGTCACCGTCCAAGGGGGCCGCACCTCGCTGGTGGCCGGCACGGTTCCCGCGCACGATGACGTCTTGCTGTCGACCGAACGGCTCACCGCCCTGGGTGACGTCGACACCGTCGAGCGCCGCGTCACGGCCGGGGCCGGGGTCGCGCTGACCGCCGTGCAAAGCGCCGCTGCCGCAGCCGGTTTGGTGTTCGGCGTGGACTTGGCCGCCCGCGACACCGCGACGATCGGCGGCATGGCGTCGACGAACGCCGGCGGGCTTCGCACCGTCCGCTACGGGAACATGGGCGAGCAGGTCGTCGGGTTGGAGGTGGCGCTGCCGGACGGTTCGATGCTGCGCCGGCACAGCATGGTGCGCAGCGACAACACCGGCTACGACCTGCCGGCGCTGTTCGTCGGCGCCGAGGGCACCCTCGGCGTCATCACGTCCCTGGACCTGCGGCTGCACCCCACGCCCTCGCACCGGGCGACCGCGGTCTGCGGGTTCGCCGACCTCGAGGCGCTCGTCGATGCGGGCCGCACCTTCCGGGACGTCGAAGGCGTCGCGGCGCTGGAGCTGATCGACGGCCGCGCCGCCGCTTTGACCGCCGAACACCTGGGGGTGGCCGCCCCGGTGCCCGGCGACTGGCTGCTGCTGGTCGAGCTGGCCGCCGACGACGACCAGACCGAGCGGCTCGCCTCGATGCTCGACGGGGCGCGGCTGTGCGGGGAGCCCGCGGTGGGCGTGGATCTCGCTGCGCGGCAACGACTATGGCGGGTTCGCGAGTCGGTGGCCGAGGTGCTCGGCGTGTTCGGGCCGCCGCTGAAGTTCGACGTGTCGCTGCCCCTGGCGGCGATCGGCGGGTTCGCGCGCGACGCGGCCACGTTGATCCGGGAGCAGGTAGCCGAGGCGGTGCCGGTGCTGTTCGGTCACATCGGCGAGGGCAACCTGCACCTCAACGTGCTGCGCTGCCCGGTCGAGCGGGAGCGGGCGCTCTACGCGCCGATGATGGAGCTCATCGCCGGCCGCGGCGGCAACGTCAGCTCCGAACACGGCGTCGGCAGCCGCAAGCGCGCCTACCTGTCGATGTCGCGCGAGCCGGCCGACATCGCGGCGATGCGGGCGGTCAAGGCGGCGTTCGATCCGACCGGTTACCTCAACGCGGCGGTGCTGTTGTGAGCCCTTCGCGGGGATCGGTTGCTAGGGCGTGCCCTTGATCCCGACGGCGTGGCGCAGCTGCGCCAAAAACTCGTCGGCGTCGTCGCTGCGAACGATGTAGTGCGAGATGGCGATTCGGATCACGGTCGCCGCCTTCACCGCGGCGTTGGGGCCGGGCAGCAGCCGTTCCAGGCCCTCCCGCATCTCGGGAATGGCCCGCGACACCTGAGCGATGACGTGCTCGGGCTCGACGTCGACCATCCGCACGCCCGAATACGAGTGCTGGTAGTCGACGATGAATCGCAGTGCGGCGTCCAGCTTTTCGGTGCCCTTGAGCCCGGAGGTGGCCTTGACCAATCCGATTTCGAACGCCTTCCGCTCGTAGCGGGAGAACGCCGAGAGCAGCTCCTCTTTGGAGGCGAACCAGCGGTAGAGCGTGGGCCGCGACACCCCGGCCTGGGTGGCCACTTCCGACAGGCTGAGCTTGGTCTTGCCGTTGCGGCCGAGCACCTCGGCGGTGGCGGCGAGGATGCGCTGACGCGTGGAGGTGTCAGGCTCTGCCGCTTGGGCCGGAACGCTCATATCTGAAACCTTACGAAGTATCGATCAACTGTCACATTCTTTTCGCTTCCCGGCCAGGTTCGGGCCGCCGGCGCACCAGCACGCACTGCTGGATGGCGCCGACCGCGCCTTGCTCGTCGAACAGCGTGCCGACCGTCGTGCCGACGCCGTCCGGGCCGTAGTTGGTCTCGGCGCGAATCCCGACCCACCGGCCCTCGGGAACCCGGAACACATGCACGGCCAGGTCGGTGTTGAGAAACGTCCACAGGGTGATGTCGATCTTGCTGCCGATCCCGTTGGCGCAGTCGGCCACCGCGAAAAGCCGCTCCAGCGGGGTCATCGTCTCGCCCTTGACCAGGTCGACGGTCGGCGTGATCCAGGATTCGCCGGGGCCCTGGTTCAGCGGCGGGGTCAGCCACCGCCAGTCCAGGCTGTGCACGTAGTTGCGGTCCCAGTCCTTGGCCAGGTCACGGTCTCGGGCCTCGGCCAGCGGCGCGGGCAGCCGCGCCCCCGCGTGGGCCAGCGATTCCGTGTCCAGCCGCTGCAGCCGCCACCCGCTGGCCCGCGCGACGGGCCTGGGCCGGCCGTCGGGGCCCAGTCCGTGCATCTCCGCGCTCACCAGCTCGATCTGTTTGCCGGCGCGCTCCAGCCGGGGGCGAACCCACACCCCGCCCTCGGCGGGCACCGGCCCCAGCAGGTCGACGACGACCCGGCTGAGGCGGGTGTCGTCGCGCTGCTCACAGCGCTCCAGGGCGCGGACCAGCAGCGCTGACACCGGCGCGGCGTGCTGGATTTCCGCCGACCAGGTGCTGCGCACCAGGTCGGTCGCGTCGAACTTCTCGCCCAGCGGGTCGGCGTCATCGATCAGCTCGTAGTAGCAATCCGTCACTCGTGTCCCTCTCGGCGGCGTCTCAGGGCAACCCGGCGCCGGGGACGGTCACCGCGGCGGCGTCCACCCGGGACAACCGGGTGCCGACGAGCCGCTGGGGATGGGCGTCGGTGCTCGACAGCAGGAAAAGCGTGCGGTGCCGCGGGCCGCCAAGCGCGCACGCGATGGCCAACCACAACAGGCCCTCGAACCAGCGCGGGCCCTCACCGGAGCAAAACCCGTTGGCCAGGGGCTCGGGGAAGCTTCCGGCATTACAAAACATCGCAAAAGTGTCATGCACCGCGGGTGCCGGTGTCAATTTCGCCCGGTTGGCGTGCCGCGGCCCGCGATTTGTTAGCCGAGCTTTACAAATCCTGCTCAAAGTGTCACGCTGAGCCGTGGGCGACTACTGCGAGAGGTGGAGCGGAATTGACCAAGGCTTCCGAGGAATCCGAGCAGACCGAGTGGACGGTGCAGGGCCTGCTTGACCTGTTCGACGTGCGGGCCGACGGGCAGGACCGGTTCGCCGGCGAGACCGGAATCGCCAGCGGCGACGAACGGCAGGTGGTCGAGGGCACCCAGGTGCTCGCGCAGGCGATCGTGGCGGTCGCCAAACGCTTCCCGGACAAGTCGGTGCGGTCGGCGCACGCGGTCTTCTCTCGCGCGATCGCCGTCGGGCCCCCCATCGAACTGGTCGTGGACGTCGTGGCCGAGGGTCGGTCCACCGCCACCGCGGTCGTCGCCGTGCAGCAGAACGGCCGCCGCTGCCTGAGCATCACGGTGCTGGCCGACGTCCCGACCGCCGACGTCATCCGCCACCACCTGCCGCGGCCCGACGTCGCGCCGCCGGCCGATGCCCACCTGTCCGAGATGCCCATGATCGGGCGGGAGCTGCGGCTGGTCGACGTCGTCGACGTCAACAGCCCCGACGAGGTCGGGCCGCCGGAGCTGTACGCGTGGCTGCGCTATGACCCCATTCCCACGCGCGACGATTTGGCCAAGGCCCTGGTCGCCTATTTCACGGGCCACCTGGGGATCTCGACCACCATGCGCGCCCACCCGGGGATCGGCACCAGCCAGGCGCACCTGACCGTGTCCACCGCCCCGATGTCGATCTCCGTCGCCTTCCACGAGCCGGTGCGCTGGGACGGCTGGCTGCTCTACAGCCACGAGAGCACGCAGGTGGGCGCCGGCATGTCGTATGTCCGCGGCACGGTGCACACCGAGGAGGGCGAACTGCTGGCCTCCTTCGCCCAGGAGGCGTTGATCCGTCCGCTGCGCATCAGCGACACCTCGATCGACGCCCGCTCGCGGTTCTGACGCGCGGGACACGGCCATGCGCTTCACCATCACCTACCCGATGCACAGCCATCCCTACAACCCCGAACTCGCGGCAGGCGAGGGCATCGCGACGGTGGCGGCGGCGGCCGAGGCGGCGGGCTTTCACGGGGTCGGCTTCACCGACCACCCCGCACCTTCGCAACGCTGGCTGGAGGCCGGCGGGCATGACGCCCTGGATCCGTTTGTGGCGCTGGGCTTCGCCGCGGCCAGGACGGCGACGCTGCGGCTGATCCCCAACATCGTGGTGCTGCCTTATCGAAATCCGTTCGTGGTGGCCAAATCCGGTGCGACCCTGGACCTGCTCTCGGGTGGCCGGTTCACGCTGGCGGCCGGCGTGGGCTACCTGAAGCGCGAATTCGCGGCGCTCGGCGTGAATTACGACGAGCGTGCCGAGCTGTTCGAGGAAGCGCTGCAGGCGATTCGGGCGATCTGGACGGCTGACGACATCTCGTTCGAGGGAAAGCATTTCACCGCCCGCGGGATCACCGCGCACCCGCGCCCGATCAGCCGGCCGCATCCGCCAATCTGGATCGGCGGCAACACCGGGGCGGCCCGCCAGCGGGTGGCGCAGTACGGCGACGGCTGGTGTCCGTTCCCCGCACCGCCCCAACTCGCCCACACCGCACGCACCGCCGCCATCGACTCGGCGCAGCGCCTCACCGCCGGAATCGAGGACCTGCGCCGCCGATGCGACGCGGCCGGACGGGACTGGTCGGCGGTGGACATCACGTTCACCAACTTCGAGGGCGGCAGCCCGGCCGACGACCGGTTCAACGCCGACGCCTACCTCGACGGGCTGGAAAAGCTTGCGGCCCTGGGGGTGACGTGGCTCAGCGTGGGGTTGCCCGGCGACAGCATCGCGCACGCGCTGGAAACCCTCGAGCGTTTCGGCGCCCTTGTCATCAACGCGGCGTGATCGGTCGGCAGGATGGACTTTTCACGCGTCGACCTCTCCCCCGAGGACCGGGACTTCCTCGAGCAGACCCGGGAGTTCATCGCCAAGCACGTGACCGACGAGGTGCGGCGCCGCGACCGGGAAACGGGCGAAAACTTCGACGAGCAAGTGCATTTGGCGCTCGGTGAGGCGGGGTATCTGGCCGCCGACTTTAAGCCGGAGTCCGAGGGCGGCTTCAGCCCGGTGCGCCGGCGGATCTTCGAGCTCGAGATCGCCCGGGCCCACACGCCTTGGTACCACTGGGGTACCACGTCCGTCGTCGCGCGCCTGGTGCAGCAGTTCGGTGCGCCCGAGCTGGCCGGTCGGGTGTTGCCGGGGGTGCTCTCCGGCGAGATCCGGCTGTGCCTGGGCTACACCGAGCCCGAGGGCGGCTCCGACGTCGCCACCTGCAAGACCCGCGCCGTCCGCGACGGGGACGGATCTAGCTGGGTTATCAATGGCTCCAAGATGTTCACCTCGAACGCACAGAACGCCCAGTACGTCTTTTTGCTCACAAACACCGACCCGCAGGGACCCAAACACAAGAACCTGACCATGTTTTTGGTGCCGCTCTCGTCGCCGGGCATCGAGATCCAGCCGATCCGCACGCTCGACGGTGACCGCACCAACATCGTCTTCTACAGCGACGTGCGCGTCGACGACTTTTACCGCATCGGCGAGGTGAACGGCGGCTGGGCGGTGATGCGGTCCGCGCTCGACTCCGAGCACGGCATCGTCGACCCGGAAGACCATGGGCTGCAATACATTGCGGCGATGGCCGGCCACGGCGACCTGATGGCGGAAGTCGTGGACAAGGTCGCGGCGCTGGTCGCCGACGTCGACGACGAGTCGGTGAAATACCGGCTCGGCCGGGACGTGGCCCGGCTGGAGGCCGCGCTGTCCACCCCCGGGATGTTCGGGCGCGTGGCGATCGCGCAGACCATGCGCGACATCACCCCGGACCTGATGGACATGCTGGGCACCCCGTCGGCCCTGCCCACCGACACCCCCGGCTCGGCCACCGACGGCGCGGTGGAATCCCTGTTCCGGCTGGCGCTGCCGCTGGGGATCTACGGCGGGACGCTCGAGGTCTTTCGCAACATGATCGCCCAGCACGCGCTCAAGCTGGGGCGGCCTAGCTACCCGGGCTGATCGGCAACTCGGCGACGACGTCGGCGCGCGTGGCGTCGAAGCTGAGGAATCCCTTGATGGGCAGGCTTTCCGGGGGCGGGTCGGGGTAGCTCCAGGCGACGTCGTCGACGGCTTCGGCCGACCAATACGTCGCGAACCCCTTGTAGTTGCAGTAGCTCGACGTCCGCGAGGGCCGCAGCAGTTCGGTGCGCACGTGTGCCGGGTCGACGTAAAGCCTTGGCTCCAGCGCGGTTTCGAAGACGATCACCGTGTCGTCGGTGTCCACCAGCGTGGTGCCGGCGACCGTGACGCGCAGGCGTCGCTTGGTCGGGCGGCAATCGACGCGGTGGTACGGGTTCGGCGGGTAGTGGACGAGTTCGCGGCCCTCCTCCAGCCAGGTGTCGACCGCGTCCCACGCGACGTGGACGAAACCGGGCGCCTCCGGCTCCGGTTCGGCCGGCAGGTCGCCGACCTCCCCGACCGGGAAGACGTAGCTGAGCGGGCGGCCGCGACGGTGCACCATCAGCGCGCGCTCGGTGTCGAGCACCACGCGGCCGTCCTTGACGGCCTGCACGCGCCGCGGGTGCGGCTCGACGTAGACGACATCGGCGGGGATGGCGGGCGAGAACCGCCCGGCCGGATCAGCGCTGAGCGGACCGCGCCCGGCGACCAGACTCATGCGACGCCATCCCGCTGCATCACTGCAGAATAGCGGCGATGACTGTGCGGTGGCGGCGCCGCGTGTGCGTTCAGGGCGCCGGGTGTGCGTTCAGGGCGCCGGGTGTGAAGTGGTGGCGTTGAGTGTGTAGTGGCGGCGCGGCCCCTCGGCGTGTCGCCGCCCAGGGCGCACAGCGAAAGCCGTGAGCGCACACCGAAAAGCCCAGGGCGCCGCGTGTGCGTTCAGGGCGGCGCGTGTGCGTTCGGGGCGGCGCGTGTGCGTTCAGGGCGCCGGGTGTGCGTTCAGGGCGCCGAGTGTGTAGTGGCGGCGCGGCCCCTCGGCGTGTCGCCGCCCAGGGCGCACAGCGAAAGCCCTGAGAACACACAGACCGCCCTGAACGCACACCGAACGCCCAGGCGCACGCTCGACGGACGGATAGGGTGCCAGGCATGGCCGGACCGGTAGAGGGCATCAAGGTCGTGGAGCTCGGCGTCTGGGTGGCCGGACCGGCAGCCGCCGGCATCCTGGCCGACTGGGGCGCCGACGTCATCAAGATCGAGCCGCCGACCGGCGACCCGGGGCGCCTGTTCGGTCGGATGCTGGGCTGCGACCTGGGCGTCAACCCGCCGTTCGAGATGGACAACCGGTCCAAGCGCAGCGTCGTGCTCGACCTCACCACCGACGCCGGACGCGACACCGCGTTCGAATTGCTCTGCGACGCAGACGTTTTCCTGACCAACGTGCGCCCCGGCGCGCTGCAGCGGCTCGGGTTGGATTTCGAGTCGGTGCACGCCCGCCACCCCCGCCTGGTCTACGGGCTGATCACCGGCTACGGCGAGACCGGGCCCGACGCCGACCGCGCCGCCTACGACGTGGCCGCGTTCTGGTCCCGCGCCGGCGTGGCCCACCTGCTCACGCGGCCCGGCGACACGCCGCCCTTCCAACGCGGCGGCATGGGCGACCACTCGGCGGGCATGACGATGGCCGCGGCGGTGTGCGCGGCGCTGCTGGCCCGCGAACGCACCGGCACCGGCCAGCTGGTGACCACCTCGCTGTACCGCCAGGGCGCCTACACCGTCAGCTTCGACCTCAACACCTACCTGCTGACCGGTCAGCCGATCGCGATCGGCCAGCGCGAAGCGATGGCCAACCCCTGCATGAACAACTACGCCGCCGGCGACGGGCGGCGGTTCTGGATCGTCGGGCTCGAGGGCGACCGGCACTGGCCGCCGCTGTGCCGCGCCGTCGGGCGCCCCGAGTGGCTCGACGATCCCCGATTCCGCGATGCGCGCGCCCGCTTTGCCAACGCCGCGCAGCTGATCGCGGAGTTGGACGAGATCTTCGCGACCCGCCCGCTTGACGAGTGGGCGCAGATCTTCGCCGACGAGCCGGATTTCTTCTGGTCGCCCGTCAACTCGCTGGAGGACGTGGTGGCCGACGAACAGTTCCACGCCGCCGGCGGGATCGTCGACGTTCCGGACGGACCGATCAGCGTCGCGATGGTGGCCACGCCCGCCGACTTTCACGGCACGCCGTGGGCGCCGCGTTCCGTCGCGCCAAAACTGGGTCAACACACCGACGAGGTGCTCGGCGAACTCGAGGCGCGCCGCGGGTCGTGACCGCGTCTTCGGAGCTTTACAAAATTCCGTCGAAGTGTCACGCTGTCCGGTGAGTCACGTCACCCAGGACGCCAGCGCACCCCGAAGTGCGCGGTGAGGAACGGATCGATGGTCACTCCAACATTCGACGTCGGCCGCGGCAGCCGGGTCGCCCCCGCGCGGGCGACCCGGGCGAGCGGTGCGTGTCTGGTTTATCGGCTCGACGTCGTCGCCGACAGCGCCGCCGACATCGTGCAATTCGCCGGCGGTTGGCTCTATGACCGGGTGATGGCCGGCTGGGAGGTGACCGCGCTGCTCACCCACGAGTGCGATACCCGCCCGCTGCGCATCCTCGGGGTGCGGGCGGCCGCCCCGGAGGCGCGGTCCGCCCTGGCGGGGTCGACCAGTCACTGCCTGGCGGTCAGCGCCGAGGCGTTCAGCGCCGATCCCCTCGTCAGGGACAAGGTGCTCAAGTCCCTCGGTGACCGCCTGACCGAGGTGGCCCTGTGGGGCGAGGGCTGGCCGCTGGGTGTCAATCGCTCGGTGACCCGCGCCCAGCACGTGCTCAGCGCCGCGGCGCGCCGATTCAAGGGCTACGCGCTGGCGGCCGCCGGAATCCCCAGCGCCCTCGTCGATTCCACCGAGACGCTGCTATGTGACGCGCCGCCCGGTTCGCCGGTGGATTCGGGGCTAGTCCGGCTCGACTAGCCGATGAAGAACTATTACGGCCACCCACTGCTCTATTCGCACGAGACGATGTCGCTGGGATCCGAGGGCGGCGACCGCTGCACCGAGGTATGGTCGGGCGGGCCGGCCTGACCATCTCGATGTGCGCGGAACCCGTTGGCGCCACCACGGATCCGACGGTCCCGGGCGCCGTCGTCTCGATCCACCGGCCACCGAAACGGGCCCGGTCAGCGGCAGCCACGCCGGCGACGGCACTGTGACCGACGACGACGCCGCGATCCCCGGGCTGATCGCCGCCTACGCGCCCGCCCTGGACGCCGGAAACGCCGAATTCTGCGTCTACGGCTAAACGTTCGCGGGTCACGACGGCATCGGCAGGATGTTCCGAAACGCGCCCCGACAGCCCCGAGGTTGCGTCATCATGAATCGGCGCGTCGCGGTGGTGACCGGCGCGGCCGGCGGACAGGGTGGGGCGATCGCGAAACGGCTCCTGGCGGACGGCTTTTCGGTGGCCGCCTGCGACCGGCGCGCCGACGAGCTGGCCGCCGCGCGGTGGGAGGCGGCCGTTGGCGCGGTGATCGACCGATTCGGCTCGGTGAGCGCCCTGGTCACCGGGGCGGGCGTGCTGCACCGCGCCTCGCTGGCCGACGAGACCGCCGAGGGCTTCGAAAACGCTTGGCGCGTCAATTGTTTCGGCGCCTTCCTCGGCATCCAGGCGACGTCCGAGCAGCTCCGCGCGGCCGCGCCCGCCGCCGTCGTCAACATCTGCAGCACGGGGGCGATCCGTCTCGTCCCGCGGCACTGCGCCTACGGGTCCTCCAAGTGGGCGCTTCGGGCAGCCGGCCGAGATCGCCGGCGTCGTTCATCACCGGGTCGAAGCCGGTCGTCGACGGCGGGCAATGCCTTCAGAGGCGATGAAGCGACCGCTGCCGCGCGGCGGGTAGGTTCTGGGGAATGACCCGCAGATTCAAAGCCGCCGACTGCACCTTCGCGGCGCCGGACCGGCGGCGTCGATGACGCGGTTGGACGGGTGGGAGCGGCTGCATCCGGCCCTGCGCGCCGTCGCCACCACCCGCACCGACTTCTCGCTGGCCGCAATCCAACTCATGCGGGAGCCGTTCAACCAGCGCCGCCGGGAGGCGGCGGACCAGACCGACGCCGACGGCGTGCGCATCACCGACGACCGCGTCCCTTCCCACAACGGCGGCATCGCCGTGCGCATCTATCGGGGCGGCGGCGACGCACCGGCGCCGGCGGTGGTGTACTGCCACGCCGGCGGGTTCGCCCTGGGCAACCTGGACACCGACCACCGGCAGTGCGTGGAGCTGGCGTGCCGGGGCCGCTGCGCGGTGGTGTCGGTCGACTACCGGCTGGCCCCCGAGCACCCCTATCCGGCCGCCCTCGACGACGCGGCCGCGGTGCTGCGGTGGGTGGCGGCCAGCGCGACCGAACTCGGCGTCGACCCGGCGCGCCTGGCGGTGGCCGGCAGCAGCGCCGGCGCCGCCCTGGCCGCCTGCCTGGCGCACCGCGCCGCCGACGGGTCGCTGCCGTCGCTCGCCTTCCAGCTGCTGCACCAGCCGGTGCTGGACGACCGCGAGACGCCGTCGAAGGCTCAGTTCGGTGCCAGCCCGGCCTTCGACGGGGAGGCGGCGGATCTGATGTGGCGCTATTACCTCGGCGCGGCCGCGGGAACCGCGGCCGCCGTGCCCGCGCGCCGGACCCAATTAAGCGGTCTGCCACCGGCGTTGATCACCTGCGCGGAGGTCGATCCGTTTCGCGACGAGGCGGTCGACTACGCTCTGCAGCTGCTTCGCGCCAGCGTCCCCACCGAACTGCACGTGTTCCCCGGGGCGTGCCACGGGTTCGATTCCCTGCTGCCCGACCTCTCGCTTTCCCGCAGGCTGTTCGCGCTCCAAGGGCAGGCGCTGTCCAGCGCGCTGGGGACCGGGGTCAGTCGAACCGGATGAGCTGGCGCACGGCGGTGCCGTCGGCCAGATGATCCATCGCCTCGTTGATGTCGTCCAACCGGATCGTCGACGACACCAGCGACTCCACCGGCAGCCGGCCCGCCCGCCACAGCGACACGAACCGCGGGATGTCGCGGCTGGGCACCGCCGAGCCCAGGTAGCTGCCGATCAGCGACCGGCCCTCGGCGACGAATCCCAACGGGGACACGCTGATCCGCGCGCCGGGCGGCGGCAGCCCGACGGTGACGGTCCGGCCGCCCGGGGCCGTCAGCCCGATCGCCGTCTCGAGCGCGGCGGGATGCCCGACGGCCTCTATGACCACCGCGGCCTTCACGGCGCCGTCGGCGGCCTGCTGCGGCGTGTAGGTCTCGTGGGCGCCCAGCGCGCGGGCGGCCGCCAGCTTCTCGGGCAACTGGTCGACGGCGATGACGCGGACGTCGTCGTACGTGAGCGCGGTGAGCATCGCCGCCATGCCGACCCCGCCCATGCCGACGACGGCGACGGACTGGCCCGGGCGCGGATCACCGACGTTGAGCACGGCGCCGCCCCCGGTCAGCACCGCACACCCGAGCAGCGCGGCGACCTCGGGCGGCACGTCGGGCGGCACCGGCACGGCGCTGGCCCGGTTGACCACCGCGTGCGTCGCGAAGCCCGAGACCCCCAGGTGGTGATACACCGGTTGGCCGGCCCGGCTCAGCCGGATCCCTCCGCCGACCAAGGTGCCCGCGGTGTTGGCCGCGCTGCCCGGCTCGCACGGCGTCAGCCCCTCGGTGGCGCAGGCCGCGCACTGGTTGCACCGCGGCAGGAACACCAGCACCACCCGCTGGCCGACGCTCAGGTCGGCCCCGTCGCCGACCGCTTCGACGATGCCGGCCGCCTCGTGGCCCAGCAGCATCGGCACCGGCCGCACCCGGTTGCCGTCGACCACCGACAGGTCGGAATGGCACACGCCGGCCGCCTCGATGCGGACCATGACCTCGCCGGCGCCCGGCCCGTCGAGGTCGAGTTCGGTGACGCTGATGGGGCGCGTTTCGGCGTAGGGCCGCGGCGAGCCGATGCGTTCCAGGACGGCGCCGCGAATGTGAAACATGTTGGAATACAACCATGGCTTCCGGTCCCGCGATCCCGCCCGCACCCGACGGGCTGACGAGCCGCGACTTCCCGGTGCTGTGGCCGGTGGGAACCCGGTGGGCCGACAACGACATGTTCGGCCACCTCAACAACGCCGTCTACTACCAGCTGTTCGACACCGCGATCAACGCGTGGATCAACACCAGCACCGGGCTCGACCCGCTGAGCACGCCGGCGCTGGGCATCGTCGCCGAGTCGGGCTGCCGCTACTTTTCCGAGCTGCATTTCCCGGAAAGCCTCGCGGTGGGGCTCGCCGTGACGCGCCTGGGCCGCAGCAGCGTCACCTATCGGCTCGGGGTGTTCCGGCCCGCCGAGCACGGCGGGGCGCAACCGATCACCGCGCTCGGGCACTGGGTGCACGTCTACGTCGATCGCGCCACCCGCAAGCCGGTGCCGATCCCCGACGCCATTCGCTCGCTGCTGTCGACGGCCAGCGTGGCCGGCTGAGCGGTGAAATCGGGCCCCGGGCGCGCGGTTTCGGCACGGGCGCGCCCCGCTATGCTTCGCCAATGCCAGTTCTGAGCAAGACCGTCGAGGTCAGCGCCGACGCCGCGTCGATCATGGGCATCGTCGCCGACTTCGAGCGCTACCCGGAGTGGAACCAGGAGATTCAAGGCCTATGGGTGCTGGCCCGCTACGACGACGGGCGCCCCAGCCAGCTGCGGCTCGACGCCGACTACCAAGGCATGCAGGCCACGTTCATCCAGGCCGTGTACTACCCGGGGGAAAACCAGATCCAGACCGTGCTGCAGCAGGGCGACCTGTTCACCAAGCAGGAGCAGCTGTTCAGCGTGGTCGAGACGGGCTCGTCGAGCCTGCTGACGGTCGACATGGACGTCGAGACCAACATGCCCGTGCCGGCGCCGATGGTGAAGCAGCTCGCCAACAACGTGCTCGACCACCTCGCCAACAATCTCAAGCAGCGCGCCGAACAGCTGGCCAACGACTAGCCGGATGGGCCGCTCAGCCGACGACGCCGGTGCCGCCCAGCATCACGGCCAGCCGATCCGCCGCGTCGCTGAACTGCCACACCGCGTGCTCGATCACGGCGGCGGCGTCGCGCCGGCGCAGCGCGGCCACCAACTTCCGGTGGTTCTCCACCGCGGCCGCGCCCCACTGTGGATCGGCCGCGTACACCAGCAACGGCGCGTAACGGGCGGCGTTGAGCAAAAACCACGCCAGCTTGATCCGGCCGCTGGCCTGGTTGAAGACCCGATGGAAGGCGAACTCGATGCCCGCGATGGTCTCGGCGTCGCTGGAGCCGACGGCCGCCTCCAGGGCATCGGTGATGCGGTTGAGCTCGTCGATCTCGGCGTCGGTGATGTGGTCGGTGGCCGCGGCGGCCAGCTCCTTGGCGATCGTCGCCTGCAGCCAGAAGATGTCCTCGATGTCCCGCCGGCTCAGCGGCAACACGACGTGACCGCGATGCGGCTCCAGCTGCACCATGCCCTCGCCGCGCAATTTCAACAGGGCCTCGCGGACCGGCGTGATGCTCACCCCGAGCTGGGCCGCGGTCTCGTCGAGGCGGATGAAGGTGCCCGGGCGCAGCTTCCCGGACATGATGGCCGCCCGCAGGTGGCCGGCGACCTCGTCGGACAGTTGCGCCCGGCGCAGCGGCCGCCGGGTCCTCGGCTGCGCAGATGTCGGTGCGTTCACGCGGGCTGCCAGGGCTTTCACGGGCTTGGGGGCGCTTGGCCGGGTCTTGTCAGGGGGACGTCAAAGCCATAGTGTGACCCACACAACACCATGTTTTATCAAATATCAACCTGGCGCAAGCGGTGCGAGAGGTGAAGGGGAGGCAGCAGTTGACCGCGCAGTTGGCCAGCCCTTTGACACAGGACACCGAGCAGCCCTACCTGGCTCGGCGGCAGAACTGGGTCAACCAACTCGAGCGGCACGCGCTGATGCAGCCGAACGCGACGGCGCTGCGGTTCCTCGGCCACACGGTCACGTGGGCCGACCTGCACCGCCGCGTCGGGGGGCTGGCCGACGCGTTGAGCCGTCGGGGGGTCGGCCTCGGCGACCGCGTGATGATCCTGATGCTCAACCGCACCGAGTTCGTCGAATCGGTGCTGGCCATCAACGCCCTGGGGGCCATCGCGGTCCCGCTGAACTTCCGGCTCACCTCCGCCGAAATCGTCTTCCTGGTCGAGGACTGCGATGCTCGCGTGCTGATCACCGAGGCGGTGCTGGCCCCGGTGGCAACCGGCGTCCGGGACATCCAGCCGTCGCTCGACACGATCGTGGTGGCCGGGGCCGCGACCGAAGACCGCGTCTTCGGCTACGAAGACCTCATCGACGAGCCAGGGGAGCGACACCGGCCCGTCGACATCCAGAACGACTCGCCGGCGTTGATCATGTACACGTCGGGCACCACGGGCCGGCCCAAGGGCGCGGTGCTCACCCACACCAACCTGACCGGTCAGACGATGACCGGCCTCTACACCAACGGCGTCGACCTCAACAACGACGTCGGCTTCGTCGGGGTCCCGTTGTTCCACATCGCCGGCATCGGCAACCTGCTGACCGCCCTGCTGCTCGGCACGCCGACCGTGATCTATCCGCTGGGCGCGTTCGACCCGGGCCAGCTGCTCGACGTGCTGGAGGCCGAAAAGGTGACCGGCATCTTCCTGGTGCCCGCGCAGTGGCAGGCCGTGTGCGCCGAGCAGCGGGCACGGCCGCGGGACTTAAGGCTGCGGGTGATGTCGTGGGGCGCCGCCCCGGCGCCGGACGCGTTGCTGCGCGAGATGTCGGCGGTGTTTCCCGGGACCCAGATCCTGGCCGCCTTCGGCCAGACGGAAATGTCACCGGTCACCTGCATGCTGCTCGGCGAGGACGCGATTCGCAAACGCGGATCGGTCGGCAAGGTGATCCCCACGGTGGCCGCCCGCGTCGTCGACGAAAACATGAACGACGTCCCCGTCGGCGAGGTGGGCGAAATCGTCTACCGCGCGCCGACGTTGATGAGCGGCTACTGGAACAACCCGGAGGCCACCGCGGAGGCCTTCGCCGGCGGTTGGTTTCACTCCGGAGACCTCGTCCGGATGGACGAGGACGGCTACGTCTGGGTGGTGGACCGTAAGAAGGACATGATCATCTCCGGCGGCGAGAACATCTACTGCGCCGAGGTGGAGAACGTGCTCGCCGGGCACCCCCGGATCGTCGAGGTGGCCGTCGTCGGGCGGGCGCACGAGAAATGGGGCGAGGTGCCCATCGCGGTCGCTGCCGTGACCGGGGGCGAATTGCGGCTCGACGACCTGGAGGAGTTCCTCGCCGAGCGGCTGGCGCGTTACAAGCATCCCAAGGCGCTCGAGATCGTCGATGCGCTGCCTCGCAATCCCGCCGGAAAGGTGCTCAAAACTGAACTGCGGGTGCGCTACGGTGCCGCGGCCGCGACCGAAAATGCCGGGGCCGCAACGGATTTACCCCTAAGAGAGGAGGGCTGACTCGGACTGTAACGTTTGCTCGCTGTTGACGAAGGGTTAATTGTGCGGATGCGGTTCACACCTGAAGGGCCATCGGGTACATTCCTGTGGTCTCCGTTACTACTTGCGGGTAGGGAGCCGATGGTCACACACGGAGGGGTAGCAGCGAGGGGGCGAGGAGTGCGACACGATCCGCCGCGGGACCACGAGGCGGGCGGTGCCGGGTTGAGGGGGAAGCGGTGACCTCGACGTCGACAGATCGACGCGGCCCCTATTTGGTCGGCTATCTGCGTGATCAGCTGGAGACGCCGCTGACCCTCGTGGGTGGATTCTTCAGAATGTGCGTGTTGACCGGAAAAGCCTTGTTCCGGTTGCCATTCCAGTGGCGCGAGGTCGTCCTGCAGTGCTGGTTCATCATGCGTGTGGCCTTCCTGCCGACCATCATGGTCTCGATCCCGCTGACCGTGTTGCTCATCTTCACGCTCAACGTCCTGTTGGCCCAGTTTGGCGCGGCCGACCTGTCGGGCGCGGGCGCGGCGATCGGCGCGGTCACCCAGCTCGGCCCGCTGACCACCGTGCTGGTGGTGGCCGGCGCCGGCTCGACGGCGATCTGCGCCGACCTCGGGGCGCGCACCATCCGCGAAGAAATCGACGCGATGGAGGTCCTCGGCATCGACCCGATCCACCGGCTGGTGGTGCCCCGGGTGATCGCCGCGACCATCGTCGCCACGCTGCTCAACGGGCTGGTGATCACCGTCGGCCTCGTCGGCGGCTACCTCTTCGGTGTTTACCTGCAAAACGTCTCCGGCGGCGCCTACCTGGCCACCCTGACCACCATCACCGGCCTGCCCGAGGTGGTCATCGCGACGGTCAAGGCCGCGGTGTTCGGGCTGATCGCCGGGCTGGTCGGCTGCTTCCGCGGCCTGACCGTGCGCGGCGGCTCCAAGGGGCTTGGGACCGCCGTGAACGAAACCGTGGTGCTGTGCGTGGTCGCGCTGTATGCGGTGAACGTCGTACTGACCACGATCGGTGTGCGATTCGGGACGGGGCGCTGACATGTCGACCGGTGCCGTAATCCGCGCCCGCTTTCCCAGGGCGGTCGAAAACCTCGACCGCTACGGCGGGGCGTTCGGCCGCGGGCTCGACGACATCGGCCGGATGGCCTGGTTCGGTGGGGTGTGCCTGGCGAACATCCCGCACGCGCTGCGCAACTACCGCAAGGAGACGCTGCGGCTGATCGCCCAGATCGGCATGGGCACTGGCGCCATGGCGGTGGTCGGCGGCACCGTGGCGATCGTCGGCTTCGTGACGCTGTCCGGTAGCTCGCTCGTCGCCATCCAGGGTTTCGCGTCCCTGGGCAACATCGGCGTCGAAGCGTTCACCGGCTTCTTCGCCGCCCTGATCAACGTGCGCATCGCCGCCCCCGTCGTCACCGGCATCTCGATGGCCGCCACCGTCGGCGCCGGCGCCACCGCGGAGCTCGGCGCGATGCGGATCGCCGAAGAGATCGACGCCCTGGAGGTGATGGGCGTCAAGTCGGTCTCGTTTTTGGGCACCACCCGGATCATGGCCGGGCTGGTGGTGATCATCCCGCTCTACGCGCTGGCGATGATCATGTCGTTCTTGTCCCCGCAGATCACCACGACCGTGCTCTACGGGCAGTCGCACGGCACCTACGAGCACTACTTCCGCACGTTCCTGCGCCCCGACGACGTGTTCTGGTCGTTCGTGGAAGCCATCATCATCACGGCGGTCGTCATGATCACCCACTGCTACTACGGCTACAACGCCGGCGGCGGCCCCGTCGGCGTCGGTGAGGCCGTCGGCCGGTCGATGCGCTTCTCGCTGGTGTCGGTGCAGGTCGTCGTCTTGGCCGCCGCGTTGGCGCTCTACGGCGTCAACCCCAACTTCGCCTTGACGGTGTAGCCGCCATGACCACGTCGTCACCCGCGCAGATCAACCCGCAGCGAAACCCGCCCTACAAGTGGGCAGGGGTAGCGATGCTGGTCGTCGCCGCCGTGGCCTTGGTCCTCGTTTACGGGCAGTTCCGCGGCGACTTCACGCCGAAGACGAAGTTGACGATGGTGGCGTCGCGGGCTGGGTTGGTGATGGATCCGGGGTCGAAGGTCACCTATAACGGGGTGGAGA
>NZ_LQPJ01000137.1 GCF_002101785.1 Mycobacterium palustre
GCCATGTTGCGCACCCGACAGCCCTACAACCCGGCCGGCAGCACCAACGCGGCTTGACAAACGCATTAGGGAGCCTCTTCCTATCGTCGGTGTGTTCTTCTGACCGGTATCGGTCGGTTGGCCGCGACACTAGGGAAGGCCACCGACAAGTCGGCCCGTCGAACGCTCACCACAGTAGCCGAACACCTGTTCGATTCAAGCGGACACGCCGTTTGAGTGTGCGCTGAGGGCTTTCGGTGTGCGGCCAGGGCGAGACCGCTCGGCGTGTCGCCGCCGCGGCCTCACACGCCAAGCCGTGGCTTCACACGCAAAAAGCCGCGACGCGCAAAGCCCGGCCACGCCGCACGCACGCCCGCCACCGCGTGTGGCAACATTCGGCTCGACAGATAGGCGCCGACGGGGCCCTCTCGAGCCAGAGGAAACCGGTGCGAATCCGGTGCGGTCCCGCCACTGTGATCGGCGGTGGGCACGTCCCACCCCGAGAGCCAGATACTCACCGCCGGCGCTTCCTCAACACAACTGGGGCGGATTTCCCCAGAGAGGGTGATTTGCGCATGGACATCTCTGATGAGCTTGCCGAAATATCTTCCTACAAAGGGTTTTTCGCGCTGATTGTGGGCGGCGACGCGGCGGGGTGGCATCCGGTCCGGCAGTCCTACGCCAACGGCTTCGCCGACCTGATAGAGGCCACCACCCGCCGCTACCGCGTCACCGACCAGCGCATCGGCGCCTCGCAGGTCCACCTCGGGCACGCGACCCGGCTGTGGTCGCCCGTGCTGGCGTGCGCGCTGGGCCACGGCGTCGTTCCGGACCTCAAAGACCTGCAGCGCGCCGACGGCGGGGCGCCGCTGCGACTGCCCGAACCCGTCGGGCGGCCCTTCGACCCGCCCAAAGCGGACCTGCTGTATCGCCTCGTCGTCAAGCAGCACATGAAACCGCTCGCCGCCGGGCTGCGGGTCAAGCTGGCGCCGGCGCTGCTGGCGGGCAACGTCGCGTCCGCACTGGTGGGGGCGGCCCGGGCCCTGCTGTCGGCGCGGCCCGACCTGCGCCGGCCGATCCTGGAAATGACCGACTCGCTGCTCGACACCGGCATGCTGGCCGGCTCCGGCGTGCTCAGCGGCCCGCACCTGGGCTTCCGGCGCCGCAGCTGCTGCCTGTTCTACCGCGTGCCCGGCAGGAACGTCTGCGGCGATTGCGTGTTCCGCCGCACCCGGCGGCCGAACCGGAGATAGCGGCTCACCACTGGTCGCGGGGCACGTCGAAATCGGCGCACAGCGCCCGCCACACGTCGCGGGGCTCGACGCCGTCCTCGATGGCCTGGGCCGCGGTCCGGCCGCCGAAGCCGCTGAGCACGTGGTCCACCAACACCGACGCGCCGTAGGCCGCGCCGAATCGCAATACCACCCGTTCGTTGAACTCCGTCAGACGCACGCCAGCCAAGATACCGAGGCGGGCTAACCGGCAAGCGCCAGCGCTTCGCGGCAGACGGCCACCGGATCGGCGACGTCGGCGGCCCCCGCGGAGGCCCGCCGCGCGGCCGCCCGATAGCTCGGCGACGACAGCACCTCGCCCACCGCGGCCACCAGCGCGTCGGCGCTCAGCGGCCGGATCAGCAGCCCGCTGCCCTGGCGCACCACCCGGTTGGCGATCTCCCACTGGTCGCCGCCGCCGGGCACCACCACCAGCGGCACCCCGGCCAGCAGCGTCTTGGCGACCATCCCGTGGCCGCCGCCGCAGACCACCACGTCGGCGTGGGTCAACAACTCCGACTGGCGCCCCAGCCCGGCCACCCCCCACGGCGGCAGGTCCAGCTCCGGCCCGGAAAGGCGCGAGACCACCAGCCGCGATCCCGCCGGCAGCGTCTTTCCCGGCGTTAGGCAGCCCAGCGCGACCTCGGCTAGCCTGGCGGTCCCGGTCACCGCGGTCGACGGCGCGATCACCACCACGGGGCCGGAGCCGGCCGGGATGTCCAGCACCCGATCGGTCGGCTCGAAGTGCAACGGGCCCACGACGACGGCCTCGTCGGGCCAGTCCGGGCGGGGAACCTCGAGGGCGGGCAGCGTGGCGATGAGGCGCCGCACCGGCCCGGGGTCGACGGCGGGCAGCCCGATCTCGAGCCGGGCGGCGGCGCGCTGCTTGATGCCCGCGCGCCACGATCGCGCCGTCAGCGCCCGCATGGCGGAGTCGCGCAGCCGGCCGCGGACGCCGGTGCCCGGCGCCAGCCCGCTTCCTATGGGCGGCAACCCCTTCGACGGCAGGTACAGCGGATGCGGGTTGAGCTCCACCCACGGAATGCCCAGCAGCTCGGCGGCCATCCCGCCCCCGGCGGTGATGACGTCGGAGACCACCAGGTCGGGCGCCAGCTCGCGCAGCGCGGGCGCGTTGAGCATTGCCATCCGCGCCGCGCGCCGGTGGATCCTGGCCCCGGCGTCGACGTCCTCGTCGGTGGCCACCAGCCCGTCCAGCGCGACGGCGTCCATCCCGGCGGCGCGGGCGGCGCCCAGCCACTTTTCGCCGGTGAACAGCGTGGGCTCGTCGCCCGCGTCGAGGAACCGTCGGCACAGCGCGATCGCGGGAAACGAGTGCCCCGGATCCGGCCCGGCTACCACGGCGACGCGCATCGGCCCTACCCTGCCACAGCGCCGGGCCGCCCCGCACGCCGCGCGTCGAATACCCTGGCAACCATGACCGAGCTGACCGGAACCGGCGTCGCGAACACCCGCACCGTCGAGGGATTCCTGAACGCCCTGCAAGATCTGGATTTCGAGGCCGCCGAGGCGGCGCTGGACGACAACGTCGTCTACGAGAACGTCGGGCTGCCGACGATCCACGGCCGCCGCCGCGCGATGAAGCTGTTCCGCCGGATGGAGGGCCGCGCCGCGTTCGAGGTGAAGATCCACCGCATCGCGGCCGACGGCGCGGCGGTGCTCACCGAACGCACCGACGCGCTGATCGTCGGGCCGCTGCGCCTGCAGTTCTGGGTGTGCGGGGTGTTCGAAGTGCACGACGGGCGAATCACGTTGTGGCGCGACTACTTCGACTTCTTCGACATGCTCAAGGCGACGCTGCGCGGCCTGGCGGCGCTGGCACTGCCGTCCCTTCGGCCGAGCTTCTAGGCTTGGTGAGCTCATGAGCGACGACACGGTTCGCACCAAGCCCAACGCGTGGCAGTTCCTGCGCTACTGCGCGGGGGCGCGGCTGCCCGACCCGATGCGCGATTGGGTGCGCAACGACCTGACCGGCAAGGGCGCCGCCGGCCGGATGATGAGGCGCGTCGCGGTCCCGGCCGTGCTGGTGCTGGCCCCGTTCTGGTTGATCCCGGCGTCGCTGGACGTCCACCTGAGCATGACGCTGCCGATCCTGATCCCGTTCGTCTACTTCTCGCACGCCCTGAACAAGGTGTGGCGCCGCCACATGCTGGCCGTGCACGGCCTGGACCCCGAACTCGTCGACGAACGTGCGCGCCAGCGTGACGCCCATATCCATCAGGCGTACATCGAGCGCTACGGGCCGCGAATCGCGGACTAATCCTCCGCTGAGTTCCGCGAAGGCAAACAAAGGCAAATTTCCGAATTTTGCTTATCCCTGCACAGGACCGCAGTACGATCCGTCCTGCCGATTCCCGGGGGTGAGTTGGCGCGGCCCCGGATAGGCATGACCTATTGGCTGTGGCGTATTTGGAGATCTCAAATGTCATTTGTGATCACGGCCCCGGAATTCGTGACTGCGGCAGCAACGGATTTGGCAAGGATCGGTTCGGCGGTGAATGCGGCGAGTGCCGCCGCATCGGCCCCGACCATCGAGGTGCTCGCCGCGGGCGGCGACGAGGTATCGGAGGCGGTCGCGGCGCTGTTTGGGAAGTACGGGCAGGTATACCAGGCCCTCAGCGCGCAGGCGTCGGCGTTTCATGACCAATTCGTGCAGACTCTCGCCGGAGGCGCCGCGCAGTACGCGGCTACCGAGGCGGCCGGCATATCCCCGCTACAGCCGCTGGTCGACGCGCTCAACGCACCCTTCCAGGCCGCGCTCGGCCGCCCGCTGATCGGCAACGGCGCCAACGCTGCACCGGGGTCCGGGAAGGATGGCGGGGCGGGCGGGATCTTGTGGGGCAACGGCGGCAACGGGGGATCCGGCCTGGACGGCACCGGTCAGAACGGCGGTAACGGCGGGGCTGCCGGGCTGTTCGGTAACGGCGGCGCCGGCGGCGCCGGTGCGTGGTCGGCGACAGGCAACGGTGGGGCCGGCGGCAATGGCGGCGCGGCCGGGCTGCTGTGGGGCCGCGCCGGGAATGGCGGCACGGGCGGCTTCGCCTTTTTCCCCGGCGCTAGCTGTACCCGGCCATAACGTTGGTTACAGGCGGCTGATGGGTGGTAGGCCGCTGAGTGCGCTGTGGCGGCGTTGAGTGT
>NZ_LQPJ01000138.1 GCF_002101785.1 Mycobacterium palustre
CCGCCGAAACCCAATCCGGCGTTGAGGAATTGGCGCCCGATGCGGGGGTCGTACCCGAGCGCGTCGGCCAGCACCTTAACGTCGGCGCCCGCGGCCTCGCACACCTCGGAGATCGCGTTGATGAACGAAATCTTGGTCGCCAGAAACGCATTCGCGGAGACCTTGACCAGCTCCGCGGTCTGCAGGTCGGTCACCAAAAGGGGCACGGCCGCATCAAGCAGCGGGGCGTACAGCTCGCGCACCGCCGCCTCGGCGCGCGTCGAACCCTCTTGTATCCCCAGCACGATGCGGTCCGGGTGCAGGGTGTCGTGCACGGCGTAGCCCTCCCGCAAAAACTCCGGGTTCCAGGCGATTTCGACGTCCACCCCGTGCGGCGCCAGCGCGGCGGCCCGTTGGTTCAGCTCGGCCGCGGTGCCTACCGGGACCGTCGACTTGCCGATCAGCACCGACGGCCTGCTCAGCCGCGGCACCAGCGCGTCGATGACGGCGTGGACGTGGCACAAGTCGGCGCCGTACTCGCCCTTCTTCTGCGGCGTGCCCACGCCCAGGAAGTGGACGTCGGCGAAATCGGCCGCCATCTCGTAGTCGGTGGTGAACCGCAGGCGTCCCGCAGCGAGGTTGTCGGTCAACAACTTTCGCAGACCGGGCTCGTAGAAGGGAACGTCACCGCCGGCCAGCTTGGCGACCTTGCCGGCATCGACATCGACGCCGACGACGTCGTGTCCCAGTTCGGCCATCCCGACGGCGTGGGTGGCCCCCAGGTAACCGGTGCCGAAGACGGTGCATCGCATACAACCGGTGTATGTGGCCGCGATGAGCTAACCGCATCGCTGCGCTAAGCGGGAGGCAAACGGCAGGTGACAGGTGGCCCCGGACGGGCTAGTGGCGACCGAACCCGCCGTGACCGCCACCGAACCCGCCGTGACCACCGCCCCCGGGGAAGCCGGGGAAGCCGCCGCCGTGACCACCGCCGGGGAAGTCGCCGCCGCCGTGACCACCGCGACCGCCACCGGGCCCGAAGCCGCCTCCCGGCGGGCCACCGATGATCGGCGGACCACCGATGCCGGGGATCGGCAGCGGGATCGGGACCGGGACGGGTGCCATGACCGGTGGCGGCGCCGGGGCGGGAGCCGGGGCCTCGGGAACCGGAACGGGGGCCGGCGCCGGGGCCTCCGGAACCGGGGCGGGGTC
>NZ_LQPJ01000139.1 GCF_002101785.1 Mycobacterium palustre
CGACACGCCACACCCCACCCGGGGGTTCTCCTCACATCAAGCCGACACGCCTGCTACCAACGTCCTGGCCGAGTACAGCTAGGGCAGCGGAATGCCCACATTCCCCAAAGCCCCCGTCTCGAACTGCCACAGCAGCGGGTACAGCGCCACATCGTCCACCAGCGGCAACCCGAATGCGTTGATAAGGCCCGTAACGGGCTGACCGTTGACCGCTTCCTGGATCCCGTCAAGGAACAGGCTGACGTCATAGGACGGGACGTCGATCAGGGCGGCATAGGCGATATCTCCGGTCGCGCGCACAGCGCCGGAGGCGTTCGCGAAGTCACCCGGAAGCGAGTTCAGGTAGTCCGAAATCACTCCCCCGAGTGACCCGGGGTTAGCCGCGACAGCCGAGAAGACCGTCAGCGGATCAGCCGTCCCGGTCGTCACGCCCGCCGTGCCCGTCGAGGCGGGCAGCGACGGGACGGCGGAGCTGAGCGACGCCAGGGTCAGCGGGTGCGGCCCGGTGCCGGTCAGATCGCCGATGAAGTTCTGTACACCCTGCTGGGCGCCGCTGGTTAGTAGCCCGGGAAGCTCCTGGAATGCGCTGAGGGGCGGCAGCAGTCCCGCCGGCGTGGGCACATTGGCCGGCGACGTGGACCAACCGTACAGGGGGTCGCCGTAGCCGAGGTTCACCAGATACCTCAGGTCGGGCTGCAGCAGGTCCGCGATTGCGTTGCCGAAGACCGGAATGCTGCCGCGTATCGGGTCCACCAGCGGCAGGTCGGTGGTGGGAATCATGTAGTAGGTGGTCTGGGTGGCTCCCGACGTGGGCAACTGAATAGCCGAATTGATTTGCGCCAGCGTCATATTCGGATACGAGAAGTGCGTCTGACTCAAAAATGCGTTGAAGTCCGAGAGGATGTCCAGCGGGTACCGGGGAAAGTCGGCCCAGCCGTCGTATTCCGCCGTATAGATAGTGGTCGGGTACGCATTGGAGGGCGTTGCGCCGGCAAAGTTTATTCCCAGGGCTGACAGCTGCAGACCGGCGAAACGTTCGAATATCCCGCCGTTGGGGTTCATCAGATCAGCGGTCAGCACAAAGTGCACCGCAGAACTCGGCACACCCGCCGCCTGCAGTTTCGCCATCTCCAACGACGCGATGACCGCGCTTTGCGAATAACCGAAGACCCCGATGGGTGTCTGGTTCGCGATGGCCTGCTGGAGCGCGCTGTTGAGGATTTCTACGCCCCGCGACACCGAGGTGTTCAGAGTCAGGTCTTGGAGGCCGAACGGAAACATCTGCTCGGGCGTGGTCAGGCCCTGCGGGACGGAGCCTTGCAACCCGGCAGTCGTCTGGATGAACAGCTTGTTTACGGCGTTGATGAAGCTGGTCGCCGGCCCGGGATTACCGCTGCCGCCCATCACCAACGTCGTACCGACCGGGTCCCCCAGCGCGTGAACGGTTGCCCCGAGGGCCGAGCTCTGGGCTGAACCGGCCGGATTGCCGACCAGCGGCCGTCCTAGCAGGAGCTCCGCGGGCACGTTGACCGCGTTCAGGAGGTTTTGCTCCCCCGTCTGTAGCGTGGACATGTTGGCTGCTTCGGCGGCGGAATACGCGCCGACAGCTGCGTTCACGGCTTGCACCAGCTGACGGTGGAACACAGCCGCCTGCGCGTTCAGGCCATGGAATGCATCGCCAAATCTGCCGAACAGGCTGGCGATGGCTACCGACACCTCATCCTCGGCGGCTGGGACCAGTCCGGTGGTGAGTGGTGCCGCTGCGGCGTTGGCCTCGCTGATCGTCGATCCTATATTCGCCAAATCCGTAGCAGCGGCCGTCATCGCCTCCGTGCCCACACTGACGAAAGACAAACGGCACCTCCCCTGCCCGCGGCGGCCGCGAAGTTCGCGCGTCGGCGACCAGATCCGCGCAAGATCTGATCCTAGCCTGCACTCGCGCGGCATCACGCGCTTTAACCAAACACGCAGTCCCTGACCAAGGTTTCTCCTGATGCCTCCGGGTGACCGGCGAGGCCGCCGGGTTCACACGGGGATTCATCCACAAAGCCGGGCCCCCGCCCCGGGGATACGCCCGCGGCGATGCGCGGTTGCCGCACGCGGCCTGATTGGCAGGCATTGGCCTCGCACACTCCGCCGCCATCGGTCGACCCACGTGGCTTGCGATGGCGCGTCGGGCCGACCGGGCCCGGAAGCGGCGATCTGCCAAAAGCGCAGCCGGAGAACAAGTATCGATGACTTCTAGGTGTCGCCGAACTTTAGCTGAAAACAGGCCTTCTCCGGACGTCTATCAACTACGGTTCTCCGACAGGGGACGGGGAATCGCCTTGCTTGGGGAGGGGGGCACGAGATGAACGCGCTTGTCACCACCTTGCGTCGTCCGTTTAAGTCAGCCGACAGCGGCCGCGTCGAATCGTCACTGCAGGACGCTCTGGGGTCGCTCAGCCGGCAGTCGTGCGGCGACTACGTGGTGATCGTCGCCGGCAATCGCCGACCGACGGGTCCGGTGCGACCCAATACGCGGCGTCCACGAGAACGAACGCGACCGCGCGGGTTGCGCCTTTCGTCAGGACGCGCTCCACACTCTCGGCGCCTCGCATAATGCGTAACGTATCGCTCCTGATTACAGTTCCGGTGTATGGGCAGCATGAGTACACCCATGCCCTCGTTGAGGATTTGGAACGCGAAAGCGCCGACTACCTAATCATCGACAATGGCGGCGACTACCCGAAGCTGGGTGGCGAGCGGGTCATCAGGCCAGGAGAAAACCTCGGCTGGGCGGGTGGCAGCGAGATGGGCTTCCGCATCGCCTTTTCAGACGGATATAGCCACGCCATGACGCTGAACAACGACACCCGCGTATCCAAAGGATTCGTTGGCGAACTTCTGAATCCACGTCTTCCCGACGACGCCGGGATTATCGGTCCTCTTTACGACGACCCCTATGGATTTACTGCCATGCGGGCCGACTATGACGGTCCGGCTGCCGACTATATCCCGGTCCCGCGCTACCGCAAACTGTCCGCACTCGACGGCACGGCAATGGTGGTTTCGCGGAAAGCGTGGCGGAGGGTCGGTGGGTTCGATCTGCGATTGTTCGGCCGCTATGGCTGGGGGGCCGACCTTGACCTCAGCTTTCGTATGAGGCGTGCCGGATTTGGGATATATGCGACCGAGATGGCGTTCATCAACCACTTCGGCCGAAAGACCGCCCACGCAGTGTTCGGCCAGAAGCGCTACCACCTCTGCGCCAAGTGGCGTGCGAATTTAGGCATGCGGTATATCTATGGAAAGAAGTGGTTCGAAGAGTTTGCCACCGCACCGGTGGTTGTCGATCTGGCGGAATAGCCTGGGCGCCGGCGGGCTACTTGCCAACCTGAACGACCTTTACGATCGTGCTCCCGCCGGCGATGCCACACATGCATATTGGAGATAGAAGCTATCCGCAAAGTAGCCAAATGTCAGAACCGTCAGCAATATTGCAAGCCGGCTGCGATAGGCGTTAATTCCTTTGATGCGCCGCATGCTGAAGCCCGCTTCCTCGAACAGTCGCACCATGCTCTTTCGCGTGAAGAAACGCAGGTGGGTGCGGTCGAAGATGCCGAAGTCTTCCCGGGGAAAGTCTTTATGGACAACTATCGCGCTCAGCGCCGGCAGGAAACGGATGTTGGGGATCGATGCGACGACGACACCGTGCGGTTTCATCTTCCGCCGAAGTTGTTTCAGGGTGTACACGGGGTCGACGAGATGTTCCAGCACGTCGTTGCAAATAACAACCTCGAAGTAGCCATCGGGCAGCTGTGCAATCTGCGCGTCGGCGTCCCCAACGAGGACCAGATCGAGCACCGTGCTCGCCCGCTTCGCCGCATCGGGGTTGAATTCGATGCCCCAGACCTCGGCGCCGGTGCGCCGCTTGACCGCGGCGCCGAACGCCCCTTGCGCACAGCCGATTTCCAGCACACTTTGCGCGGTCGCAGGCACGAACGGAAGCATCTCCGGACGCGTATGGCAATAGTAAGTCGGGTCGGCCGTCACTGCTGTCGTGCTTTCCATGCCTTGCCGTTCTCCCGATCCATTCCGCATACGGGCCCCAGCGTAGCGGAGCATAGACTTCGACGTGCCCGGTCCCGGATGCCGTGCCCAACTCCCTTGCTCAGGGGAACCATAAAATTAACCTCGTCGTTCATCCAAGCCGCTCGGCCAAGACGAGCATTTGTTTGCCTAGCAGGAGCTGGGCAATGCGGAGTCGCAGATACAGCCGGACAAGAAATCCCCATTGTGGGAGGCGACTTTTCGTTGTGTAAGGCAGGAAGCGCGCGCGACACTCGACGACCCGAAATCCGGCGACTTCGAGCGCCTCGGTCATACCCCGTTCGCTCAGCGGTAACGTGTGGTCGAAGAAGTCCCAAAATGCCCCGCCCACGAGGCGAACGTTCGGCTGCATAATCATTATTCGTCCGCCTGGACGAAGTACCGTGCGAACATTGCCGAGGACATGTAGTAGCGCGTCGGGGCCGCGCAGATGCTCAAAGACGTTACTTGCAAACGCAAGATCGACCGTGCCGGGCTCGATAACCTCAGACAGGCGTTCTAGCGGAAGTCGATACACCTCGACATCCCGTGCGGCAAACCGCGTCGTGTCCGGGTTCAAGTCCACAGCAATCCTGCGCTTGGCTTGAACGTTGTTAATAAAGTCGCAGTAGCCGGCCCCGAGGTCTACTACGCACCCGTTCTGCGGCACATACTCCGAGAAAAACGCGTCGCAAATGATCCGCCACAATTGGGCTTTCGACTCACGTTCTTCATCGTGAAACCGAGCCGCGTACAGCCGGTCCAACTCGGCGTTGAGTTCACCATGCGGTTCAGCCAATCAGATACCCCCTACAACGACACGGAGCCCGCTCATAGCGCGGCGGTTAGTGCGAACACGGGCTTTGGCTACGGTGTTGCATGACAGGCCAGCCGCCGCGCGATCGCAGCCTGTGACACTTCTTCCGCCAGAGCCCAGGGTACCGCTCGAGCGCATCAAGGTGCTGAGCCGGCAGTGGAACGAGAAGTTTTCGTTATGCAAACTAGGGGGCCATCTGCCAAGTGCCACAATCGCGCGTCGCGAAAGCGGTATCGGTCCGCCGTATTTCAACTAGCTGTGGGGAACTGCTGGTCCGACTGTCGATTACGTCGCTACTATCAACGCTGCGAAGCCGCGCCCAATAACACTGTGTTCCACCAGCATTGCGGTACGCGCCCGACGGGATGTCTACGCCCACGATATAAATTCCGTCGTTGTCGATGACGGCCTGGTATCCGCCGAAGCGGTCGAGGACCGTCTTGGGGCCTGGTAACGGCGACGGTGTTTCACCCACCGTTTGAGTGCCCGTGGGATATGCGGTGACGGTTTCTGTGACGGTGACGGTGACGGGTGACGCCGCGATGTGCGTTGCACTCCCGCATGCGGTGATTAGCAGCGCGGGAACCGCCGGCGCAAGGCACTTCATGGGTTAGCACTCTAGACGGGCAGGTAGACACGCGGAGGGTTATCGCCTCAGAAGTGCCAGAAGGCGCAATGATTGGTGCAACACCCGAGTCGTCATCGGGTGTTGCTCATGGTTTGTCGCGGGCGCGGCGCCACGGCGGTTGCACGTGGGCAGCCCGCAGACTCAGAGCGACGCCAGGCACTTTGGAATGCGTACTTTCCAATGCCTGCCCGGCCACCATCCAGGCGCGGCTCAGAGCCCGACTCGCATCTCGTAGAAACGCAGTCGGGCCCTTATCCCGGATGCGTAGATGCCTGCGGTATGGCCTAGCCCGATGCTATGCGTCCGTATCTGCAGGTTCGTGCCGTGGACCCAAGCAGGAGTGGTGATCAGGAAGGGCTCGGCCGCATTACCGCTAATCAGGCGGTAAGTCACGTTGTCGAGCGTGACCGTGGAAGTGAAGAGCGGGTAGACGTCTCCCTGGAAAAGCCGATCGGTGAGGGTCCGATCCAGGTCGATCCCCACAAGGACTGCCATGTCCGGCCCGCTGGGCGCCGGGACCGGCACCATATCGGCGCCGTGCACGGTGACCTCCGACCGCTTGACGAGCGCTCCACAGTGCGGGCCGTTACGGGTAAATAGCGCCCAGCGGTTGTCGATGCCGCTGACGGTGTAGTTGCACAGCAGCGTGCGCGAATACCGGGGGGATTCTTGCGTGGCGAGCCGGCCGTCGATGTCCGTGGCAGGCGATGCCGGCGATAAACGTGACAAAACGAATTGTGGCCCGTTAGCGAGGGATTCACCGTTCAAGCCGTCGAGGGCGGGCGTGTAGGCCGCATATGTCGCGAAGACTGGAGCGGGGTGCCACGCAAGGTCATAAGCCCACGCGGCAGAGCTTTCATTAGGGTCGATATGGACCGATTGCGACCCGATGGTCCGAAGGAAGCGCTCGGGAATGGCATACAGCTCGCGTTGATGTGCCTTGTTTTGTTCAGCGCGACGGTGAACGTCGCCTGGTTGGGCGAGGGTGATCAGGCGGGTGACCCCCTGCACCGGCGCACGAAGATCTGTGGCGGCACGTTGTAGGAGCGCGGGAATCCCGTCGCTGGTGGACACCCAAGCGATGGCCAGCGCCGCAGCCACCGCGAGCACACAGTAACGATTCCCCGTGAGCGGAGTAATGGCCACCACCACGACGATCAGTCCGAGGACAAGGCTGAAGTGCCACGGTTCGAACCGCCCGAACGCACCCTTGAGCGTGATCATCGTGGCGATGCCGACGAGCACCACGAAGCGGCGAGGAATCTCGGGGACGCCACGGATGAACGCGAAGCACAGCGCGCCTACCGAAGCAAAGCTCACTACAACCGCGGGAATGGGATAGGGGGGGACGGGAACTGCCATCGCCTCGCCATAACCTGATGCCAGGGCGAGGGAGGCGCGCAGCCAGGTAGGCAGATCCCCAAGGTGTTGACCAGCTAGGAGCCACCAGACGGGGATGGATGCCGCAAACGCGGTCACCGTTGCGCAATGTCGCCAAATGTTTTTCCAGCCAACCAATGCCGACATAGCGAGCGCGATGGCCAGGATGGCGGGCCCGGTGTTGAGCTTTACCAGCATCTGGAATCCCGCGACGACACCCAACATGGTGCACGTAGCGAACACCATCGAAGGCTTGGCGGGGCATCGCAGGAACGGCAAACTGGCCCAGACAAGTGCCGCGAGAACGGTCAATTCCGGGTACATCACGCCCAAAGTGCCGCCGGCTGCGAAACCTACACCAGCAAGGATCGCAGTGGTGAGGCCGGTCGTCACGAACGCGCCGACGAGCGACGTCGTCGGAGAGTGACGCCCGCGAAGTACCACGGCGACCCCGAGGAACAGCGCGGCGACGATGGCCACTTGGTAGAGGGTGGCGAGGACAGACTGCGAATAACAGTAAAAGGCGCTGTTCTGGAGGAACCCTAAAGGTCCGAAAGTGAAAATTATGTCGCGACCCCAAGCGAGGTGGTGGATCCGGGCAAGTGCCAGTCCCGCCTGCCACGACGGATCGAGTCCGACGGCCGCATCGATGTGTCCTTGAAAGCCAACAAAGATTGCGACGACGACTGCGGTAACTGCAAGTTGCCAGCGAGCAAAGCCCCATGTTGACGCCGACCACCAAGTTCGTAAATGCCGCGGCATCCGGGCAGATAACGCCACAGCTCCGATCGCCCCCATACCCGGAAAGTACCAAGCGATTCGAAATCGGTAGCGCTTTTGGCCCGACTGTGCCGGCGGAGCCATACGGTGGCAGGCCGAAGGCTGGCGTAAACGGCTGCGGCACCGGGGTTCTTCACTGCCGAGCGGTCGGTATCCATCACAACCCGGGCTGACGCCGACCGGTGCCCGTGCGCATAATCGCCTGGCTCCGTTCAGTTCACCGGTTCGGGCCCGAAGCGATCTTCAGGGGAGTATGTTGGCCGCCTATGGACCTCTCGCCGTCTCGTCGAGGCGGTTGTGCAAGCGCAGCGGATGCGCGGAAGAAGCTGCGCTACGCCGTCGTGTCGGTGGTCTTCGTGCCGATCGGCCAAGTCCTCGTGCAAGCGTTTGGCCTGTGGTTCAACGACTACACCGTCGCCTCGCTCTTGCAGGCCGCAATCATCGCAGTGCCCAACTTCTATGCCAACCGGCGTTTCGTCTGGCGGGTGACGTCCCGCGAAAACCTACGTTTTCAAGTGCTTGTCTTTTGGCTCGCGTTGATGTTGGGCGTCGCGCTGGCAACGCTTTTCACGAGCCTCGTCGAGTGTGCCATGGCAGATCGCGCAATGGTTTACCGAGGCGCAGCCGTCTTCCTGGCGCAGTTGCTAGGTCTCGGTATTGTCTGGGTCGGCCGCTTCGTCATGCTAGATAAATGGCTCTTCCGTCGCACCCATAAGGCCCCGGATGACGATCACCGGCTGATTCGGGGAGCCGGGATGGACGCAGTTGGCTCTCTCGAAGAGAACAACTCGCGGCTTTTCACACTTTTCTTGGCGGGTCCCAAGTCTGCGACCCAATTTGCGGGTGGCGCTGCAAGCCCCGCCGCAGAAAGCTAAGCACACCAACGCCTTGAGGTTGGCGCCATTCCTCCACACGCCATCAACGCCTTTCGCCCCGGGGCCCTCCGTCTGCAGCGGCGGCGAAGAACAGACCGACCCCCAGCGCCAGCATTGCGGGGCCGCTCCCGAGTAAGAGGCGAATCGCACCGGCGGTGACACCCGCGGCCCTCCCCTTGAGCAACATCCGGTTGCGGCCCACGGCATTATCAGCGTCCGGCGGCCGCATTCCGGGGGGCAGGATCGCTCTGACGGCGGGATCCCGGAGAATTCCGGCCAGCCGTTGCGGGTTCGGGTAGAACAGGTTAGCCATGCGGCCACTCGCGCCTTTGGTTTTGAGATGGTCGACGTTTCCCGTGGCCACGTAGGCCTGGACGTTGACCATCTGTTGGTATGCCGACTTGCTCCAATCGGTCGCTCCCAGCGCGGTCACGTAGTAGCCCAGGATTCCAATGGCTGCCGCGACGGCGAACACCCATGTCACAGCGCCACGGCTCGCATACCGGCCGAACCTCGTGTCGCGCGCACTGTCGGCGAATGTGTACACCGCCACGAGCGCCACCGGATACAAGAGCAGGACGATGTCCATATAGCGCGGTGCGATAAGGATTCCACGTGCGTAGGCGACCACGCCGAGTTGGATCACGATCCACAACGGGATCCCGATCACCACCCAGGCGCGGTCGCTGATCCCCGGGTGCCTGGCCATCGTGTGGCGACAGAACCACGCTACGGGGATCAGCCCCGCGACGGTCATGGCGCCGAACACGCTCAGCCCCTGGACAAACGTCCACAAAGTGGACTTCGGATGCGCACCCGACGCTTGCCGGACGACCATCGCCAAACCGATCGCCGCCATCGCGGCGACGGCGGCCAACTCCAGGCAGGACCGCTTTCTGGCCTTCGTTGCCAGCTGCAGGCTCACCAGCCCGGCCGCGGCGAAAATGGTTGTCGCGCCGGTCCCGAACGACCAGTAACTGGCGACCGCCGCCGCCAATCCGCCGAGCCAACGCAACGAAAACGGGCGAGCGGCGGCGAAGGCAACCAGAGCTGCTACGCCGAAGAGCAGTGTGAAGTACACCTGAGACTGAAATCCCCACAGCGTGTTCTCGTAGCCGATGGGAAACACAAACAGAAGCGCGGCGAAACATGCCAGGAGCATTTTGCGTTGCGGCGCAACGAGGGGCATCAGCAGCGCCGTGACCAAGGTGACCAGCGCGGTGAGGGTGATCGCACCCAAGACCATCTCGAGGCGGGTGTTCCACTCGCCGGCCAGCTCGAGATGCAGCAGCGAGAACACCCGAGAAACAAAGATGCGGTGCTCGTTGTGAGGGGCGAAGAGGGCGCCAGCAGACAATGTCCCCTTCAGATACGGCGAATATAGAGCGTCGGCCTCGGCGTCCCACTGATCGAGCAGGGGCACCGGGGAACCGAGCGCCGAAATGACGATTAGCTTGGCGCCGAAGACGCTCAATGCCACGGCCGCCAGCAGTGTGCGTAGGCCGTTCCGCCTTGGCGGTGTGCCCGGCGCCGCGTTGTCTGGCACCGCCAGAGTGCCCGCATCCGCAGCGGGACCGGCCGGTCCGAGGCTGACGGGTGGATCGTCCGAGGTCAATTCGCCGTGTTCACTCATCGGCTCCATGTCTCCCATTGGCCCAATTCACTTCAGCGACGGGGCCTTCGGCGCCCTGGCCTCGAAATGTTGCCTTTGTACCGCCGCGAGAGGCGCAGCACCCCCAGCGATGCCAGCCCGCCGCCCGCCCAGCGCACCGCCGGGCGGCGCATGGCCAGCCCATACCAATGCAGGTAGGCAGGCAACCAACCGCCCAGATCGAACTTGCTGGTCCCGGCGGTTCGGTCGTCCCAGCTGCTGGGGACTTCGTCGACCCGGTAGCCAAGCAAATGCGCCTTCGTGGTCAGTTCCAGACCCACCTCGAACCCCCGCGAACTCTGCACCGGAACGTCATCGAGGAACCGCCGGCTGTAGGCGCGGAAGTTTGTGGTGGCGTCGTGGGTGGGTACGCGGCCGACGTAGTGCAGGCTCAGCCCGGCGGTCCGCGACATCAGCGTCTTCAATCGAGGGCCACCGCGCTGGGTACCCCCGGGCATATACCGCGACCCGCTCACCACATCTGCACCCTCGTCACGAATCTTGGCCGCCATCAATGGAATTACCGAAGGTGGGTCCGACAGATCGGCCATGGTGGTGACTATGACGTCGCCCTGCGCAGCCGCGAATCCGGCGACCAGCGCATTGGCCACACCCTTCCCTAGCGAGTTGCGAACCAGCCGCACGGTGGCCGGCTTGTCGGGCATCGCGGCGAGCGCCGGCAGCGTGGTGTCCTCGTCGAAGTCGTAACACACCAGCAGCTCATGCGCGGTGTCCTTCAGCGCTTCGGTGAGCCTCCTGACGCAGGCTTGGATGTTTTCGCCCTCGTTGTAGACGGGGATGACCACGCTCACCAACCGTCCAGCGTCCTCGGACGGACGTCCCGGCTTGCGGGCGCGAATCACGAACTGCTTCCCTAGGATTCGCCACGTCGCCTTGGAGCGCAGGTACCAACGCACCAGGATCGGAGCCTGCGGCAAGCGCGAAGACGACGTGTAGGGCAGGAAGCGGTCGTAGCTGTCCGAGACTTCGAGCCCGCACGACTCGAGCAGCTCGATCAATGAGCGGTCGCTGATCGGCACGGTGTGGTCCCAGAAGTCCCAATACTTGCCGGGGACGAAGCGGATATTGGGCCCCATGGCGATGAAGTGCCCGCCCGGCTTGAGCACCCTGTGGACCTCAGCGACCGTGCGCTCCACTTCGGCCTTGCCGTCCAGATGCTCCAAAAGGTTGCTGGTGAAGACCACGTCGACTGAGCCATCCCCGAGGAAGCCGAGATCGTCGGCGCGGCCGTGATGAAACTCGGTCCCAGGGCGCAGCATGCCGGCGCAGTCGGGGTTCAAATCCACGCCGATGCGCCGGGCGGCCACGACGTGGTTAAGGAACTCGCCATAACCACAGCCGAGGTCGACCACCGTGTCGCTCCGCTTGATCCACGCTTGGAAGAAGTCGCGAACTATTGCCGCCCAGATGGCCGACCGCGACTCACGGGCGTGGCCGAAGCGATTGCGGTAGAGCTGTTGCAGGTGGGGCTTACCCGCGCTGTCCATGGCGTCCTGGCGGCGGGAAGCGGCGCACCTTAGATCGTCCCGGCCTCAACGGCGTTCACGACCCAGGGGATGACCTCGTCCAGCATCGAATCGAGGGAAGTCTTGGCCTCGAAGCCGAGAACCTCGGACGCCTTGTGAACGTCCGGTGAGCGCAGCTGCACATCGTGTTCGAACGGCGGATCGCTTTCGTAGCGGAACGGCGCATCGGGCCGCATCTTTTTCCAGATCACTTCCGCGAGCTCCAAGACGGTGGTGGCCTCGGGCGTCGAAAGGTTGAAGTCCCCGTTGACCGCGGCCGGATGCTCCATGCAGATACGGATGCCGCGCGCCAGGTCGCCGCCGTAGGTGTAGTGCCGCACCTGAGTGCCGTCACCGAGGATGTGCAACGGATCCTGGCCCTTGGCCACCTTCTGGATGAGGTCGGGAACCACGTGACTCATGGCGAGTTTGACGTTGCCACTGGGTATTTCACGACCACCCAGCGCACGTTGCTCGCCGGTGCCCACACAGTTGAACGGGCGGATGATCGTGTACGGGAGACCGTACTGCTCGTAGGCGCCGTGCGCGAAATACTCACAGGCCAGCTTCTGAAATCCGTAAGTGCTTGTCGGAGGCGGGCATTCGGTGATGTGCTTCTCCGGCGTCGGGAAGACGGTAGCGTTCTCGAACACCATCGACGAACTGATCACGTTGATCTTCTTCAGCCAGCCCTTGCGATATCCGTAGATGGCCGTGTCGAAATGCGCAGCCGCGATGCGTTCGTTTTCGGCGAGCAAGTCGTAGGCATACTCGTGGAAGTAGGTGATGCCGCCGATGCGGGCCGCGCTGGCCACCATCTGGTCGCAACCCTCGACCAGGCGAAACATCAGGTCGACGTCTTTGACGTCGCCCTCGACGAACTGGTAGCGCGGATGGTCGTCGTAACTCTTCTTGACCCTGCCGTACTTCGAGTAGTTGTCGATACCGACGACCTCGTGGCCCGCCCGAAGCAGTTCCTCGACAACGTAGCCGTTGATGAAACCTGCGCTGCCGGTGACTAATACCCTCACCGGGCCGTTGCCCCCGCGCTCACCTTCGTCGGCACCGGCGCCTCGTTCACAGCGGTGTCGTCATCCCGGCTGACCTCCAGGCAACTCCAGACGTCCTCGACGATCTTGTCTGGCGGGATCCGCAGGCCGCGGTAGATGGAGTGCGGCGCGCCTACGACCAGCACGTCGGAGCGGCCCAAAACGACGTCCAGGGGGTAATAGTCCGGGCCGTCCAGGAACGGGTCGTGCAGGATCACGGTTTTTGCCTCCAGCATCAGCAGGTGCCGAAGCTTGAAGCTGAGCGAGTCGCGCGTGTCATCGCAATCGGCCTTGAACGTCATGCCCAGGAGACCAACGGTCTTGTCGCGCAGATCAACTCGCCGTTTGAGCATGTTGACGATGAACTGGGGCTGCCCCTCGTTGATCAGCATCGCCGCGTGCCCCAGCATGAAGTTGTTGTTACTGAAGCCGGCGAGCTGCATGGTGTCTTTGAGCAGGCACGGGCCCGCCGCCAGCCCCGCTCGGGGAAGGCTGTCGACCCGCGGGTTCTTGTAGGTGGCCGCGTGGTGAACGCGGTCGAAGTCGAGCCCGGCGTCGCGGCTGAGCAGATAGAACTGGTTGGCGACGGCGAACTGGATGTAGCGGTAGGCATTGCAGAACAGCTTGGCCAACTCTGCCTCTTGCGGCTCGACCTCGATGATCTCGCTGGCAGTCCGGGAGAAAAGTTCGCGAACGATTCGCCGGCCCTCGGCGTCGAATCCGCTGATGATCTGCGGAATTGTCCTCAGCTCGCGGATCGAGTGGCCCTGCGCGATGCGTTCGGGGCAGAAGGTGACGTGAACACCTATCCCCCGTTCCTGGAACATGTCGTGGACACGCTGGCTCAGGCCCGGGTAGACGGTGCTCCTGAGCACGAGCGTTTGCCCGTCGCGGAAGTACGGGCTGATTTCGTCGATGATGCGGAAAAAGGTGTGCGCCTGGGGCGTCAGGTATTCGTCCACCGGCGTCCCGACGACGCAAATCACGATGTCGGAATTCCTGACCGCCCACGAATCGGTGGTGGCCGAGATGCGCCCAGTCGGCAGTAGCCGCTGGAGTAGCTCCTGGGCTCCGTCCTCGACGAAGGGCATCCGGCCGGCCATGATGGTTTTCAACGCGCTCGCGTTCGTATCCAGGATGTCGACATGGAAACCCTCGTCGGCTAAAACGAGCGCCAGCGGCAGGCCCACGTGGCCGGCACCGCCAATGATGCAGATTTGGTTATCGGGTTGACCTACCATGCCAAACGTCCCCCTCCGGCCCCCCTGCCTCAAACCCGGCCCAAGGGTTGAACGACGACAAGGGCAGACGAGTGTGTGGTTGATTCCGTATCGGAGCGTACGAAATCCGCAGTTCAGATATGGGCGTTTTCAGCAAAGTCCGCAAATCCGAATCGGCGTCGCGGCCGGGCGCTGACCGGTCCCCTGCTGACTATTGCGCGAGCGCGCGGTCGACCAGCGCCGCGATCGCCGGGCTCAACAGCCGGGAGTACTCCAGCGTCAGGTGACCGGCGTCGACGTAGACCATGGTGTTGCCGACGATGACCGGGCAGCGGGTCTTGATGCAGAACAGTTCGGTGAGGTCGGCGTATTGCCCGCCGGCGGCTTTGACGGCGGCGGACTCGGCCGCCATGCCGGTTCGGTTGAACGCGGTGGACATGGTCGGCGCGCACGCCGTCGCGTCGTCGAGGTGATCGGACAGGCAGTTCGGCACCGCGGCGTCCAGATGCGGGAGCGGCCCGAGCACCAGCACGTTGGCGCCGGTCCCGCGCAGCTGCCGGACGAGGCGGCCCAGGCCGTCGATCCACGCGGGGTCGTAGGAGGTGAAACCCGACAGGAAACCGTTGCTGTGGCTGGCCAGGTAGCCCCGGAACACGCTCACCACCACCACGCGCGGGTGTTCGGCGCGCAGCCGGTCCATGATCTGGCCGCGCCATTGCTCACAATGTTCGAAGGCTTCCACCAGCCGGCTGAACAGGCGGGTGGTGACGGGCAGGTCCATCATGGGACAGGCCGCCTTGGCCATGGTTTCCATTCGCCAGGGGCGCTCCGTGCCGATCTGCTGGAACGCCGGGATCCACATCGACGCGTGCGAGTCTCCGACCATGGCCACCGTCGTCTTCGAGGCGGCATCGCCCGTCACGCACTCCGGCTGGCCGCTTTCGAAGGGCAGTCGCAGGCAGCCGTCGAACTGCATCTTGGGAATCTCGCCTGCCGCACCGGCCAGCGACGGGGCCAGGTTCGATGGCACGTCGTTTCGGTCCGCCGACGACGCTACCGCCGCCTGCACCTGCGCGAACACGTTCTGCATGGCCGCGTTGTAGGCGGCGACGTCGGTCCCGGTCGGCGCGGCGGGGGGTTTGATCGTTGGCGCGGCGGCCGGCGCGCCGCGCCCGACCGGAATGGGCATCGGTATCGAGGACACCCACATCAGCAGCGCCACCCCCACGCAGGCCGCCGCCGAGGTGGCCAGACCGCCCACCGCCAGGCTCTTGCCGGGAGACTTGCGCAGCGCGGCGGCGTATCGCAACGGGTTCTCGATGAACCGCAGCGTGAGCCATCCCAGCCCACCGGAGACGACGACGGCCGCGACGAACTTACCCACCAGCCCGAGCGGGTGGCCCAGCAAAATCGGCGCAAAGACCAGCACCGGCCAGTGCCACAGATACCAGGAGTAGGACAACCGTCCGATCGCCCGCATCGGCGACCATCCCAGGAGGCGCCCGGCACCCTGCGACGCCGCTGCGCAGCCGGCGCCGAGCAGCAGCGCCGTGCCCACGACGGGCAACAGCGCGGCGACGCCCGGATAGGGGATGTCCGGGGTGTAAAAAATGCAGGCCACCAGGACCATGGCCAGCCCGACCCAGCCCGTGACCACCGCGGCTCGCACCGGGAGTCGGCGCCAGTAGTCCGCCGTGAGCGCCACCAGGGCGCCGGCGGCCAACTGCCACGCCCTGGTGAACAGCGAAAAGTACGCCGCGAGCGGCATCACGTACGTGACCAGCAGCGACAGCGCCAACGACACAACCGTGATGAGCGTGACGAGGGCTACGAACGGGCTTCGCGGTGGCGGCGCAGCGCTCCTCGACCGCCGACGCAAACGTCGCACTAACCACGCCGTGCCGACGATCATGGGCGGCCACAACAGATAGAACTGTTCCTCCACCCCCAGGGTCCAGTAGTGCTGGAACGGCGAGGGCACGCCGCCGGCGAAGTAGTCGACCTGCTGGACGATGAACCAGAAGTTGGGGACGTACAACGCGCACGCGATGGCGTCCTTCAGCGCGCTTTGAGCCTGCACCACGGGCAGCAGGAAGGCCGCGATGATCGCGGTGACGACGCCGACCGTGGCCGAAACCGGCAGCAGTCGGCGCGACCGCGCCCCGTAAAACTGGCGCAGCCCGACCGTCCCGGTGGTGCTCACCTGGCGCCACAGCTGACCGGTGATCACGAAGCCGGAGATTTCGAAGAAGATGTCCGGCCCGACGAAGCCGCCGCTCACCCCCGGCATAGAGATGTGCCAGCCGACGATGGCCAGCAGCGTGAAGCCGCGCAAGCCCTCGATGTCGTTGCGGAACCCGCTCTGCGCCGTGCGCTTCTCCTGCGCTCCCGGGGCGGGAAGAACGCTGACAGCGGGGCTGACGCTGTCGGACCGGGACTCAATCACCCGCTGATCCTAGGTGGACGCCGGACGGCCGTGTCACCGAATCGCCAGATTGTGGCGGGTGGTGGCCCGGGCGGCGCCGAGCTGACCGCCGGCCGCATACACTACGAAGCGTTCACCGGGGCCAGCCGAGAAATTCGCTACGGCGATCCACGAATAGAGGGCCGCGCGATAGCCGTGCACTACCTGATGACCGGGCACACCGGGTTCAAGGGACCGTGGCTCGCGCTGCTCCTGCTGAGCCGCGGGCACCGGGTATCCGGACTGGCGTTAGACCCCGCCGACGGTAGCCTGTTCAATCGCGCGGGTGTCGCCGACCTGCTCGTCTCCGACTTCCGGGTGGATATCCGCGATGCGGAGGCCACGGCGGCGGCCGTGTCGGCCGCGGCTCCCGACGTGGTGGTGCACATGGCCGCCCAGTCGTTGGTCCGCGAGTCCTACCGCAACCCGCGCTACACCTACGAGACCAACGCGATGGGCACGCTCAACGTGCTCGAGGCCGTCGCGGCCACCCCGTCGGTGCGCGCGCACGTCGTCATCACCACCGACAAGGTCTACCGCAACGTCGACCAGGAGGCCGGCTACGTCGAAACCGACCCGCTCGGCGGCGACGATCCCTACAGCGCGTCGAAGGCGATGGCCGACCTGCTGACCCAGTCGTGGATTCGAAGCTTCCCCGGCCCCGCCACGGCAATCGCACGCGGCGGCAACGTAATTGGCGGCGGCGACGTCAGCCGCGATCGGCTGTTGCCCGACCTGATCGCCGCCTACGCGAGCGGCCGGGCGCCGCGGTTGCGGTTCCCGCGCGCGGTGCGGCCGTGGCAGCACGTCCTCGACTGCCTCAACGGCTACCTCACCCTCGTTGATGCGCTGCTGGCCGGTGAAGGCTTGGGCGAGTGGAACTTTGGGCCCGGGCGCGACAGCTTCGTCGAGGTTGGCGAGGTCGCCTCGCTCGCCGCCGAGCTGTGGGGCGGCGGCGCGCGGTGGGAGCTGGACAGCGGGAACCACCCGCACGAGGCGAACCTGCTCGCCCTCGATGCCTCCAAGGCGCAGCGCGAACTCGGCTGGCGCAACCGGCTCGGCTTCCGTGGCGCCCTGGCCTGGACGATCGACTGGGAACGGCGCGTGCACGCGGGCGAGGACCCGCTCGGGGTCACCCAGGAGCAGATCGCCGCCTTCGAGACCCTCGGCTGAAGACCGCCGCCTCGGCTCAGCCGGCGACCGCCCCCGGCTCGGAGAACGGCGCCCCGAACTCGGTGATCGGCTGCAGGCCCCGCTTGCGCACCTTGGCGGCGGCCTGCCGGATCAGCTTGTAGATCCCGACGAACGCGGCGTGATCGGTGAGCGAGAACGGGGTCAGCAGCCGGTTGTGCACCAGCGCGAACGCGACCCCCTCGGCGGGGTTGGCCCACCCGACCGAGCCTCCCAGCCCGACATGACCGAAGCCCGGCATCACGTCACCGAAGGGCAGGCTGTGGTAGCCGAGGTGAAAAGCCAACGGCACGAACAGGTTTCGGTCCGGACGCAGGCTGCGCCGACCGGTCAGGCCGGCGACCAGCTCGCGGGACAAAAATCGGGCGCCGTCGATCTCGCCGCCGTTGGCGATCGCCCCATACATGCGCGCCAGCGCGCGGGCCGTCGCCACGCCGTTGGCCGCCGGAATCTCGGCGTCCAGCAACGGGATCTCTCCCTGCACGGCGGCGACGACGCCCGGGAAGTACATCGACCGCCAGCCGCCGGACAACTCGTTGGCGACCTTGCGCGTCACGTAGTTGACGACCGAATTGTTGATGATGCTCTGCGGCATGATGATCTGCGCGACCCGCGTCGGCGACTCGGCCGGGGGGCGGCCCAGGTGCATGCCGTCGGTGCCCAGCGGCTCGGCGAGCTCCTCGCGGATCAGCGCGCGCATCCCCTTGCCGGTGACGGCCCGCGCGAGCCCGGACAGCAGCCAGCCGAACGTCAGCGCGTGATACGCGGGCTTGCCGAGCAGCCGGCCCGGCGGCGCGGCGGCGAGCCGCTCCTCCATGACCACGTGGTCCAGGAGGTCCTCCTGGGTGGCGCCCCGCAGGCCCGACAGGCCGGCGGTGTGCCGCATCACCTGGCGCACCGTGAGGTCGGCCTTGCCGTTGGCGGCGAACTCCGGCCAGTACCGCGCGACGGGCGCCTCGTAGTCGATCAGCCCCCGGTCGGCCAGCCGGTGAATGACCGTGGCGGCCATGCCCTTGGTCGCCGAGAACACCATCGGCGCGGTGTCGGCCGACCACGGCACGTGACCGCCCCGGTCCGACCAGCCGGTCCACACGTCGACGGCCGGCTGGCCGTCGACGTACACGGCCAGCGCGCCGCCGCCGAACCGGCGGGCGGGGAACATGGCGGAGAAACTGCGAACGGCGCACGCGAAATGTGGATCCGCCGCACCGAACACGCGATGGCCGGCGCCGGGGCCATCGTGTCGTGGGATCGCGCGGCGATCGATCCCGGACTCCATTGTCACGCTAACTAATTTACTTGGACTTCATACCTTCCGTAGGGCAACACCCGATTTAGTTACCTTTCCGTTAAAAGGTGCGGGCCGTTGGTGGCCTGTTGATTGGGGTGGGCCGCGGCGGGGGGACACCGCTACGCTTCTGTCCATGGAACCCGAGGACCTCGAGTCGCGCGTCAGCGCCCTCGAGCACCAGGTGCTAGACCTGGCCGGGCGAGTACGGGCGAGCGAGCAAGACGCCGCGGCCGCTCGGGTGCTGGCCGGGGCGGCCGACCGCGACGTCAGCGAATTTCGGAGCGATCTGCGCAAATTTCGACAAGCCACGGCGGCAAGTTTCAACGCCCTTAGGGACGACTTTGTTGACCTGCGGTCGGACTTTGGCACGCTGCGAGCGGAGTTCGGCACCCTCCAGGAGCACGTCGACCGGGGCTTTACCGAGATGCGTGGCAGATTCGACGCCGCGGCCGCCGGACAACAGCAGATCGTCGATCTCCTGCAGACGATCGTCGCGGACCAAGGGGCCTGAATCCGCCGGCTGACTAAGGCCTAGCTCAGGGCGGCCCCGGCGATGCGGCCTGCAGGATTTGCTGGGCCGCCAGCGCGGGGGTGAGCTCCCCCGCCTTGACCTGCCGTTCCACCTCGGCGCGCATCTTGCGCACCGCCGGGCTGGACAGCACCCGGTCCACAACGGTGTCACGCACCAGCTGCCAGGTCCAGTCCACCTGCTGGGCGCGGCGGCGCTGCTCGAACTCCCCGGCCTCGGTGAGCACCTCGCGATGGCGTTCGATGGTGTCCCACAGCTCGACCAGGCCGGTTCCCTCGATCGCGCTCATGGTCAAAACTGGTGGGCGCCAAAGGGTTTCGCGGGGATGTATCAACCTGATCGCGGTGGACAGCTCCCGGGCGGCCGACCGCGCCTCGGCCAGGTGGTCGCCGTCGGCCTTGTTGACGACCACGATGTCGGCGAGCTCCAAGGCTCCCTTCTTGATGCCTTGCAGCTGATCGCCGCTGCGCGCCAGGGTCAGCAGCACGAAGGTGTCCACCATGTTGGCCACGGCCACCTCGGACTGCCCCACGCCGACGGTCTCGACCACGATCACGTCGAACCCAGCGGCCTCGAGGAGCACGATGCTCTCCCGGGTGGCCTTTGCCACCCCGCCGAGGGTGCCCGACGTCGGCGAGGGCCGGATGTAGGCGTCGGGGTGCATCGACAGGCGCGCCATCCGGGTCTTGTCGCCCAGGATCGAGCCACCGGTCCGCGTCGACGACGGGTCGACGGCCAGCACCGCCACCCGGTGGCCCCGCTCGATCAGGTGCATGCCCAGCGACTCGATGCTGGTGGACTTGCCCACCCCGGGCACCCCGGTGATGCCGACCCGATGCGCGTTGCCCGAGTCCGGCATCAGCTCGAGCAGCAGCTGCTGGGCCTTCTTTTGGTGGTCGGCGCGGGTCGACTCCAGCAGCGTGATGGCGCGCGGCAGGGCCGCGCGGTCGCCGCCCCGCACGGCCTTGGCCAGTTCCTCGACCGAGCCGGCCTTCTGGGGATTCATGAGCGGAACGCCGCGGCGCGATTCGAGGCGGATTTTCGCACTGGCGCTACGCTCGCGACACAGATCGACGTCACTGGCCCAGGTCGTAGCCCAGCCGCTCGGCGAGCTTGTGCAACAAGCCGATCGCGGCGTCGGCGATCACCGTCCCGGGCGGGAAGATGGCGGCGGCCCCGGCGGCGTAGAGCTCGTCGAAGTCGCCGGGCGGGATGACGCCGCCCACCACGATCATGATGTCGGGCCGGCCCACCTCGGCCAGCGCGTCCCGCAGCGCGGGCACCAGCGTCAGGTGCCCGGCGGCCAGCGACGACACCCCGATGACGTGCACGTCGTTGTCGGCGGCCTGGCGGGCCACCTCGTCGGGCGTGGAGAACAGCGACCCGACGTCGACGTCGAACCCGATGTCGGCGAACGCCGTCGCGATCACCTTCTGCCCGCGGTCGTGGCCGTCCTGACCCATCTTGGCCACCAGGATCCGCGGCCGGCGGCCGTCGGCCTCGGCGAACTTCTCGACCAATTCGGTGGCGCTGGCGATGTTGGTGGCCTTTCCGGCTTCGTGACGGTAGACCCCGGCGATGGTACGGATCTCGGCCTGGTGGCGGCCATACACCTTCTCCAGCGCGTCGGAGATCTCCCCGACGGTGGCTTTGGCCCGGGCCGCGTCGATGGCCAGCGCCAGCAGGTTGTTACCCAACCCGTCGTCCCCGGCGCGGCCCTGGGCGGCGGCCGCGCGGGACAGCTCGGCCAGGGCGGCGTCGACGGCCGCCTGGTCCCGGTTGGCCCGCAGCTCTTGCAGTTTGGCCAGCTGCTCGGCGCGCACCCGGCTGTTTTCCACCTTGAGGACCTCGATCTCCTGGTCCTCGTCGACCTGGTACTTGTTGACCCCGATCACCGGCTGCTGGCCCGAGTCGATGCGGGCCTGGGTGCGCGCGGCGGCCTCCTCGATGCGCAGCTTGGGGATGCCGTCGTCGATGGCCTGCGCCATGCCGCCGTGCTCGGCGATCTCGGCCATGTGCGCGCGGGCCTGCTGGGCGAGCCGGTGGGTCAGCCACTCCACGTAATACGAGCCGCCCCACGGGTCGATCGGCCGGGTGGTGCCCGACTCCTGCGCCAGCAGCAGCTGGGTGTTGCGCGCGATCCGGGCCGAGAAGTCGGTGGGCAGCGCCAGCGCCTCGTCCAGGGCGTTGGTGTGCAGCGACTGGGTGTGGCCCTGGGTGGCGGCCATCGCCTCGATGCAGGTGCGCGCGACGTTGTTGAAGGCGTCCTGGGCGGTCAACGACCAGCCCGAGGTCTGCGAATGTGTGCGCAGCGACAGGGATTTGGGGTTCTTGGCCCCGAACCCGGCCACCACCTCGCTCCACAGCAGCCGGCCGGCCCGCAGCTTGGCGACCTCCATGAAGAAGTTCATCCCGATGCCCCAGAAGAACGACAGCCGGGGCGCGAACTTGTCGATGTCCAGCCCGGCGTCCAGACCGGCCTTGATGTAGTCGACGCCGTCGGCCAGCGTGTAGGCCAACTCCAAATCCGCTGTGGCGCCAGCCTCTTGGATGTGGTAGCCCGAGATCGAGATGGAGTTGAACTTGGGCATCTTGGCGCTGGTGTAGGCGAAGATGTCGGAGATGATGCGCATCGACGGCTTGGGCGGATAGATGTAGGTGTTGCGCACCATGAACTCTTTGAGGATGTCGTTCTGGATGGTGCCGGCCAGCTTCTCCGGCGGCACCCCCTGCTCCTCGGCGGCCACCACGTACAGCGCCAGGATCGGCAGCACGGCGCCGTTCATCGTCATCGACACGCTCACCGCCGACAGGTCGATGCCGTCGAACAGCTGGCGCATGTCGAGGATGGAATCGATTGCCACGCCGGCCATTCCGACGTCACCCTGCACGCGCGGATGGTCGGAGTCGTAGCCGCGGTGGGTGGCCAGGTCGAAGGCCACCGACAGGCCCTTCTGCCCGGCGGCCAGGTTGCGCCGGTAGAACGCGTTGGAGTCCGCGGCCGTCGAGAACCCGGCGTACTGGCGAATCGTCCAGGGCTGGTTGACATACATCGTCGGGTAGGGCCCCCGCACGAACGGCGGCTCACCGGGGAAGCTGTTCAGCGGGTAACCGTTGGCCGCCGCGGCGGCACGGTCGGCCGCGATGTAGACCGGTTTGACATCGATGCCTTCCGGGGTGTGCCAGTGCAGTTGCTCGGGCGCGTACCCGTGCGCCGAGGCGGCCGCGGTGACGCGTTGCGCCACGGCGGCCTCAATCGGCCGGGTCACCTCGCGATCGCCGTGCAACGGGATGTCGGCGAAACTACCGACTACAGGTTTCATCATCGTCATGGCGCCTACGCTCCCAACAGGGTAAGCAGATCCGACAAGGCTTGCACCGCATTGATTTTCGCGGTCAGATACTCGTCCGGCCGGTGTTGGGCATCGCCCAGCGCCTTCTCGGGGCCGGCCAGATAGACCCTCGACACGCCGGCGCCGCGGGCCGCCTCGACCACGGCCGAGGCCTCGTCGGCGTAGCGCTTGTCGGTGCCGCAGATGACCGCGGCGGGAACCGAACCGGCCCCGGCGACGACGGCGGCGACCCCGGAGGCGTCGAGCGAACCGGGGTTGACCGCCTCGATGCCGCCCGAGGCCAGCAGGTTGGCCGCGAACGTCGCCCGGACGTTGTGCTCGGCCAGCGGGCCCAGCGGCAACAGCAGCGCCTTGGGCCGCGAGCCGGTGCGCGCCAGGAAGGCGTCCGAGCGGTCGCGCAGCGCCTCGAACTCCGCGGCGTAGCGGCGCGCCGCCACCACCGAATCCCCTTGCTGCTCCGCCTGTTCGAGAGGCGGTTCCTCGAGGTTGGGGTATTCGTTGACGCCGGTGATCGCGGTGCGCCGGTGCGCGATGTCGTCGGCGCGTCGCGCGGCGACGTCGGCGATCCGCTCGGCGACGAAGCCGCACGCGTCGGCGAGGCCGCCCCGCGCCTCGATCGCCTGGAACTGCTGCCAAGCCTGCTGGGCAAGCCGCTCGGTGAGGTCCTCGACGAACCACGAGCCGCCGGCCGGGTCCAACACCTGCCCGACGTGTGACTCCTCCAGGAGCAGCAGCTGCGTGTTGCGGGCGATGCGCCGCGCGAAGCCGCGTCCCACGCCGGGAAAGCCGCCCGGGATCGCCACGTCGAACGGCAGCACCAGCACGGTGTCGGCCCCGCCGACGCCGGCGGCGAACGCGGCCACCGTCGTGCGCAGCATGTTCACCCAGGGGTCGCGCTGGGTCATCATCGGCAGCGACGTCTCCGCGTGCACGACGGCCGCGCCGCCCTCGGGGTCGCCGGCCACCTCGGCGACCCGCGCCCACAGCCGGCGCGCGGCGCGCACCTTGGCGATGGTCATGAACTGGTCGTCGTCGGCGGCCAACCGGAAGCTGATCTGCCGCAACGCGTTTGCGACCGGCAGCCCGGCGTCGGCGAGCGCCCGCAGGTAGGACACCGCCGCCGCGATGCCGGCGGCCAGCTCCCAGGTGGCGTTGGCACCCAGGTTGTGGAAGGCGGGCCCGTCGACGGTGATCGCCCGCACACCGGGCGTGCCGGCCGCGCGCGTCGCGGCCGCGACCACCTGCTCCATCGACGCGGCGGCCCGCCCGCTCAGCGTGGCGGTCAGCGGGTCTGCCCCGAGGTCGATCGACAGCTTGCTCTTGTCCGCGACCTGATCCACCAGCGCCAGCAGGGCATCACCGGCCTCGGCGTAGTCGGCGCCCGCGTCGAGGAGCACCGGCACCAGGTCCAGGTAGACCCCCGACAACAGCTGGGCGAGCTCGCCGGCCGCCACCCCGGATTCGCCCACCCGGATCCGCAGCGCGCTCACCCCGTCGGCGAGGGCGGCGAGCACCGCGGCGTTGCCGCTGCGATCGGGGTCGCCGCCCGGGACGGGGAACGCCTCGGCGACCTTCCATCCCGCGTTGACGTCGCGCAGCGCGTCGGCGCCGCGCACGTAGGGCCACTCGCCGGGCAGCGGCGGTTCGGGCAGCTCGTCGAGCGCGGTGTAGAGCGCGCGGACCGCGATCCCGTCGTAGGTGGGGGTGTCCAGCAGCCGCTCGGGCTCGTCGCCCAGCTCGCCCGGGTCCTTGCCCGTGCTCTTGGACAGCACGCCGGCGACCGCCGTGCGCCAACGCCCGCGAACCTCTTCCAGGTCGGCGAGTTCGGGTACGTCAATGGACACCGATTGCTCCCTTTTTCCCAGCTGATTGGTGGGCTGCTCCGGGTACTGCCACTTGCTAACGAGGCTAATTGATGGGGCCTCTCCGCAAAAAATTGCCGGCGGCGCCGATCCGGCCGGCTCCCCGGTGAAACGCCAGCGTCGGTAAACGGGGCATTCATCTGGGACCCGTAACCTTGACAGCCGTGACGGATCCCGCCACCAGCAAAATCACCGAGCGGCTGCGCGACCTTGGCGGCGCGCTGCGCGCGGCGGCGCGTCGGCTGACCGGCCCGCGGGCCCTGGCCGCAGTGGCCGGTATCACATCGCTGATCGCGGCGGCGACGTGGCTTCCCCTGCCCAGCCCGGTGCAGCTGCGGGACTGGGCCGAGTCGGTGGGCCCGTGGTTCCCGTTGGCGTTTCTGGGCGCGCACGTCATGGTCACGGTGCTACCGGTGCCCCGCACGGCGTTCACCCTGGCCGCCGGGCTGTTGTTCGGCCCGGCGTTGGGCGTGCTGATCGCGGTGGTCGCCAGCAGCACGAGCGCGGTGCTCGCGCTGCTGCTGGTGCGCGCGGCCGGCTGGCGGCTGACCCGCCTGGTGCGCCACGAATCGATCGAGACGGTGAACGAGCGCCTGCAACAGCGGGGCTGGGCGGCCGTGTTGTCGCTGCGGTTGATCCCCGCGGTGCCGTTTTCGGCGATCAACTATGCCGCCGGCGCGTCGGCCGTGCGGCTGCTGCCATACACGCTGGCCACGGTGGCCGGCCTGGTGCCGGGCACCGCGGCGGTCGTCGTCCTCGGCGACGCGATCGCCGGTCATCCCAGCCCCCGCCTGGCGCTGGTGTTGCTGTGCACCGGCGCTGTGGGGCTGGCGGGGCTGATCGTCGAGGTCCGCCACTTCCGGCGCCGGCACCGCAAGACGGCGACGGGCCCCGTGTCCGTCCTCGCCGGCTGAAGCGAACCCGAAGATCTGAGCGCTCGCCCGCCGCCTCCACCAGATCCGGTCGCAGCCCGTCGAGCGCGCGTTCCAGCCCGGCGCCGTCGCGGCAGGCGTCCGCGTGGTAACCGGTGTCGGTCAGCGCTTTGCTGACCATTTCGCGGATGGTCTCCGAATCCTCGGCCACCAGCACCCGCGGGGTGCCGCGACCGGAATCAGCCATGCCTCATTGTTAGCGCGCACTTCGGGGGACGGGCGTGCGACGCGGCTTTCTTCAGGTTCGCTTCACGTTTCCACGGCGCTGCGTTATGCAGGCATCGCTGCTAAACTGCAGGCATGGTGGCGATCACGATTCGCGATGTCCCGGACGACGTCCGCGACGAACTGGCCGCCCGCGCCGCGCTGTCCGGGCAGTCGCTTCAGGAATACCTGCGCCGACTGTTGGTGACGACGGCCGAGAAGCCGACCGTCCGCGGCGTCATCGCCCGGGCACGCGCCAGGGTGGACGCGACCGGAGCGCGCCTGGGCGCGGCCGACATCCTCGCCGCCAGGGACGCCGATCGTCGGTGACCGACCGGGTGGTGTGCGACGCATCGGCGGTGCTGGCCGTCCTTCTGGACGCCGGGAGCGACGGTCAGTGGGCGACGGCACAACTGAAGGACGCCGACCTGTTTGCGCCCGCGCTATTGCCATACGAATGCGCCAACGTCATCAGGCGCGCCGAATTAAGCGGGGCGATCGGAGCAGACCAGGCCGCTCAAGCCCACGCCGACATGATCGACCTTGCGGTGGAGCTGTGGCCCTACGAGGTGCTCGGTGCGCGGGCGTGGGAGCTGCGCGCGAACCTGCCCTGCTATGACGCCGCCTACGTTGCGTTAGCCGAGACGCTGGCGATCCCTTTGGTGACCTTGGACCGAAACATTCTTCGAGCGCCGGGCGTCGCCTGCGCGGTAGCGGTTCCCGGCGACGGCCAGGGCCAGTAGCGTCCCCGTAAAACCGCCCTACCCGGCGCCGGGCACCGCGCCCACGTCGGCGCCGGGGCCGGTTTCGGCGGCGTCAAGCGACCGTCGCGAACCCAGCAGCGGCCGGCGGGCCACTTCCGGCGCGAAGAACAACGTAACGGCGCCGACCGCCCCGGCGAACATCAGCATGTACGCCGGCACCATCGCGTTGCCGGTGCCGGCAACCAGCGTCTCGGCGATCAGCGGGGTGGTGCCGCCGAACGCCGACACCGCGATGTTGAATCCGATCGACACCGCGCCGTAGCGCACGTTGGTGGGAAACAGCGCGGGCAGGATCGCCGGTTCGAGGCTGCTCAAGAACAGCATGGGCAACCCGACGAGCAGCACCCCGACGAACTGCGTCGGGTACGCCCCGCCGAAGCGCATCAACCCGAACGCCGGCAGCGAGATCGCGACCAGCAGCCCGCAACCCGTCCACATCAGCGGCTTGACGCCGATGCGGTCCGACAGCATCGCGACGAGGAGCACCCCGACCGTCAGGACCGCCAGCACCACCAGGACCATCACCAGGGCCGCGGTGTCCCCGACGCCCGCGGTCTTCTTCAGGTAGGTCGGCACGTAGCCGCTGACCATGTAGCTGGTGTCGGTGACGGCGAGCTCCACGCCCAAACAGATCAACAGCGGCTTCCACTGCAGCACCACCGTCTGCACGAACTGCTTGCGGCCCGAGAGGGGCTGCTCGCGCGCGTGCACCTCCTCGTAGTCGGGCGATTCCTCGATCCGCTTGCGGAGGTAGACCGCGATCAGGCCGAGCGGAGCGGCCAGGAGAAACGGCACCCGCCAGCCCCAGGCCAGCATCTCGGCGCTCGACAGAGCGGTCTGCAGCCCGGTCACCAGCGTCGCGCCCACCACGAATCCGCCCAGCGTGCCCACCGGCAGAAACCCGGCCATCATTCCGCGCTTGTCGTCGGGGGCGTGCTCGGCGATGAAGGTCATCGCGCCCGCGTACTCCCCGCCGGAGGAAAGGCCCTGGCAGATCCGGATGACCGTGAGCAGGATCGGCGCCCACACCCCGATGGTGTGGTAGACGGGCAGCACGCCGGTCGCCGCCGCGCACACCGCCATCAGTGAGATCGTCACCACCAGCACGGGCTTGCGCCCGATGCGGTCGCCGAGGGGGCCGAAGATGACCCCGCCGAGCGGGCGCACCACGAACCCCGCCGTCATCGTGCCGAAGATGGCGATCAGGTTGCCCGCGCCGGAGTTTTCCCCGGGATAGAACTTCTGCGCCAGGATCGTGGCGACCAGGCTGAAGAGCGTGAAGTCGTAAGCCTCCATGAAGTTGCCGATGGCGGTGCCCTCGATCGAGCGGTGCATTGCCCGGGAGGTGAGCACGGTGGTTCTACCGGGCGTCGCCGTCCCAGGCTGTCCCCCGCTCGCTTTGCTGGGCATCGAGGGAAAGTCATACCCCATCGTCGCGGCGCCTACGCCGACGACCGAGCTCGCGCGGCTGTGCGCGAGGCAACATGGGGAGTGTGGCCGAACCGCACGCTCCCTCCCTGTTCACCCGGGCCGGTGGCCGGCTGCTGCGCTCGCGCCCGTTCGTGCGGGCGCCGGTGTGGCTCTACAAGGCTCGGGCGGGCGCTCTGTTCGGCTCGCGATTCGTGATGGTCGAACACGTGGGCCGCAAGTCCGGCGCGCCGCGCCACGCCGTGCTGGAGGTCGTCGATCACCCCGCGCCCGACAGGTACGTCGTCGCCTCGGGTTTCGGGCCAAAGGCGCAGTGGTTCCTCAACATTCGCGCCAATCCGCGCGTCCGCGTCTACGCCGGCAGCCGCGCGCCGAGGCCCGCCGCCGCGCGGGTCCTCGACCAACAGGAGGCGGACCGCACACTGGCCGCCTACCGCGCCCGTCATCCCCGAGCCTGGAAGAAGATGCGCCCGGTGCTCGAAGAGACGCTCGGCGCGCCGATCACCGACACCGCCACCCCGTTGCCGATGGTCGAGTTCCGGCTGGACTAGCAGCGTTCGGCCAAGGGCCGCATAGGGTTTCGGCAATGTGAGACAGCTCAGGTCGCCGTGCCGGTCATTGGGTCAACTCCGGCGGCGCCCCCGGGGGAACGTCCACCGGCTGATGGGCGATGGCCTCGGCCTTAGCCACCGCCTGGGCGATCGCGGGATCGGTCTGGGTGGAGAACCAGTCGGCGACCTCGGCGTCGTCGTCGGCTTGGTGCTTGGGCGCGTCCTCGACCGGAGACGGCTCGAACCGGAACACGCCGTCCTGGCCCGGGGTTCCCAGCAGCCTGGTGAATCCCTGTAGCGCGGCGCTGAAGTCACTGGGCACCACCCACACCTTGTTGGCGTCGCCGCGGGCCATCTCCGGCAGCGTCTGCAGGTACTGGTAGGCCAGCATCTCCGGGGTGGGCCGGCCCGCCTTGATCGCGGCGAACGTCTTCTCGATCGCCTTGGCCTGCCCCTGCGCCCGCAGGTAGGCCGCGGCCCGCTCACCCTGGGCGCGCAGCATCCGCGACTGCCGGTCGGCCTCGGCGGCCAGGATCGCCGCCTGCTTGGCGCCCTCCGCGGCCAGAATCTGCGCCTGCTTGGCGCCCTCGGCCTGGGTGATTGCGGCCTGCCGGTTCCCTTCGGCGGTCAGGATCATCGCGCGCTTCTCGCGGTCGGCCTTCATCTGCTTTTCCATCGACGCCTGGATCGACGGCGGCGGGTCGATGCTGCGCAGTTCGACGCGCGCGACCCGCAGCCCCCAGCGGCCGGTGGCCTCGTCCAGGACGCCCCGCAACTGGCGATTGATCATGTCGCGCGAGGTTAGCGTCTGTTCCAGCGTCATCCCGCCGACCACGTTGCGCAGCGTGGTCGTGGTGAGCTGCTCGACGCCGACGATGTAGTTGCTGATCTCGTAGACCGCCGCCTGCGGGACGGTGACCTGGAAGTAGACGACCGTGTCGATGTTGAGGGTCAGGTTGTCCTCGGTGATCACCGGTTGCGGAGGGAATGACACCACCCGCTCACGCAGGTCCACGCGGGCACGGATGCGCTCGATGAACGGCACCAGCAAGGTCAGCTGCCCGCTGACCGTGCGGCTGTAGCTGCCCATCCGTTCGATCACCGCGGCCTCGGCCTGCGGGATCACTTTGACCGACTTTGCCACCACGATGATCCCGAAGACGATGAGCGCGATGGCCACCACTAACAACGCGAATGCGCCTTGCATCACGCTTTCCTCCTACTTTTGCGCCAGGGATTAAAAGTCTTTGAACACCACCGCGGTGGCGCCGTTGATGTGCATGACCGTCACTCGTTCCCCCGGCTCGTAGACATCGTCCTCGTTGAGGGGCCGCGCCGTCCATACCTGGCCGTCCAGCTTGACCTGGCCCTCGTCGCGGGCGACCCGGTCCAAAACCAGCGCTTTCTTGCCCTCCAGCGCCTTGATGCCGGTCGGCAGCCCCTTGGCCGGGCTCAGCCGCCGCCGCAGCGCCGGCCGCACCAGGACCAGCAGCAGGACGGACACGACGAGGAACACCGTCGCCTCGGCCCAAACCGGCCAATCCAGCAGCCAGCTGCCGCCCGCCGCGGCCAGCGCCCCGCCCGATAGCATCAACAACGACATGTCGCCGGTCAGCGCCTCGGCACCGGCAAGGACCAGCCCGAATATGAGCCAAATCACCGCCGCGGGCATGCGGTCAGAATACGCGTGATCGGCCTTTGCGGGGCCAAACAACTACACTCCGAGATCATGTGGTGTCCCAGTGTTTCGCTGTCCCTGTGGGCCAACGCCTGGCTCGCGGGCAAGGCCGCGCCCGACGACGTCTTGGACGCGTTATCCCTCTGGGCGCCAAAGCAATCGGTCACCGCGTATGATGCCGTCGCCGCGGGCCACACCGGACTGCCGTGGCCCGACGTGCACGACGCGGGGACGGTGGCGCTGTTGCAGACGCTGCGCGCGGCCGTCGGCCGGTCCCCGGCGGGGGCGGCGGGCCTGCCGGATCGGTTGCGCGGGACGATCAACGTCGTGTTGCCGGTGCCCGGCGACGTGCGCGGGCTGGCCCCCGGGACGCAGTTCGGGCGCGACGCGCTGGCCGCGGGCGAGGCCGTCATCATCACCAACCCCGACGATGCCGCCACCGCGGTCGGGCTGGTCCCGGAGTTTTCCTACGCCGACCCCGACGAAGCCTGCGACGACCTCGCGCCGGAATTGTGCGCGCTGTCCTGGACGGTGTACTCGTTGCCCGGTCACCCCGTGTTCGACCATTACGAGCTGGGCGACGCCGAATATTCGCTGCGCTCGGCCGTCCGCTCGGCGGCCGATGCGCTCGGCGAGATCGGTCTGGCCGCCGCGTCCGACGTCGACGATCCGCGCGGGCTCGTCGAGCAGCTGCTGGAATCCGCACGGCAACACCGCATTCCGGACCACGCGCCCACGCGCGCGCTGCGGGTGCTGGAAAACGCCGCGCACGTCGACGCGATCATCGCGGTCAGCGCGGGGCTGAGCCGAACGTCGGATGCCCCCGGGGACCGCATCGCCGTCGCGATCACCCAGTCGTCGTCGCAGGCGCAGATCGCCACCGATGCGCTGCGGCCGCTGACCACCGTGGTGCGTTCGGCGCGGATGGCCGCGGTGACCGCGATCCTGCACTCGGCCTGGGCGGACTAGGTTCGGTTTTCGCGCGCCGCGCAGTGCGGCGGCCGGCACGGCGCGCCGTTCACGCTGGCCAGGCAGCCCGGCACCGGGTCGGGTCCGGCGACGCGTTCGGGGGGTCGGCCGGTGCGCAGTTCGTCGATCAATCCGGCGGCCAGCCGGGCGAATCGGCGGTCCGCGTTGGGCGTTGCGGCGCGGGCGAACGACATTCCGGCCGCCTCGGCCTGTAATCGCAATTCGTGGTCGAGGTCCCACACCACCTCGATGTGGTCGGCGACGAACCCGATCGGGCAGACGACGACGGCCTTGGTCCCGGCGGCGTCCAGCGCGGCCAAATGGTCGGCCACGTCGGGCTCGAGCCACGGCACCTGCGGCGGGCCGGAGCGCGACTGCCACACCAGGTCGTAGTCGTCATACCCCGCGGCCCCGGCGACCAGCCTTGCGGCGTACGCGACTTGGCGGCTGTACAGCCGCGGCCCGCAGCGCTCGTCGGCGGCCACCGGGACCGAATGCGCGGTGAACACCAGCCGCGCGCCCGCCGGCACGTTTTTGGCCGCGGCCGCGACCGCCCCGGCGAATATCTCGACGAAGAGCGGGTGGTCGAAATACGGCCGCAGCTTGACCAATTCGGGGGCTTGCGGGCCGGACGCCGCGCGGGCCCGGGCGATGTCTTCGGTGTACTGCGTGCAGCTGGAGTACCCGCTCCATGCCGAGGTCGTGAATACCGCGGCGCGGCGAACACCGTTGTCGCGCATGTCTTCAACGGCGTCCTCGACGTAGGGCTCCCAGTTGCGGTTGCCGAAGTAGACCGGCAGGTCCTGTTCGGCTTCCAGCTGGGCGATCAGCGCGCGGTTGATGCCGTTGATCGGTGACACCCCGCCGAAATGCCGGTAGTGCTCGGCGACCTCGTCGAGGCGTTCGGGCGGCACGTTGCGCCCGCGGGTGACGTTTTGCAAAAACGGCCGCACCTGCTCGGGGCCCTCCGGGCCGCCGAAGGACAGCAGCAGGACGGCGTCGAAATCCATTGGCGCTTATAGCAACTGCGTGCTGGCGCCGCCGTCGGCGTAGATGACGGTGCCGGTGGTGGCGGGGAGCCACTCGGAAAGCAACGCGCACACGGTCTTTGCGACCGGGGTGGGGTCCTTCATGTTCCAGCCCAGCGGCGCGCGCTGATCCCAGCCCTCCTCGAGCAGGTGTATCTGCGCGCCGGCCTCCTCGCCCAGCGCACCACCGACGATCGCACTCATCGCCAGCGTCCGGATCGGCCCGGCCGCAACAAGATTGGAGCGCACGCCGTACCTGCCCGCCTCGCGGGCCACGAACCGGTTCACCGACTCGAGCGCGCTCTTGGCGACCGTCATCCAGTTGTAGGCGGGCATCGCGCGCGACGGGTCGAAGTCCATGCCGACGATGCCGCCGCCGGGGTTCATGATCGGCAGCAGCGCCTTGGCCAGCGAGGCGTACGAGTAGGCCGAGATGTGGATGCCCTTGGCGACATCCTCGTACGGCGCGTCGAAGAACGGGTTGATGCCCATCCCGCTCTGCGGCATGAAGCCGATCGAATGCACCACGCCGTCGAGCTTGTTGCCCTCCCCGATCACCTCGGTCACCCGCTGCGCGAGCGTGTTGAGGTGCTCGTCGTTTTGCACGTCCAGCTCGAGCAGCGGGGCCTTCTGCGGCAGCCGGTCGGCGATGCGCTGGATCAGCCGCAGCCGATCGAAGCCGGTCAGCACCAGTTCGGCGCCCTGCTCTTGGGCCACCCGCGCGATGTGAAACGCGATCGAGGAGTCGGTGATGATGCCGGTGACCAGAATCCGTTTGCCGTCGAGCAGTCCTGCCATGTCCGTCCTTTATGAAATCTATGAAATCGTGGTTGTCAGTGACCCATGCCCATGCCGCCGTCGACCGGGATGACCGCGCCGGAGATGTAGCTCGCGTCCTCGGACGCCAGGAAGCTGACCACCCCGGCGACCTCGGCGGCGGTGCCGACCCGCTTCGCCGGGATGAACTGCAGCGCGCCCTCCTGGATCCGCTCGTCGAGCGAGCGGGTCATGTCGGTGTCGATGTAGCCCGGGGCCACCACGTTCGCGGTCACGTTGGCCTTGGACATCTCCCGCGCGATCGAGCGGGCCATGCCGATCACACCGGCCTTGGAGGCCGCGTAGTTGGCCTGGTTGCCGATGCCCCAGGTTCCCGAGACCGACCCGATGAAGATCATGCGGCCGAACTTGTTCCGCTGCATGCTGCGCGAGGCCCGCTGGGCGACCCGGAACGCGCCGGTCAGGTTCGCGTCGATGACCTTGACGAACTTCTCCTCGGTCATGCGCATCAAGAACGCGTCCGCGGCCAGGCCGGCGTTGGCGACCAGCACCTCGACCGCCCCCTGGTGCGCCTCGACCTCCTTGAACGCGCGATCGACGGCCTCGTTGTCGGTGACGTCGCACTCGACGCCGAACAGCCCCTCGGGCGCCCCGGACCCGCGGTGCGTGACGGCCACCTTGTGCCCGTCGGCGGCCAGCCGCTGCGCGATCGCCAGCCCGATGCCCCGGTTTCCGCCGGTGACCAGGACCGAGCGGGATACGAATGCGGGTCTGCCCCAAGTGGATGCACTGTCGGTGGTGTTCGAGGTGGCCGTGTCAGTCACCCCGACAACCTAGCGCCTCGCCGGTTGGCGGCCGAAATCTCCCCCCTGTCGGACCGCGAGCGTAACCACGCTGCAATTTCCGGGTCGGCGTTTCGCAGCCCCGTCACGCTCGCGTGGCTTGTCGGTGTGGCGCATCACACTTTCGCCCATGACGACCCGTTTTTGGGCAGCGAAGCCCTCGCCGCCGGCGCGTTGACCCCCTACGAGTTACGCAGCCGGTACGTAGCCCTGCACAAAGACGTCTACCTGCCCAAAGATGCCGCGATGACGGCAGTCGTGCGGGCAAAGGCATGCTGGCTGCGGTCACGACGACGCGGCATCCTCGCGGGCTTCTCGGCCTCCGCAATGCACGGCTCCAAGTGGATCGACCCGGCGTTGCCCGCCGCGATCATCGACACCAACCGCCGCCATCGGCCCGGCGTCCAGGTGTGGGAAGAGCGCATCGACCCCGACGAGGTCACCGTCCGCGGCGGCATGCGCGTCACGACGCCGGCCCGAACGGCGCTGGACCCGGCGCGCCGGTTTCCGACCGACGTCGCCGTCGCCGCCGTCGACGCGCTGGTGCGGGCGACGGACCTGAAGATCGCCGACGCCGAGCTCTTGATCGACCGGTATCGCGGGCGCCGCGGCATGAAGGCCGCCCGCGCCGCACTCGAATTGGTCGACGGCGGGGCACAGTCCCCCAAAGAGACGTGGCTGCGGCTGTTGTTGATCCGGGCCGGATTTCCGCGTCCCCGAACCCAGATTGTGGTGCGCAACGAATGGGCTTGGCCCGACGCGCATTTGGACATGGGGTGGGAGGACATCAAGGTGGCCGCGGAGTATGACGGCGAGCAACACCAAACCAGCCGGCACCAATACGTCAAGGACATTCGCCGCCTCGAGAAGCTGGAGCACCACCACGGCTGGATCGTGGTCCGGGTAGTAGCCGAGGACCATCCCGCCGACATCATCCGCCGGGTGGCCGAGGCCCGCGGCTCGCGAGCGTAGCCACACCGACAAAACCCGGGCTCAAAATCTCAACCCCGTTGCGCTCGCGACCCACAGCCCCCGCGAACGCCCCAGACTTACGTCGGCAGGCGGCGGTTGATCAGCAGCGCCGCGAGCGCCGCGACCGCCAGCACCAGCGCCCCCAGCCGCAGCCAGCCCGTGCTGGCGTCGCCCTTGATCGTCTCGTAGCCGATCTGCTGCTGCAGCGACGCGTACACGGCCTTCAGCTCGGCCAGGCTCGCCGCGTTGTACCAATTGCCGCCGGAGAGCTCGGCGACCTTCTTCATCGTGGAGTCGTCGACGGGAACGGGCTGGCGCTGGTCGTTGATCTCGACGAAGCCGTAGGGGGTGCCGAACGAGATTGTCGAGATCGGCACGCCCTGGTCCTTGGCGGTGCGCGCGGCGGTGAAGGCGCCCTTGGGGTTGTCCGGGTTGGTCGGCATCGTCTCCTTGCCGTCGGAGAACAACACGATGCGCGCCGGCGGCGGCTTGTCGCCGCCGCCGATGACCGCGCCCACCGTGGCGATGGCCTGCAACGCGGTGAAGATGCCCTCGCCGGTGGCGGTGCGGTCGGCGAACTGCAGCTTGTCCAGCGCGTTCTTGGTCGCCTCGCGGTTGGTGGTCGGCGACACCAGCACCGTCGCGGTGCCCGCGTACTCGATCAGGCCCAGGTTGATGCCGGGGGTGAGCTCGTCGGCGAACTGCTTGGCCGCCTCCTGGGCGGCGGCCATCCGGTTGGGCTGCACGTCGGTGGCGCGCATCGACTGGGACACGTCGATCACCAGCATCACGACCGCGCGGTTGCGGGGAATCCGCACGTCCTGCGTCGGTCCGGCCATCGCGATGGTGAACAGCACCAGGGCGGTCACCAGCAGGATCGCCGGCAGGTGCCGCCACCGCGAGGGCCGTTGGGGCGCAACGCTTTCCAGCAACTCCATGTTGGCGAACCGCAGCATCCGGCGTTGACGCGCCAGCTGCAACAGGATGTACAGGGCGGCCAGCCCCGCGACGACTAAGAGAAAGAGGAAGAACCAAGCATGCGCGAAGCCCGACAGCGAGACCGGGCCCAGTAGGGGCAGCGTCACTGCCGCCCCGCGAGGGCCCCGCGCCGACGGGACTCGACGAACCGGACGATGTCGGCGATCCAGTCGCGATCGGTGCGCAGGGTCAGCACCGGGGCGCCGCAGCTGCGGACCGTGCGGGACACCTCGGCGCGGTGCGCCGCGGCGGCCCTCGCGAAGTCGTCGCGCAGCTGGGCGTCGATGGTGAACTCGCGGGTGACGCCCGTTTCGGCGTCCTGCAGCACGACCTCACCGATGTCGGGCAGTTCCACGTCGCGCGGGTCGAGCACCTCGATGGCCAGCACCTCGTGGCGCGCCGCGATGGCCCGCAGCGGGCGCGTCCAGTTGATCGGGCCGAGGAAGTCGCTGATGATCACCGCCATGCCGCGCCGGCGCTCCGGGCGGCGCAGCGCGTCGATGGCCGTCGCCAGGTCCCCGCGCACCCCCACCGGGGCCTTGGGCGTGGTGGCGATGGTGCGCAACAGCGTCTGCTCGTGCTGGCGCCCGGAACGCGCGGGCACCCGCTTCATCGTCGCGCCGGTGGCCACGATCGCGCCCAGCCGGTTGCCGCCGCCGCTGTTGAGGAAGGTGATCGCCGCCGCGGCCGCCACCGCCAGGTCACGCTTCTCGCAGACCGTGGTGCCGAAGTCCAGGCTGGCCGACATGTCGACCACCAGCCAGGTCTCCAGCTCGCGGTCGGCGATCATCTGCCGCACGTGCGGGTGCGTGGTGCGCGCGGTGACGGCCCAGTCCATGCGCCGGACGTCGTCGCCGGGCTGATACTCGCGCGACTCCCCCGGCTCCGTCCCGGGTCCCGGGATCAGGCCGAGGTGGTCGCCGTGCAGCACCCCGTCGAGCTTGCGTTTGACCGTGAGCTCCAGCTGCCGCAGCGCCGCCGACAGCTTCGGGTCGTCGATCTGCCCGCGCTCGAACGACGGCGGGTGCGAAACGGAGCGTGGTTTCGGTTCGGTCACCGACCGCTGGCCGCCACGGTCTGCATCACCGGCGGGACCGAATGACCTTGCTGCGGAACGGCATTCACCTGCGGCAGGGCGACCGTCTGCAGCACCCGGTTGATGACGATCTCGGGGGAGATCTCGTCGGCTAGCGCGTCGTAGGTCAGCACCAGCCGGTGCCGCAGCACGTCGGGAATGATTTCCACGACGTCCTGCGGGATCACGTAGTCCCGGCCGCGCACCAGGGCCAGCGAGCGGGCGCCGGCGATGATGCCCAGCGACGCACGCGGGGACGCGCCGAACGAGATCCAGGTCTTGACGTCGTTCATGCCGAGCTGCTCGGGGTGCCGGGTGGCGGTCACCACGCGCACCACGTAGTCGACGAGCGCGTGGTGGACGAAGACGTTGGACGCGATGTCCTGCAGCCGCAGCAGGTCGCCGGTGTTGAGCACCTGCTTGGGCACCGGCGGCTTGACGCCCATCCGGTAGATGATCTCGCGCTCTTCCTCCGGCGTCGGGTAGCCGACGTTGATCTTGAACAGGAAGCGGTCCCGCTGGGCCTCGGGCAGCGGGTAGACGCCCTCGTGCTCGATCGGGTTCTGGGTCGCCATGACCAAAAACGGGTTGGGCAGCGGGAAGGTCTTGCCGCCGATCGACACGTGGCGTTCCTGCATGACCTCCAGCAGCGCCGACTGCACCTTGGCCGGCGCGCGGTTGATCTCGTCGGCGAGCAGGAAGTTGACCACCACCGGGCCGAGCTCGGTGTCGAACTCCTCCTTGCCCTGCCGGTAGATGCGGGTACCGATGATGTCGGTGGGCACCAGGTCCGGGGTGAACTGGATGCGCGCGAACGTCCCGCCGACCACGCGGGCGAAGGTCTCGACGGCCAGCGTCTTGGCCACGCCGGGCACGCCCTCGAGCAGCACATGGCCCTTGGACAGCAGGCCGACCAGCATCCGCTCCACCAGCTGGTCCTGGCCGACGATGATGCGTTTGACCTCGAAGATCGCGCGCTCGAGCGTGTGCACCTCGGCGGCCAGGCCGTTGCCGCCGCCGGTGGGCGCTTCGTGGGCCGGGGGGCCGGACTGGCCACCCGGGCCGGGGTAGTTGCTGGCGCCCGGGGGCGGTCCACCTGCTGATGTCATCAAGAACCCTCCACAGCTCACTCGGACACGACTGCCGGGCAGCAACGTGCCCGCGTTTAACTATTCCAGGCCCGCCGAAATCCGTCGACGCGCCGTTCGCGCAGCCAACGGCCGGCACACCCGGGTCAGTACTCGATGATCCTAGTCAGGAACGGCGTCATGCCGGGCTTGCGAACCGGGCTTACGGTCACCTTGCCGGCCAGTGACGACGCCTCCAGCATCTGACCGTTGCCCAGATACATGGTGACGTGCTGGCCGCCGCCCGGGCCGTAGAAGATGAGGTCGCCGCGCCTGGCCTGGTCGGGCGGGATGTGCCGGCCGGCGTTGTACTGGTCACCGGAAAACCGCGGGATCAGCACGCCGACCCCGGCGAAGCCGTAGCGCATCAGGCCCGAGCAGTCGAAGCCGGTGATGTTGGCACCGTCGCCGACGCCCTTGCTGGGACCTTCCAGCGAGCCGCCGCCCCAGGAGTACGGGACGCCGATCTGCGACCCCATCCGCTTGATCACGTACTCGATGGCCTGCCGGCCGTAGACGCGCGGGATCTTGCCGCCGGGGTTGGTGGGGGGCGCCGCGCTGGGAGCGGGATCGCCGCCCAGGTTGATCCCGAGCCCGCCGAGGAATTGCTTGCCCAGATTCAGCGTGGTCTGCGTGGCCTGCGCGGTGGCCTGCAGGGACGCGTTGGCGACCGCGAGCGGGTCCCCGGGGGCGCCGGCGCTGATCGTCGCGGGCAGCGTGGGGTCCCATTGGCCGGGGTCGGCGGTGGCCGGGCTGGGCCCGGAGATGACCAAAGTCAGCATCAGCCCGGTCAGCGCGGCGGCGATGCCGGCGACGTTGATCAGGCGAAACCCCTTGCGGCGCATGGCTCCTCGTCTAGTATTCAATCGTCACCACTCGATGTAGCGGACCACGTAGGGCGTCATGCCGCTGGTGCGGACGGGCGCGACCCGGACCTTCAGGCCGACGTCGGGAGCCTCGAGCATCTGGCCGTCGCCGAGGTAGATGGTCACGTGCTGGCTGCCGCCGGGGCCGTAGAAGATGACGTCGCCGCGGCGCATCTGCGACGACGGGATCTTGCGGCCCAGGTTGTACTGCGCACCCGAATAGTGCGGCAGCTTGATGCCCACGCCGGCGAACGAATACAGGACCAGCCCCGAACAGTCGAAACCGACGGTGTTGGCCCCGGAGTCGATGCCCCTGCTCGGGCCGGCGGCGTTGCCGCCGCCCCAGGAGTAGGGGACCCCGATCTGCGACATCCCGCGACGGATCACGTACTCGGTGGCCTGCCGCCCGTAGACGCGCGGGATCCGCGACGCGCGGCCCGGAACGGGGTTGGTGATGCCGGTGTCGTCGGGCCGCAGGATGCCCAACTGCTGCAGGAAGTTGCGCCCCATGCTCGCGGTGACCTGCGTCGACGTCGCCGAAATCCCCAGCACCTGGTTGATCACCGCGATCGGGTCGCCGGGGACGTTGGCGCTGGGCACCATCGGCAGCGTCGGGTCCCACCCGTCCCACCGGCGCCCGCCGGAGTGCGGCGCGGCGGCCGGGGCGCCCGGGGCGCCCGGATCCCACCGATCGCCGGTCGCCGGGGCGGGGCCGCCGCCTCGTCCCGCCGCCCATTGCAGCTTGGCCGCGTCGAGCTTCGCCTGAGCCTGGTCGCGCTCGGCGGCCAGGCGGACGGCCTGCTCGCGTTGTTCGTCGAACTTGCGCTTGGAGTCGGTGAGCGCGGCCACCGCGCCGTCCTGGCTGGCCTTGGCGTCGGCCGCGGCCTTGTCGGCCTTCTGCTTGGCCAGCCGCGCCGCGGACTCCCTGTTCACCTGCTCGGTGCGGGCCCGCTGCAGCTTGTCCATCACGGCCTGCGAGCTCGCGGTCAGCGTGCGGGCGGCCGACTCGGTGGCGATGATGTCTTCCGGGCTTTTCGCGGTCAGGTAGCTGCCCGACGGGCCGTTCATGTAGGTGGCCGCCGCGAAGGTGTTGAAACGCTGCTGGGCCGCGGCGATCGCCGCGTTGGCGTCCTTGACCGCCTGCTGGCTGGCTTCGAGGTCGTGTTCGGCGGCCGCGGCGTTGTCGCGCGCGGTCTCCACGTCGACGAGGGCCTTGTTGACGCTTTCCTGCTGCGCCTCGATCTGCGCGGTCAGGTCTTCCAGGCGCTGGTTGGCCTTGGCGACGTCGGCGATCAGCGCGGCCAGGCTGTCGGCGGCGGGATCGGCCTCCGCCAGCCCCGGGGTGCACACGAGCAGGGCCACGCTCAACACCGCGGGAATGAGCGGCCGGACCAGCCTCGCGGCAAGTCGCGCAGAAGAGCCACACCGGGTGCGTCTCATACGGCTCAGGTCTCCTACGGCTCAACGCGGACGGTCGGCGCCATGCACACGTTTTCCGAGGGCGCCACAAACAACACGAGCATCATTTGCACCGTACGTCACATGAGACGCCGTGGAAACGCTCGTCACAAACTGCACTCTGGACGTGCGTTTAATGTGACCGAATGGTGACCTGCGGTGTTTGCCGCGACGGTCGCCGGCTTAGGCCGGGGTCAGCCGGATGTGGCGGTCAGACGGCGCGATCGGGCGCCTCGGCCCCCGCCTCCCGCGCACCCGCCGACGTTGCTGCACGCTTGCTGTGCAGCTGCAGGAGTCGGGCGCCGACGGCCGCCGCGAACACGGCGATCAGCAGGAAAACGGTCAGCCCGGTCCAGGGGAACTCCGGCGTCTCCAGCTCGTGCACGAAATGCTGCGCCGAGACCACCGGGTTGCCCGTCTTGGCGATGTCCTCGCCCGCCTCGAGGGTCACCCGCGGGAACTGCGTGCTGTAGGTGCCAACGAAGTTCGGGCTCAGCGTCAGAACGGTCGCGTCGTGGTAGTCGGCGCCCACCACGGTCGAGATGTCGCGCAGGGGCGTGTCGTTGGGCGGGTTGTGGTCGAGCAGCACGATCTTGAGGTTGATGCCCTTGGCGTGCGCCTCGTGGACCACGTCGAGCAGGCCGGGCGCGACGGCCGGCGGCGCGCTGACGCCGTCGGCGGCGACCTGGGCCTTGATCGCGGCCATGTCGACGTCTTGCGGAATGTAGAGGGGCAGAGAATCGTGCCCGGTCATCGCTTTCCCTCCTGCCCTTCGCGGCCCCGCCGTCACGCCGGCGTGGCGCTCGGCCACGGCGGTCACTCTAGCGTGGCGCTCGGCCCGCTCGTGCGGCCGCAGAACTGGAGCGGCCCCCAGGGGTTTAAACCCACGCCGTACGCGACAAGACTGAACATACGAACGCCCGCCGTAATGCAGGACAAGCGTACTGTTAAAGTAGCACCGCGCCGCCGACACAGCCCGTCGGTGAAAGAACTGAATCCTTGGGAGTTGAAGTGACTGAATCTGTGAACTCGTTCGGAGCCCGCGACACCCTCAAGGTCGGCGACAAGAGTTACCAGATCTATCGCCTCGACGCCGTTTCCAACACCGGAGGACTTCCCTACAGCCTCAAGGTCCTCGCCGAGAACCTGCTGCGCAACGAGGACGGCAGCAACATCACCAAGGACCACATCGAGGCGATCGCGAATTGGGATCCCAAGGCCGAACCCAGCATTGAGATCCAGTACACCCCCGCCCGCGTCGTGATGCAGGACTTCACCGGCGTGCCGTGCATCGTCGACCTGGCCACCATGCGCGAGGCCATCGGCGACCTCGGCGGCAACCCGGACAAGGTCAACCCGCTGGCACCCGCGGACCTGGTGATCGACCACTCGGTGATCGCCGACCTGTTCGGCCGGCCTGACGCGTTCGAGCGCAACGTCGAGATCGAGTACCAGCGCAACGGCGAGCGCTACCAGTTCTTGCGTTGGGGGCAGGGCGCTTTCGACGACTTCAAGGTGGTGCCGCCGGGGACCGGCATCGTGCACCAGGTCAACATCGAGTACCTGGCCAGCGTGGTGATGTCCCGCGACGGTGTCGCCTATCCCGACACCTGCGTGGGCACCGACTCGCACACCACGATGGTCAACGGCCTCGGCGTGCTGGGGTGGGGCGTGGGCGGCATCGAGGCCGAGGCCGCGATGCTCGGTCAGCCGGTGTCGATGCTGATCCCGCGGGTCGTCGGTTTCAAGCTGACCGGCGAGATCCAGCCGGGCGTCACGGCGACCGACGTCGTGCTGACGGTCACCGAGATGCTGCGCAAGCACGGCGTGGTCGGCAAGTTCGTCGAGTTCTACGGCGAGGGCGTGGCCGAGGTGCCGCTGGCCAATCGCGCCACCCTGGGCAACATGAGCCCCGAATTCGGTTCCACCGCAGCGATTTTCCCGATCGACGAGGAGACCATCTCCTATTTGCGGTTCACCGGCCGCTCCGAGGAGCAGCTGGCGCTGGTCGAGGCCTACGCCAAGGAACAGGGCATGTGGCACAACCCCAAGCAGGAGCCGGAGTTCTCCGAGTACCTCGAGCTCGACCTGTCCGACGTGGTGCCGTCGATCGCCGGGCCCAAGCGCCCGCAGGACCGCATCCCGCTGTCGAAGGCCAAAGAGACGTTCCGCGAACAGATTCCGAACTATGTCGGCGACGACCCCGACAAGAAGGAGTACTCGAAGCTGGACGAGGCGGTCGACGAGTCCTTCCCGGCCAGCGACCCCGGGCAGAATACGGAGTGCGAGGACGCCGACGCCCTCCCCGAGTTGGAATCGGCCGCCAAGCACGCCAACGGGCGGGTGAGCAACCCGGTGACGATCAAGTCGGACGACCTCGGCGAGTTCGTGCTCGACCACGGCGCCGTGGTGATCGCCGCCGTCACGTCGTGCACCAACACCTCCAATCCCGAGGTGATGCTGGGCGCGGCGCTGCTCGCCCGCAACGCCGTCGAAAAGGGCTTGGCCTCCAAGCCATGGGTGAAGACGTCGATGGCGCCGGGCTCGCAGGTGGTCAGCGACTACTACGACAAGGCCGGTCTGTGGCCGTATCTGGAGAAGCTCGGCTTCTACCTGGTCGGCTACGGCTGCACTACCTGCATCGGCAACTCCGGCCCGCTGCCCGAAGACATCTCGAAGGCCGTCAACGACAACGACCTTTCGGTGGCGGCGGTGCTGTCGGGCAACCGGAATTTCGAGGGCCGCATCAACCCGGACGTGAAGATGAACTACCTGGCGTCCCCGCCGCTGGTGGTCGCCTACGCGCTGGCCGGAACCATGGACTTCGACTTCGAGTCCGAGCCACTCGGCACGGACAAGGACGGCAACGACGTGTTCCTCAAAGACATCTGGCCGTCGCAAAAGGACGTCTCGGACACCATCGCCTCGGCGATCAGCCAGGAGATGTTCACCAAGAACTACGCCGACGTGTTCAAGGGCGACGAGCGCTGGCGCAACCTGCCGACGCCCAGCGGCAACACTTTCGAGTGGGACCCGGATTCCACCTATGTGCGCAAGCCCCCGTACTTCGAGGGCATGGCGGCCGACCCGGAGCCGGTCAGCGACATCACCGGCGCCCGGGTGTTGGCGCTGCTGGGCGATTCGGTGACCACCGACCACATCTCCCCCGCCGGCAGCATCAAGCCGGGCACCCCGGCGGCGCAGTACCTCGACGAGCACGGCGTGGACCGCAAGGACTACAACTCCTTCGGGTCGCGGCGCGGCAACCACGAGGTGATGATTCGCGGCACGTTCGCCAACATCCGGTTACGCAACGAGCTGCTTGGCACATTGGGAGAGGTCGTCTCGGGCGGCTACACCCGCGACTTCACCCAGGACGGCGGGCCGCAGGCGTTCATCTACGACGCCGCGCAAAACTATGCGGCGCAAGATATTCCGCTGGTGGTGCTGGGCGGCAAGGAGTACGGATCGGGTTCGTCGCGCGACTGGGCGGCCAAGGGCACCCGGCTGTTGGGCGTGCGGGCGGTCATCGCCGAGTCGTTCGAGCGCATCCACCGCTCCAACCTGATCGGCATGGGTGTCATCCCGCTACAGTTCCCCGAGGGCAAGACGGCTGGCGACCTGGGCCTGGACGGCACCGAGGTCTTCGACATCACCGGCATCGAGGCGATCAACGACGGCAAGACGCCGAAGACGGTGCACGTCAAGGCCAGCAAGGACTCTGGTGACCCGATCGAGTTCGACGCCGTGGTGCGCATCGACACCCCCGGCGAGGCCGACTACTACCGCAACGGCGGCATCCTGCAGTACGTGCTGCGCAACATGCTGAAGTCATAGCCTCGTCGCCTGTGCCCAAAGTCAGCGAGGACCATCTGGCGGCCCGCCGCCGTCAGATCCTCGACGGCGCCCGCCGCTGCTTCGCCGAATACGGCTACGACAGGGCGACGGTGCGCCGGCTGGAGAAGGCGATCGGGATGTCGCGCGGCGCGATCTTCCATCACTTCCGGGACAAGGACGCACTCTTTTTCGCCCTCGCGCACGAGGACGCCGAGCGGATGGCCGACGTGGCGTCCCGCGAGGGCCTGATCCAGGTCATGCGCGACATGCTCGCCGCGCCAGAAGAATTCGACTGGCTGGCCACCAGGCTGGAGATCGCGCGCAAGCTGCGCAACGATCCGGTGTTCAACCGCGGCTGGGCGGAGCGGTCCGCGGAACTGGCTGCGGCGACGACCGATCGGCTGCGCCGCCAGACGCAGGCACACCGGGTGCGCGACGACGTTCCCGGCGACGTCTTGCAGTGCTACCTGGAACTGGTTCTGGACGGCTTGGTGGCCCGGCTGGCGTCCGGCGAGGATCCGCGGCGGCTGGCGGCCGTCCTGGATCTGGTGGAAAACTCGGTGCGGCGCAGCACTTCTCGGGATTCTGGGCGTAGCGCCACTGCGAACAAGGGGATGTGATTTCGCAGTGACGCTACGCCCGCGCCGACCGGCGCCGGCTGGACGTGCGGTTGGGACCGCCGCGGCTGCGCAGCGTGGTGCCGGATTCCAGCAGCATACTGTGAATCGAGCCGTACGACCTGCCGGTGGTGGCGGCCAGGTTGCGGATGCTGGCACCGCCCTCGTACGCGTTGCGTAGCTCGTGCAACAGCTGGTCGCGCGTCTTCTCCGGCTTTCTCACTCTGCCCGTCAAGGTGCCTCCCCACCCGAAGTCGATTCCAAGCACATAGAGTAGGAAGCCGCCGCGAAGCGCGGGCCGGATTGGCGAAATCGTTTAAAAGTTGTGTGCGCTACGCGAGTTCGATGAGATCCCGGTACTCGTCGGACCAGTAATCCTCGGTCCCGTCGGGCAGCAGCACCACGCGTTGCGGGTCGAGGGCCTCGGCCGCGCCCGGGTCGTGCGTCACCAGCACCACCGCCCCGTGATAGCTGCGCAGCGCGTCGAGGACCTGTTCGCGCGACGCGGGATCGAGGTTGTTGGTCGGTTCGTCGAGCAGCAGCACGTTGGCCGTCGACGCCACCAGGCCGGCCAGCGCGAGCCGGGTCTTCTCGCCGCCGGAGAGGGTGCCCGCCGGTTGTTCGAGCTGGGGGCCGCTGAACATGAACGCGCCGAGCAGGCCGCGTAGGTCTTGTTCGCCGGCTTCGGGTGCGGCGTGGCGGATGTTCTCCCAGACCGTTGCGTCGTTGTCGAGCGTGTCGTGTTCCTGCGCGAAATAGCCGATCCGCAAACCATGTCCGGGCTCGAGCCCTCCGGTGTCGGGTGTTTCGACGCCGGCCAGCAGCCGCAACAGCGTGGTCTTGCCGGCGCCGTTGAGGCCGAGCACCACCACCCGGGAGCCCCGGTCGATGGCCAGGTCGACGCCGCTGAACACCTCCAGCGAGCCGTAGGACTTGCTCAGCCCCTTGGCCACCAGCGGCGTGCGCCCGCACGGGGCCGGGGTGGGGAACTTGATCCGGGCCACCTTGTCGGCGACGCGCTCCTCGTCGAGGGCGGCCATCATCCGATCCGCACGGCGCAACATGTTCTGCGCCGCAACGGCTTTGGTGGCTTTGGCGCCCAGCTTGGCGGCCTGCGCGCGCAGCGCGGCGGCCTTGCGCTCGGCGTTGGCGCGTTCGCGGCGGCGGCGCTGCTCGTCGGTGGCCCGGGCGTCGAGATACTTCTGCCAGCCCATGTTGTAGACGTCCATCTCGCCGCGCACCGCGTCCAAAAACCACACGCGGTTGACGACGTCGGCGAGCAGCTCGACGTTGTGGCTGATGACCACCAGGCCGCCGGTGTGGCCCCGCAGGAAATCGCGCAGCCAGCCCACCGAATCGGCGTCGAGGTGGTTGGTCGGCTCGTCCAAAAGCAACGTGGTCCCAGAACCCGAGGCGCCCGCTCCGCCCTCCGACGCGGCGAACAGGATGCGCGCCAGCTCCACCCGGCGGCGCTGGCCCCCGGACAGCGTGCGCAGCTGCTGGGTCAGGACCCGGTCGGGCAGGCCGAGGCTCGCGCAGATCCGCCCGGCCTCGCTTTCGGCGCCGTAGCCGCCCAGCGCCACGAACCGCTCCTCGAGCTGGCCGTAGCGGCGAATCGCGCGGTCCCGCGCGTCGTCGTCGGCGACCTCGGCCATCAGGGCCCGCTGCTTTTCCAGGTCGGTGAGCAAGACGTCCAAGCCGCGCGCCGAGAGGACCCGGTCGCGGGCCAGCACGTCGAGGTCGCCCTCCTTGGGATCCTGTGGCAGATAACCGATTTCACCGGTGCGGGTGATCGATCCGGAGTAGGGCTCGGTCTCGCCGGCCAGGATGCGCAGGGTCGTCGTCTTGCCGGCGCCGTTGCGGCCGACCAGCCCGATGCGGTCGCCGGGCTGCACACGCAGGTCCGGGCCGTCGGGTGCGAGCAGGATGCGCGCGCCGGCGCGGACCTCGAGGTCCGTGGCCGTGATCACATCTACTCCCGTTTGCTATTTGTCGTCGGTGAACACCGCCGGCCGTTTCTCTGCGCGCGCGGCAACCGCCTCTTCGAAGTTGGCGGTGAGCAGGCGGACGAAAAGCTGGCCCAAGCCTTCGGCTTGCATGTGCCCTTCCAGGCTACCGGCGTCCAGTCCACTCCATAGTGTGCGCTTGGTCAGTTCGGTCCCCGGGCGCGAGAAGGCCGCTATCCGCGCGGCGATCGCGTAGCAGGTGTCCAGCAGCTGCCCTTCGGGCACCTGACAGGACACCAGGCCGATGCGCTCGGCTTCCTCGGCGCTGACGTCGCGACCGGTCAGCATGATCTCGAAGGCTCGCGACGACCCGATGGCCCGGGGCAACAGGTAGCTCAGGCCCAGCTCGCTGGCGGTGAGCCCGTTGTTGATGCCCGCGGCCCGGAAGTAGGCGCTGGTCGAGGCGACCCGGATGTCGGCGGCCAGCGCCAGACACAGCCCGCCGCCGATGGCCGGCCCGTTGACCGCGGCGATCACCGGCTGGTGCAGCCGCCGCAGCGCCAGGATGACGTCGTCGAGCAACTCCATCGAGCGCAGCGCATAGGTCGGGCGGGTCAGCCCCTCGACGTGGGGCACCGCGCCCGCCGACTTGTGATCGGCTCCCGAGGAGAATCCTTTGCCGGCGCCCGTCAGCACGACCACGCGCACGGCATTGTCGTAGGTGATCTTCTCGAGGGCCTCTTTGAGCGGCACCATGACGTCGAACGCCATGGAGTTCATCCGCTCCGGCCGGTTGAGGGTTATCAGCGCGACCTCGGGCCGCGGGTGCTCTACCAGTACCAAGCTCACCTGTGAAAGGTAGCGTGCTTCGACCGCCGGGGCTCAGACGTGGCCCATGCCGGTGGTCATCAGCACAACCCCCAGCGCCGCCACGACGACGCCGACGACCGCCCGCCAGCGGGCCTTCACCCACGTGTGCACGCGCGACATCACCGCGCTGGTCTGAACCGGCGCGACCAATTGGCTGACGATCGGGATCTCCGCGAACGCCAGCGACAGGGCCGTGTACACCGCGGCGGCGCCGACCTGGGTGCCCACCGCGGTTCCGGACGCCAGGATGGCGGTGAGCACCCCAAGGTATCGAAAATCGGTCGTAATCGTCACTCCCACAAGGAATGTCACCCACGGCGGGGCCGACACAAGCGCATTCAGCGCGCGCGCCGACAGCCGCGAAAAAGCGTTCGCGCCAACTTGATCCGGCCGGTCACCGGCGGGCACCGCAACCTTCGCCGGTTGCCGCACCGAAAAACGGACCGCAAAGCCCACCGCGACCACGAGCGCGAGCACGCCCATCGCGACCTGGATGTGCCCCATCGTCGAACTCGTGGTGGCCCGGTCCACCCGCTGCATCACCGAAGCCGCGACGCCGTGCAGCCCGATCAGCATCCCGACGCCCAGCACCACCGCCGCCGCCAGTGCCCCGAACCACAGGGCCACCAGATGCACCATGGGCCGGCGCCGGGTAAACAGCAGCACGACGATCCCGATTCGCACCGGGTCCGCGCCCGCGAACAGCCCTAGCGCCAGCACCGTGGCCCACATGGGCGGCACTCTACCGCCCGCGGCGCCGTGGCCAGGAGAAAAGACGCTCCCGTGCTGAAGGTCGGGCGCCGAGGGCCGTGGCGCTACCGGCTTTCGGCTCCGACGGCGGCTCGTCGGATCATGCCTGTTCGGCCCGGGCGGGCGGCCCTAAACTGCCGAGACGTCGAACGCCTTGACCTGCTGCACCAGGTCCTCCAGCGCCGCGGGCGGCAGCGCACCGGCCTGGTTGAACAGCAGCTTGCCCTTCTTGAACGCCATCAGCGTGGGGATGGACCGGATTTGCGCGGCCGCGGCCAGCTGTGGCTCGGCTTCGGTGTCGACCTTGGCGTAGACGACGTCGGGGTGCTTTTCCGACGACGCCTGGAAGGTCGGCCCGAACTGGCGGCATGGCCCGCACCAGGAGGCCCAGAAGTCGACGAGCACGATGTCGTTGCCCTCGATGGTCTCGTTGAACTTCTCGGCGGTGAGATTGACTGTGGTCACGGGCGTATCAACGTACCGAGTCGGCGCGATGTTCCCGCGGGCCGGTGGGCGTTGAATTTGCCTCTGGCACAAGGTCGCGGCGCCGCGAGGTTACGGTTGCGTACGTTTTCCCACGTCGGACAGACTGAGGGCTGACGATCCGCCTGTCTTGAAAACCAGTGAAAGAATCGCCTTGAGCCATTACATCGCCAACGTCCGCGATCTCGAGTTCAACCTCTTCGAGGTGCTCGACCTGGGCGCGGTGCTGGGCAGCGGAAGCTACAGCGACCTCGACGAGGACACCGTCCGGACGATCCTGGCCGAGGCCGCCCGCCTGGCCGAGGGGCCGGTCGCCGAGTCCTTCGCCGCGGCCGACCGCAACCCGCCGGTGTTCGATCCCGCCGAGCACACCATCAGCGTGCCCGACGAGCTGGCCAAGACGGTGCAGGCGATCAAGGACGCCGAGTGGTGGCGGCTGAACCTGTCCGAGGAGATAGGCGGCATGCCCGCGCCGGCGCCGCTGGTGTGGGCCGTCAACGAGATGATCATCTGCGCCAACCCCTCCGCGAACTTCTTCTGCCTGGGCTACTTCATGGCCCAGGCGCTCTTCGCCGAGGGCAACGAGGAGCAAAAGCGTTGGGCCGCAATGGGTGTGGAGCGCGGCTGGCAAGCAACCATGGTGCTCACCGAACCCGACGCGGGGTCCGATGTGGGCGCCGGGCGCGCCAAGGCCGTCGCGCAGCCCGACGGGACGTGGCACATCGAGGGTGTCAAGCGGTTCATCTCCGGCGGCGACGTGGGCGACACCGCCGAGAACATCTTCCATCTGGTGCTGGCCCGGCCCGAGGGCGCCGGACCGGGCACCAAGGGATTGAGCCTGTTCTATGTGCCCAAGTACCTGTTCGACCCGGATACGCTGGAACTGCGTTCCCGCAACGGCGTTTTCGTCACCGGCGTGGAACACAAGATGGGCATCAAGTCCTCGCCCACGTGTGAACTGACGTTCGGCGCCACCGACGTGCCGGCCGTCGGCTACCTGGTCGGCGACGTGCACAACGGGATCGCGCAGATGTTCACCGTGATCGAGCAGGCCCGCATGACGATCGGCGTCAAGGCCGCCGGCACGCTGTCCACCGGCTACCTGAACGCGCTGGCTTTCGCCAAGGAGCGGGTGCAGGGGGCCGACCTGACCCAGATGGCCGACAAGACCGCCCCGCGCGTGACGATCATCCACCACCCCGACGTGCGGCGCAGCCTGATGACACAGAAGGCCTACGCCGAGGGGCTGCGCGCGCTGTACATGTATGCGGCCGCGCACCAGGACGACGCTGTGGCGCAACGGGTTTCGGGCGCGGACCACGACATGGCGCACCGCGTCGACGACCTGCTGCTGCCGATCGTCAAGGGCGCCAGCTCCGAGCGGGCCTACGAGATCCTGACCGAGTCGCTGCAGACCCTGGGCGGCTCCGGCTTTTTGGTCGACTATCCGCTGGAGCAGTACATCCGCGATTCCAAGATCGATTCGCTCTACGAGGGCACCACCGCCATCCAGGCCCTGGACTTCTTTTTTCGCAAGATCGTCCGCGACCGCGGCGAGGCCCTGCAGTTCCTGACGGCCCAGATCAGCAAGACCATCGACACCTGCGACGAGGCGCTCAAGCCGCAAGCCGAGCTGCTGCAGACCGCCCTGGACGAGGTCACCGCCATGACGGCCGCGCTCACCGGATACCTGATGGCGGCGCCCCAGCAGCCGACGGAGATCTACAAGGTCGGGCTCGGGTCGGTGCGGTACCTGCTCGCCGTCGGTGACCTGCTGATCGGTTGGCGGTTGCTGGTGCAGGCCGGCGTCGCGCACGCCGCACTGGCCGGTGCGCCGTCGGAGCAGGACGCGCCGTTCTATCGGGGCAAGATCGCCACCGCGGCGTTCTTTGCCAAGAACATGCTGCCGAGGCTGACCGCGCAGCGCAAAGTCCTCGAGTCCATCGACGACGAGGTCATGCGCATCTCCGAAGACGCCTTCTAAAGCGGCCATCACACAGTTCACGCACAGCTTTAGGGGGTACATCTTTTCCTGGCCCACCACGATTGGAGACGCGTCGATGTCTGTCAGCTGTCCTGCGCCCCGGCTCACCCGATTCGCCATCCTCGCCGTAACGGGCGCCGCCGCGCTGTCGGTGGCGGCGTGCGGCTCGTCGAATCAGTCGAGTTCGACGTCGACCTCCACCTCCACCTCGACCTCGACGGTGACCTCGACGACCACCACCCCGGCGCCGGCCCAGGGCGAGGCGCAGGTCAACGGTTTGGTCGCGTCGGTGGCCGGTAACTCGCTGCAGGTCACCAAGGACGACAACAGCAACGCCACCGTGAACTTCACGTCCACGACCAAGATCACGGAGGTGGCTCCGGCGACGCTCAGCGACGTCACCTCGGGCAGCTGCGTCACCGTGCGGCCCACCCAGGAAATTCAGCCCGGCGGTCAGCAGCCGGTCACCGCGGCATCCGTCCGGGTGAGCCCCTCGGTCAACGGCACCTGCCCGAAGCCCAAGGACAACAAGCCGGGCTCCGCGCCGGGTGCGACGACCCCCGCGCCGTCCGGTTCCCCGTCGCCGGCGCCGGCCAAGCCGAAGCCCCTGCAGGGTTCGGTCGCTTCGGTGACCGGCGGCACCATCACCGTCGCGGGCACCGACGCCAGCGGCAACACCACCCAGACCTCCGTGACGGTCGACGACAAGACCAAGTACACCAAGCTGGTTTCCTCGACCCCCGAGGCGATCACCCAGGGCAAGTGCGTCTCCGCGCGCGGAACCACCGACAACGGCGGCGCGCTGCAGGCGACGTCGATCAGGCTGCGCGCGGCCGTCGACGGCAAGTGCCCGGGGCCCGGGCAGCCACCCCGCGGTCACTGAGGTGATCTTGATTACGGGTCGGTGAAAACGGCGCCTTGCTGGGTATTTCGCGCCGAATGCGGACCGCACGATCGGCCAGTCCCCGACTACTGGCGCAGCTCTCGATCGTCGCGGTCGTCGCCGTCGTCAGCCTCACCGTCGCCATGTGCCACTCGGACCGCACGCCCACCGGCGGCGCCGGCAAACGGACGGTGACGGCCGTCCCGACGAGCCCGGCGCCCGCCGCGGCGCCGAGCCCGGCTCCGGTGCCGGCGCCGCCCGTGCCCAAGGATTACGTCGAGGGCCTGGTCGAATCGGTCTCGGGCGGCACGATCCGGCTGCGGACGCGGACCGGCTCGGCGACGGTGGACTTTTCGCCGGCGACACGGGTCGTCGAGCAGGCGCCGGCCCGGCTGACCGACGTCACCCCGGGCAGCTGCATCAACGTGCGGGCCACTCCGCAAAGCGCCCCTCCGCCCGGCGCGATCACCGCGCAATCGGTGACCGTCACCCCCGCGGTCGACGCGAAATGTCCACCCCCGCCGGGCTTTTACGGAATGGTCGCCTCGGTTTCGGGCGACACGATCGCCGTCAACGGCCTCGGTCCCGCCCGTCAAAGCGCGCCCACCGACGTGACCGTCGCCGACTCGACCGCCTACAACAAGCAGACGCCGTCGAGCCCCGAAGCGATCGGAAACGGAAAGTGCATGGGTGCGCAGGGAACCAACAGCGGCGGCGCGCTTCAGGCCGTGACGATCGCCTTGCAAGCCTGCCCGCCGATGGGGCGCCCGCACCACCACCTACACCTGCCGCACCTGCACTTCCACTTGTAGGCGGATGGGTTCGTAGGCGGATCGGTCTAGACGGTGAAGCCGAGCGCGCGCAGCTGCTCGCGGCCGTCCTCGGTGATCTTGTCCGGGCCCCACGGCGGGTTCCACACCCAGTTGATCCGCAGGTCGTCGACCAGGCCGCTGCCGACCAGCGCGCTGCGCGACTGGTCCTCGATGACGTCGGTCAGCGGGCAGGCCGCCGACGTCAGCGTCATGTCGATCAGCGCGACGGTCCCGTCGTCGCCCTCCTCGATGTTCATGCCGTAGACCAGTCCGAGGTCGACGACGTTGATGCCCAGCTCGGGGTCGACGACGTCGCGCATCGCCTCCTCGACGTCGGCGAGCAGTTCGTCGTCCGGTGCGGTGGTTTCGCTCATCGGTGATCCTCCTTCAAACCCGTCGCGGCCTGGCTCAGCGCGTCCTTGAACGCCATCCACCCCAGCAGCGCGCACTTCACCCGCGCCGGGTATTTGGCCACCCCGGCGAACGCCACCCCATCGCCCAGCACGTCCTCGTCGCCCTCGATGGTGCCGCGCGACGACACCATCTCGGTGAAGGCCGTGACGATCTTGAGCGCCTCGCCCACGCTCTGCCCGATCACCTGCTGGGCGAGCACCGACGTCGCCGCCTGGCTGATCGAGCAGCCCTGCCCGTCATACGAGACGTCGGTGACGGTTTCGCCGTCGTCGGACAGGCTGACCCGCAGGGTGACCTCGTCGCCGCAGACCGGGTTGACGTGGTAGACCTGCGCGGCGAACGGCTCCCGCAGCCCCCGGTGTTGCGGGTGCTTGTAGTGATCGAGGATCACGTCCTGGTAGATCTGCTCGAGCCGCAAAGTCAGCCCCTCCCAAAGAAATCCAGCGCTCGGCGCACGCCGGCGACCAGGCGGTCGACCTCGTCGGGCGTGTTGTAGACCGCGAACGACGCCCGCGCGGTGGCCGCCAGGCCGAACCTGCGGTGCAGCGGCAGCGCGCAGTGGTGCCCGACCCGCACGGCGACGCCGTCGTCGTCGAGCACCTGACCGACGTCGTGGGCGTGCACGCCATCGACGACGAAAGCCACCGGCGAGCCGCGGTCGTCCATCGAGGCGGGCCCGACGATGCGCACCCCGTCGATGCCGGACAGGCCCTCGAGGGTCGCGGCCACCAGTCCCTTTTCGTGGGCCGCGACGGCGTCCATGCCGATGGCGCCGAGATACCGTGCGGCCGCCGCCAGCCCGACGACCTGCGAGGTCATCGGCGTGCCGGCCTCGAACCGCTGCGGCACGGCGGCGTAGGTGCTGGCCTCCATGGTGACCGTCTCGATCATCGACCCGCCGGTGAGAAATGGGGGCAGGGCGGTCAAAACCTCCCGGCGTCCGTAGAGCACCCCGATTCCGTTGGGACCCAACATCTTATGCCCGGAGAAGGCGGCGAAGTCGACGTCGAGCGTGTGAAAGTCGACGGGCTCGTGCGGCACCGACTGGCAGGCGTCCAGCACGGTCAACGCGCCGACGGCTTTCGCCCGCGCGACCAACTCGGCCACCGGTGCCACCGCCCCGGTGACGTTCGAATGATGGCTGAACGCAACCACTTTGACGCGCTCGTCGAGCCGCAGCGAGTCCGGGTCGATGCGGCCGTCGTCGGTGACGCCGTACCAGCGCAGCGTGGCCCCGGTGCGCCGGGCCAGCTCCTGCCACGGCACCAGGTTGGCGTGGTGTTCGAGCTCGGTGGTGACGATCACGTCGCCGGGTCCGACGGCCCGCTCGAAGCGGTTGTCCCCCAGCACGTATGACACCAGGTTGAGCGATTCGGTGGCGTTCTTGGTGAACACCAGCTCTTGCGCGTCGGCGCCGACGAAGGCCGCGATGTCGGCGCGGCCCTGCTCGTAGGCGTCGGTGGCCTCCTCCATCAGCTGGTGCGCGCCGCGGTGCACCCCGCCGTTGGAGGTCAGCACGAATTCCCGCTCGGCGTCGAGCACCTGCAGCGGCCGCTGCGACGTCGCCCCGGAATCCAGGTAGGCCAACTGGTTTCCGCCCCGCATCACCCGCTTGAGGATGGGGAAGTCGGCGCGGATCGCGTCGATGTCCAGCGGAGTGCTCATGTCGGGCCCCGTCAGACTTTCTCCGCCGCCGGCTGGGTGAAGCGCACGTAACCGTTCTGCTCGAGTTCGTCGGCCAGCTCCGGGCCGCCGGATTCGGCGACGCGCCCGCCGACGAACACGTGCACGAATTGCGGATGGATGTAGCGCAGGATGCGGGTGTAGTGCGTGATCAGCAGGATGCCGCCGTGCTCGGATTCGGCATACCGGTTGACGCCGTCGCTGACCACCCGCAGCGCGTCGACATCCAGCCCGGAGTCGGTCTCGTCGAGGATGGCGATCCTGGGCTTGAGCAGTTCCAGCTGCAAAATCTCGTGGCGCTTCTTCTCCCCGCCGGAGAACCCCTCGTTGACGCTGCGCTCGGCGAAGGCCGGGTCGATGTCCAGCGAGCCCATGGCCGCCTTGACCTCCTTGACCCAGTGGCGCAGCTTCGGGGCCTCGCCGCGGACGGCGGTTGCGGCCGAACGCAAGAAGTTCGACACCGAGACGCCGGGCACCTCGACGGGGTACTGCATGGCCAGGAAGATGCCGGCCCGCGCGCGCTCGTCGACGCTCATCGCCAGCACGTCCTCGCCGTCGAGCGTGATCGATCCCGAGGTCACCCGGTACTTGGGGTGGCCCGCGATGGCGTACGACAGCGTCGACTTGCCCGAGCCGTTGGGGCCCATCAACGCATGCGTCTCACCGGATTTCACCGTCAGGTCGACACCGTTGAGGATGGGGATGTCGCGTTCGCCCTCGGCGGCGTTGGAGTTGTCGACGCTGACGTGCAGGTCCTTGATTTCCAGAGTCGTCATAAAGCCGTCTTTTCCGTGATTTCGAGTTCGTGTTCGATGGCGTCGGTCAGGCGTTCGCGTATCTGCGGCACCGCGATCTTGGAGATGATCTCGCCGAAGAATCCGCGGATGACCAGCCGCCGGGCCTGATCTTCCGGGATGCCGCGGGAGCGCAGGTAGAAAAGTTGTTCGTCGTCGAAACGCCCGGTGGCGCTGGCGTGTCCGGCGCCGATGATCTCGCCCGTCTCGATCTCCAGGTTGGGCACCGAATCCGCGCGCGCCCCGTCGGTGAGCACCAGGTTGCGGTTGACCTCGAAGGTGTCGGTGCCGGTGGCCTCGGCCCGGATCAGCACGTCGCCCACCCAGACGGTGTGGGCGTCGGGCAGCGCGGATTCCGGATCCCCTTGCAGCGCACCCTTGTACAGCACGTTGGACCGGCAGTCGGGCTGGGCGTGGTCGACCAGCAGCCGCGACTCGAGGTGCTGGCCGTCGTCGGCGAAGTACAGGCCCAGCAGCTCGGCGTCACCGCCGGGGCTGGCGAACCGCACGGTGGCGGCCATGCGCACCACCTCCCCGCCCAGGGTCACCGTGACGTGGCGCAGCACGGCGTCCTTGCCCAGCCTGGCGTGGTGCGCGCTGACGTGGACCGCGTCGTCGGCCCAGTCGGCGATCCACACGACCGTCAGGCGCGCGGCGTCGTCGACGACGAATTCGACGTTGTCGGCGTAGGTTCCGCTGCCCCGGTGGTCGATCACCACCACCGCCTCGCCGAGTTCTTCGACCCGGATCTGCAGGTGGCCGTAGGCCGTCGCGCCGTCACCGGGCCCGGTGACGGCGACGTTGACCGGCTCGGCGATCCGGGTGTCGCGCCCGACGGTGATCAGCGTCGCCGAGTTGAACGACGAAAACGCCTGGGCGGCAACGCGATCGGTGGGAGCGCCGCCCGCACCGAGGCGCTCGTCACCGCGGCGCACGCGCTCGACCCGCAGGCCGGGCCGCTCGTCGACGCTGATCTCGGCCCTGCCGGTCGCCGCCGCGGACCCGTCGTGCAGCCCGCGCAGCCGGCGCAGCGGGGTGAACCGCCAGATCTCGTCGCGGCCGTGCGGCACCTCGAACGCGTCGACATCAAAGGAAGAGAACAACTCTCCCTTGTTCAGAACGGCCGTCATATGCGCCGCTCCTCCTCATCGCTTCGCTCTGCATCGTCGCCGGCGGGGGTCATCCGACCGCGCCCTCCATCTGCAGCTCGATCAGGCGGTTGAGCTCGAGCGCGTATTCCATCGGCAGCTCTTTGGCGATCGGCTCGATGAAGCCGCGCACCACCATCGCCATCGCCTCGTCCTCGGTCAGCCCGCGGCTCATCAGGTAGAACAGCTGGTTCTCGCTGACCTTGGACACGGTGGCCTCGTGGCCCATCGTGACGTCGTCCTCGCGGATGTCGACGTAGGGGTAGGTGTCGCTGCGGCTGATCGTATCGACTAGCAGCGCATCGCATTTCACGCTGGAGCGCGACCCGTGCGCGCCCTTGTTGACCTGCACCAGGCCGCGGTAGGAGGTGCGGCCGCCGGCGCGGGCCACCGACTTGGACACGATGTTGCTCGACGTGTTGGGCGCCAGGTGCAGCATCTTGGCGCCGGTGTCCTGGTGCTGGTCCTCGCCGGCGAAGGCGATCGACAGGACCTCGCCCTTGGCGTGCTCGCCGGTCATCCAGACCGCCGGGTACTTCATGGTCACCTTCGACCCGATGTTGCCGTCGACCCACTCCATGGTGGCGCCGGCCTCGGCGCGGGCCCGCTTGGTGACCAGGTTGTAGACGTTGCCCGACCAGTTCTGGATGGTGGTGTAACGGCAACGGCCGCCGGGCTTCACGATGATCTCGACCACCGCGGAGTGCAGCGAGTCCGACTTGTAGATCGGCGCGGTGCAGCCCTCGATGTAGTGGACGTAGGCGTCCTCGTCGACGATGATCAGCGTCCGCTCGAACTGGCCCATGTTCTCGGTGTTGATCCGGAAGTAGGCCTGCAGCGGGATGTCGACGTGCACCCCCGGGGGGACATAGATAAACGAGCCGCCGCTCCACACCGCGGTATTCAGGGCGGAGAACTTGTTGTCGCCGGCAGGAATTACCGTTCCGAAGTGCTGCTTGAAGACGTCGGGGTGCTCCCGCAGACCGGTGTCCGTGTCGAGGAAGATCACCCCTTGAGCCTCGAGGTCTTCCCGGATCTGGTGGTACACCACTTCGGAGTTGTGCACTACCAGGCCTTCGGCGACGAAGTTGTGCGGACCGTCGACCTCGATGTCGTACACCGGTTCCACCGCATACGGCTCGATCGACTCGACCCGTTCAAAGCCCAGCCACTCATTGGTGTGGGCTCGAATTGTCGTCCCGTGCGTACTGTTCGACGAGTGCATGTAGCGGCGGCGTCCAAAGCGGTCGGCGCGCTTGCGGTTACGGCAGCCGAGGCGCTCGAGGTCACCGGAAATGCCAAGCCGCCAACCGATCTGCATGCGTTCGGGCGCGTGGCGATACGGCTGAGTAAACGACCACGGGCCGCCCGTGCGCAATCCGGACAGCTGGGCGAGTTCACGCGCTTGACCGATCAGCGCCTCATTGGCACACGTCAACAGGATCGAACCGCTGTTGTCCGGGCCGACGTAGCCGTCGGCGTCGACCCAGCCGCCGAGGAACGCCAGCCGCTCGTCAACGGGCAAGCCGAAAATCCAGTCGGGCACCCGCTTTGTCAGCGCCAGACCGCTGAAACCGAGCTCGATAATCAACTCGGTCAAGGCCTTGGAGTTCACCACCACCCGGTCCCCATCGGCCGCTATGCACCGAAGACCAAACAAGTCCTTCACGACGCGCGCCAGCTCCGCCCGCAGCTCGACATCGGTTGCGGGAATGGCGAATCGAACGCGGTTTGTCTTGGTGGACAGGTGCAGGTTGGCGTCACCGATGTACAGCCCCAACAGCCACATCAGGTCTACGGAACTTGTCGGCGGCGAGACGAATCCGGCAATGCTCGGAAGGTCAACACTGGCACCGAATTCGGGCACCTGCCGAGGGACTGCAATGAAGTCGCCCGGCTTGATCTCGCCGACAGTCACCCACCGTCGCGCATAGCGCCTGCGCTGGCGACCCGGTTTGCGCTCGTCCCGCAGCACCAGCATCGGGTGGTTGCCGGTCGCGCGGATGCTGCGGCCAGTGGTCTTCACTGCATAGGTGAGCCGGGTATCCGTCTGCGCTGACGCCTTGACGGGCGCCACGATGAATCGCTCTGCGTCTTCGTCGTACGCGAAAACCCGATCGCCGAACTCGATCTCCTTGATGGGGACCTGTCCGCGATTGGCAGTCCACACCAAGGTGTCGCCGGCGAGGCATTCGTACTGTGCGGCCACGCCGGCCACGAGGCGCTGCTTCTCCGCCTCCGGGATGCCCAGCCGGTCGTAGGTGTTCTTGATGTCCTCCGGCAAATCATCCCAGGTGGCGGCCTGCTTTTCGGTCGAGCGCACGAAGTACTTGATGTTGTCGAAGTCGATGCCCTCGAGGTTGGAGCCCCAGGTCGGCATCGGCTTGCGCTCGAAGATGCGCAGCGCCTTCAGCCGGGTCTGCAGCATCCACTCGGGCTCGTTCTTCTTGGCGGAGATGTCGCGCACCACCGCCTCGGACAGCCCGCGCTGTGCGCTGGCGCCCGCGACGTCGGAGTCCACCCAGCCGTAGCCGTACCGGCTCAGCGAGGCGATGGCCTCCGCCTGGGTGAGCGGCTGAGCAACGGCCTTGTCTGCCTCTAGGGTCATGACGACGCTCCTTTGATGTTGGTCTGGTGGCGCGGGCTGGGCGCCTGGGTCAGGGGCACGTGGGTGGTGCAGGCGCAGTTTCCGTTGACGATGGTCGCCAACCGCTGCACGTGCGTCCCGAGCACCTCGGCCATGGCCTGCTGCTCGGCTTCGCACAATTCGGGGAATTCCTCGGCGACGTGCGACACCGGGCAATGGTGCTGGCAGATCTGCACGCCGTGGATCGGCCCACCGACGCGCGCCGTGGTGGCGACGTAGCCCGCCTCGGTCAGGGCGCCCGCGACCCGCTCGGCGGCCGCCTCGACCGCCACGTCGTCGTTGCTCTCGGCCGCCTCGACGCCGGCCAGGATGGCGTCGATGCGGCGGCGGGCGAACGTCCGGACCGCGTCCTCCCCGCCGATTTCCCGCAGCTGCCGCATGGCCGCCGCCGCCAGGTCGTCGTAGGCGTGGCCGAGCTTGGCGCGCCCGGCCGCGGTCAGCCGGAAGCGCTTCGCGGGCCGCCCGCGCCCAACCTGCTGCCAGGCCGCCGCGGGCACCGACTCGGCGTCCCCGGCGTCGATCAGCGCGTCGAGGTGGCGCCGCACGCCGGCGGCCGCCAGGCCGAGGCGGTCACCGATCTCGCTGACGGTGATCGATCCGGATTCCAGCAGCAGCCGCACGATGGCACGGCGGGTGTGACCATCCGGCGTCAGGACAGCAGCAGCCGCCTGAGCCTCGGAGATTTTCACAACACCAGTGTGACGCAATTCCTGGGATCGGTCTAGCAAGGGTCGCCTCTGTGCGCGTTGCGCTGGTCACACGGCCGCCCCCGCCGGGGAGCCGCGCGGCCAGTCGGCCGTCTCGAAGGCCGGGCTACGCTGCTCTGATGGCAGCCCGCCACCGAACGCTGAGCTCGTCGATCGCCAGCCTGCACGGCGACGAGCAGGCGGTGGGGTCGCCGTTAAACGATACCGAGCTCACCGCGCTGCAACGCACCCGGCTGTTCGGCGCCACCGGGACGGTCCTGATGGCGATCGGCGCGCTGGGCGCCGGGGCGCGGCCCGTGGTCCAGGACCCGACGTTCGGGGTCCGGCTGCTCAACCTGCCGTCGCGCATCCAGACGGTCTCGTTGACGATGACCACGACGGGGGCGGTCATGATGGCCCTGGCCTGGCTGATGCTCGGCCGGTTCGCGCTGGGCCCCAGGCGGATGTCGCGGGGCGACCTGGACCGCACCCTGCTGCTGTGGGTGCTGCCGCTGCTGCCCGCGCCTCCGATGTACAGCAAGGACGTCTACTCCTACCTGGCGCAGAGCCAGATCTCCCTGGAAGGGCTCGACCCGTATCGGGTCGGCCCGGCGTCCGGGCTGGGCCTGTCGCACGTCTTCACCCTGTCGGTGCCCACGCTGTGGCGCGAGACCCCGGCGCCCTACGGCCCGCTGTTCTTGTGGGTCGGACGCGGCATCTCGGCGCTGACCGGCGAGAACATCGTCGCCGCCGTGCTCTGCCACCGGGTCGTGGTGCTCGTCGGCGTGGCCCTGATCGTGTGGGCGACCCCCCGGCTGGCCCGGCGCTGCGGGGTCGCCGAGGTCAGCGCGCTGTGGCTGGGCGCGGCCAATCCGCTGCTGATCATGCACCTGGTCGCCGGCGTGCACAACGAGGCGCTGATGCTCGGGTTGATGCTGGCCGGCGCCGAATTCGCGCTGCGCGGTGTCTCGGCTGCCAAGGCGCGGCGGCTGCTGCCCACGTCCTGGCGGCCGGGCCCGCACTGGGGGCCGCTGGGCATGCTGCTCGCGGGCGCCATCCTGATCACGCTGTCGTCGCAGGTGAAGCTGCCGTCGCTGCTGGCGCTGGGCTTCGTCACGATGGCGCTGGCCTACCAGTGCGGCGGCACCCTGCGGGCGTTGCTGTTGTGCGGGGGCGGCATGGCGGCGCTGTCCCTTGCGGTGATGGCCCTCGTCGGCTGGGCCAGCGGGCTGGGGTTCGGCTGGGTTTTCACGCTGGGCACCGCCAACGTGGTGCGCAGCTGGATGTCGCCGCCGACGCTGCTGGCGCTGGGAACCGGGCAGGTCGGCATCCTGCTGGGCCTGGGCGATCACACCACCGCCGTGCTGGGGCTGACCCGCGCCATCGGCGTGCTGATCATCACGGTGATGGTGTCCTGGCTGCTGGTGGCGGTGTTCCGCGGGCGGCTGCACCCGATCGGGGGCCTGGGCGTCGCGCTGGGCGTCACCGTGCTGCTGTTTCCCGTCGTGCAGCCCTGGTACCTGCTGTGGGCGATCATCCCGCTGGCGGCCTGGGCGACCCGCACCGGCTTCCGGGTGGCCGCGATCGTCATCACCCTGATCGTCGGCATCTTCGGCCCGACGGCCAACGGCGACCGGTTCGCCCTCTTTCAGATCGTCGACGCGACCCTGGCCAGCACCGTCATCGTGCTGCTGCTGATCGGGTTGACGTACACCCGCCTGCCGTGGCGGCCGCTGCTGCCGCAGCCCGAACCGGAGAGCCCGGTGGCGGTGGACGCCGTGCCCACGCCCCAGGCGCACCAGACCCCCAGTTCGGAGGCGGCGCCCGACGCCTACGCTGATTCCACGTGAGATCGGCCCGCGGGAACCCCGACGTCGTGCTGCGGCTGCGGGGCGTGAGCAAGCGCTACGGCTCGATCGAGGCCGTCTCCAACCTCGACTTGGAGGTGCACGCCGCCGAGGTGCTGGCCCTGCTGGGCCCCAACGGCGCGGGCAAGACCACGACCGTCGAGATGTGCGAGGGCTTCGTGCGCCCCGACGCCGGCACGATCCAGGTGCTCGGCCTGGACCCGATCGCCGACAACGCCCGCCTGCGGGCGCGCATCGGCGTGATGCTGCAGGGCGGTGGCGGCTACCCCGCGGCGCGGGCCGGGGAGATGCTCAACCTGGTCGCCTCCTACGCCGCCGACCCCCTGGACCCGGCGTGGCTGCTCGACACCCTGGGCCTGACGGACGCGGCGCGCACCACCTATCGGCGGCTCTCCGGCGGCCAACAGCAGCGGCTGGCGCTGGCGTGCGCGCTGGTCGGCCGCCCCGAGCTGGTGTTCCTCGACGAGCCGACCGCGGGCATGGACGCCCACGCGCGGCTGTTGGTGTGGGAGCTGATCGACGCGCTGCGCCGCGACGGCGTGACGGTGGTGCTGACCACCCACCAGCTCAAGGAGGCCGAGGAGCTGGCCGATCGGCTCGTCATCATCGACCACGGGGCGACGGTGGCCTCGGGCACGCCCGCGGAGCTGATGCGCAGCGGGGCCAAGGACCAGCTGCGGTTCAGCGCGCCGCCCCGGCTGGACCTGTCCCTGTTGGCCTCGGCGCTGCCCGAGGACTACCGGGCCAGCGAGGTGACGCCGGGCGAGTACCTGGTCGAGGGGCCGGTCGACCCGCAGGTGCTGGCCACGGTCACGGCGTGGTGCGCGCAGATCGACGTGCTGGCCACCGACGTGCGCGTCGAGCAGCGCAGCCTCGAGGACGTGTTCCTCGACCTCACCGGCAGGAAGTTGCGATCGTGACCCAATCGGACGTCTTCCCCGCGGGGACCTTCACCCCCGACCCGCGCCCCAACTCCGTGTCGAAGATGCTCGCCGCGCAGTTCGGCCTGGAGCTGAAGCTGTTGTTACGCAACGGCGAACAGCTGCTGCTGACCATGTTCATCCCGATCACGCTGCTGGTCGGGCTCACCCTGCTGCCCTTCGGCGACTTCGGGCGCAACCGCGCCGCCACCTTCGTGCCCGTGATCATGGCGCTGGCGGTCATCTCGACCGCGTTCACCGGGCAGGCGATCGCCGTCGCCTTCGACCGTCGGTACGGCGCGCTCAAGCGGCTGGGGGCCACCCCGCTGCCGGTGTGGGGCATCATCGCCGGGAAGTCGCTGGCGGTGGTGACGGTGGTGTTCCTGCAGGCAATCCTGTTGGGCGCCATAGGTTTTGGGCTCGGGTGGCGGCCCGCACCCGCGGCGCTGGCGCTGGGCGCGGCGGTCATCGCGCTGGGCACCGCGGGGTTCGCGGCCCTGGGGTTGTTGCTCGGCGGGACGCTGCGCGCCGAAATCGTGCTGGCGGTGGCCAACCTGATGTGGTTCGTCTTCGCCGGGCTCGGCGCGCTGACCGTGGAGATGAAGGTAATCCCGACCGGGGTCAAGTGGGCGGCCCGGCTCACCCCGTCGGGCGCGCTGACCGAGGCGCTCTCGCGGGCCATGACGTTGTCGGTGGACTGGTTCGGGATCGTCGTTCTGGCGGCGTGGGGCGCGGTCGCGGCGCTGGCCGCGCTGCGCTGGTTCCGTTTCACCTAGGTGTTCTGACGGCCGGGCGACGGCCGTACTACGGCGCGTAGTTGTCGTTGGCTTACCATCGGGCGGTGCTACGACGAACGCTGCGGCCGCTGGTGGACCTGCTTCCCGAGCCCAGCCTGCGCGTCCAGCGCATGATCGCGGCGCTCGTCATCCTCACCCAGGGCGGCATCGCCGTCACCGGCGCGATCGTCCGCGTCACCGCGTCGGGCCTGGGCTGCCCCACCTGGCCGCAATGCTTCCCGGGCAGCTTCACCCCGGTCGCCGTCGCCGAGGTGCCGCGCGTGCACCAGGCCGTCGAGTTCGGCAACCGGATGATCACCTTCGCCGTGGTGATCGCCGCGGCCCTGGCCGTGCTGGCCGTGACGAGGGCGCGCCGGCGCGCCGAGGTGCTGGTCTACGCGTGGCTGATGCCGGTGTCGACGGTGGTGCAGGCGGTGATCGGCGGGATCACCGTGCGCACCGGGCTGCTGTGGTGGACGGTGGCCATCCACCTGCTGACGTCGATGACGATGGTGTGGCTGTCGGTGCTGCTCTACGTCAAGGTCGGCGAGCCGGACAACGGGGTGGTCGAAGAACGGGTGGCCCGCCCGCTGCGGGCGCTGACGGCGCTGAGCGCGCTGAACTTGGCGGCGGTGCTGGTCACCGGGACGCTGGTGACCGCCGCGGGCCCGCACGCCGGCGACCGCAGCCCCAGCCGCACGGTCCCGCGCCTGAAGGTCGAGATCACCACGCTGGTGCACGCGCATTCGTCGCTGCTGGTCTCCTACCTGGCGCTGCTGGTCGGGCTGGGCTTCGGGCTGCTGGCGGTGGGCGCCGGCCGGGCCGTCCGGCTGCGACTGGGCGTGTTGGTCGCGCTGGTGGTCGCGCAGGCGGCCGTGGGCACCACGCAATACTTCACCGGCGTGCCCGCCGCGCTGGTCGCGGTTCACGTCGCGGGCGCGGCGGCGTGCACGGCGGCCACCGCGGCGCTATGGGCGTCGATGCGAGAACGGGCCCAGCCCGAGCCGCTCGCAGGCTGATTCCACCTTCAGGGCGAACCGGCGCTGCGCGAGCTCGCGCTCGTCGGCGCCCAGGTGTGACCAACCTAACGACGGCGCGACCAGGTCGAGCCGCACCAGCCGGTCGCCGGCCACATCGGCTCGCGCGCAAAGCAATTCGCGCGCGCCGAGCCCGGCGCGCCGGGCGCCGGCCGCGATCGCGGCGTAGCCGAGGTCCCACGAGTCAAAGCCCGGCTCGCCCGGCCAGGCGTGCGATTGCTGTCCGCCGAGAAAGACCAACGCCGCCTGCGCCGTCCCGCCCGGCAGCACCGGCACCCCGTCGCCTTGCAGGTCGCGCAGGTATCGCTCGTCGAGGTTCCACGCGATCGCGTCCGGCGGGTTGAGCAGGCGGCGCACCCGGCGGATCCAGGCGAGGAACTCGTCGGGACGGTCGGTGTGGTCGCGGGCGGCCCGCAGGATCACCAGGTCGGCGTCACCGGCATCGGGATGTCCCCACGGCAGCCAGCGGGCGTGCAGGCCGCGTTGCCGCAGCGCGGCAACCAGCCCGGCGTCGTCGCGGTCCCCCGGCACGGCCCGCCTCTCGCCCGCCAGAACGATGCGGGGATGGAAGACGTCCGGGCGCGCGAGTTTCATTGCCAGGCATGATATCGGCATGCACGCAATCGAAATCAGTGAAACCGGCGGTCCCGAAGTCCTGCGTTACGTCGAAACGGACCAGCCCACGGCCGGCCCCGGTGAGGTGCTGATCGAGGCCGAGGCGATCGGCGTCAATTACATCGACACGTACTTCCGCTCCGGGCAATATCCGCGAGAGGTGCCGTTCGTCCTCGGTTCGGAATTGTGCGGCACCGTGGCCGCGACCGGTGACGGCGTCGACGGCTTCGCCGTCGGCGACCGGGTTGTCAGCGCCGCGGCATCGGGAGGCTACGCCGAATTCGCCACCGCGCCAGCGGCTTTGACGGCCAAGGTGCCGGAGGCGGTGACGCCCGAGGTGGCGGCCTCGGTGCTGTTGAAGGGCCTGACCGCCCATTACTTGCTCAAGTCGGTCTACCCGGTGGCCGACGGCGAGACCGTGCTGGTGCACGCCGGCGCCGGCGGCGTCGGGCTGATCTTGACCCAGTGGGCCAAAACCCTTGGCGCGCGGGTAATCACGACGGTGTCGACGCCGCAAAAGGAGCGGACGTCCAGGCGGGCCGGCGCCGACGAGGTGCTGCCCTATCCCGACGACGCCGCCGCGTTCGGGCGGCGGATTCGCGAGCTGACCGGGGGCGCCGGGGTGGCGGCGGTGTACGACGGCGTGGGCGCGACGACGTTCGACGCCAGCCTGGCCAGCCTGGCGGTGCGCGGGACGCTGGCGCTGTTCGGCGCCGCCAGCGGGCCGGTGCCGCCGTTCGACCCGCAGCGGCTCAACGCCGCCGGCTCGGTGTTTTTGACGCGGCCCTCGCTGGCGCACTTCGTGCGCACGGGCGACGAGTTCGGTTGGCGCGCGGGCGAACTGTTCGACGCGATCACCGGCGGGGCCATCACCGTCGAGGTCGGCGGGCGCTACCCGCTGGCCGAGGCGGCCCGGGCCCACCAGGACCTGCAGGGCCGCAAGACCACCGGGTCGCTGGTGCTGCTGCCCTAGCTCGCGCCTCGCCTAGAACGGCGTCGGCAGCGCGACCACGGAGTCGATCGCCAGCGCGCAGAACACCACCGCCAGGTAGTTGTTCGACTGCAAAAACAGCCGCAGCGGCTTGACCGGCTCGCCGGCGCGCACGCCGGCGTAGAGCTGGTGCGCCATCGCCAGGAACCACACGCCGGCCAGCAACGCCACCGCCGCGTACAGCCAGCCGGTGGCCAGCGCCAGCGCCAGCGTCGCCAGCACGGTCAGCCAGGTGTAGATCAGGATTTGCTCGGTGACCTGACGCTCGGTGGCCACGGCGGGCAGCATCGGGACCCCGGCCGCCCGGTAGTCGTCCTTGTAGCGCATCGCCAGGGCCCAGGTGTGCGGCGGCGTCCAGAAGAAGATGATCGCGAACATCACCAGCGCCGGCCAGCCGATGGTGTCGGTGACCGCCGACCAGCCGATCATCACCGGCATGCACCCGGCCGCGCCGCCCCACACCACGTTTTGCGACGTGCGGCGCTTGAGCACCAGCGTGTAGACGAACACGTAGAACGCGACCGTGGCGATGGCCAGCAACCCCGACAACAGGTTCGTCGTCCACCACAGCCAGAAGAACGACCCCACGGTCAGCACCAGCCCCAACACCAGGGCGTTTCGCATCGGCACCGCGGCGCGCGCCAGCGGCCGGCGCGCCGTGCGCTTCATCACCTTGTCGATGTCGGCGTCGGCCACGCAGTTCAGCGTGTTGGCGCCGCCGGCGGCGAGCATCCCGCCGATCAGCGTATCGAGGATCAACAGCGGGTTCACCGTGCCGCGGTGGGCCAGCAGCATGGCGGGGATCGCGGTGACCAGCAGCAGCTCGATCACCCGCGGCTTGGTCAGCGCGAAGTACGCGAGCACCGTGGTGTGTACCCGGCTCGGTACTCCGCTCGGCGCGGCGCGCCCGCGAACGCTCACGCAATAACTCCTCGGGGTCGCAGCAGCGCGCAGCATCTACTACGCACGATGGTAGACCGCCCGCTGGCGGTGGCGAGCCCCCAGGGTCGATTCCGCGTGATTTCGGCCGGATCGCAGGACTGATGCAGCGCGCGAACGGCCGGCGCGTAATTTTCACAACGGCCGGCGTTGGGTACCCCGAGACTCTGCACTGCAAGAGCCGGCCCTCCCGCATTAGGGTTGAGCAGTATCAGCTTGATGACCCAAGGACAGAGGCTGTGACCACACTCGAAGAGATCTCCACGCTGACCCAACCCCACCTTCCCGACGACTGGACCGAGATCGATTCGGCTGCGGTCGACACGGTCCGGGTGCTGGCCGCCGACGCGGTCCAGAAGGTCGGCAATGGCCATCCCGGAACGGCGATGAGCCTGGCCCCCCTGGCGTACACCCTGTTCCAGCGGACGATGCGCCACGACCCCAGCGACCCCCATTGGCTGGGTCGCGACCGGTTCGTGCTCTCGGCCGGCCACAGCAGCCTGACGCTATACATCCAGCTGTACCTGGGCGGGTTCGGGTTGGAGCTGTCCGACATCCAGTCGCTGCGCACCTGGGGGTCCAAGACGCCCGGGCACCCGGAGTTCCGGCACACCAAGGGCGTCGAGATCACCACCGGCCCCCTCGGGCAGGGCCTGGCCTCGGCGGTCGGGATGGCGATGGCGTCGCGCTACGAGCGCGGGCTGTTCGACCCCGACGCCGAGCCGGGAACCAGCCCGTTCGACCACCACATCTACGTGATCGCCTCCGACGGCGACATCGAAGAGGGCGTGACGTCGGAGGCGTCGTCGCTGGCCGGCGTCCAGCAGCTGGGCAACCTGATCGTGTTCTACGACCACAACCAGATCTCGATCGAGGACGACACCAACATCGCGCTGTGCGAGGACACCGCCGCCCGCTACCGCGCCTACGGCTGGCACGTCCAGGAGGTCGAGGGCGGCGAGAACGTCGTCGCCATCGAGGAGGCCATCGCCAAGGCCAAGGCCGTCACCGACCGGCCGTCGTTCATCTCGCTGCGCACCATCATCGGCTACCCGGCGCCCAACCTGATGAACACCGGCAAGGCGCACGGCGCGGCCCTCGGCGACGAGGAGGTCGCGGAGGTCAAGAAAATCCTGGGCTTCGACCCGGACAAGACCTTCGAGGTGCGCGACGAGGTCATCGCCCACACCCGCAAGCTGGTCGAGCGGGGCAAGGTAGCGCACGAGAAGTGGCAGCAAGACTTCGACGCGTGGGCCGAGCGGGAGCCCGAACGCAAGGCGCTGCTGGACCGGTTGACCGCCGAGGAACTGCCCGAGGGCTGGGACGCCGACCTGCCGCACTGGGAGCCCGGATCCGAGGCGGTCGCCACCCGCAAGGCATCCAACGAGGCGCTCAACGCGCTGGGGCCCAAGCTGCCGGAACTGTGGGGCGGCTCGGCCGACCTGGCGGGCAGCAACAACACCACCATCAAGGGCGCGGATTCCTTTGGGCCTCCGTCGATTTCGACCAAGGACTACACCGCGCACTGGTACGGGCGCACCCTGCATTTCGGGGTCCGCGAGCACGCGATGGGCGCCATCCTGTCCGGCATCGTGCTGCACGGTCCGACCCGGGCGTACGGCGGCACCTTCCTGCAGTTCTCCGACTACATGCGCCCGTCGGTGCGGCTGGCCGCGCTGATGGACATCGACACCATCTACGTGTGGACGCACGACTCGATCGGGCTGGGCGAGGACGGCCCGACCCACCAACCGATCGAGCACCTGTCGGCGCTGCGCGCCATCCCCAACCTGTCGGTGGTGCGCCCGGCCGACGCCAACGAGACGGCCTACGCCTGGCGCAGCATCCTGGCGCGGGGCAACGGGAGCGGCCCGGTCGGGCTGTGCCTGACGCGCCAGGGCGTGCCGGTGCTGGAGGGCACCAGCGCCGACGGGGTCGCCCGCGGCGGCTACGTGCTGGGCGGCGGCCAGCCGGCCGACGACGCCGACGTCATCATCATCGCCACCGGCTCGGAGGTCCAGCTCGCGGTCGAGGCGGCAAAACTGTTGGCGGACAAAGACATCAACGCCTACGTGGTGTCGATGCCCTGCCTCGAATGGTTCGAGTCCCAGCCGCAGGACTACCGCGACAGCGTGCTCCCCCCCGACGTGTCGGCGCGGGTGGCCGTCGAGGCCGGCGTGGCGCAATGCTGGCATAAGCTGGTCGGCGACACGGGCAGGATCGTGTCGATCGAGCACTACGGCGAATCCGCCGACTACAAGACGTTGTTCCGTGAGTTCGGCTTTACCGCCGAAGCCGTCGCCGCCGCCGCGCAACAGGTAGTGGACAACTGAGAAAGGGTGATTCACATGGCCAGTCAGAACCCTAACCTTGCGGCGCTGAGCGCCGCGGGCGTATCCGTTTGGCTGGACGATCTGTCGCGGCAGCGGCTGCGGTCGGGCAATCTGCAGGAGCTGATCGACACCAGAAGCGTCGTCGGCGTCACGACCAACCCATCGATCTTCCAGAAGGCGCTCGCCGACAGCGACACCTACAACGACCAGATCGCCGAGCTGGCCGACCGCGGCGCCGACGTCGACGCCACGATCCGCACCGTCACCACCGACGACGTCCGCGCCGCCTGCGACGTGTTGCGGCCGCAATGGGAGGCCTCCGACGGCGTGGACGGCCGGGTCTCGATCGAGGTGGACCCGCGGCTGGCCGACGACACCGACAAGACCACCGCGCAGGCCGTCGAGCTGTGGAAGATCGTCGACCGGCCGAACCTGTTCATCAAGATCCCGGCGACCAAGGCCGGCATCCCCGCGATCACCGCCAGTCTGGCGGAAGGGATTTCGGTCAACGTCACGCTGATCTTCTCGGTGGAGCGCCACCGCCAGGTGATGGACGCCTACCTGGCCGGGCTGGAGAAGGCCCGCGAAGCCGGCCACGACCTGTCCAAGATCCATTCGGTCGCATCGTTTTTCGTGTCCCGGGTGGACACCGAAATCGACAAGCGGCTGGAGAAGATCGGCTCGGAGGAGGCGAAGGCGCTGCGCGGCAAGGCCGGCGTCGCCAACGCCCGGCTGGCCTACGCCGCCTACCAGGAGGTGTTCGAGGGCGGTGACCGCTTCGCGTCGCTCAGGTCGGACGGGGCCCGGGTGCAGCGCCCGCTGTGGGCCTCGACGGGGGTGAAGAACCCCGACTACCCCGACACCCTCTACGTCACCGAGCTGGTCGCACCCAACACGGTGAACACCATGCCGGAGAAGACGATCGAGGCGGTCGCCGACCACGGGGACATCAAGGGCGACACCGTCAGCGGCACCGCGGCGGCCGCCCAGGAGGTGTTCGACAAGCTCGACGGCGTCGGCGTCGACCTGACCGACGTCTTCGTGGTGCTGGAGAAAGAGGGCGTGGAGAAGTTCGTGGAATCCTGGACCGAGCTGCTCGAGGAGACACGGAAGCAACTGGATTCCAACGGCAAATGAGCCCGGCGAACTCCAAGGCCGGCGCGCGCGGCCAGGCCGCGCAATGGCAGAACCCCTTGCGGGACAAGAGGGATAAACGGCTGCCGAGGATCGCCGGTCCGTGCGGCATGGTGATCTTCGGCGTCACCGGCGACCTGGCCCGCAAGAAGGTGATACCGGCGATCTACGACCTGGCCAACCGCGGGTTGTTGCCGGCCACCTTCTCCCTGGTGGGGTTCGCCCGCCGGGACTGGACCACCCAGGACTTCGGCAAGGTGGTCTACCAGGCGGTCAAGGAGCACTGCCGCACGCCGTTCCGTCAGGAGAACTGGGACCGGCTGGCCGAGGGATTCCGTTTCGTGCCAGGGTCTTTCGACGACGACGAGGCATTCTCCCGGCTGGCCGAGACGCTGGACAAGCTCGACGCCGAGCGCGGCACCGGCGGCAACCACGCCTTCTACCTGGCGATCCCGCCGAACGCCTTCCCGGTGGTGTGCGAGCGGCTGCACGAGTCCGGATTGGCCCGCCCGCAGGGCGACCGGTGGAGCCGGGTGGTGATCGAAAAGCCCTTCGGCCACGACCTGCAAAGCGCCCGCGACCTGAACAAGACCGTCAACGCCGTCTTCCCCGAGGAGGCGGTGTTCCGCATCGACCACTACCTGGGCAAGGAGACGGTGCGCAACATCCTGGCCCTGCGGTTCGCCAACCAGCTGTTCGACCCGATCTGGAACTCCCACTACGTCGACCATGTCCAGATCACCATGGCCGAGGACATCGGGTTGGGCGGGCGCGCCGGTTACTACGACGGCATCGGCGCCGCCCGCGACGTCATCCAGAACCACCTCATGCAGCTGTTGGCCCTGACCGCGATGGAGGAGCCGGTCAGCTTCCACCCGGCGGCGCTGCAGACCGAGAAGATCAAGGTGCTGTCGGCCACGCAGCTGGCCCAACCGCTCGACGAGACCACCAGCCGCGGCCAATACACCGGCGGCTGGCAGGGCGGCGAGAAGGTCGTCGGGCTGCTCGACGAGGAGGGGTTCGCCAAGGACTCCACCACCGAGACGTTCGCCGCCATCACTCTGGAGATCGACACCCGCCGTTGGGCCGGTGTGCCGTTCTACCTGCGGACGGGAAAACGGTTGGGCCGCAGGGTGACCGAGATCGCCCTGGTTTTCAAGCGCGCCCCGCACCTGCCCTTCGACGCCACCATGACCGACGAGCTGGGCGCCAACGCGATGGTGATCCGGGTCCAGCCCGACGAGGGCACCACGCTGCGGTTCGGCTCGAAGGTGCCCGGCACCGCGATGGAGGTCCGCGACGTCAACATGGACTTCTCCTACGGATCGGCGTTCGCCGAGGAATCCCCGGAGGCCTACGAACAGCTGATCCTCGACGTGCTGCTCGGGGAGCCGTCGCTGTTCCCGGTCAACGAGGAGGTCGAATTGGCCTGGGAGATCCTCGATCCCGTCCTCGACAACTGGGCGTCGCACGGCAAGCCCGACCCGTACGAGGCGGGCACCTGGGGTCCGGAGTCCGCCTTCGAGATGCTGCGCCGCACCGGGCGGGAATGGCGGCGGCCGTGATTGCCGCCGGGCGGGGATGGTGGCGCCGATGATTGTCGACCTCGACGAGACGACCACCACAGCGGTCAACAAGAAACTCAGCGGGCTGCGCGAGAAGGTCGGCGCGGTCACGATGGGACGGGTGCTGACGCTGCTCATCGCGCCGGATAGCGAAGAGGTGCTCGAGGATTCGCTGGCGGCCGCCAACGACGCCAGCCACGAACACCCCAGCCGGATCATCGTCACCATGCGCGGCGACCCGTACGCCGACACACCGCGCCTGGACGCGCAGCTGCGCGCCGGCGGCGACACCGGCGCCAGCGAGGTGGTGATCCTGAAGCTGTCGGGGGCGCTCGCGGGCCACGCCGCCAGCGTGGTCATCCCGTTTCTGCTCCCCGACATTCCGGTGGTGGCGTGGTGGCCCGACATCGCCCCGGAGGTGCCGGCCCAAGACCCGTTGGGCAAGTTGGCGATTCGGCGCATCACCGACGCCACCAACGGCGTCGACCCGTTGTCGGCGATCCGGAGCCGGCTGGCCGGCTACACCGCCGGCGACACCGACCTGTGCTGGGCGCGCATCACCTACTGGCGGGCGCTGCTGACCTCCGCGGTCGACCAGCCGCCGCACGAACCGATCCAGGGGGCGTTGGTGTCCGGCCTGCGGGACGAGCCCGCCCTCGACATCCTGGCGGGGTGGCTGGCCAGCCGGATCGACGGCCCGGTGCGCCGGGCGGTCGGCGAGCTCAAGGTCGAATTGACCCGCCCGAGCGAGACCATCACCTTGAGCCGGCCGCAAACGGGCCGGACGGCAACGCTGAGCCGCACCGCCAAACCGGAAGCCTTGGTTCCGTTGGCGCGCAGGGAAACCGGTGAATGCCTCGCCGAGGATCTGCGACGGCTGGACGCGGACGAGATCTATCAGCAAGCGCTCGAAGGTATTAAGAAGGTGCAATACGTGTGACTGCCATTGTCGAAGTTTTTCCCGACGGCGACGCGTTGGTGCGGGCCGCGGGCACACGGCTGGTCGATGCCATCGAGGCCGCCGCGGCGGCCCGGGGCCGGGCACTGATCGCGCTGACCGGCGGCAGCAATGGCATCGGATTGCTGAAGTATCTCGGCACCCAGGCCGAGCGCATCGACTGGTCGAAGGTGCACCTGTTCTGGGGCGACGAACGCTACGTGCCCGAGGACGACGACGAGCGCAACGAGAAGCAGGCGCGCGAGGCGCTGCTCGATCACGTCGACATCCCGTCGAGTCACGTGCACGCGATGCCGGCCAGCGACGGCGAGTTCGGCAACGACATCGCCGCCGCGGCGCTGTCGTACGAACAACTGCTGGCGGCCAACGCCGCACCGGGCGAGCCGGTGCCGAATTTCGACGTGCACCTGCTCGGGATGGGCCCCGAGGGCCACATCAATTCGCTGTTCCCGGACACGCCCGCGGTGCACGAGATGACCCGCATGGTGGTGTCCGTCGAAGACTCTCCCAAGCCGCCGCCGCAGCGAATCACGTTGACGCTGCCCGCGGTTCAGCGTTCGCGGGAGGTGTGGCTGATGGTGTCCGGGGCCGGCAAGGCTGACGCGGCCGCGGCCGCCATCGGCGGCGCCACCCCGGCGTCGGTGCCGGCCGCCGGTGCCATCGGGCGCGAGGCCACGCGCTGGTTCCTCGACGAGGAGGCCGCGGCCAGGCTCCCCCGCTGACCCCCTCGGCGCATAATTGCCGTCATGGCAGACAGAACCGTGCGCGGCGGGGGCGAGCGCAACCGCATCAAGACCCTCACCCAGGCCGCCCTGAACGCCGACAAGACCGTCGAGCAGGTCGAGGACGTGCTCGACGGCCTGAGCAGCACGATGAGCGAGCTGAACAGCTCGCTGTCTCGCCTCAACGCCACGGTCGAACGCATGGAGACCGGGCTGGATCACCTGGACGGCACCCTGGCCAGCCTGGACGAGCTGGCCAAGCGGCTCATCGTGCTGGTCGAGCCGGTGGAGGCCATCGTCGCGCGCATCGACGACATGGTGAAGGTCGGCGAGACGATGATCTCGCCGCTGGCGGTCACCGAGAACGCGGTGCGCGGCGTCATCGACCGGCTGCGCAACCGTTGAGGGTCACATCTTGTTCGACCGGGCCATGACGAAGCTGTACAGGCCGTAGAGGATGATCCCCACGCCGGCCGCGATCAGCATCGCCCGCCCGTAGGGCTGGGCACCGAGCGTCTTGAGCGCCCCGTCGAGTCCGGTGGCCTTCTTCGGTTCGGAGCGGCAGGCGGCGACGACGACCAGCGCGCCGGTCCCGGCGATGACCGCGCCCTTGGCGACGTAGCCCGCCGCGCCCAGCCGTCGCACCAGGTGCCCGGTCTTGCCCTTGAGGTCGCCCACGAAGTTGCGGCTGGCCCCCTTGTAGATGTGGTAGATGCCCACCCCGACGATGACCAGCCCGCACGCGACGAGGGCGAGGGTGCCCGGGGCCGTCTGCATCAGGCGCGCGCTGATGCCGGAATTCTGTCGATCGGCCGCCCTGCCCGCGCCGCGGGCGAACCCGAACGCCGAGTACGCGAACGCGAGGTAGACCACCGCCAGCCCGAAGGCCTTCGCCCGATCCCACGCCCCCTCGGGCTCGCGGCGACCCGACTCGCGGTCGCTCGACCGCCCGAGGGCCGTCTCGACGAGCCGCCAGAGGCCAAGCGTCAGAAGGGCCCCCGCGACGGCCCACAGGACGAGGCGGCCACCCGGTTTGCTTGCCAGCGCCGCCAGCGCCCCGGTCTGGTCGGCGGTGGCGCCGTCGCCGCAGGCGATCCGGATGGCCAGGTAGCCGACGATCAAATGCACCAGCCCGTTGACGACATAGCCGGCGCGGGCCAGTCGTTCGAAGACGCTGTTTTGGGCCAGCCGTGTGTTGTCGGATGACGTGGCGTGCGACATGGCCTCCGGATGCCCGTTAACCGCGGTCGCCTAACGCGCCTGCTTTTCCTTCGCGGCGCGCGCGGCCATCTGCTTGAGCATGTCGTCGTGGATGATGTCGAGCCTGGAGCGGGCCTCGGCGCACACGCAGGGGTCGCGGATCACGGTCATCTGGTTGTCCTGCCTGGTCTCGCCGCCCTGGGACCAGTTGGTCGAGCCGGTGACGACGTCGACGCCGTCGATGATGACCATCTTCAGGTGCATGATGGCCGACTTCTCGCTGTGGCCGATTGCGATGCTGTTGCCCGTCTTGTCGTTCAGCCACGCGGCCAACAGTTCCCGCTCCGCCTTCCCGGCGGCCTGCGTGGAATCGAGAGTCATTTGCACGTAGACGTTTTCGTCGTGCAGCTTCGACTGGAGGATCGTGTTCAGCTGGCTGTCGTCGTAGCCGTACATGGCCACCACGATGCTTTTGTTGGCCGACGTCAACAACGCCTGCAGGGCTTCGTGCACACGGTCGACCGGGCTGTAGAAAGTCCGCGTGCCGTCGGGATAGCCGGGCGGGAACGGTGCGGCCTTGTATTGGTCCAGCTCGGAGAGCGAGGCGAGAGCCATGGTTGCTCCTGGGGGTGGGTACCGCTGCGGCCGGGCAGAATCATCTCATCATCGGCCGTTAACCGCTATTGCGTAACGCGCTCGCCAGCCCGTTCATGGTCAGCAGGATGCCGCGCTGCACCAGCTCGTCGTCGTCGCCGGAGCGGTAGCGGCGCAGCAACTCCACCTGCAGGTGGTTCAGCGGCTCCAGGTACGGGAAGCGGTTGAACACCGACCGCGCCAGGGCGGGGTTGTCGGCGAGCAGGTCGTCGTGGCCGGTGATCAGCTTGTGCATGGCGATGGTGCGGCGGTGCTCGTCGACGATCTTGTCGAATACCCTGCGCCGCAACGATTCGTCGGCGACCAGCTCGGCGTAGCGGGCGGCCAGGCCCAGGTCGCTCTTGGCCAGCACCTGGGCCATGTTGGACAGCACGCTGCGAAAGAACGGCCACCGCTCGTAGAGGTCGTGCAACACCGCCACCCGCTCGGATTCGGGTTCGGGGCCCGCGGCGATCCACTGCTCGAACGCCGAGCCGGTGCCGTACCAGCCGGGCAGCATCACCCGCGACTGGGTCCAGGCCAGCACCCACGGGATGGCGCGCAGGTCCGAGATGGACTCGGTGGGCTTGCGTGAGGTGGGCCGGCTGCCGATGTTCAGCGACCCGATCTCGCTGACCGGCGTGGAGGCCTTGAAGTAGTCGACGAAACCCGGTGTCTCGTGGACCAATTCGGCGTAGGCGCGGTGCGCCAGGGCCGCCACCTCGTCGAGCACCGCGTAGGCCGGCTCGGCCGCATCGCCTAGGCCCTCGACGTCGAGCAGTGTCGACTCCAGCGTCGCCGCCACCAGGCTCTCCAGGTTGCGCCGGGCCAGCTCGGGCTCGGCGTACTTGGCGGCGATCACCTCGCCCTGCTCGGTGAGGCGCAGCGAGCCGTTCACCGCTCCGGGTGGCTGCGCCAGGATGGCCTGGTAGCTCGGGCCGCCGCCGCGGCCGACGGTGCCGCCGCGGCCGTGGAAGAGCCGCAACCGGATACCGGTCTTGCGCGCCACCTCGACGAGGGTGAGCTCGGCGCGGTAGACCGCCCAGTTGGCGGTGAGGTACCCGCCGTCCTTGTTGGAATCGGAGTAGCCGAGCATGACTTCCTGGCAGCCGCCCCGGGCGTCCACCAGGGATCGGTACAGCGGCAGGTCCAGCATCGCCTGCAGGATCGACGCCCCGTTGTGCAGGTCGTCGATGGTCTCGAACAGCGGCGAAATGCCCAGGGGGCAATAGGGTTCGGGTCCGGAGGCATCGAGCAGGCCGGCCTCCTTCAGCAGGATCGCGGCCTCCAGGACGTCCGACACCGACTGGCACATCGAGATGACGTAGTTGGGCACCGCCGCGGGGCCGTAGAGCTCGACGGCGCGGGCGGCCGCGGCGACGACGCCCAGCTCGCGACGGGCCAGCTCGGACAGTTGGGCGCGGTCGCCGACCAGCGGGCGGCGGGTGCCGAGCTCGCGGGCCAGCAGTTCGACCCGCTCGTCTTCGGGGAGGGAGCCGTAGTCGGGGTGCGCCCCGGCCCAGGCCAGCAGCTCGCCGACGACCTCCTCGTGCACGTCGGAGTTCTGCCGCATGTCCAGCCCACACAGGTGAAATCCGAAGACGTGCACGCTTTCTCGCAGCCGGGCCAGGCGGTCGTCGGCCAACAGGCCGGCGCCGTGGGTGCGCAGCGAGGCGTCGATGGCGTCCAGGTCGGCGCGCAACTCGGCCGGCGCCGAATAGCGGGGCAGGCCGAGGTCGAGCTCGTGCTGCGACCGCCGGTCCAGGATCTCAGCCGCCGTGGCGGTCAGACGCCCCCGGATCACCCGCAGCGCCCGCCGGTACGGCTCGTCGGCGCGGGCCGCCTCGTCGCTGCGCTCGGCCAGGGCGGTCACCTCGGGCGTGACGGTGATCAGCCGCGCCGACATCGACAGTTCCTGCTCGAGGTCGGTGAGCTCGGACAGGTAGTGATCCAGCGCGGTGAAGGCGGCGCTGCCGGTGGCGCGCCGCACGACGTCGGCGGTGACGTTCGGGTTGCCGTCGCGGTCGCCGCCGATCCAGGAGCCGGGCTGCAGGATCGGCGCGGCCAGCAGGTCCGCCTCGGGCCAGCGGGCGCGTAACGCGTCGCGCACCTCGGCGTTGACCTGCGGGATCACCGTGAACAGCGCGGCCGGGTAGTACCTGAGGCCGACGTCGATTTCGTCGGTGATCTGCAGCCGGTTGAGCCGGATCAGCGCGGTCTGCCACAGCGCCAGGACCTGGCGGCGCAGCTCGCGCTCGATGTCGCGGCCCGCGTCGGTGTGGGTGTGCCCCGCGGCGCGCAGGCGCATCAGCTCGGTGATGCGATGTTGGGTGACGAACACGGTGCGCCGGCGGGTCTCGGTCGGGTGGGCGGTGATGACCGGGGACACCACCGCGCCGCGCAGCGCGTCGGCCACCGCGGCCGAATTCAGGTCCGCCGCATCGAGTTTGGCGTAGGTGGCGGCCAGGCTGCTGTCCTGCGGCGGCTCGCCCGCGGCGACGTGCAGCGCGCGCCGGCGCTCGCGGTGGATGTCCTCGGCCACGTTGGCCAGCAGGGCGAAATGACTGAACGCCCGGATGACCGGCAGCGCCAGGCGGATGTCGAGACCGGAAAACATCCGCGACATGTCGGCCCGGTCGATCTCGGAGCGCCGCACCCGGAAGGATTCCACCCGCGCCCGCTCGACGAGGTCGAACACCTCCTCGCCGTTCTGCTCGCGCACGGTGTCGCCGAGGATGGTGCCCAGCAGCCGGATGTCGGCGCGCATGGGCTCGGTGGCCTCGCGCCCGACGCGGGTGCGCTGGACGGCGCCGATCGGTTCGAGCGCGCTGTCAAAAGCCCTGTCGGAATGCCCAGCCATGGGTTCCAGTATCGAGGCGCGCCAAGCTGCGCGCCCGTCGAGCGTCAGCGGTACTTGATCAGCAGGGCCATGCCGATGATGCAGACCAGCCAGATCCCGGTGATGAACAGCGTCAGGCGGTCCAGGTTCTTTTCCACCACGGTGGACCCGGACAGGCTCGATTGCACGCCACCGCCGAACAGCGTCGACAGGCCGCCGCCCTTGGCGCGGTGCAACAGCACCAGCAGCACCACGAGGATGCTGGTCACCACCAGGGTGATCTGCAGGGCCAATTCCATGACGCAGAGCCTACCGGGACAGCCGCGCGGTCACGGCAGGGGCCCGCCGGCGGCGATGGCCGCCAGCGTCGCGAACTGCTCGCCGTCCAGCGACGCCCCGCCGACCAGAGCCCCGTCGATATCGTCCTGGGCGACGATGTCGCCGATGTTCTTGGCGTTCACCGAGCCGCCGTAGAGCACCCGGACGGTGTCGGCGACCTGCGCCGAGGCCAGCGAGCCAAGCTCCTTGCGGATGGACGCGCACACCTCTTGAGCATCGGACGCGCTGGCGACCCGTCCGGTTCCGATCGCCCATACGGGCTCGTACGCGACGACGACGCGGCCGATCTGCTCGGCCGACAGGCCGGCCAGCGAGCCGCGCAGCTGCTCCTCGCAGTGGCCGACATGCTCGCCGGCCTCCCGGACCTCGAGGTGCTCGCCGATGCAGACGATCGGGGTGAGCTCGTGCTTGAGCGCGGCGGCGGCCTTGGCGGCCACCAGCGCGTCGTCCTCGTGGTGATAGGTGCGCCGCTCGGAGTGCCCGACCACGACGAAGCTGCAGCCGAGCTTGGCCAGAAAGGCCCCGCTGATGTCGCCGGTGTAGGCGCCGGAGTCGTGCTGGGACAGGTCCTGGGCGCCGTAGGTGAGGCGCAGCTTGTCGCCGTCGACCAGGGTCTGCACGCTGCGCAGGTCGGTGAACGGCGGCAGGACGGTGACGTCGACCTTGTCGTAGTACTTATCCGGCAGCGCGAAAGCGATCTTTTGCACCAGGGCGATCGCCTCGAAGTGATTGAGGTTCATCTTCCAGTTGCCGGCGATCAGCGGCTTGCGGCTCACGGGTCTCCTTCGCTTGGCTCAACTTGGTTGCGGCCGGCCGAGCACCTCGATGCCGGGCAGCGTCTTGCCTTCCAGGTATTCCAGCGATGCGCCGCCGCCGGTGGAGATGTGCGAGAAGTCCGCCTCGGCAATGCCGAGGGCGCGCACCGCGGCCGCGGAGTCGCCGCCGCCGACCACGGTGAAGGCGCCCTTGCCGGTGGCCGCGGCGACCGCCTCGGCGACGCCCTTCGTGCCGGCGGCGAAGGCCGGGAACTCGAACACGCCCATCGGCCCGTTCCAGAAGACGGTCTCGGCGTTGGACAGCAGCGCCGCGAACCGCCGGACCGATTCCGGCCCGATGTCCAGGCCCATCTTGCCTTCCGGGATCCGGTCGGCGGCCACGGTTTCCGGCGGCGAATCGGCGGCGAACTTCTCCGCCACCACGATGTCGACCGGGAGCCGAAGCACGTCGGCGTAGGTCTCGGACAACCGCCGGCAGGTGTCGATCATCTCGGTCTCGAGCAGCGAGGTGCCCACCGAAAGCCCATGCGCGGCAAGGAAAGTGAAGCACATGCCGCCGCCGATCACGATGCTGTCGGCCTTGGTCGCCAACGATTCGATGACGCCGAGCTTGTCGGACACCTTCGACCCGCCGAGCACCACCGCGTAGGGCCGGGTGGTGGAGCTGGTCAACTTCTCCAGCACCTCGATCTCCTTGGCCACCAGGGTGCCGGCGTAGTGCGGCAGCAGGGTGGCGACGTCGTAGACGGAGGCCTGCTTGCGATGCACCACCCCGAACCCGTCGGAGACGAAAGCGCCTCCCGGCGAGACCAATTCGGCCAGTTGCCCGGCCAGCGCCAGCCGCTCGCCGTCGTCCTTGCTGGTTTCGCGGGGATCGAAGCGGACGTTTTCCAGCAGCAGGATGTCGCCCTCGGTCAGCCCCTCGGCGCGGGCGAGCGCGTCGCTGCCCACGACGTCTCCGGCCAATTGCACGTGCCGGCCCAGCCGTTCGCCGAGCGCGGCGGCGACGGGCGCCAGCGACAGCTTGGGGTCGGCTCCGTTCTTGGGACGGCCCAGGTGTGCGGCCACGACCACCTTGGCGCCCGCGTCCAGCAGCGCCTTGAGCGTCGGGACCGATGCGGTGATGCGACCGGGGTCGGTGATCTCGCCGCCGTCATCGAGCGGCACGTTCAGGTCCGAGCGCACCAGCACGCCGCGACCCGAAACTCCTTCGGCCAGAAGGCCGTCCAGGTTGGGCAGGGAGGACGTCACGACGGTTACAGGGACTTGCCGACCAGGTCGACGAGGTCGACGAGGCGGTTGGAGTAGCCCCATTCGTTGTCGTACCAGGACACCACCTTGGCCTGGTTGTCGATC
>NZ_LQPJ01000140.1 GCF_002101785.1 Mycobacterium palustre
GTGGCAGCGCAGGCAGCGGCGGCGGGCCCGCGGGCAGCGGGGGCAATGCCGGTAGCGGGGGCAGCGCCGCCGGGGCGGCGGGCAGGGGCAGCGCCGGCAGCGGAGGTGCCGCCGGCAGCGCCGGCAGCGGAGGTGCCGCCGGCAGACCCGCCGGGATCGCCGCGGCGGCCCCGGGGACAGCTGCTGTCGCGGCGGCGAGGGTGGGCACGCCGAAGCCGGGGAAACTCACCCCGGGAAGTCCGATGTTGCTCGGCAGCAGGCCCGCGTCCTTCAGCCAGGCCAACGCGATGGCCGCGGACGTCACGGTGCCCACCGCGCTCGCTCCGAGCCCGACGACCGTGCCTCCCACGCCGACCACGCCCTGCACCACCGACAACGCCACGTTCGCACCCTGTTGGGCGGCGAATGCGCCGGCCACGCCGGGCAGCAGGACGTTGGGGTCCGGCAGCCCGAGGGTGCCCAGGTCCGGCACGCCCGCGCCGGGCAGGCCGGTCCCCAGGCCGCCGACGTCGGGCGCGCCGCCGCCGAGCGCCGGCGAGCTCACCCCGGGCACCGCCGCGGCGGGTGCACCGCCTCCGGCGGGCGCGGACGCCCCGGGGGCGATGACATCTCCCGCGTCGTTAACCGGCGCGCCTCCGCCCACCTGCGCGGCGGCAGGCACGGCGCCCACCTGGGGGGCCGGGCCGGACGCTTTCGGGGTCTCGGGCAGGAGCACCGAGGCCACTTTCTCTCCGCACGCCGCGCCGCCCGGGCCGCACCCCGTAACCGTCGGCGGGGACGTACTCACCGAGGTCAGGGGCGTAACCGCCAGCGTGCCGCCCAGTAGGGCAGACGCCGCGGCGCCCAGGACAGCGATTCTCATGACGGTCCCCTCCGGCAGTCGACGCGCGATTCGGCGCGGGTCAATGCCAGCAGCTTAGGCGTCCCCACCAGCTTGTGCTGGGGGTTAGCCGAAATTCATGGCCCGGGCGCCGATGTTTTACCCGGCCGACCGACTGGTGGCGGCCGCGACGCTGGGCAGCCCGACGATTGGGGCGGCCTTGTGTAGGCATTCGTCCCATTCCGCGCCGGGATCGGAGTCGGCGGTAATTCCGCCGCCGACGCCGAGCACGGCGCCCCCGGCGGCGTCGAATTCGACGGTGCGAATCGCGACGTTCAGCTCCGTCCCGGCGATCGGGGACGCCAAACCTATTGTGCCGCAGTATATTCCGCGACGATGGCGCTCCCATTGCGCAATGAGTTGGCGGGCGCGGTGTTTGGGTGTCCCGGTCACCGACGCCGGGGGGAAGGCCGCGTCGAGCAGCGCCGACATCGGGAGCTCGGCCGCTACCCGCGCCGACACCGTCGACACCAGGTGCCACACGCCCGGGGCACGCCGCACCACCAAGAGCTCGGGGACGGTCACCGAGCCGACGGTTGCCACCCGGCCCAGATCGTTGCGGACCAGGTCCACGATCATGATGTTCTCGGCGACCTCCTTGGCCGACGCGCGCAGCGCCGACGGCCAGGCGTCCAGCGGCAGCGTTCCCTTGATCGGGCTTGACGTCACGACCGTCCCTCGCCGGCGCAGGAAGAGTTCCGGGGACAACGAGGCCACCGCGCCCCACGGGCCGGCCAGGTAGGCCGCCCGGGCCGGGGAGGTGCGCGCGACGCCGTCGACGAAGAAGTCCAGCGGCGCCCCGGTGACCGTTCCGGTGAATTGCGTGCAGACGCAGGCCTGGTAGACCTCGCCGGCGCGGATCGCCTCCAGGCAGGCCAGCACGCCCTCGCGGTGGGCCGGCCGATCGGGCGCGCCCCAGTCGATCCGGCACTCGCGCGCCGGGGCGGGCCGTGCGGCCAAGGCCGCGGCCAGCCAGTCGGGCATCGGCGCCCCGGACAGGCTTTCGTACCACCACTGCCCGTCGCGGTCGCCGCGCAGCACGCAGTCGGTCCAGCCGCCGGCGGCCTCGGGGATCCGGTTTCCCCGCCCGTCGGCGCCGGGGTCGGGATAGGACAGATAGCCCACCCAGCCGCCGCCCACGGCCCGGCCACCGGCCGCCGAACCCGGTGGGACGGCGAAGGCGTCGCCGCCGCGCACCGGCCGCACCGCCACGCTGGGCGCGATCACCGCCCGCGCGCCGAACCAGTCACCGGTCAGCGCCGCGGGCGGCGGAAGCCCGAGCCGGCCGGTCGCGTCGCCGACCGCGCGCAGCACGCGGGATGCGGCGCCGAGGTCGCCAAGCGGCTCGATTCGCACCGCCCTAGCTTGACAGAGCCGCAGTCACCTAGCCGCGACTGATGGCCCGGGCGGTCGTCACAGCGGCCAGCTTGTCAGGGTTGCGCATCACGTAGAAATTGGTGATCTTCTCGTCGGCGATCTCCAGCGTGACCACCATCTCGAGCCGTTCGCCTTGGTAGAGCAGCACCGCCGGCGCGCTGTTGCAGTTCACCGTCCGCACGCGCACGGTCGCCCAGGCGTCGCGGGCCTTGCGCATCAGGCCGGCGATGGCCCTGGCCACCCGCTCGGCGCCCACCACCGGCCGGCGCGCCGCCGACACCTTGCCTCCGCTGTCGGCCATCCAGACGGCGTCCGGGGCGAGCATCGTCATCAGGGTTTGCACGTCGCCGCTGGCCGCCGTGGCCATGAACTGCGCGGTGATCTGAGCGGTGCGCTCAAAATCTTGCGCGTCGAATCGTTTCCGCCGCGCGCGAACGTGTTCGCGCGCGCGGTGCGCGACCTGGCGGACGGTCGACGCCGGCTTGCCCACCGCCGCACCGATTTCGGCGTAGTCGAAACCGAACACCTCGCGCAGCACGAACACCGCCCGCTCGTCGGGGCTCAGCGTCTCCAGCAGGACCAGCATCGCCATCGAAACCGACTCGGCGAGAACGACATCCGCCGAGGGGTCCTGCTCGTCGAGCAGCAGCGGCTCGGGCAGCCAGGGCCCCACGTACTCCTCGCGGCGGCGCGCGTCGGCGCGCAGCGCGTTGAGCGCCTGCCGGGTGACCAGCTGGGCCAGATAGGACTTGGTGTCGCGCACGCGCGCCAGGTCCACCTCGGCCCAGCGCAGGTAGCTGTCCTGCAAGACGTCGTCGGCTTCGGTCGCCGAGCCGAGGATCTCGTAGGCGATGGTGAACAGCAACGGCCGCAGCAACGTGAACCGTTCGGCATGCTCACCACCGCCCGACGAGCGGGTCATGGCAGCGCGACCCGCCGATCGGCCGGCGACTGCGCGGGCCGCTTGCCGCCCTTGAGCCAGTAGTAGGACCCGGGCTTGGCGGCCTCGCGCCGGATCGCCCACAGCGTGCCCTTGCAGATCGCCTCCTTGATCGAGGCCGCGACGCGACCGCCGAGCGCCACGTTCACCGGGGTGTCGTCGGTGCGCGCCAGCTGGAAGGTGCCGTGGCTGCGGCCCAGGCTGATGCACTGCCCGACGAACGCCTGGTTCAGCGCGGCGGGCGTGCTGCCGGCGATGCGGCTGAGCACGGTGTTGGCGGCTTGGGCGCCCAGCGGCCCGGCGGCCTGGCAGCTCATCCGCAGCGGCTGGCCCGAGGGCGCGGCCGCGTCCCCCGCGGCGACGATGCGCGGGTCGTCGATGCTGGTCAGCGTCTCGTCGGTGAGCAGCCGGCCCACGGAGTCGGTGCGCAACCCGCTGCGCGCGGCCAGGTCCGGCACCGCGAACCCCGCCGTCCACACCGTCGCCGCGCTCGGCACCACGGCGCCGTCGCTGAGCACCACCGCGTCCCAGCGCACCTCGCGGGCGGCGACGGATTCCAGCACGTTGACGCCGAGGGCGCGCAGCCGCTTGGCCACCGAACGGCGGCCCCGCGCGCTCAGCGACGGACCGAGAAGCCCGCCGCACACCAGGGTCACCGGGCGCCCCTGCTCGGCCAGCTCGGACGCCGTTTCGATGCCGGTCAGGCCGGCCCCGACGACCGTGACGGGCGAGGCGAGCGGCAGGTCGGCCAGCGCGTAGCGCAGCCGCTGCGCGCTTTCCAAATCGGCGACGGAGTGGGCGAGTTCCGCAGCGCCCGGCACCTGCGAGGGTGTGACCCCGGTGCTGCCGACGGCGTAAATCAGGTAGTCGTAGTCCAGCTCGGTGCCCGAGCCCAGCACGACGCGCCGGTCGGCGGCGTCGATGCGCTCGACGGTGTCGACGACCAGCCGGATTCCCTCGCCGAGCAGGGTGTCGTACTCCGCGGTGGCGGCGCCGGTGTCGCAGGCCAGCTGGTGCAGGCGGATCCGCTCGACGAAGACGGGCCGCGCGTTGACCAGCGTGATGTCGACGTCGGCGCGCCGGCGCAGGTGGTTGGCGGCCAGCGTTCCGGCGTATCCGCCGCCGACCACGACGACGTTGATTTTGGGGGCGCTCAGCTCGGTCATTACCAGTCTCCTTCTCACGGGTCTCGTGCCCTTGAGACACCGCGGCCCCGGCGCGCGTGACAGCTCGGCGCCGATTGTGAGCCGCCTCACGTGCCGCGGGCGGTCAGGACTCGGCGGGCAGGAAGACGAAGTTGTTGACGTAGACGCCGTGGGGGGCCCAGCCGTCCTCGCGGCCGCCGATGTTGGCCGGGTTCTGATAGCGGGCCGCGTCGAACTCGGCGACCGGCCGGCGGTCGTCGCCGATCTCGAAGTAGCCGTGGTAGCCAAGCCCGGTCAGCAACTCGGTGATCGCGGCGACGGCGCCCCGGTGGTGGCGTTCCTCGGCTTCCACCAGGACCGTCGGCCGGTTGCGCACCAGGGTGTCCGCGGCGCCGCGCAGCACGGCCAGCTCGTGGCCCTCGACGTCGATCTTGACCAGGCCGACGTCGTCGAGGCGCAGGTCGTCGAGGCGCCTGACGGGGACCTCGAGGCTTCGCACCGCCTCCCCGCCGGAGTCGGTGAGCGGGTTGGCCGCGTCGATCGTGCTACGCCCCGGGTCGCTCTTCACCACCCGCATGGTCGTCGTGCCGGATTGGTCCGAGAGCGCCACCGCTTCGACCCGCACGGCGGCGCCCACCGCGTCGAACATGGCGGCGAGGTCCCGCGCCTGGGCGGGACGCGGTTCGAAGGCGATCACCGATCGCGACGACGCCAGCATCGCGATCGTGAATTCGCCGACGTCGGCCCCGATGTCCAGCGAAACCCGGGTGGGATCGCACAGCGAGGCCACCAGTTGCACGTCCGCCCGCGACTCGCCCAGGCGTTGCAGGATCCGGTATCGGCGGCGCCAGAACAGGCGGGGCGCCAAGGCCTTTGCCGCCGGAGCGAGCCGTCGTTTGGCCGTGCGCGCGGCAGGCATCTGCGGTGGTCTCCCGTCTTAAGTTGGGGCGCAGGCCGTTCGGCCGCGGCGCGGTGGGGGCGGGCCGCACATGATACGCTTTCCCGCACGAATTCGTGACCTGCCCCGGGCCGGATACAGTCACGCACAGCATGGGGCTCCGCGGTGCGCATCGGTGTGCATCGAGGGGAATTTTGAAGACGAAGATCCCCTGATTGGGCCCCGGCCACGGCAAGCCCAATTAGGACATGTGCCCGTCGGAGGAGCCCGTGCCGCGCAGCCTGGATCTCGTCGTCACCTCGGTGGCCACGCAGCTGATGGAGGCCACCGGGTCCACCGCCACCCAGGTCAGCGAGAAGGTGCTCGCGCAGCTCGTCGAGCAGTTCGATCTGGACGCCGGGCTTCTGCGCCACCACGACCACGACATCCGGGCGTCGGTGCTGGTCGCCGAATGGCCGCCGCGCCTCGACGTTCCCGATCCCGATCCGATGGCCGTCGTCCACTTCACCAGCGCCGACCCCGTGCTCGCCCAGTGCGAGCACGGCCGGAAGCCGGTGGTGATCCGGCCGGACCAGAGCAGCCGCCTGCTGCCCCGCCTGATCGGGGGAGCCAAGCAGTCCGGCTCGCCGTCGGTGGCGGCCGCACCGCTGGTTTCCGGCGACACGACGACCGGGGTGCTCGGCTTCGTCAAGAACGGCGCGCGCAAGTGGAAGCAGGAAGAGATCAACACCCTGGAGGCGGTCGCCGCGCTCTTCGCGCAGCTTCAGGCCCGCATCGCGGCCGAAGAAAAGCTGCGCTACCTCGCCGAGCACGACGACCTGACCGGCCTGTACAACCGGCGGGCCCTGGTGGCGCACCTGTCGGACCGGCTGGCCGCGGGCAGCCCCGGACCGGTCGCCGTGTTGTACCTCGACCTGGACCGGCTCAAGCCGATCAACGACTACCTCGGCCACACGGCCGGCGACTGGTTCATCCGCGTGTTCGCGCAACGCATCCGGGTGTGCGCGGGGAACCAGAGCATGATCGCCAGGCTGGGCGGCGACGAGTTCGTCGTCATCCCCGACCAGCCGATGTCGACGGGGGCCGCGGAGGCCTTCGCGCGGCGGCTGGGGGCGATGCTGCGCGAGCGCCTGGCCATCGGCGGGCACATGATCACCCGCACCGTGAGCATCGGCCTGGCCGTAGGCATGCCGGGGCGTGACAACAGCACCGACCTGCTGCGCCGGGCCGACGAGGCCGTGCTGACGGCCAAGCGCGCGGGCGGCAACCAGGTCGCGCTGTCCACCGACGACATGTCGCTGAAAAGCGCCTTCCGCAACGACATCGAGCTGCACCTGCAGGGCGACATCGACAGCGAAGCGCTGCTGCTGCACTACCTGCCCGAGGTCGACCTGTGGACCGGCGCGATCGTCGCGGCCGAGGCGCTGGTGCGCTGGCGGCACCCGATCTGGGGGCTGCTGCTGCCGGACTCGTTCATCGGGGTGGCCGAATCGACCAATTTGGCCGGCGAACTGGGCCGCTGGGTGATGCGAAGCGCGTGCGCCGAATTCAGCCGGTGGCGCGCCAACGGCGTGGGGCAGAGCGCCATCCTGCGCATCAACGTCTCGCCGATCCAGCTGATCACCCGTGGCTTCGTGCGCAGCGTCGCCGACACCATCGAGGAGTTCGGCATCGACGGCGGATCGGTGTGCCTGGAGATCACCGAGCGGGCCGTGGTGCACGACATCGAGACCACCCGCAAGACGCTGGCCGAGCTCAAGGAGGTCGGCGTCCAGATCGCCATCGACGACTTCGGCACCGGTTATGCCGTGCTGTCGCATTTGAAGTCGCTCCCGGTCGACATGCTCAAGATCGACACCGGGTTCGTCCGCGACCTGGGCACCAACGCCGGGGACCTGGCCATCGTCCGGGCGATCATCGGGCTGGCCGAGGCCTTCGGACTGCAGCTGGTCGCCGAGGGGGTCGAAACCCCCGCCGCGGCACTGACTTTGATGCAGCACGGATGCCACCGCGCGCAGGGGTTTTTGCTATCCCGACCGGTGCCCGGCAACGCGATGGAGGCCTTGCTGGCCGCGCGCTGGATGCCGATGCCGTTCCTCGCCGACCGCGAGGCGTTGTCGCTGGGCGCGATCTGACCCGGGTGACGATGCTTCGATCCTGCAAAAGGGGTGCGCTGGCCACTGTCGTGACCTTGGCGTGCACGGCGCTGCTGCTGAGCGGATGTGCGGGCCACCCCAATCCGGGTCCGCTGTCCGCGATGGTCTTTCCGGCCATCCCGCCCACCGTCCAGGAGATGTCCAATCCGCTGCGCGGCCAGTACGAGGATCTGCTCAATCCCCTTTTCCCGCAGGGCAGACCGGCGCAGCAGCGGTACCCGGCGTGGCCGGCGTCGTACGACGCCAGCCTGCGGGTCTCGTGGCGGCAGCTGCAGCCCGTCGACCCGCGCACGCTGCCACCGGACGCCCCCGACGACCGCAGGTTCGACTTCAGCGTGATCGACGACGCGCTGACCAAGCTGCAGAGCCGCAACATGCGGCTGACCCTGCGCGTGTTCGCCTACAACTCCTGTTGCAACGCAAGCTATCCGGACAACACGAACATCGCCATTCCCGACTGGATGCGCTCGGCGGCCACCAACTATCCCGCGCCGCCGAACAGCCCCACCCCCGGCGTCACCCAGGTGGTGCCGAACTGGAACGACCCCAACTACCTCAACGCCTTCGGGCAGCTCCTGGCCGCCCTGGGCCGGCGCTACGACGGCGACGAGCGGCTCAGCGTGTTCGAGTTCTCCGGGTACGGGGATTTCAGCGAGAACCACATCGCGTATCTGCGCGACGTGTTGGGGGCGCCGGGTCCGGCGCCCGACGACAGCGTCGCCGCCCTGGGGTACTACAGCCAGTTCCGGGATCAGAGCATCACCAAGGCGTCCGTGCAGCAGCTGGTCGCGGCGAACGTGAACGCCTTTCCCCACACGCAATTGGTGGTCACGCCGCAGAATCCGGAGATCGTGCGCGAGATGCTCGCCGACGACGTGACGAAGAAGCTGTCGGCGCCGGTGGGGATCCGCGCGGACTGCCTCGGCGTCTATTCGCCGTTGCAGACGTGGGCCGAGTCCAACGATTCCCACTATGTGCGGACCAATGACCCGGTCGTCAACGCGCTCAAGCAGCGGCTGGGGTCCGCGCCGGTGATCACCGAATGGTGCCAGTTGCCCAACGGGACCGATCCGCGGTCTTACTACGAGAAGGGCCTGCACGACGTCGTCAGGTATCACGTGTCGATGACCTCGAGCGCCAACTTCCCGGACAGCGAGGCGACGTCCGCGATGGATCCCAAGCTGTATCTGCTGTGGGCGCAGGCCAATACCTCGGCCGGCTACCGGTATTCGGTCGAGGCGAGGCCGGGATCGCAATCCATAGAAGGGAAGGTCGCGACGATTTCGGTGGTTTGGACCAACTACGGCTCGGCGGCCGCCACCGAGCAGTGGGCGCCGGGCTACAAGCTGGTGGACTTCTCCGGCGCGGTGGTGCGCAGCCTGCCCTCGACCGTCAACCTCAAGACGCTGGTCCACGACGATTCCAGCCAGTCGCGCGAGGAGGCGGTCCCGGCGTCGTCGACGGAGTCCGTCCACGTCGACCTGAACGGCCTGGCGCCGGGGCACTACACGCTGCGCGCGTCGGTGGACTGGCAGCAGCACAAGCCGAATGCGTCGCACGTGGTGAACTATGCGCCCATGGCGCTGGCCCGCGACGGCCGAGACGGCGCGGGTCTGTATCCGATTGCCACGCTTGACATCCCGCGCGATGCGATGACGTCGGCCAACGCCAAGTGACGGCCGTGGCTACCCGCGTTTGATGGCGACCAGGGACTTGACCAGTCCGGCGAACCGCTCGTACCAGATGACCGAGGACGGGAAGTAGCGACGCATCTGCGAGATGCCGACCAGGTCGATCTCGTCGACCTGGTCCTGCGCGGCCTGGCGGCTGTACGTCCGGACGTGGCCGCGGTTCCAGCGCATCGATACCTGCACGCGCGCCTCGTAGGGCAGCCATTGGATGCCGGGGAACAGCCAGTGCGGTTCCACCGGAAAGTACCGGTACGGCGTCTGCACCCAATGCCGGTCCGCGAGGCGGTGGACGTTGTCGGCCAGCCGCTGACGTTGCACGTGGCCGCCGACGTGCTCGAGCAGCGAGTTGGAGAACACCAGGTCGAAGCGTTCAGCCGCAACGGTTTTCGGGAGGTCGCAGGCGTCTCCCCGCACAGCGGTGATGTGCGGGCTTGCCGATTCCATCGGCAGCATGTTCACGGTGACGACCGACCCGGGCTGCACGGGCGCGAGGCGCCACGACTCCGGTGTTCCGCCGAGATCCAGCACCCTCATGTCCGGCAACGACGGAAAGGTGGCGGCGAATTGCCGCCATCGTCGCGCGCGGGCGCGCCCCGACAGCGATCGGCTCGAGTTGACGTCGGTTGCGGTGTCGCGCAGCCAGTTCGACATCGTGTCACTCATACGGCCTCGTGTCCTTCATACGTTGATGCGGTCCCGACGCGCGAGATCGCGCCACAGCCCGGCCAGCGACTCGTGCCAGCGCGGAAGCGCGAAGTCGGCGGCGCGCTGCCGCGCGGCGTTTCCCAGCCGCGCGCGCAGGCCCGCGTCGGTGACCAGTGCGGTCAGCGCTTCGGCGATCTCGTGTGGTGCCCCGGGCCGCACCACGAGGCCGCTGCTCCCGTCGCTGACCACCTCCGCGATGCTGCCGACCGGGGTGGTCACGGGGGCCAGCCCCCGGGCCATCGCCTCCAGCAGCGCCATCGGCAGCCCTTCGTCGCGGCTGGGCAGCAGGAAGACGTGGGCCGCGCCGAGCAGCGCGTCACGGTCCGCCGGGTCCAGCCAGCCCGTGACGTGAATCGACCCGGCGAGACCGGCGTCGGCCACGGCGGCGCGCACCGCGTCGACGTCGCCGTCGCCGGCCAGTGTCACACACAGCCGCCCGCGGATCGTCTCGTCGAGCGCGCCGACGGCGGTGACGATGTCGTAGCTGCCCTTGCGGATTCCGAGCCGGCCCAGCGCCACCGCGTGCACGCGATCGGCGCCCGCTTGGTCCACGGGGGCATCCGGGATCGCAACGGCGTTGTGCAGCACGCTGATCCGGTCGCGCTGCAACCGCAGGCGCTCGGCATACTCGCCGACATGGCGCTGGCCCAGGACCACCCAGCGATCGGCCACGAGCATGCGGCGAACCAGCGCCTGTGCCGGCGCCGGTAACCGGTCGAACCAGCCGCCGAAGTCGTAGCTGTGCCCGTGCACCACCGCCGGCACCCCCGCCAGCCTGGCCGCCCACAACGGCACCGCCTTGCGGATCACGCTGCCGCCGTGAGCCAGGTTCACGTGCAGCACGTGGGCGCGGCCGCGCAGCAACAGCCAACTGGCGCAAAGCATTCCGCGCACGCCGACCAGCAGCTTCACCGGTCGCGACCCGTCCACATAGGTGGGCACCACGGTGACGCCGATCCGCTCGTCGGGTTGTGCGGCCATCAAGGCGGCCACGGTCGCCATGCCGCCGCGGCTGATGGCCGCGGCCGGCGCCGGGCCTATCACCAGCACCCGCAACGGGTTCCGGTCGGCGGTCACGAAAGCGCCGCCACCAGTCGGTGCCCGTCGGCCGCGGTGGCCTCGCCGGGCAGCGCGGTGCTGGCCTCGCGTAGGCCGGGGCGTCGCCGCAGGCGGGCGAAGGCCAATGCCGCCCCCAGCGCCATGCCGAGCGTCATGGCGTTCGCCGGATCCTCCGGCAGTGGGTCGACGATGCACATCACCAAAAGACCGGCGGACACCGCCGCGCTGATCTTCGCGGGCACCGACGAGCTGCGCAGCGCCAAAACCAGTGGGGCGAGGGCGAACAGCGCGAACGCCGACATGCCCACCGCGCCGGACTTGGCCAGCCACCACAGGTAGAAGTTGTGCGAATAGGTGGTGCCCAACGTGTTGGTGAAGCTGTCGGGGTCGTTGCCGAACGGCTCTTGATACGCGTAGCCCAGCCCGTGCCCGAACACCGGGGCCCGGGCGATCGCGCGGTTGAGGTTGGCGTCTTCGGCCAGCCTGGCCAGGGTCGAGGGGTCCACCGCGAGCGCATCGCTCGATACACCGCCCAGCACCCGGTGGCTGAATCCGGCGATCTGATCGTTGAGCCAGTCGCCGGCGGTGGAGTGCTGCAGCAAAAAGAGGGCGCCGGGGACGGCCGCGGCCAGCACCCCCGCGCCGATGATCAACAGCCTGGCCGCCCGCCGCAGCGACGACCAGCTCAAGGTGGTCGCGAACGCCACGGCGGCGGCAACTCCCACGCACAGCAAGGTATTACGGGAGAACGCCAGCACCGAAATCACCAAGGCCGGCAACCCCAAAACCAGGTACGACGACGGTTTGACCCGGCCGGCGATCTGAGCGGCCACCAGCGCTGTCAGCGTGGCGATCGCGGGGGTGAGGGTCGCGGTGATCACCCGGTTGGCGGTGTCCCCGGTGTCGGATTGCAGGCTCTCCAACCTGCCGGCCAGGCGCAGGCCCCCCGAGGAGCTGGCGATGGCCATGCCCGCCGAGAACCACAACGTGACCACGATCGCGTACCTCGACAGCCGCAGATGGCCGCCGTAGACGATCAGCATCGCCAGCACGAAACCGCCGACCATTTCGAGCAGGAAGGTCGCCTCCCGCACGATCACGGGGGCGCTGTGTCCGGTGGCAAAGCCGACTCCGGCGAAGTAGGCGACGGTCAAGACAAACATTGCAGGCAGCGCCCACTCGGAGAACCGCAGTCGCACGGCGGGCAGCAAAAAGCAGATCGCCAGCACCAGCGCCACGTGGTCGGCGAAAATCGTCACCGGCCCGACCACCTTGCCGACGTGCAAGCCTTGGGGCAGCGCGGCGAACGCCCAGAACAGCGCCAGCGTCACCATCAGTTCCGGCTTGATCCAATACACCACCACGCAGAACGTGAGCGCGATCAACATCACCCCGTGGGTCAGGTTGCGCGCCGACATCACGCCGAAGAGGAAGCAGCCGAACAGGAACGCCGCCAGCACGGCCGCCGACATCGCCAGGCGATGACGATTCCGCAAGTACCGGATCACGTCGGTCAGCTCACCTTCGTCCGGTAGGTGCGGGCCGCAGCCCTGGTGTGCCGAGGAATCCGGGCGTCGGTCAGCACCGTGCCGACGACGTCGGCGCCGGCCGCGCGCAGCGCCGCCAGCGCGTCGTTGAGTTCGTCCTCGGTGGTGCGGCCCGCGCGCACGACCAGCACCGTGGCCTGGACCGCGCCGCCCAGCAGGCCGGCGTCCGCGGTCGCCAGCACGGGCGGCCCGTCGACCACGGTGCGGTCAAAGGTGGCCGAAACCTCCTGCAGCACCTTGTCGAGCGCCTCGGGCAGGTAAGCGCTGCAGGGCAGCGTGTCCCGGCGAACGGCCCGCGCGGCCAGAATGAACAGTCTCGAAATGCCGGTCGGCTTAACGGCTTCCGCGGCGATGCCGGGGTTGGCCAACGCGTTGCCCAGCCCCTCTCCGGATTCGACCTTCAGCAAGCCGGCGATCACCGGTCGGCGCGTGTCACCCTCGACGAGCAGCACCTCTTCGCCGGTCTCGGCGAACGCCCTGGCCAGGTTGACCGCCGTCGTCGTGGTTCCCTCGCCGCCGAACGGCGCCGTCACCAGCACGCGGCGCGCGCCGCGGTCCATCGCCCGCAGCAGCCGTGCCCGCAGACCGCGGACCGCGTCGTCGAACGAGATGTCGGTGCCGAAACGCGGTGCGTGGCCGCGTTTTCCGGGAAGTTCGGCGAGGGTGGGCACGCCCGTAAGGAGCTCCAGCTTGGCGCGGTCGCGCACGGTGCGGTCGGTGGCCTCGCGGGTCAGCGCCACACCGGTGCCCAGCAGCAGTCCGGCCAATAGCCCCATCACCATGTTGCGGACGGGGGCCGGCTGGTAGGGGGCGTCCGGCACGCCGGGCTGCTCGACCACCGTCGCCCGCGCGACCGGAATCGGTTGCGCCGCGGGAGGCGGTGGTGTCTGGGCCGGCGCCGCCTGCGGCTCGGTCGGCGTCGTCTGCGCCGACTCGGGCTGTGTCGCCGATTGGCCGTCGGTGTCTTGGGCCGGTGCCGGTGGGGGCGGCGGCGCGGTGGGTGGCGGTGCCGCAGGCGGTTTCGGGTCGGCGCCGATGGTGCCGATCACCGCGGTGAACGTGTCGGCCATCGCCTTGGTCAACGTGGCGGCGCGACGCGGATCGGTGTCGGAAACCGAGATGGTGAACATCGTCGATTTCGGCGTGTAGCTGACGCGGGTCTGGCTGGCCAGGGCGTCGGCGCTGACGGGCAGATGAAACTGGTTGACCGCGCGTGCTGCCAGGGCGTGCCCGCCGGCGATCGCCGCATAGGACGACAGCCGCTCCTGGGCCGCCTGCGTTCCCTGGTAGACGTCGGCCAGGTTGGTTTCACCGGCGAACGAGATCAGCACGGTGGCCGAGGACTGGTAATGCTTGGTCTGCAGTCCGGTGATCGCGGCCGCGCCGGCCAGGCATGCCAGCAGCGCGCCGACGAAGAGCTTCCAGTGGGCCGTCAGCGTCCGGACGAAGGTGCGAAAATCCATCGACTAGTACCTTTCCGGGCGCTCGTCGGCGTTCTCGAGTTCACCCGAACCGGGTGATAAGCGCGTGGACCGCACCTCGGTGAGCACCTCGAACAACCGATCGGCGACCCGGTCCACGCTCAATCGCCGCGCGTAGTGTCGCGCGGCCTCGGCGCCGCGATGCGCGGCGGTTGCCGGGTCCGCGAGCTCGTCGAACGCGGCGGCCAGCCCGGCGACGTCGTCGACCTCGACCACGGGCCCGCCGGGGGGCTGGTATTCGGGGAGCGCGCCGATGGTAGACGCGATCGGCGTCACGCCCAGCTGCATGGACAGCACTTGCACGCCGCTTTGCGAGGCGCGCCGGTAGTGGACGACCGAACCCTTTGCGGCCGTGAGAGTTTCGACGACATCGCAATAGCGGTAGGTGCCGGAGCGCCACACCGTATGTGGCGGCAGCGCAACGCTTCTCAGGCTGATCGGCCCGTCGCCGATCAGCACCAGGTTGTCACCGCGCCAGCCCGGCCCGGTGACGTGGCGGTGCCATGCGCTCAGCACGACGTCGATGTTCTTGTACGGGTTGAGCCGGCCCACCAGCACGAAGTCGCGGCGTCGCTCCGGGCCGACCGGCGGGGGCACCAGGCTCACGTCGAGGTCGCTGGTGAGCGGCAGGATGTGCACCGGTGTCCCGGCCACGTCTCGCCGGGCGCCCACGGCGGAGGCGACGAAGCGGCTGTAGGTGATGGTCGCCGCCGAGCGGGCGCCCCAACGATCGAAAACGGCATGCTCGTACGCGGGCCGCCGCTCCTCGGCGTCGTGGGGAAGGTCGTCGTGCACCAGCTGCACGCGGGGGGCCCGCCCGGCCAACGCGATCCAGCGGGGGTCGCGGACCAGCTCGGCGATCACCACCTGCGCCCCGTAGTCCCGGACGCGGCGCCAGGCGGCGAGGCTGGCGGGCCAGGTGGCGGCGGTGCGGAACCGCGGATCGAGCACCAGCTCGTAGTCCCGGGCGGGGCCCGACTCCGGGTGCTGGTCGGAGGTCACCAGCAACACGTCGGCACCGCGCCGGCGCAGCGCCTCGGCCTGGACGCGGGCCAGCGGCCGCATCCAGGGTGAAAGCCACAGGATCCGAATCGAACTCACAGCGGCGGCCCGTTGCTATCGGTGCCCGGATCGATCGACCAGCGCCCCTCGAACTGGGGGAATGCCCGGCGGACCTCGTCGTACAGGTCGGGCAGGGTGAGCATGACGCCGTCCGGGTCGGCCTCGATGAGTTGTTCGGGCGAGACGATGGGAATGTCGGTGCCCGGAATCCTGCGTCCCTGCTTGCCCGGTGCGGCGTCGGCCACCGCGGGCAGCAGATGCCGATCGATCCTGGCGATGCTGAACAAGGCGGGTACCCGCGAACCGGCGCCGTACCCGTAGATGGTGCGCCCGCTATCGGCTTGCGCGACCAGCCAATTGCGCAGCCGGGTGGCGTGGCGTTCGGCCGCCTCTTGCAGGCGCCCGACGACCGCCGGCTCGGTGACGCCGAACTCCCATTCGCGTTCCAAAAGGTCGTTGGCCCGTTCGTCCGGTTCGACCCGGCCGTGCACCGCGGCCGCCAGGATGGTGCCGCCGTACAGTTCGAACTCCCACGCCGTCGCCACGCTCATCCCGACCGAACCGAGCAGCCCGGTCAGGGCGGTCAGCGAGTAATAACCGAAGTGGCCGTGGCGCAACGCGTTCCACTGCCCCTGGGAAACCATGGTCAAAAGCCAGGGGAACTGCACCAGCAACACCCCGTCCGGTGCGGTCGTCTTGGCGCGGAACGCAAAGCCGGACCGCTGGTTTGGGTCGTGCATGACGCCGAACGAGTCGAGCACCACGTCGGCGACGTCGGATTGGGAGAAGCCGCGCTCGGCGAGCAGCGGCAACCAGGTCCCACCGTGCGGGCTGCCGAACTCGCGCACCGTCGTTCCGCGCAGCCACCCGGCGTCGGCCACGCATCGCACCGCGTCGGCGGCCTGCTCGCGCAAAGCCAGCGGCTCGATGCCGCGGGGCTCCTCGGTCACGGTGTCGTCGCTGGCAAGCTGGGCCAGGCCGCAGCGGGCGCACAGGTCCATCGCGAGCCGGTGCGCCGACTCCTGCGGGCTCACCGGTTCGGTGGCCAACGGAAAGTGGTCGGCGGCGGGCACATCGCCCAAGTCGAGCACCCGGCGCAGCTCGCTGCCGCCACACCCCCGGCAGGTGCTCATGGCGTCGTGGCACGGCGCGGCTTGAGGCCGGTCGCCGTGTGCAGGGTCGGCAACGGAAACACCAACTGGCCGCCCCAGTCGGCGATGAACCCGAGTTGTTCGGTGAGCTCGGGCTCGAGGTTCCACGGCAGCGCGAGCACGACGTCCGGGCGATCCTGGGCGATGCGCTCGGGTTCGTGGATCGGGATCCGCGCGCCCGGCGTGAAGTGGCCGTGTTTGTACGGGTTGCGGTCCACCGTGTATTCGAGCAGATCGCTGCGGATGCCGCAGTAGTTCAGCAGGGTGTTGCCCTTGCCCGGCGCCCCGTAGCCGACGACGCGCTTGCCCTCGGCGCGGCACTGGAGCAAAAAGCGCAACAGCTCGTGGCGCGTCGCCTCGGTCTTCGATCGCAGCTGCAGATACCCGTCGACGCGGTGCAGTCCCGCCGCGTCCTCGGCGTGCAGCACCTTTTCGACGCGTCGTGTTGGCCGCCCGGCAATCTCGGCCGAGCGAGCCCAGATTCGCAGCGAGCCGCCGTGGGTGGGCAGCAGTTCCACGTCGACGACGGCCAACCCCGAGGTCGCCAGCGCGCAGATGGCCGAGAACAGCGTGTAGTACTGGAAGTGTTCGTGGTAGATGGTGTCGAACTGCGCGTACTGCACCAGGTTCAGCGCGTGGTGCACTTCGATGCTCAGCCAGCCGTCGTCGTCGAGAAGCCTGCGCAGCGAGCGCGTGAAGCCACGCAGATCGGGAATGTGCGCGTAGACGTTGTTGGCCACCACCAGGTTCGCGGGCCCGTGTTCGGCGCGGACCTTGGCGGCGAGCTCCTCGTCGAGGAACGCCGACACGGTGGGGACGTTGCGCTTGCGGGCGGCTTCGCCGACGTTCGCCGACGGTTCGATGCCCAGGCAGGGGATGCCGGCGGCGACCACGTGCTGCAGCAGGTAACCGTCGTTGCTGGCGACTTCGACCACGAGCGAGTCGGTCCCGAGCCCGAGGCGGCCGATGGCACCGTCGACGAAGTCCTTGGCGTGCTGCACCCAGGTGTCCGAATACGAGGAATAGTAGGCGTATTCGGTGAAGGTGTCCTCGGGCGTGATCAGCGCCGGGATCTGCAGCAGCAGGCAATCCTCGCACAGCCGCAGGTGCAGGGGATAGGTCGTCTCCGGCAGGTCGAGCTCATCGGCGGCCAGGATTTTTTCGCAGGGCGGGGTCGCGCCGAGATCCAGGACGCTGAGCAGTCGGTCCGAGTCGCACAGGCGGCAGTTCAAAAGACTCTCGATTCTTGGTGTCGCGGGTTTGCATGGGGACCTGGCGCGCCGGCGGTCGCCAGGGCGGTCCACTGGCCGTCCTCAGCGACGCCGAATGGGGTTGAGTCACTGGGCAATCCGGCCTCGCCCGGTCGCGCGGCGCGCTCATGCCGGCGCTGCGCCATCCGTCGGGCACCGGTGTGGATCAACTTGGCGATGTCGTTCTGAAACAGCCACAGGCTGTTGTGCCCGCCGCTCCTGCGAAAGGACTGCTTCCACGACGACCGGATGCTCATGCGAGCACCGCCTCGATCGCGTCGAGGTAGGCATCGGTCATCGCCTCAACCGTGTAATGCGACAGCAGCCGCTCATAGCCGCGCCGCCCCACCGCGGGCAGCGCGCCGGGGTCCGCCAGGACTTCGGCCAACCGCTCCCGCCACGCCGCCACGGAAGCCGGTTCCACGACGAATCCGGCCTTCCCGAAATCCAGAATCTCCGGGACGGCGCAAATCGCCGACGCCGCAACGGGAACGGCCCGCGCCATGGCCTCGAGAATCACCAGCGGGAACGCTTCGGAGCGGCTCGGTACGCAAAGCAGGTCGGCCGCGGCCAGCGCCGGCGCCGGGCCGGCCGACCACCCGCGCCAGCGCACGCGGTCGCGCAGCCCGGCCGGAGTCCGGGCCTGCAACCTCTCCCGGTCGGGACCGTCGCCGAAGATGGAAAGCTCCCATGGCATGTCGGCCAGGTCCGCCAGCGCCTCGATCAGCAGGTGCGGGTTTTTGTGCTCGACGATGCGGGACAGCATCACCAGCTGCAGCGGCTCGCCCGCCACGCGGGCCCGCGGAACGGGCTGACCGGGCACCGTGACGCCGTTGGGTGCGACGAAGCGCCGCCCCTTGAGCCGATGGTGGGGGATCAGCATGTCCCATTGCCGTTGCGCGAGAATGACGAACGCGTCGGCCCGGCTCATCGCGGCGGTCAACGGCCGCGAATAGATCGGTCGGTCGACTTCGGGGGGGACGTGCGGGGCGACCAACCAGCGCCGGCGCCGCCCGGCGGCGCGCCACAACGTCGCAAAACCCGTCTCGGTGTTGGTGTCCCCACTGATCAGCACGGCCGGGCCGTCGGGAATGTCGACGAGCGGCGCCCACCAGGGCTGGCGCACCACGCGGACGCTGTGGGGAATCTCTTTGATCAACGGGCCGAACCGCTGCATGCAGGCGATGGTGACCGGGTAGCCACGACGCGCCAATTCGCCTGCGAGCAGGGCCTTTTGGCGCTCGGCGCCGCCGTAGACCAGGCGGTTGGTGGTGATCACGATGGCGGGCTTGCCGGTGCTCCGGGCGGCGATGTCGCGCTTGCGCGTGGCGCGCTTGGACCGCTGTATCCGCTCCAACAACGTCGTGCCCGCCAGGTAGACGTCGGCGTGGTGAACGCTGTCTTGGCGCTCCAGCAGCAGTGCGGCGTTGGCGCGCAACAAGTCCAGGTTGCGGCGCCGCTCCGGGCTGGAGACTTCGCCGCCGTGCGCGGAGCCGTGCTCGGCGTGTCTCTTGGCGGCCGCGGGGTTGCCGTGGTCGACGACCAATTCGTCGGCCAGCAGGACGCGCCAGCCCGCGGCGGTGGCGCGGGTCTGCCAGTCGGTTTCTTCCCCGTAGAGGAAGAACTCCTCGTCGAACCCGCCGATCTCGTTCCACGTCTGCCGATTTATCGCCAGGCACGCCCCGGCCACGTAGCCGTCGATGCTTTGCGATTCGGTGGGCTGGCGCGGATACAGGTGCGACAAGGGCGTCCCTCGCAGCGCGACGGAATACCCGGTCGCGGCGACCAGGGCGCGGGTCAACGTCCGGCGGCGGGTCGCGATGTCCCAGGGCGCCGGCCCGGGTGCGCCGTTGTCGCGCACCAGCGGCGAGACCGCCGCGACCCCCGGCTGCTGCAGCAACTTTCGCGTGCGCTGCAACGGTCCCCGCAGCCGGGTGTCGGCGTTCAGCAGCAGCAGGTCGGCATCGTCGGGCGCGTGCTGTACCAACGCGTTGAACGCGGCGCCGAAGCCGAGGTTCCGCGGCCCGAGCACCCAGTGAACGTCCGGGTGCCGCGCGGCCAGTTCCTCGCGGCCCGGATACTCGTCACCGCTGTTCTCGTAGACGTAGACCGGCAATTCGGGCAGGTGTTCGGCGACGCTGGCCAGGCACTGCTCGACGAGGTCGTGGCTCTTGTAGGTCACGATCAGCACCGCGAGGGGGCGCTGGGCCCGCGGCGACGCGGGCACGGTGATCGGCCGTTTCAAGTACGCGCGGTCCATTTCGGTTGTCATGCCATCACCCGCTTTCGTAGCAACGAGGCCAGCTTCGAGCAGTTGACCGGGCCCACCGCCGCGTTGGTGACCAGGTATGCGGCCGCCGCGACGGCCACGACGACAATCACATGCCGACCGGACAACAGCAGCGCCGCCGCGACGGCCGCCGCCGTGGGCACCGCCAGACGGACGAAAAACGCGACCGGAGTGCGGTAGTCGCATTGCCGGCGCAGCCACCAACTGGCGACCACCATGCCGAACAGCTCGGTGCCCACCAAGGAAAGGGCGGCGCCCACCGCGCCGAGGCGCCCGTCGAGAACGACGTTCAGCGCGATGTTCAACCCGAGGGCCGCGACCGACAGCCGGAAGAAGAACTTCTGGTGGTGACAGGCGAACAACGCCTGGCCGAGGGTGCCGGTCACGAAGCGCAGTGCCACCGCGACGAAGAGGATCGCCAGCGTGGGCGCGCCGCGGCCGACGAACTCCCGATCGCCGAACAGTGCGATCAGGGGCCGGGCCAGTAACGCGCCGATGATCGCGAGGGGTACCGCCACGAAGTACATCAGCTCCACGCAGCGGCGCAAAAACCGGGCGAAGGCGGTGACGTCCCGTGCGAACAACTCGGTGGCCGTCGACAACGTCGCCTTGAGAAAGAACATCGAGACCACCAGCGTGTTGAACGCCACCACGTAGGCCAGGCCGTAGACCCCGACCTCCGAATGCGAGCTCACCTTGGACAGGATGACGCCGTCGGTGCGCCAATAGAGCACCCCCACGACCGTCACGCCGATCGGAAAAAGGCTCTCCCGCAACAGGTCTGCGACCTCGCGCGGGGCGAAAACCGGCCGCAAACAAACGTGGCGCGCCGCCGCGGTGCCCTGGATCAGCAGCTGCAGCGCCGGGGGGATGAGCTGCGCGACCGCGAACCAGACGACGTCGGCCCGCGTGGCGACCAGGTAGCTGACCATCGCCAGGGTCCCCAGCCGGCCCGCCACGTCGGACACGGCGACCGCCGAGAACCGGACGGTGGACAAAAAGACCGGCTCGAACCGCGTCGTCACCGTGAACATCAGCAGTTGGCCCGACAGCACCACGAGCATCGCCCGCACGTCGGCGCCGTGGTAGAGCAGCAGGCCAGAACCCACGGTCAGTGCCGCCAGCGGGACGCAATACATCAGCGACAGGCCGCTGTTGACGCGGACGAGTCGCTCGAGGTCGCCGGTGCCCGAGGCGACGCGACGCACGATCACCGTGCCGATGCCGAGATCGGCCAGGCTGGACCACAATCCGACGAAGGCGACGGCGATGGTGAGCTCGCCGTAGCGCCCGGGGCCCAAATAGCGGGCCGTCATCGCCACCGAGGCCACCGAGGCCAGCATCCCCAATGCCCGGCAAACCAGTTGGACGGAGATGGCGTGCGCGATCCGTGACCCGGACACGGAGGGGCCGCTCGGCGCCGCCTGCGTCGGCTCGACCGCGATGTCCATCAGTAGGCTCCGTCCCTGCTGAGCACGGCTTTGAGCGTGCGGGCGATGATCACCAGGTCGCCCGCCATGGACCAGTTGTCCACGTAGGACAGGTCGAGCCGGACCGAGTCTTCCCAAGAGAGGTCCGAGCGACCGCTGACCTGCCAGAGCCCGGTCACCCCCGGCCTCACCAGCAGGCGCCGCTTGACCTCGCCGTCGTAGTTCTCGACCTCGCGGCGTAACGGGGGCCGCGGACCGACCACGCTCATGTCCTGCTTGAGCACGTTGATGAATTGGGGCAACTCGTCGATGCTGAAGCGGCGAAGGATCCTGCCGACCGGAGTGACCCGGGGGTCCTGGCGAATCTTGAAGAGCACACCGCCCGCGCCCTCATTCAGGGGTAGCAGGTGTTGTATCTGGTTGTCGGCGTCCTCGACCATGGTGCGCAGCTTGTACATGGTGAACGGTTTGCCGTCGATGCCGATGCGTTCGGCCCGGTACAGCACCGGCCCCCGGCTCGTCGCCTTGATCAGCACCGCGGCGGCCAGCAGCAGCGGCGCCGTCGCGATCAGCGCGGCCAGTGAGAAGCAGAAGTCGAAGGATCGCTTCTGAAAACGTTGCGTCCCTTCGTATTGCGGCTTCTCGACGTGCAGGAGGGGGAAGCCGGCGAGCGGCCGCAGGGTCAGCCGGCCGCCCGCGACGTCGACCACCCCCGGCGCCACCACGAGGTCGACGTCCATGGTTTCCAGCCGCCACATCAGGTCGCGGATTCCGTGCACGCCGAACTGCTCCGTGCGCGTCACCGCCACGGTGTCCGCACCGCAGCGCAGTATCGCGGTCTCCGCGGCGGATTCGTCGCCCAAAATCGGGATCTGGCGGCCCTGCGTCGTCAGCGTTTCGCCGCGCGCCGGCCCGTATCCGGGAATGCACACGCCGACCACCACGTAGCCGTGGTTGGGATCGCGGCTCAGCTCGCGGGCGAGCTGCGTGACGCCCGGTCGATCCCCGATCGCCAGCACCAGCGTCTGGCATTCGCCCCGCGCGCGCTGGCGCCAGACGTATTTGCGCCAGACGTTGCGGCTCGTCAGCAACCCGATGGTGCCCGCGGGCAGCGCCACCGCCAGATAGCCGCGGGCCAGCTCGATCTTGGCCAGCAGCGTGACCATGGCGATGATCCCGAACGTCCAAAAGGACGCGCTGGCGATGCGGCGATATTCGTCGATCCCGGCTCCGACGATGCGCGCAGATCGCGTCTGCCACACCGAGATGGCCGAAAGCCACAGCGCCGCAAAGAGGACCGAAAACAGCGTCATCACCGGGCCGGGATATCCCGACGCGTTCGGCGAATCCCCGAACCGCACGAACTGCGCCAGCGCGACCGCCGCGCACACGATGGACGAGTCGGTGATGCGCAGACGAGCCGAGTACTTCTGGCGCCAGCGGGACACGGCTCTGGCGCGCGGCGCCGGCGCGGGCCGCCCCGGAACCTGCGCATGGCCGCCGTGGGCTCGCAGCGATGTCGTCATCACGGTCACCTTTTCGGCTGACAGTTACCGGATGGGCTGCAGCGGTGGGCGGTTCTCCGGGCGCGGTCGGCGCGTCGCACGCGACATCACGACGCCTCGCTCCCGACCGCTCCGGCCTCCGCCAAAGTGGGCCAGCTGGCGTCCTTTTCGGACATGACGGTCACCGGCAGCGGCCACTTGATGCCGAATTCTGTCTCGTTCCAACGGAATCCCTCCTCGCTGGACGGCACGTACTCGCCGCTGATCTGGTAGAGGACCTCGGTGTCATCGGTCAGCGTTTGGAAGCCGTGCGCCACGTAGGGCGGCAAGAACACCGCCCGGCGATTGTCGGCGCTCAGCTCCACCATCACGTGCTTGCCGTACGTCGGCGAGTCGGTGCGGACATCCACGGCGACGTCGGCGATGGCGCCGCGGATGCAGCGCACCAGCTTGGCCTCGGCGTGCGGCGGGGCCTGGCGGTGCAGCCCGCGCACGGTGCCGCGCGTGTGGTTGAAGCAGATGCTGGTCTGCGCGAGCTCGGAAATCAGCCCGTGTCGGGCGAATTCGGCCGCGCAGAAGGCGCGTGAGAAAAATCCGCGGTGGTCGCGGTGCGGTTCGATGTCGACGATCGTGACTCCCGCAACACTGGTGGGGGTGTATTTCATTCAGGCGCCCTTCTTGGTCTGCAGCGGTCGGTTAGTTGAGTGAATGCACGCCGTAGGGGCTCACGACCGCCTTCTCGCCGACGAAGGCTTCGGCGTAGCGAGCGCGGCACTGCACGCCGCGCACGCGCATCAACCCGAGGAACGCTTCGTCGTCGAACCAGTCACGACCCGATTGAGACGGATAGCACCGCGCGAGCAGACTCACCTTCCGATGGGCTAGCTCGGCCGGAATGTCCACGTACAGAGTGGGATTCAGCAGATCTGACTCCCACTTGAGGATCTCGTAACCCAGCACTAGATGCGCCCGGAACTCCGTCGGGATCAGCTCGGCGACCAGGCGGTGGTCCTGGTGGTAGTCGTGACGGTTCGGGCCGAGCACCAGGTCGGGCTCGCAGTGGCGGCGAAACTCCGCGATGTGGCCCTTGACCGCCCCCCAGTGGTCGGGCAGCCGGCCGTCGGGGAGATCGGCGACCGTCAACCGAATGTCGGCCCGCGGGAAGAGCTCGGCGAACGCGTTCTTCTCCTCGCTCTCGCGCTCGGTGCCGGCCCCGGTCAGGACCAGCGCGTGCACGACGACATCCGGGTTGTGATGCGCGATCTGCAACAGCGTTGCGCCGGCACCGATCATGATGTCGTCGCAATGCGCGCCGATGGCGGCGATCGAACTGATGCCGCCGGTGGTCAGCGGGATCATGCCGAGCGCCTCGCCGCGTCGGGCCGCTCCCACACCATCCACGGGCGCCGTCCCATGTTGTAGTCGGCGTCGAGTTCGGCGCGCTCCTTGAACGTGTCGGCCGGCCGCCAGAACCCGTGGTGTTGATATCCGAGCAGCCGGCCCGTTCCGGCCAGGGCCATGCAGGCGTCGCCCACGAGGTCGCCGTTCTCGGGGATGAGGTCGAAGATTTCCGGGGTCAACACGAAGTAGCCGCCGTTGACCCAGATCGGGAACTTGGCGATCGGCGCGATCTCCTTGACGTCGCCGTCGGCGCTCACGTCGACGCAGTGGAACGACGACTGGGGCGGCACGATGAGCATGGACGCCGCGGCGCCGCTGCCGACGAACCGGTCGATCATGGCGTCGAGCGGTGCGTCGGTGAGGACGTCGGCGTAGTTGGCGAGGAAGTATTCGTCGTCCCCGAGGTACTTGCGCACCCGGCGAAGCCGCTCACCGATCGGCGATTCCAGGCCGGTGTCGACGAAGGTGATGGTCCAGTCCGACATGTCGGAGTCGAGCAGTTCGACCTCGCCGGCCCGCATCACGAAGTCGTTGGACTCCATCTCGCGGTAGTTGAGGAAGAAGTCTTTGACCATCGCCTGGCCGTAGCCCAGGCACAGGATGAAGTCCTTGTGCCCGTAGTGCGCGTAGTAGCGCATCACGTGCCACAGCAGCGGGCGCGGCCCGACCATCTGCAGCGGCTTGGGCACCAGGTCGCCCTCGGCCGTGCGCATGCGCATCCCGTAACCGCCGCAGAAAAGTACGACTTTCATCACACCCAGCCCTTCCGGCGAAGGAACTCGCCACACCGTGCACCCTGCGGGTGCCGACCAAATCTCCGCTGGAAACCAAAAGCCGATACTTTTGGCATGTCGGGGTCGCGGCCGCAATCGGCCGTGTTTCGGCTCGCCGCGGCGCTCATATGACCGACGCCCCGTAGCCGCCGGACGGCGGTTGCGCCATGACCGTCGGTATCTGGCCGTAGCGGGGCCCGGGCGGATTGGGGCCCCCGCCCGCAGCCCGGGGCAGCCCGCCCAGCAGGCTCGGGGGCACGTTGCCGACGCCGCCGGGGCCGCCGCTCGGCAGGACCGCGCCCGCGCTGGTCAGGTGCGCGGTCGGGATGACGCTGGTCCAGCTCGCCGGCACCGACAGCGACCCCAGGCTGGCGGCCTGACCCATGCCGCCGACCACGCCCGCGCCCAGCGCATCGGCCGCGCCGGCGGCCTCCGCCGCGGCCGCCCCGGCGGCGTCGGCAACGCCCTGGGCGGCGGTCACCGCCATGCCCTGCAGGCTCTGGGCCATGCCGAGCACGCTGGACAACCCGTACAGCGGGGTCGAGGCCATCATCAGGTAGCTGGGCAGCAGGGACGGCAGGTTGCTTTCGAACTCGGTCATGAAGCCCGACAGCGACAGGCCGCCCGTGCCGGACGCGGCCCCGCCCAGCAAAGTGCTCAACAGCGGCGGGACGCCGGTGCTGGCGGCGGTGGCCGAGGCGGGGGTCGCCAGGGTCTGCAGCATCGAGGTCACCGACGACATGAGGGTGGACAGCGACATCTGCTCTGTTGCGGCGCCGGCGGCCTGGGAGGCCGCGCTGGACTGGGCCGCCACCCCCGCAGAATCGGTGACGTCGGGCGCGGGCGTGAACGTTGACAGGTCGGCGACCTCGACCGAATTCGCGGCGTACTCGTACATGGCCGCGGCGTCCTGGGCCCACATCTCGGCGTACGCCAACTCGGTGGCCGCGATCGCCGGCAGATTCTGGCCGAAGAAATTGGTCGCGATCAGCGACGCGAGCTGGACCCGGTTGGCGGTGATCACCTGCGGCGGCACGATCATGGCGAACGTGGCGTCGAAGATCTCCACCCCGAGCCGGGCGTGGCTGGCGGCCTCTTCGGCCCGCGCGGCGGCCCCCGTCGTCCACGCCACGTAGGGCCCGAACGCCGAGGCCATGGCCAGCGACGACGGACCGAGCCACCGTCCGACGGTCAGTCCCGAGACGATCGATCGATAGGCGCCCGCGGCGGCGCGCAGTTCGGCGGCCAGGCCTTCCCAGGCGGCGGCGGCGGCAATCATCGACCCGGGACCCGGCCCCGCGTACATCCTGGCGGAGTTGATCTCTGGTGGCAGAGCGCCAAAGTCGATCACGTGTCTACCCCTGCCGTCAGCGGCCCGTGGCGGCGTCGGCGAACGGGGACCCGGTGAACGAGCCGGAGCCGAACGTCGCTGCGTCGGCGAAAGCCGCCTGGAGCGTCGGGCGCGGTGCCCCCGGCGCCACAGACTAACGACCACATGGAGCGCCACTATACATACTTTTAGTTCGGAATGCGGCCGTGACATGCACCACAAGTATTTCCCGTCAATTATCTCGGCCCGGAGCGTTGAAGCCCGAGGGGCGAGGTCCGGCTGATAACCTCAAAGGCGGCCGTTATGCCACCCGAGACACCCGGTGAGCTTGGCTCTAGACCGCTGAAGAACCGATGTGTGTGCCCTGCTCGAGGAAGGCGCCGTGAACGTGAATCGGAACGATCCGGCCCGCGGTACGGGTCTCGGAACGACCAGTCGAATCGTTGCCACGACGCAATCGACCGGCCCCGGACAGTCGAGTTCGCGGTTCTGATGACAACCCACTCCACCGACGGACGGGCGGACGCCACCCGGCGACAGATCCTGCGGGCCGCCTCGCATCAATTCGCCCGGCGGGCCTACCACGACGTGGGCCTCGACGACATTCTCGCCGAAGCGGAATTGACCAAGGGCGCAATGTATTTCCACTTCCGTTCCAAGCACGCGCTGGCCGTCGCGATCATCGAGAAGCAGACCGCCCGCGGCAACGTAGCGGTGGAAGAGTTGCTCACGCGCGGGCTTTCGGGCCTGGAGACCCTCATCGATTTCTCGTATCTGATCGCCGTCGGCGACATCAAGACGGACGGGGTCAGGGCCGGGCTGAACCTGCTCGAGTCGGTCGGCCGGTCCGAGGGGTTGCAGAAAAAGCTCTTGGACGAGTGGGCCAAGGCGTTGGCCGGGGTCGTCGAGCAAGCCATCACCGAGGGCGACATCCACCAGCAGTGCGACCCGCTCGACGTCGGGCGCCTGATGGTGTCCCTGCACATGGGGCTGCGGCAAACCAGCAACCTCGAAGAACCGGAGCGGTTCCTGCGCGACCTCGAGAAGTGCTGGCTGCTGCTGCTGACCGGGATTTTGCAAGAGGATCGGACCGAATACTTCCGCCAATTCCTCAGGCGCCGCGCCGCGCTTGCCATCACCTCGACCGCGACGGGAGCGGACGCTGACTAGCGTGCCGCGCGAGGTCGCCGTGTCGGCCGCGCACCGGTGGTTGCTAGGCTTTGCCCTCTTTCCAGACAAGCTTGAGGATGTCGAGATTCGGGGTCTAAGCCGGTCCTCGGAACTCCGGAGGTGCAGAAGCGATGGCGCGCCAGGTTCGATCTGAAGCCACTCGGCGAAAGATCCTCGATGCCGCGATAGATGTGTTCGGCGAGGTGGGCTACGCCGCGGCGGGATGGAACACCATCATCGAGCGGACCGGGATGACCAAGGGAGCCCTGTACCACCACTTCGATTCCAAGGAATCCTTGGCGTCCGCCATCATCGAAGAGGGTTCCGAGGCAATACTTGTCGCGTTCCGCAACGTTTGTGGATCGTCGTCGCCGGCGCTCGAGAACATGATCCACGGGACGTTCACGATCGCGAACATGCTCGGCTCGGACAAAACGGCGCGCGCGGCGGAGCAATTGACCGCCGCCCTGAGCGGATTCAACGAGGCCGCCGGGAGGTTCTGCGCGAGCCTGGTGGAGCTGATGGCGGCTCAGGCCCGGCGGGCGACCGCGGAAGGCGACGTGCGTGAAGACTTAGACCCCGTGCTGATCAGCGAGTCGATCGTGGGGGCGATGTTCGGAACGCGCTTGCTGTCCAATGCGATATCGGCGATCGGCCCCGCCGAGGACGCGGGCGTGGTCGGCCGCGTCGGTGGAACCTGGGGACTGCTGCTGCCCGGCGTCGCTACCGACGCCTCCCTCGAGTACTTCCGGCAATTTCTTGCGCGCGAGTCGCTTCGCCATTCCCGCCCCACGGCGTCGTCGGGCGACGCCGCCAAGCCGAATTAGCGAAAAGCCAACTAGGAGTTGGAGACTGCGGCGCTTGGCGAATCCAGCGTGATTATCCGAGCGGGCGCACCGGCCACCACGGCGTCGTCGGGCACCGGCTTGGTGACCACGGCCCCGGCCAGGATGGAGGCGCGATCGCCCACGTGCACGTCGCCGAGCACCATGGCCATGGGATAAATCCAGACGCCGTCGCCGATCACCGGGACCTTTCCGCGGTTCTCCCCGATGGACACGCCTTGGTGGATATTGCAATTGGCGCCGATGCGCGCCTTGTGGTGGATCCACAGCGCGCCCGGGTGGGCCAGGCGAAGGCCGGGCCCGCATACGTTTCGGGGGACATACAGCCCGAGCCTTTCCCCGAGAAGTTTGGTCCGCAGCCGCAACCAGAATGCGATGGCGTGGCCCAGCGGTGTGTGGGCGGTGTTGGTCCAGTATTCGGATTTTCGCAGCATGCGCTGGAAATAGGCCGGCCGTTCCAGGAGCTGGTAGCGGAACTTCCACCGCTCGAGACCGTGCGCCCTCAAGTCCGCCGCCAGGTACGCTCTCAAGTCCTCCCGAGTCTTGATCACGGCGACGATCGTACTCTCGGTATACTTTTGAAGGAAGTAAGATACCCGTCGTTTACAGGGTGGCGGGCGCAGTTGCCGCGCGCCGCGCGCGGTGTCGGTGGCGACTCGGCTGGAGCGGCGCCGGCGGCCGCGCGCCGCCTTTCCGTCGCTTCGTTGGCTCGGCACGCCCGCCGCCGCTCGATGCGGCGAGGCGTTCGGGTTCGATCCGCAACGTTATTTGCCGCGCGGCTTGTCGCCGACCGCGTCCTAGCTGCGGATATTCAACGTCAGACCGATGACGCCCGTCGGCGCCCGGCGGGACGACCGCGCGCCGGGCGCGGGACGCGCCACCGCGCGGGCTGACGGTAAACGGGCCCCATGGGCGCCGTCCGCACGGCCGGCCTGGGGTGGGGGGGCGGGCCGGTGCGGTCTCGATCCCGCGGGTTCGCACCGATTGGCTTGACATACCAATCGCATGTATTATTGCACTCATGCCGACTAACAGTCTGTCCGAGGCGTCGCGCCCGGATCATCGTTCGGGCGCGGTCGGCGGCAAGCGCATCCAAGGCGGGCGGCGCGTCCCGGAGCGGCGGGGCCCGTACCGATTGCCCGGCAGCGTGCGGCTGGTCAACGAGGTGGTCAGCCGGGTCACGCTCGTTACCGACCTCCAGCAGGCGGACGCGTTGATCGCGAAGTGTCTGGCTTCCGAATCGCCCCAGATCGTTTCGTTCCTGAACGCACACGGAACCAACCTGTGCCGTCGCAATCGGCAGTTTGCCGAGTCGGTGTTGCGGTCGGACCTGATCTTGCGGGACGGCATAGGCATGCAGCTGCTTTTCAAAGCCTTGAAAAGCGACGCCGGGCTGAACATGAACGGCACCGACCTGATCCCGGAAATGCTGAACAAAGCGAAAGGGCAAACTCTCGGCATCTTCGGGACCCGGGAGCCGTTCCTGTCCGGCGCGGCCGAAGCGCTCCGGCGCGCGGGCCACGACGTCGTCGTGTGCGCAGACGGGTTTCGGGATCCGGCCTGCTATCTGACGATGATGGAGCAATACCGGCCAAGAATCGTGCTCCTCGCGATGGGAATGCCCAAGCAGGAAATCGTCGCCGTGCATCTCAAGGAGCACGCCACCTATAACCCGATCATCATCAACGGCGGCGCGGTCGTCGATTTCATCGCCGGCAAGGTCAAAAGGGCGCCACGGTGGATGCGCCGCCTGTACATGGAATGGGTCTTCCGCCTGATCAACGAACCGAGGCGGTTGTTCAAGAGGTACGTGATCGGGAATGTCGTCTTCCTGGTCCGGATACGAGAGATACGCAAGAGCTATGTACCGGTGCCAGGCCGCGAGGTTTGGCCGTCTACCAGCGAATGGCGGGTCGGCTAAGTGGTGTCATTCCGAACCATATGGATGACGGAGTTCGACGGCGTCGAAGCATCCCGTAGGCCCGCGGTGTCGCGATGACGGAAACCGAAGAATATGCGCGGCGGTACTTCGCCGAGCAAGAGGAATCCAACGAGGAGTACTGGCGGCGGTTCGGGACCACAGTCGACTGGGCCGGCAAACGGGTTCTGGAAGTGGGCTGCGGGCACGGCGCCATGTCGGTCGAGATCGCCCGAGCGGGGGCCACGGTGATTGGCGTCGACCTCGACGAGGGCCGCATCGCGTTCGCCAACGCAAACCTCGCGCGGCGATTCCCGAATCTGCTCGACCGGGTGACATTTCGCGCGGTCGACGCGGCCTCGCTTCCGGTGGATCAGAAGTTCGATGTCATCGTTTCCAAAGACACCTTCGAGCATGTCGGCGATGTCGCGGCGCTGCTGAAGGCGCTCGGCGAGCGATTGGTCCGGCCGGGCGGCCGCATCTACGCGGGCTTCAGCCCGTTGTACTACAGCCCCTTCGGCGACCACGGTCGGACGGGGCTGAAAGTGCCCTGGGCGCACGCCGTTTTGCCTCGGCGGTTGGTGTGTGCGGCCGCCACCCGGCACAACCGCCGTCGCGTCGACTCGCTGCTGGACATCGGCCTCAACGGCAATACGCCCGACCAATTCCGGGCGGCGTTCGCCGCCAGCGGACTACGGCTCGTCGATATCGCCTACAACCGGGGCGACAAGCGGCTGCTGCCGGTGCTCGAGAAGGCGCGCCAGCGGTTCCCGCGACTCGACAGGTTCACCACGGTCAGCATCTACGCCACTTTCGGCGCGGACTCCTGATCTGGAACGCGCTCTGCGGCGCCGCCGAAACCCTCACGGCTCGTTGAGGTTTCGGTCCGCTTAGTGCTCCTCTTCCCAGAGCTGCTCGGTGAGGTCCTGGAAAGCGGCGAGGGCGAACTGGTCGTCGGCGCGCAGCACCGCGGATTTGCTCATCAGGGCCCGCACCACCGAGCCGTCCTTGTGGGCCAGTTCTACCACCATGTTCGCCAGCGCATGCACGGTCGACAGCAGCGAGTCCGACCGCGGAGCCTCGTGGAAGATCTGCTCGAACCGAAGAGCGAGCACCTCTTCGGGTTCGAAGCCCACCATCTCGGCAAACGCGGTGTTGGTGAACAGGATGCCGCCGTCGTGTCCGATGGCGAGCACCGGAACGGGGATCCGTTCCAGCACGACCAACGCGGGCAACTGCTTCAAAGTGGTCATCGGCGAGTCACTCGGCTGCCGGTTCTGGCGTCGGTCGTCCACAGGCCGATTATGGACTATGGCATGGGCATGTTCGGACACTTTCACCCAGCGCGCCGAGATCCTCACCGAACAGGATTGCCGCGCAACTCAACTCCCGCTCATTTTGCGTCGGGCGGTTGGTAGCGCGGGAACACCCCGGAGGGCGGCGGCAGCACGGTGCCAGGGACCAGCCGCGCGGGAACGGCGGCGAACGTCCGCCGGTCCTCGGGTTGCCCCAGCAGGTCCAGCAGCTTGCCGGCCGACTCGGGCATTACCGGCTGCGCCAGCAGCGCCGCGATGCGCACCGCCTCGCAGGTGACGTAGAGGACGGTGCGAAACCGGGCCTGGTCCGCCTCGGACTCGCTTTTGCGCAGCACCCACGGCTGCTGCGCCGAGAAATACTTGTTCGCCTCGCCAAGCATCAGCCAGATCGCCTCGAGCGCCAGGTGCATGGCCTGGGCGTCGAAGTTGGCGCGCACCCGCTCCAGCAAGCCGTCGGCGGCCGCCAGGAGCGCGTTGTCGTCGGCGGTCAGCTCACCGGGTTCGGGCACCACGCCGTCGAGGTTCTTGGCCACCATCGACAGCGAACGCTGGGCCAAATTGCCGAGCTCGTTGGCCAGGTCGGTGTTGATCCGGGTGACGATCGCCTCTTCGCTGTAGCTGCCGTCCTGGCCGAACGGGACCTCGCGCAGCAAGAAGTAGCGCACCTGGTCCACGCCGAAGGTCTCGACCAGGGCGTCGGGCGCGACGCTGTTGCCCACCGACTTGCTCATCTTCTCGCCGCGGTTGAGCAAAAACCCGTGCGCGAAAACCCGTCGCGGCAGCTCGATTCCGGCCGACATCAGGAAGGCGGGCCAGTACACGGCGTGGAACCTGATGATGTCCTTGCCGATCATGTGCAGATCGGCCGGCCAGTAGCGGCGGAACAGCTCAGAATCGGTGTCGGGATAGCCCGCTCCGGTCAGGTAGTTGGTCAGCGCGTCGACCCAGACGTACATGACGTGATCGGGGTGGTCGGGCACCTTGACCCCCCAGTCGAACGAGGTGCGCGAGATCGACAGGTCGCGCAGCCCGCCGGAGACGAAGCTGACCACCTCGTTGCGGCGCACCTCCGGGGCGATGAAGTCGGGGTGGGCCTCGTAGTGCGCCAGCAGCTTGTCGGTATACGCCGAGAGCCGGAAGAAATAGGTCTGCTCCTCGGTCCAGGTCACCGGCGTCCCGGTCTCCACGGCGATCCGCGTCCCGTCCACGACCTTGGTCTCCGATTCGACGAAAAACCGCTCGTCGCGCACCGAGTACCAGCCCTCGTAGGTGTCCAGGTAGATGTCCCCGGCGGCCGACATCCGCCGCCAGAGCTCCTTGGACGCCTCGTGGTGGTCGGCGTCGGTGGTCCGGATGAACCGGTCGAACGAGATGTTGAGCCGCTCCTGCAGCCGCTGGAACACGTCCGAGTTGCGGCGGGCCAGCTCGGCGGTGGGCAGCCCTTCGGCCGCGGCGGCCTGCGCCACCTTCAGGCCATGCTCGTCGGTTCCGGTCAGGAAGCGCACGTCGAAACCGTCGAGCCGCTTGAACCGCGCGATGGCGTCGGTGGCGATGTACTCGTACGCGTGCCCCAAGTGCGGCGCGGCGTTGGGGTACGTGATCGCGGTGGTGACGTAGTAGGGCCTCATCGAGATTCACCCTATTGTGTGGCGGTGAGCTCCGACCGCTCTGGTAAACGAGAGGCGCCACCCGCACCCGAGCCGCTGGCCCCGCTGATCGACGCCCACACCCATCTCGACGCGTGCGGGGCGAGCGACGCCGCGGGCGTGCGCGCCATCGTCGACCGCGCCGCCGCGGTCGGGGTCGGCGCGGTGGTCACCGTCGCCGACGACCTGGACTCGGCGCGCTGGGTGACCCAGGCCGCCGATTGGGATCCCCGCGTCTACGCCGCGGTGGCGTTGCACCCGACCCGAGCGGACGCGCTCGACGACGCCGCGCGCGCCGAGATCGAGCGACTGGCCGCCCACCCGCGGGTGGTGGCCGTCGGCGAGACCGGGATGGACCTGTACTGGCCCGGCCGCCTGGACGGCTGCGCGCGCCCGGACGTGCAGCGGGACGCCTTCGCGTGGCACATCGACCTGGCTAAGCGGTGCGGGAAGCCGCTGATGATCCACAACCGCGAGGCCGACGCCGAGGTGCTCGACGTCCTGGCCGCCGAGGGCGCCCCCGACAGCGTGATCTTCCACTGCTTTTCGTCGGACGCCGCGATGGCCCGCCGCTGCGCGGACGCCGGATGGTTGCTCAGCCTGGCCGGAACGGTCAGCTTCCGCAATGCCCGCGCTTTGCGCGAGGCCGCGCCGTTGATCCCGCAGGGGCAGCTTTTGGTGGAGACCGACGCGCCGTTTTTGACGCCGCATCCCTATCGGGGGACAGCGAACGAGCCGTACTGCCTTCCTTACACTGTGCGCGCGCTGGCTGAACTGCTGGAGCGCCGCCCCGAAGAAGTGGCGGAGACATCGACCAGCAATGCCCGCCGGGTCTATGGGCTGGTCGCGTGATCGGCTCCGTCGAGCGGAGATCTTCCAACATCGTCGCGTCAGAGTTGCTCAACATTGGCCGGTTCGTTACCGTCTTGTGATCGAACGGCTGGGCCCTCGGGCTCAATTTGTCATTTCTGTGCTGAGTGGTTCGTCGAGTGGTTGCTGAGGCCGGGGTAACGCGCGTTGACTGTATTGACAAAACTTCATCAAACCCCTTCACCGATGTTGCGCCTCGTAGTTGGAGGCCTGCTGATAACGCTGGGGTTGGCGGGTGGATTCGCGGTTTCCGCATGCAAGACGGTGACGTTGACGGTCGACGGGATCGCGATGCGGGTGACCACCATGAAGTCGCGGGTGATCGACATCGTGCAGGAGAACGGCTACGCCGTCGACGAGCGTGACGACCTGTACCCCGCCGGCGACGTCCAGGTGCACGACGCGGCCAACATCGTGTTGCGGCGCAGCCGGCCGCTGCAGATCTCGCTGGACGGCCACGACACCAAGCAGGTCTGGACGACGGCCTCCACCGTCGACGAGGCGCTGGCCCAGCTCGCGATGACCGACACCGCCCCGGCCGCGGCGTCCCGCGGCAGCCGGGTGCCGCTGGCCGGAATGGCGCTGCCGGTGGTCAGCGCCAAGACCGTCCACATCAATGACGGCGGCGAGGTGCGCACCGTGCACGCGCCGGGGCCCAACGTGGCGGCGCTGCTGAGCGCCGCGGGCGCGCCGCTGCTGGAAAGCGACCAGGTGGTGCCCAGCGCGACGTCTCCGATCACCGACGGCATGGACATCCAGGTCACCCGCAACCGCATTCAGCGGGTCACCGAGCGGATCCCCCTGCAGCCGCCCGCGCGGCGCGTCGAGGATCCCGGCATGAACATCAGCCGCCAGGTCGTCGAGGACCCGGGCAGCCCGGGCACGCAGGACGTGACGTTCGCCGTGGCGACCGTCAACGGGGTCGAGACCGGCCGGTTGCCGATCGCCAACACGGTCGTCACGCCGGCCCGTGAGGCCGTGGTGCGGGTGGGCACCAAGCCGGGCACCGACGTGCCCCCGGTGACCAACGGGTCCATCTGGGACGCCATCGCGGGCTGCGAGGCCGGCGGCAACTGGGCGATCAACACCGGCAACGGGTATTACGGGGGGGTGCAGTTCGATCAGGGCACCTGGGAGCGCAACGGGGGATTGCGGTTCGCCCCGCGCGCCGACCTGGCGACCCGCGAAGAGCAGATCGCCATCGCCGAGGTGACCCGGGAGCGTCAGGGCTGGGGCGCGTGGCCGGTGTGCAGCGGAAGGGCCGGTGCAAACTGACCATCCGGCTCCTCGGTCGCACCGAGATCAGGCGGCTGGCCAAAGAACTTGAATTCCGGCCACGAAAGGCCCTCGGGCAGAACTTCGTTCATGACGCCAACACGGTGCGGCGGGTGGTGTCGACCTCCGGCGTGAGCCGGTCCGATCACGTCCTCGAGGTCGGCCCCGGCCTCGGTTCCCTCACGCTGGCGCTGCTGGACCGCGGCGCCACCGTCACCGCCGTGGAGATCGACCCGGTGCTGGCGGGCCGGCTGCCGCAGACCGTGGCCGAGCACTCGCACAGCGAGGCCAACCGGCTCGCGGTGTGCAACCGCGACGTGTTGACCCTGCGCCGTGACGAGGTGGCCATAGGCCCGGTGGCGCCGACCGCGGTCGTCGCCAACCTGCCCTACAACGTCGCGGTTCCGGCGCTGCTGCATCTGCTCGCCGAGTTCCCGTCGATCCAGACGGTGACGGTGATGGTCCAGGCCGAGGTCGCCGAGCGGCTTGCCGCCGAGCCCGGCGGCAAGGAATACGGTGTGCCCAGCGTCAAGGTGCGTTTCTTCGGAACGGTCCGCCGCTGCGGCATGGTGTCGCCGACGGTCTTCTGGCCGATTCCCCGCGTCTATTCGGGGTTGGTGCGCATCGACCGCTACGCGGCACCGCCGTGGCCGACGGACGAGGCCTTCCGGCGGCAGGTGTTCGAGCTCATCGACATCGCGTTCGCGCAGCGGCGCAAGACGTCCCGCAACGCGTTCGCCGACTGGGCCGGCTCGGGCAACGAGTCGGCGAATCGGCTGCTGGCCGCCAGCATCGACCCGGCCCGTCGCGGCGAGACGCTGTCCATCGACGACTTCGTGCGGCTGCTGCGGCGTTCCGGCGGGCCGCGCGAGCTGCCGCACGTGTCGGGGCACGCGTCCGTTAGCTGAGTAGGACCGCGCCTGTGGCAGCGATAGTCTGCTGCCGTGGCTGACAATGTCTGACGGCAACACCGCCGCGCAGTGGGTGCCGACCGGGTCGGTCACCGTACGGGTGCCCGGCAAGGTCAACCTTTATCTGGCCGTAGGCGATCGCCGCGACGACGGCTATCACGAGCTCACCACGGTGTTTCAGGCCGTTTCGCTGCTCGACGAGGTGACGGTCCGCAACGCCGACGTGCTGTCGCTCGAGCTCGTCGGGGAGGGCGCCGACAAGCTGCCCACCGACGAACGCAACCTGGCCTGGCGGGCGGCCGAGCTGATGGCCGAGCACGTCGGCCGGGCGCCGGACGTCTCGATCATGATCGACAAAGCCATCCCGGTGGCCGGCGGCATGGCCGGCGGCAGCGCGGACGCGGCGGCGGTCTTGGTGGCGATGAACTCGCTGTGGGAGCTCAACGTGCCGCGCCGCGACCTGCGGATGCTGGCGGCGAAGCTGGGCAGCGACGTGCCGTTCGCCCTGCACGGCGGCACCGCGCTGGGCACCGGTCGGGGTGAGGAGCTAGCAACGGTGTTGTCCCGCAATAGCTTTCACTGGGTGCTCGCCTTCGCCGACGGGGAGCTGCTCACCCCGAAGGTGTTCGCCGAGCTGGACCGGCTGCGTCGGGCGCCGCAAAGGGGCAAGGCTTTACCGCGGCTCGCCGAGCCGGGGCCGGTGCTGGCGGCGCTGGCCGCGGGGGATCCCGAGCGGTTGGCGCCGCTGTTGGGCAACGAAATGCAGGCGGCCGCGGTGAGCCTGGCGCCCAAGCTGCGACACGCGCTGCGCGCCGGTGTGGAGGCCGGGGCATTGGCCGGGATCGTCTCCGGCTCCGGCCCCACGTGCGCGTTCCTGTGCACCTCGGCGGCCGCCGCCGTCGACGTCGGCGCCCGGCTGTCGGGCGCGGGCGTGTGCCGGACGGTCCGGGTCGCCACCGGGCCGGTGCCGGGAGCGCGGGTGGTGCCGGGGCCGATGACCGAGAACTGAACCGCGTGTGAAATCCCGCTCAATGCGCCGCAGAGTTTGGCAGTTACTTAAGAGGAGTTTAAGATAGCGGGCGGTGACGAGCAGCGGTAAGCAGGACCACTCGAGATCTTTTCGTCCGCCGGGCAGCCCGGCGGACTCGTTGGCTCAGCACCGCTTCGAGACCGAACCGCTGCCCAACTGTGCTCGCGTGCCTGCTACAAACGGGCACCCAGCTGGCGGAATATGAGATCCCGGGCCTTGGGGACAATGCCGCAACCGAGGAGGCTTCTGTGAGCAGGTTTACCGAGAAGATGTACCGCAACGCCCGAACCACCACGACGGGCATGGTCACCGGTGAACCCCACGAGCCGGTCCGCCACACCTGGGGCGAGGTGCACGAGCGCGCCCGTCGCATCGCGGGCGGCCTCGCCGCCGCCGGCATCGGCCTGGGCGACGCCGTGGGCGTGCTGGCCGGCTTCCCGGTGGAGATCGCCCCGACGGCGCAGGGCCTGTGGATGCGCGGCGCCAGCCTGACCATGCTGCACCAGCCCACGCCGCGCACCGACCTGGCCGTGTGGGCCGAGGACACCATGACCGTGATCGGCATGATCGAGGCCAAGGCCGTCATCGTCTCCGAGCCCTTCCTGGTCGCCATCCCCGTGCTCGAGCAGATGGGCATCCAGGTCCTCACCGTCGCCGACCTGTTGGCGTCGGAGCCGATCGACCCCGTCGACGTCGGCGAGGACGACCTGGCGCTGATGCAGCTGACGTCCGGTTCGACCGGTTCTCCCAAAGCCGTGCAGATCACCCACCGCAACATCTACTCCAACGCCGAGGCGATGTTCATCGGCGCGGAGTACGACGTCGACAAGGACGTTATGGTCAGCTGGCTGCCCTGCTTCCACGACATGGGCATGGTCGGCTTCCTGACCATCCCGATGTACTTCGGCGCGGAGCTGGTCAAGGTCACCCCGATGGACTTCCTGCGCGACACGCTGCTGTGGGCCAAGCTCATCGACAAGTACAAGGGCACCATGACGGCGGCCCCGAACTTCGCCTATGCGCTGCTGGCCAAGCGGTTGCGCCGCAACGCCAAGCCCGGCGACTTCGACCTGTCGACCCTGCGGTTCGCGCTGTCGGGCGCCGAGCCCGTCGAGCCCGCCGACGTCGAGGATCTGCTGGACGCGGGCAAGCCGTTCGGCCTGAAGCCCTCGGCGATCCTGCCGGCCTACGGGATGGCCGAGACGACGCTGGCCGTGTCCTTCTCGAAGTGCAACTCGGGTCTGGTCGTCGACGAGGTGGACGCCGACCTGCTGGCCGCGCTGCGCCGGGCCGTGCCCGCCACCAAGGGCAACACCCGCCGGCTGGCCACGCTGGGCCCGTTGCTCAAGGACCTCGAGGCGCGCATCGTAGACGAGAACGGCAACGTGATGCCCGCGCGCGGCGTCGGCGTGATCGAGCTGCGCGGCGAGTCGCTGACGCCGGGCTACCTGACCATGGGCGGTTTCATCCCGGCCCAGGACGAGCACGGCTGGTATGACACCGGCGACCTCGGCTACCTGACCGAGGAGGGCCACATCGTCGTGTGCGGCCGCGTCAAGGACGTGATCATCATGGCCGGCCGCAACATCTATCCGACCGACATCGAGCGGGCCGCCTGCCGCGTCGAGGGCGTGCGGCCCGGCTGCGCGGTCGCGGTGCGCCTGGACGCCGGCCACTCGCGCGAGACGTTCGCCGTCGCCGTCGAGTCCAACGCCTGGCAGGACCCGGCCGAGGTGCGCCGCATCGAACACCAGGTTGCCCACGAGGTGGTGGCCGAGGTCGACGTGCGGCCGCGCAACGTCGTGGTGCTGGGTCCGGGCACCATCCCGAAGACCCCGTCGGGCAAGCTGCGCCGCTCGAACTCGGTCACCCTGGTCAGCTGATAGGCCGCTTTCCGCCGCCTTTCCCCGCCGCGAGCGTGCGCAGATTGCCACGGTTTGCCGGCGTGCCGCCGTACAGACACGCACGGTCGCGGTCGAAATCAATCACGCCAGCGGCGACAGTCCCGCGCGCACCAGGTCCAGGCAGCTGGCCGTAATCGCGCCGAGATCGTCGGCGCAGCCGTTGCGTCCCCACGTCTCCACCGCCACCACCAGGGCCGCGGCCAGGGTGGCGCCCGCGACGTTGGCACCCAGATCGATGTTTTCCACGTCGGGGTGGCGCCGCCGCACGAAGTCGGTGATGACCGCGGCGAACGACGACTGGACGACGCGCAGGTGGCCGGCGATCTGTTCCCCGGTGATCAGTTCGGCGCGGGCGAGCGCGGCCTGCCGAACCACCTCGATGTCGTGCGGGTAGCTTTGGACGCTGGCCAACACCGCCTCGAACAGCGACTCGGTGGGCGGGCGTCGCGCCAGCGCGTCGGCCAGCCACTCCACCCGGGTGTCGTAGTCCTGGAACAGCACGGCTTCCTTGGTCGGAAAGTGCCGGAAGAAGGTGCGCTCGGTGACGCCGGCTTCGCGCGCGAGCTGCTGCACCGTGACGTTGCCGAAGCCGTCGCTCGCGAACCTCTTCAGCGCGACCTGCCGCAGCGCCTCACGGGTCCTGGCGCGGCGCAGCTGGTGCAGGTTCGGCCGCTCGCTCATGCCTCGCATCCCATCACAGCCGGATCCGTCAGCGCTGACATGTTCACATTGTGTCAGTACTGACATATTCTCGGCCCATGACGGATTATGACGCGATCGTGGTCGGTGCGGGGCACAACGGGCTGACGGCGGCGGCGGTGCTGCAGCGCGCGGGGCTGCGCACGCTGTGCCTGGAGGCCAACAGCTACACCGGCGGCATGGCGGCCACGGTCGAGCTGATCGACGGATTCCATTACGAGATCGCGGGTTCGGTGCAGTTTCCCACCGCGCCCCAGATCAGCGAGGAGCTCGGGCTCGACACCCTGCCCACCATCGACGCCGAAATCCAGTCGGTCAACCTCGGCGACCACGGCGAAGAACCGATGATCTTCTACCGCGATCCGATCCGGCTGATGACCCACCTGGCGGAAAAACTCGGTGCCGACGCCGTCACGGGAATGGCCGAGATGATCGGCTGGAGCCAAGGCCCGGCCAAGGCCCTCGGCCGGTTCGAGGTGCGCACCCCGCCCAAGACCATCGACGAGATGTATGCCTGCGCGGCAAACGAATCCGAGCGCCGGGCCATCCACGAGATGCTCTTCGGCACGGCGATGGACCCCATCGACCGCTTCTTCCCCGACAGGGACAAGCACGCGGTGCTGCGCGGGATGCTCGCCTTCCTCGCCGTCAACTCCACCTATCGCGGGCCGTATACCCCCGGCAGCGCAACGTGTTTGGCGTTCGCGCTGGCCGTCCCGAACGACGGCGCGGCGATGATGACCAAACTCGAAGGCGGGATCGGGGCGCTGTGCAAGCACCTGCACGGGCTGTTCGTCTCCCACGGCGGCGAGGTCAGGTGCCGGGCGAAGGTCGACAAGATTCTGGTCGAGAACGCCGCGGTGACCGGCGTGCGGCTGCGCGACGGCTCGGAAGTCAGGGCGCCAGTGGTGATTTCCAACCTGTCGCCCGATTTGACGCTGATTGACCTCGTCGGCGTCGAGCACGTGCCCGCAGACCTGGTCAGCCGGCTGGGCGGGCGCGACCACCGGGCGTCGTTCGTGCAGATCCACTTCGCCCTCGACGGCCTGCCCGAATTCGCCCCGCCGTACGACTTTCTCAACGAACCCGGCATGCAGGGATCCGTCGGCATCTTCGGTTCGCCCGAAGAACAGCAGCGCCAATGGGAGGAGTGCAGGAGGGGCATCATTCCCGACAACCCGTCGATGGGCTTGCAGATCCCGTCCGTGCACGACCCGGCGATGGCACCGCCGGGCAAGCACGCGGCGAGCGCGTTCGCCTACGCGTTCCCGGTCGAGAGCAGCCGCGACCTTCATGGCCAGCTCAAAAACGTGATGGCGCAGAAGGTGATCGACAAGATCAGCCGCTACGCGCCCAACTTCCGCGACATCCAGATACGGCACATCACGTTCGCGCCGTACCACATGCAGACGATGTTCGCCGCCCCCTCCGGCGACTTCTGCCACGGCCTGCTCCATCCGGACCTGATGGGCCCCAACCGGCCCGGGCCCACGGGCTTCATCGACATGCCGATTCCGATCGCGGGGCTGTACCTGGGCGGCGCGGGATGCCACGGCGGCCCGGGCATCACGTTCACGCCCGGATACAACGCGGCGCACCAGGCGCTCGACGACCTCTCTCGATGACCGCGCGCCGGATCGTCCGACTCACCAGGCGTGGACGACGTTCTGCGCCGGCTCCATTCCCCGCTCGATGAGGAGCTCGGTGGCGTCGGCCGCCTGCTCGCAGATCGTCGGGACCTCGGTGCGCTCGGCGGCGGTGAAGTTCTCCAGCACGAAGGCGGCCGGGTCCTTGCGCCCGGGCGGGCGGCCGATGCCGATGCGCACCCGCTGAAAGTCCTTGCTGCCCAACGCCGATGCCACCGAGCGCAGCCCGTTGTGGCCGCCCTCGCCGCCGCCGAGCTTGAGCCGGATTCGGCCGAAGTCAAGGTCGAGGTCGTCGTGGATGACCACGATGTCGCCCGGGGCCACCGAGTAGAACTTCGCCAGCGGGCCCACCTGGCGGCCGGACTCGTTCATGTAGCAGCGCGGCTTGGCCAACACCACCGAGCGACCGGCAAGCCGGCCGCTGACCACCTCGGCGCCGGACCGTTTGTGCGCCTTGAACTTCGAACCGAGTCGCGCGGCCAGCAGGTCGGCGACCATGAACCCGAGGTTGTGCCGGGTGCGGGCGAAGTTGTCTCCCGGGTTGCCCAGGCCGACCACCAAAAGCGGTTCGGCCACGTCGGGGCCGCTTACTCGGACTCTTCGGCGGTCGCCTCGGGCGCGCCGGCCTCTTCGGCTTCCGCGGTCTCGGCTTCCTCAGCCGCGGCCTCGCCCTCGAGGTCCTCGGCGGTCGGCGCGGTCACGACGTTGACCACCAGCGTCTCCGGGTCGGAAACCAGGCTGATGCCTTTGGGCAGCGGGATCTGGCCGGCGGTGAACTGGGTGCCCGCTTCGGCGCCCTCGACCGAGACGACCAGCTGTTCGGGAATCGACAGCGCCTCGGCCTCGATCTCGATGGCGTTGGTCTCCTGGGTGACCAGCGTGCCGGGCGCGGGATCGCCCTCGACGACGACCGTGACCTCCACGGTGACCTTCTCGCCGCGCCGCACGACCAGCAGGTCGGCGTGCTGAATGGTGCGGCGGATCGGATGCAGGTCGAGGGCCTTGGTCAGCGCCAGCTGCTCCTTGCCGGCGATGTCGAGCGTGAGCACCGCGTTGGTGCCCGAGTGCCGCAGCACCGCCGCGAAGTCGTGGCCGGGCAGTTCCAGGTGCTGCGGCTCGGTGCCGTGGCCGTAGAGCACGGCGGGAATCTTGCCGGCGCGGCGGGCCCGGCGGGATGCGCCCTTGCCGGTTTCGGTCCGCACCGTGGCGGTGAGTTGGTTGACTGCCGACTTGGCCATCGTGTCGCTCCTCGGGTGCTCTGCCTGTTCGGGGGCACGGCGGGTCGCGACAGTGAGTCGGTCTCCGTCGATAACGGTGCTGTGTCAGCCACCCTCGCCGTGACGCCCGGCCAGGTTAGCGCATGGGCGGCTCAGAGCGGAAATCTGGTCCCGGTGAGCTGCTCGGACAGCTCCCACAGCGCGGCAGCAGCGGCGGGATCCCTGGCCCGCCGGCTGCGCCCGATCGGTTGGGTGCGGCCGAGATAGCCGAGGCGCGGGCCGACGAACGTGTCGCCGGGCAGGTTTTGCGACGCCGCGTAGAGGGTTTGCCGGGCCCCGTAGTCGGCATCGGTGGCCACCGCGCGGGTGACCGCCGACATCAGCGCGTCGCCCAGCTTGCGACCCGAGGCGCCCTGCAGGTTGGTGTGCGAGTAACCGGGATGGGCGGCCAGCGAGCGCAGCGGCGACCCGGCAGCGTCCAGGCGTCGCTGCAGCTCGCTGGTGAACAGCAGGTTGGCGAGCTTGGACTGGCTGTAGGCCAGCCAGGGGGAGTAGCGCCGGTTCGTGTAGTTCAGGTCGTCGAAGGCGATGCGGCCCGGCCAATGCGCCATCGACGACACGGTGACGACGCGGTCGGTGAGCTTGGGCAGCAGCCGGTTGGTGAGGGCGAAATGGCCCAGATGGTTGGTGCCGATCTGGCTCTCGAAGCCGTCGACGGTCAGCGCGTAGGGGGCGGCCATGATGCCGGCGTTGTTGATCAGCACGTCGGCCCGGTCCACGCCGTCGGCGAAGCGGCGCACCGACGACAAATCCTGCAGGTCGAGTTGCCGCACCTCGACGTCACCGCTCATGTGTCGCGCGGCGGCCTCGCCCTTGCCGGTGTTGCGTACGGCCATGATGATCTGGGCGCCCTTGGCGGCCAGCTCGCGGGCCGTCACGGCGCCCAGGCCGCTGTTGGCGCCGGTGATGATCACGGTGCGGCCCGCGAACGACGGCAGGTCTGCGGCGGTCCAGGTGGTCATGGCTGACCACACTAGTGGTCGAACTCGGGCTCGCGACGGCGAATTACTTTGCCGCGACGACAAACCCGCGGATGATCGATTCGATGTCGGTGGACTGCGCGACGGCCTGGTCGGCCAGGCTGGTGATGGTCAGCTGAACCAGGTATCGCTGCTTGGCGGGTGGCGATCCGGTGGCGATGACGATCCGGTTCCAGCTGTGCAGGCGCGTGCCGTCCAGGTCGTAGCTGCCCTGGATCTCCGACGAGGGAAAGCCGTTGTAGTCCGCCGTCGACGCGTCGAGCTGCTTGAAGTTCTCGAACAGCTGGGCGTCGTCGTTGCCGTGCTTGATGACCTGGGCCGGGTCGAAGTCGCCGCGCAACCTGAAAACCACCAGCCGCGCCGTCGGGTACTTGTTGCCCTTGGAGATGATCAGCGTCTCCGGCGTGATGTTCGGATTGGTATACGGCGACCAGCCCGGCGGGGTGGGTATCGAGACCGTCAGGTCGGTCAGGCTGGCCGGCGCCACCTGCTGGCCGGTCACCCCGATGCTCTGCAGGTACTGCGACAGCGGGACCGGCTTGGCCGTCGGGCCGGTGGTGGGCGCGGTCGTCGAGCTGTGCGTCAAAATCGACTGGTAGTCGGGGGGCTGCGGCGGCGCGCAGCCCACCAGAGAAAGCGCGACCGCCGCTGCCGCGGCCCCGATTGCCCGACTCTCCCCCGCAAGCGGGCGGTACCCCCGCCTCACGCCGTTCCGGCGCGCATCGTCGCCGGGCGGTGCCCCGATTGCCCGACTTTCCCCCGCAAGCGGGCGGTACCCCCACCTCGCGCCGTTCCGGCGCGCATCGTCGCCGGGCGGCCGTCTCACAGAATCTCGCGGACCGCGTCGATAGGCCGCGCCAGGCGAGTGCCCTTCGGGGTGACGACGAACGGTCGCTGGATGAGGATCGGGTGTTCGGCCATCGCGTCCAGCAGCTCGTCGTCGGTCGCGTCGTCGAGACCCAGTTCGGCGTACTGCGGTTCGCGCGTGCGCACCGCGGTGCGCACGTCGATACCGGCGTCGCGGATCATCGCGGCCAGCTCCGAGCGCGACGGCGGCGTCTTCAGGTACTGAACGATCGTCGGCTCAATGCCGTTGTCGCGCAGCAGATCCAGCGTCTTGCGGGAGGTGCTGCATTTGGGGTTGTGGTAGATGACGGTGTCGGCCATCTAGGCGTCCCCGTCGAAAAGCCCTGTGACTGAGCCGTTTTCGAACACGGCGCGAATGGTGCTGGCCAGCAGCGGCGCGATGGACAACACCGTGAGCTGGGGGAAGCGCTTTTCCTCGTCGATGGGCAGGGTGTTCGTCACGATCACCTCGCGGGCGCCGCAGGCCGCCAGCCGCTGGGCGGCCGGGTCGGACAGCACCCCGTGGGTCGCGGCGATCACCACGTCGCTGGCGCCGTCCTCGCGCAGCAGCTGCACCGCGCCGGCGATCGTGCCGCCGGTGTCGATCATGTCGTCGATCAGGACGCAGGTCCGCCCGGCGACCTCACCGACGACGCGGTTGGAGACCACCTGGTTGGGCACCCGCGGATCGCGGGTCTTGTGGATGAAGGCCAGCGGCACGCCGCCCAGCGCGTCGGCCCACTTCTCGGCGATGCGCACTCGGCCGGAATCGGGAGACACCACGACCATGTTGCCGTCGGGGTAGTTGTCCTTGATGTAGCCGGTCAGCAGGTTCTGGGCGCGCATGTGGTCGACGGGCCCGTCGAAGAAGCCCTGAATCTGGTCGGTGTGCAGGTCGACCGTCACGATCCGGTCGGCGCCCGCGGTCTTGAGCAGGTCGGCGACCAGCCGCGCCGAGATCGGTTCACGGCCGCGGTGCTTCTTGTCCTGCCGCGCGTAGGGATAGAACGGCATGACGGCGGTGATCCTCTTGGCGCTGCCGCGCTTGAGGGCGTCGATCATGATCAGCTGTTCCATCAGCCAGTTGTTCACCGGCGCGGGGTTCGATTGCAGGACGAACGCGTCGCACCCGCGCACCGACTCGTGGAAGCGCACGAATATCTCGCCGTTGGCGAATTCGCGCGCGGTCTGCGCGGTGACATGCACGTCGAGTTCTTTGGCCACCTGTTCGGCCAGCTCAGGGTGGGCGCGGCCGGAGAACAGCATCAGGTTTTTGCGATTATCGGTCCAGTCGTGGCTCACCGTGCTGCCCTCGCCGTATCGGGATCGAGATAGAAGATCGAACGCCCCATCGTACGTAGCGAATCGTACGGAAACGAGGCCGGGTTGCCGGGTAACGAATTCACGGTGTCGGTTCGGGGTCGGGTTCGACGTTGCCGCCCGCTGAGGCTTTCCCGTCCGCACGCGCCGTGGCCTCCTCCGCCGCGCGGGCCGCCGCGCTGCCCGGCCGCTTGCGCCGCACCCAGCCCTCGATGTTGCGTTGCGGCCCCGCCGACACCGCCAACGCACCTGGGGGAACGTCCTCGCGCACCACCGTGCCGGCGCCGGTGTAGGCGCCGTCGCCGACCGTCACGGGCGCGACGAACATGGTGTCCGATCCGGTGCGCACGTGCGAGCCGACCGTGGTGCGGCTCTTGGTCTCGCCGTCGTAGTTGACGAACACGCTCGACGCGCCGATGTTGCTGTGCTCGCCGATGTCGGCGTCGCCGACGTAGGTCAAATGCGGGACCTTGGTGCCGGCGCCGATGGTCGAGTTCTTGGTCTCGACGAACGCGCCCAGCTTGGCGTCGACGCCCAGCACGGTGCCGGGCCGCAGGTAGGTGAACGGGCCGACGGTGGCGCCGTCGCCGATCGACGACGACGAGCCGTGGGTGCGCACCACCGACGCGCCGTCTCCGACCGTGACGTCGGTCAGGGTGGTGTCGGGTCCTACGACGCAGCGAGCGCCGACGCGCGTGCCGCCGTGCAGCTGGGTTCCCGGATGGATGACGGTGTCGCGCCCGATGGTGACGTCGACGTCGATCCAGGTGGTCGCCGGGTCGACGATGGTCACCCCGGACAGTTGGTGGGCCGCGACGATCCGGCGGTTGAGTTCGGCCGCCAGCTCGGCGAGCTGGACGCGGTTGTTGACGCCGGCCACCAGCGCGCTGTCGTCGACGTGCTGGGTGTGCACGGTCTGGCCGTCGCCGCGGAGGATCGCCACCACGTCGGTCAGGTACAGCTCGTGCTGGGCGTTGTTGGCGCTCAGCCGGCTCAGCGCCGAGCGCAGCGCGGCGACGTCGAAGGCGTAGACCCCCGCGTTGACCTCGCGGATCTCGCGCTGGGAGGGCGTCGCGTCGGTGTGTTCGACGATCGCCGTGACCTCGTTGTCCTGGGTGCGCAGGATGCGGCCGTATCCCGTGGGGTCGGCGAGCGTCGTGGTCAGCACCGTGACCGCGGCCGAGACCGCGCCATGGGTCGCGATCAGGCCGGCCAGGGTGTCGGAGTCCAGCAGCGGCGTGTCGCCCGAGGTGACGACGACGATGCCCGCGTAGTCGTCGGGCAGGGCGGACAGGCCGCAGCCGACGGCGTGGCCGGTGCCCATCTGCCGGTCCTGCAGCGCCACGTCGATCCGCCGTCCCAGCGTGTCGGACAGCTCGGCGACGAGGGGGGCGATGCGCTCGTGGTCGTGGCCCAACACCACGACCAGATGCTGCGGCGCCACCTTGGCGATCGCGTGCAGCGAGTGCGACAGCATGCTGCGCCCGGCCAGGGCGTGCAGCACCTTCGGGGTGTCGGACCGCATCCGGGTGCCGGGCCCGGCCGCCAGGACCAGGACCGCGGTGTCACCGCGAGACGACATCAACTCTCCTTAACCCTCACCGCGAGCGTGCGTGTCGGTACGCCGACACGCCGTCAAGCGTGTCATTTTGGGCACGCTCGAGGCAAAGGGCGAGGCCTTCGGGCTCCGTCGCCAGGACTCGAACCTGAACTCTCAGAACCAAAATCTGATGTGCTGCCGATTACACCACGACGGATTGCGTGTCCACGGGGGTCCCCGCGCCAACAAGAGACTCTAGACGGTGCGCGGGCCGGTGGGGCGCCGCCGAACAGATACGCTGATTGACGTGGCCGTTCTGGACCGTGAGCCGGACAAGGCGGATAAGGAAGTGCGGGCGCCGCGCGCCCGCATGACGGGCAGCGAGCGCCGGCAGCAACTCATCGGTATCGCGCGGTCGCTGTTCGCCGAGCGCGGCTACGAGGGCACCTCGATCGAGGAGATCGCGCTGCGCGCCAACGTGTCCAAGCCGGTGGTCTACGAACATTTCGGGGGCAAGGAGGGCCTGTACGCCGTCGTCGTCGACCGCGAGATGTCGGCGCTGCTGGACGGCATCACGTCGTCGCTGACGAACAACCGTTCGCGCGTGCGGGTGGAGCGGGTCGCGCTGGCGCTGCTGACCTACGTCGAGGAACGCACCGACGGCTTCCGGATCATGATCCGCGACTCGCCGGCCGCCATCAGCTCGGGCACCTACTCCAGCCTGCTCAACGACGCCGTCAGCCAGGTCAGCTCCATCCTGGCCGGCGACTTCGCGCGCCGAGGTCTGGATCCGGACCTGGCGCCGCTGTACGCCCAGGCGCTGGTGGGTTCGGTGTCGATGACGGCGCAGTGGTGGCTCGACACGCGCGAGCCGAAGAAGGAAGTGGTCGCCGCGCACCTGGTCAACCTGATGTGGAACGGGCTGACCCATTTGGAGGCCGACCCCAAGCTGCAGGACGAGTAGTCCGGGTCGCCGCTTAACCCGCGGCGATCGCAAGCGCGGCGTAGCCGGGCGCAGCGGGTCGCCGCTTAACCCGCGGCGATCGCAAGCGTGGCGTAGCCGGGCGCAGCGGGTCGCCGCTTAACCGCAGTCGCGCAACAGCAGGTCGGCGGTCGTCTCGCGGCGGACCAGCGCGCGGGCCCGGCCGTCCCGCACCGCCACCAGGGGCGGCCGCCCGACCATGTTGTAGTTCGACGCCATGCTGTGGTGATAGGCGCCGGTGCAGGCCACGGCCAGCACGTCGCCGGGGCGCACGTCCGCCGGCAACTCGACGTCGCGGGCGATCTCGTCGCCCGCTTCGCAGTGCCGGCCGGCGACGGTGACGCGCTGCCGCGGTCCGACCGGGTGCCGGTTGGCCAGCGCGACGGTGTACTGCGCGCCGTACAGCGACACCCGCGGGTTGTCGCTCATCCCGCCGTCGACGGCCGCGAAGGTGCGGCCACCCGGCCGCATCTTCACCGAGCACACCCGATACAGCGTCACCCCGGCCCGGCCGCTGATGGCGCGCCCGGGTTCGACGACGATCCGGGGCCGCGGGAAGCGCTCGGCGGCGCAGGCCTCGTCGACCGCGCTCTCGACGACCCGGCGGAGCTCGTCGAGGTTCAGCTCGCCGTCGCCCGCGGCGTACGGGATGGCGTGGCCGCCGCCGATGTTGAGCTCGGTCAGGATGACGCCGTGCCGAACCCGGACGTCGGCCATGGCGGCGACCATCCGGCGGATCGCCTCGCCGTAAAGGGCGGCGTCGGTGACCTGCGAGCCGATATGGCAGTGCAGCCCGACCAGGTCGAGGATCGGATGCGCCAAAACCCGATTGACCGCGTCGGCGGCGTGGTCACCGTCGAGGGTGAAGCCGAACTTCTGGTCGCTCACGCCGGTCGTGACCGCGCGATGCCCGTGGATGTCGAGGTCGGGGGTGACCCGGAGGAGCACCGGTTGGCGCCGCGGCGCCAGCCCGGCGAGGTAGGCGATCTCGATGCAGGAATCGAGCACGATGCGCCCGGCACCCACGCGCACCGCGTCGCGCAGCTCGTCGGGCGACTTCGCGTTCCCGTGCACGACGAGGCGCGCCGGGTCCACGCCGCCGGCCAGCGCGACGGCCAGCTCACCGCCCGAGCAGACGTCCACGCCGAGGCCCTCCTCGCGCGCCCACCGCGCCACCGCCGTGGTCAGCAGCGATTTTCCGGCATAGATGACGTCGATACCGCGCAGAGCGCGGCGATACCGCCGGGCGCGGTGGCGGAAATCGGCCTCGTCGACCACGTAGGTCGGGGTACCGAACTCGTCGGCGATGTCGGCCAGCGGCACGCCGCCGACGCAGAGCCGGCCCTGTTCGTCGGACTGGGTTGTGACCGGCCAAATCCTGGAGTCGAAGCGCCGGGGTGCCGCCTGGCCGAGGGACGGCAACATGTCCAGCAATGTCATGAGTCCACCGTGCGCCCGCCCGGTCGCGAGTGCTGCTTTCCTTACGATCCCTTGACGGTGCCGGGCCCGATTTTGACGAATTGGGCGCACCTAGAATGGATTTATCATGACCGCACCGGGGCCTGTTCTCCCAGAAACCCCGATCGCGGGGATCGTGGACCTGGCGCTCAGCGCGCCGACCTTCCGACAGCTCGTCGACACCGCGGCCGCCCGACCGGGCGAACTGAACCTGGTCGGTCCGGCCAGCGCGCGGGTGTTCGTCGCCGGCGCGCTGGCGCGGCTGGGTCCGTTGCTCGTGGTCACCGCGACCGGGCGCGAAGCCGACGACCTGACCGCCGAGCTGCGCGGCGTCTTCGGCGACGCCGTGGCGGCCTTCCCGTCCTGGGAAACCCTTCCGCACGAACGGCTCTCACCCGGCGTCGACACCGTCGGGACCCGGTTGATGGTGCTGCGCCGGCTCGCCCACCCCGACGACGCACGGCTGGGCCCGCCGCTGCGCGTGGTGGTGACGTCGGTGCGCTCGCTGCTGCAGCCGATGACGCCGCAGCTGGGCCTGGTGGAACCGGTCACGTTGGCCGTCGGCCAGGAGATCGCGTTCGAGGACGTGATCGCCCGGCTCGTCGAGCTGGCCTACACCCGGGTGGACATGGTCGGCCGGCGCGGCGAGTTCGCCGTGCGCGGCGGGATCCTCGACGTCTTCCCCCCGACGGCCGAGCACCCGGTGCGCATCGAGTTCTGGGGCGACGAGGTCAGCGAGATGCGGATGTTCGCCGTCGCCGACCAGCGCTCCATCCCCGACATCGAGGTCGACACCCTGGTCGCGGTGCCCTGCCGCGAGCTGCTGCTCACCGACGACGTGCGCAAGCGGGCCGCGGACCTGGCGGCCCGGCACCCCGCCAAAGAGGGGGCCATCACCGGCAGCGTTTCGGACATGCTGGCCAAGCTGGCCGAGGGCATCCCGGTCGACGGCATGGAGGCGCTGCTGCCGGTCCTGCGGCCGGACGATCATGTGCTGCTGACCGATCAGCTGGCCGAGGGCACGCCGGTGCTCCTGTGTGACCCCGAGAAGGTGCGCAGCCGGGCGGCCGACCTGATCAAGACGGGCCGCGAATTCCTCGAGGCGTCGTGGTCGGTCGCGGCGCTGGGCACGGACGCGCCCATCGACGTCGGGCAGCTGGGTGGCTCTGGCTTCGCCGAGCTCGACGAGGTCCGCGCGGCGGCGGCCCGGTCGGACCATCCCTGGTGGACCCTCAGCCAGCTCTCCGACGAGTCGGCGGTGGAGCTCGACGTGCGGGCGGCGCCGTCGGCGCGCGGGCACCAGCACGACATCGACGGCATCTTCGCCATGCTGCGCGCGCACGTGTCCACCGGCGGCTACGCCGCGGTGGTGGCCCCCGGCGCCGGCACCGCGCACCGCGTGGTGGAGCGGCTCGGCGAGTCCGACACCCCGGCCGCGATGCTGGAACCCGGCGCGGCGCCCAAGCCAGGCGTGGTGGGCGTGCTCAAGGGCCCGCTGCACGACGGGGTGGTCATACCGGGCGCCAACCTCGTCGTCATCACCGAGACCGACCTGACCGGCAACCGGGCGACGGCCGTCGAGGGCAAGCGGCTGGCGGCCAAGCGGCGCAACACCGTCGACCCGCTGGCGCTGACGGCCGGCGACCTGGTGGTGCACGACCAGCACGGCATCGGGCGGTTCGTGGAGATGACCGAACGCACCGTGGGCGGGGCGCGGCGCGAGTACCTGGTGCTCGAGTACGCCTCGAGCAAGCGGGGCGGCGGCTCGGACAAGCTGTATGTCCCGATGGATTCCCTGGACCAGCTGTCGCGGTATGTCGGCGGGCAGGCTCCGGCGCTGTCCAAGCTGGGCGGCAGCGACTGGGCCAACACCAAGACCAAGGCGCGGCGCGCGGTGCGCGAGATCGCCGGCGAGCTGGTGGCCCTGTACGCCAAGCGGCACGCCAGCCCCGGGCACGCGTTCGCGCCCGACACGCCGTGGCAGGCCGAGATGGAGGACGCGTTCGGGTTCACCGAGACCGTCGACCAGCTGACCGCGATCACCGAGGTCAAGGCCGACATGGAAAAGCCGATCCCGATGGACCGGGTGATCTGCGGCGACGTCGGCTACGGCAAGACCGAGATCGCGGTGCGGGCGGCGTTCAAGGCGGTCCAGGACGGCAAGCAGGTCGCGGTGCTGGTGCCCACCACGCTGCTGGCCGACCAGCACCTGCAGACTTTCAGCGAACGGATGGCCGACTTCCCGGTGACCGTCAAGGGGCTGTCCCGGTTCACCGACCCCGCCGAGTCGCGCGCCGTGATCGAGGGTCTGGCCGACGGGACCGTCGACATCGTGATCGGCACCCACCGGCTGTTGCAGACCGGCGTGCGGTGGAAGGACCTGGGCCTGGTCGTCGTGGACGAGGAGCAGCGGTTCGGCGTCGAGCACAAGGAGCACATCAAGTCGCTGCGCACCCACGTCGACGTGCTCACCATGAGCGCCACGCCGATCCCGCGCACCCTGGAGATGAGCCTGGCCGGGATCCGCGAGATGTCGACGATCCTGACCCCGCCCGAGGAGCGTTACCCGGTGCTGACCTACGTCGGCCCGCACGACGACAAGCAGGTCGCCGCCGCGTTGCGGCGTGAGCTGCTGCGCGACGGGCAGGCGTTCTACGTGCACAATCGGGTGAGCTCGATAGACCGGGCCGCCGCGCGGGTTCGCGACCTGGTGCCCGAGGCGCGGGTCGTGGTCGCGCACGGGCAGATGCCCGAGGACCGCCTCGAACGCACGGTGCAGGGCTTCTGGAACCGCGAATACGACATTTTGGTGTGCACCACGATCGTGGAGACCGGCCTGGACATCTCCAACGCCAACACGCTGATCGTCGAGCGCGCCGACACGTTCGGGCTCGCCCAGCTGCACCAGCTGCGCGGCCGCGTCGGGCGCAGCCGCGAGCGCGGCTACGCCTACTTCCTGTATCCGCCGCACGTGCCGCTCACCGAGACGGCCTACGACCGGCTGGCCACCATCGCGCAGAACAACGAGCTGGGTGCCGGGATGGCGGTCGCGCTGAAGGACCTCGAGATCCGCGGCGCCGGCAACGTGCTGGGCGTCGAGCAGTCCGGGCACGTCGCCGGGGTCGGGTTCGACCTGTACGTGCGGCTGGTGGGGGAGGCCGTGGAGGCCTACCGGGCGGCCGCCGACGGCAAAACGGTCACCAGCCCAAAAGAGCCCAAGGATGTGCGGATCGACCTGCCGGTGGACGCGCACCTGCCGCCGGACTACATCGCGAGCGACCGGCTTCGCCTCGAGGCCTACCGTCGGCTGGCCGCGGCGTCCTCCGACGCCGAGATCGACGCCGTCACAGAAGAGCTCGTCGACCGCTACGGCGCCCTGCCCGAACCCGCCCTGCGGCTGGTCGCGGTGGCGCGGCTGCGGCTGCTGTGCCGCGCGGCGGGCATCACCGAGGTGTCGGCCCCGTCCGCGGCGACGGTGCGGTTGTCGCCGGTGACCTTGCCGGATTCGGCCCAGGTCCGGTTGAAGCGGATGTATCCCGCCGCGAGCTACCGCGCCACGACGTCCGCGGTGCAGGTGCCCATCCCGCGCGCCGGCGGCGTGGGCGCGCCGCGGCTGCGCGACGTCGAGTTGGTGCAGATGGTGGCCAACCTGGTGACGGCGCTGCAGGGCAAGCCGCAGCAAGATGTTGGTATAACCACTGCACCACCCCCAACGATGTCCGAGTCCGAGGAGGAGCGGCGCCGATGATCCGCGCCGGCGACGATGCAGCGCTAAGCGATGAGGAGGAGCGGCGCCGATGATCCGCGCCGGCGACGATGCAGCGCTATGCGATGAGGAGGAGCGGCGCCGATGATCCGCGCCGGCGACGATGCAGCGCTAAGCGATGAGGAGGAGCGGCGCCGATGATCGTCGTCTTGTTCGACCCTCGCCGCCCGTCGCTGGTGCCCGTCGAGGCCATCGAGCACCTCGCCGGCGAGGTGCAGTACACCGAGGAGATGCCGGTCGCGGTGCCGTGGTCGTTGCCCTCCGCGCGGCCGGTGCATTCCGGCGAGGACGCGCCGGTGCTGCTGTCGTCGGATCCCGACCACCCCGCCGTCACCGCGCGGTTGGCGGCCGGGGCCCGGCTGATCTCGGCGCCGGAGACACCGCGCGGCGAACGCCTGGTCGACGCGGTCGCGCTGATGGACAAGCTGCGCACCGCCGGACCGTGGGAGAGCGAGCAAACCCACGACTCGTTGCGCCGGTTCCTGCTTGAAGAAACCTATGAGCTGCTCGACGCGGTCCGCCGCGGCAACGCCGACCAGGTGCGCGAGGAACTCGGCGACGTGCTGTTGCAGGTCCTCTTTCACGCCCGCATCGCCGAGGAGGCCCCCCAGTCCCCCTTTAACATCGACGACGTCGCCGTCACGCTGATTCGCAAGCTCGGCAATCGAGTGCCCGGAGTGCTTGCGGGACAAACGATTTCGCTCGAAGAGCAGCTGGCGCAGTGGGAGGAGCGCAAGGCGGCCGAAAAGCCGCGCAATTCGGTGATGGACGACGTCCACACCGGCCAGCCGGCATTGGCCTTGGCGCAGAAGGTGATTCAGCGCGCGCAAAGGGCCGGCGTGCCAGCGGATCTGATCCCCGGCGAGATCACCTCGGTTTCCGTCTCGGCCGACGTGGACGCGGAAAGCGCGCTGCGTACCGCCGTTTTGGAGTTCGTCGACACCGTCCGCGGTGTGGAGCGCGCGGTTGCGGCCACGCGCCGCGGGGACAGCGTTCCGGAGGAATTCGACGTGGCGCCGCTCGGGGAGGTCACCGAGGCGGAGTGGCGCGCGCACTGGCCATCCGAGCAACCGGTGCCGGAAGGCCGAGCCCCCGCCGCCGAGGAACCGGCGGCCGACGACGAAGGGCCCGAGGAGCCGGCCGAACCCGCCGACGGCGGCTCCAAGCGGCGCGAGGGCCGCACATAGCCCGGCGCGGCGGGCCGCCGGGGCGTCGCCGATGCAGCCATCGCCCCGTTGTTTGCCGCTTGCGCCGGGTGGGCCCGCGTAATGTGGCGGTGATTTGCGAATCCGCGTGGACGGCATCGCTTCCACTTTGCTAGCCAAAATTGGCGGCAGCGAACCGATGATTAGCTGAAAACGGCGACGAATCGGCGGGCTTGGGCGCCAAATCGACGGGGTAGTTACGAAACGCGTGGGACGATGGTCGTGCTGAGGTTGTGCAGGGAAGTTTAGGGGAGCTTGTAGGAAGCATGGTGACGCCGAGACGTTGGTTGCGTGCTGCCGCGGTGATCGGGGCGACCGCCATGCTCCTGGCCTCCAGTTGCACCTGGCAGCTCAGCCTGTTCATCCCCGAGGGCGTCCCGCCGCCGGCCGGGGACCCGGTGCCGCCGGTGGACACCCACCTCAGCGGCCGCCCGGCGGATCAATTGCGGCAGTGGGCCGAGCAACGCTCCGCGGCGCTGGAGATTCCCGTCATCGCGCTCGAGGCGTACGCGTACGCCGCCCGGGTCGCCGAGGTGGAAAACCCGAAGTGCCGCATCGCCTGGACCACGCTGGCCGGCATCGGACAGGTCGAGAGTCACCACGGCACGTACCGGGGCGCGACGCTGTCGCCGAACGGAGATGTGAGCCCGCCGATTCGGGGCGTCCGGCTGGACGGCAGCGGCGGCACGCTGCGCATCGTCGACGCCGAGGAGGGCGCCGAAAGCGACGCCGCCGGCGTGGTGCGGGCGATGGGGCCGATGCAGTTCATCCCGGAGACCTGGCGGTTGTACGGAGTCGACGCCCACAACGACGGCGTCGTCAGCCCGGACAACATCGACGATGCGGCGCTGGCGGCGGCGGGCTATCTGTGTTGGCGCGGAAAGGATCTGGGGACGCCGCGGGGGTGGATCACCGCGCTGCGGGCCTACAACAACTCCGGCATCTATTTGCGGGCGGTGCGGGACTGGGCGACCGCCTACGCGGCGGGTCACCCGCTGTAGCAGGATGTAGCAGGCTTTACGCTAAGGGCGGCCCCGCGGCCCGCACCAGCTGACTAGGCAAACTTACCCAAGGAGAACCCAGTGCCGATTATCGAGCAGGTCGGGGCCCGTGAGATCCTCGACTCCCGCGGCAACCCGACGGTCGAGGTCGAGATAGCCCTGGCGGACGGGACCTTCGCCCGTGCGGCGGTGCCCTCCGGCGCCTCGACCGGTGAGCACGAGGCCGTCGAGTTGCGTGACGGCGGTGAGCGTTACGGCGGCAAGGGCGTGCGCAAGGCAGTGGAAGCCGTGCTCGACGAGATCGGTCCCGCCGTGATCGGGCTCGGCGCCGACGACCAGCGGCTGGTGGACCAGGCGCTGGTGGACCTCGACGGCACCCCGGACAAGTCGCGGCTGGGTGGCAACGCCATCCTGGGTGTCTCGCTGGCGGTGGCCAAGGCGGCCGCCGATTCGGCCGGGCTGCCGCTGTTCCGCTACGTCGGCGGGCCCAACGCGCACATCCTGCCGGTGCCGATGATGAACATCCTCAACGGTGGGGCGCACGCCGACACCGCCGTCGATATCCAGGAATTCATGGTCGCCCCGATCGGCGCGCCCAGCTTCGCCGAGGCGCTGCGCTGGGGCGCCGAGGTGTACCACTCGCTGAAGTCGGTGCTGAAGGCGGAGGGGTTATCCACCGGCCTGGGCGACGAGGGCGGTTTCGCCCCCGACGTGGCCGGTACCACCGCGGCCCTGGACCTGATCGGCCGGGCCATCGAGTCGGCGGGATTCAAGCTCGGCGCCGATGTCGCGCTGGCCCTGGACGCGGCCGCCACCGAGTTCTACACCGACGGCACCGGCTACGCCTTCGAGGGCACCACCCGCACCGCCGAACAGATGGCCGAGTTCTACGCGGGCCTGCTCGGCTCGTATCCGTTGGTGTCGATCGAAGACCCGCTGTCCGAGGACGATTGGGAGGGTTGGGCGGCCCTGACCGCGGCGATCGGCGACCGGGTGCAGATCGTCGGCGACGACATCTTCGTCACCAACCCCGAGCGGCTCGAGGAGGGCATCGAAAAGGGCGTGGGAAACGCGTTGCTGGTCAAGGTGAATCAGATCGGCACCCTGACCGAGACGCTCGACGCCGTCGCCCTGGCCCACCACAGCGGGTACCGCACGATGATGAGCCATCGCAGCGGCGAGACGGAGGACACCACGATCGCCGACCTGGCGGTGGCCGCCGGCTGCGGTCAGATCAAGACCGGCGCCCCGGCGCGCAGCGAGCGCGTCGCCAAGTACAACCAGCTGTTGCGGATCGAGGAGGCGCTCGGCGACGCCGCCCGCTACGCCGGCGATCTGGCCTTCCCCCGATACGTGCCGGAGACCAAATAGCTTGGCCGGCAAGCCCGATCCGAAGCGCCGCTCCCCGGCACCGCGCCCGGGGAAGGCGGGCGATTCGGCTCGGCGCCGCCGTTCCACCAAACCGACGCTGCAGGAGCGCGTCGTCGAACCCATCAAGCGCCAGGTCGCCGAATCGGTCGAACAGCGGTCCGACCAGCGGCTGGGTTTCACCGCGCGGCGCGCGGCGGTGCTGGCCGCGGTGGTGTGCGTGCTGACGTTGACCATCGCTGGCCCGGTGCGCACCTACTTCGCTCAGCGCACCGAGATGAACCAGCTGGCCGCGAGCGAAGCCGCACTGCGCAGCCAGATCGCCGACCTCGAGCAGAAGAAGGTCAAGCTCGGCGACCCCGCCTATATCGCGGCGCAGGCCCGCGAGCGCCTCGGCTTCGTCATGCCCGGCGACATCCCGTTTCAGGTCCAGCTTCCCCCGACCGCGGCGGTGCCCCCGCAGCGCGGGACCGACGCGGCCAAGCCGGCCCGCAACGACCCCTGGTACACCGCGCTGTGGCATACCATCGCCGACACCCCGCACCTGCCGCCGACCCCGCCGGCGGAGGCGCCGCCGAACCCACCATCCCCTTCCCCCGGTGGTTGATCGTGCCGACCTGGAAGCGGTGGCGCGTCAGCTGGGGCGCGAGCCGCGCGGCGTCCTCGAGATCGCCTACCGGTGTCCCAACGGTGAACCCGGCGTGGTGAAGACCGCGCCGAAACTGCCTGACGGCACGCCGTTTCCGACGTTGTACTACCTGACACATCCGGCGCTCACCGCGGCGGCGAGCCGGCTGGAGACGGCGGGGTTGATGCGCGAGATGACCGAGCGGTTGCGGCACAACCCCGAGCTGGCGGCCGCGTATCGCCAGGCGCACGAGGCCTATCTGGCCGAACGGGATGCCCTCGAGCCGCTGGGGACGACGTTTTCCGCCGGGGGGATGCCGGACCGGGTCAAGTGCCTGCACGTACTGATCGCGCATTCGCTGGCCAAGGGGCCCGGGCTGAATCCGCTCGGCGACGAGGCGTTGGCGATGCTGGCCCGCGAGCCGGGGATGGACGCGGTGCTGGACGTGGAGGTGTGGCGGTGAGGGCGGCCGCAATCGACTGCGGCACCAACTCGATTCGGTTGCTGATCGCCGACTTTCGTGACGGCCGGCCGCGCGACGTGCACCGCGAGACGCGGATAGTGCGACTCGGTCAGGGCGTGGACGCGACGGGCGAATTCGCGCCGGAGGCGATCGCCCGAACCCGCGCGGCGCTGGCCGACTACGCGGCACTGCTGCGGGCGCACGGCGTCGAGCGGGTGCGGATGGTGGCCACCTCGGCCGCCCGCGACGTGGCCAACCGCGAGGAGTTCTTTGCGATGACGGCCGAGGTGCTCGGCGCCGTCGTGCCAGGCGCGGTGGCCGAGGTGATCACCGGAGCGGAGGAGGCGTCGCTATCGTTCCGCGGGGCGGTGGGCGAATTGGCTGGTGCCGCTGCGCCTTTCGTGGTGGTAGACCTCGGCGGTGGCTCCACCGAAATCGTGCTCGGCGCGGACTCCGTGACGGCGAGCTACTCGGCCGACATCGGCTGTGTGCGGCTGACCGAACGCTGCTTGCACACCGACCCGCCGACGCCCCGGGAGGTGGCTCACGCGCGGGAGGTGGTGCGCGAGCGGCTCGAAGTGGCACTGGCTGCGGTGCCGGTCGAAAAGGCCCGGACGTGGGTGGGTCTGGCCGGGACGATGACCACGCTGTCGGCCCTGGCGCACGGCCTGACGGCGTATGACTCCGCGGCCATTCACCTTTCGCGGGTTTCCCGGCCCGACTTGCTGGCGGTGTGCGAGCGGCTGATCGGCATGACGCGATCTCAGCGCGCCGCGTTGCCGCCGATGCACTCCGGGCGGGCCGACGTGATCGGCGGGGGCGCGATCGTGGTGGAGGAGCTGGCGCGTGAGCTGCATGCCCGGGCCGGCATCGAGGAGCTGGTCGTCAGCGAGCACGACATCCTCGACGGGATCGTGCTGTCGCTTGTCGGCTGACTCACATCCGTCATTTGCGTGCAAACAGTGTGAACTGAGGGCTCTCAGTGTGAACTGAGGGCTTTCAGTGTGCAGTGGCGGCGGCGTTTTCGCCGAAATCCGCGCCCTGGCTTCACACGAAAAGCCGTGGCTTCACAACCAGCGCCCTGGCTTCACACGAAACGCCGGAGATTCACACTCACGCCTCGAACCGGTAGCCCATCCCCGACTCGGTCAGCAGGTGCTTGGGATGCGACGGGTCGTCCTCGAGTTTGCGCCGCAGCTGCGCGAGATACACACGCAGGTAATGAGTTTCGGTGGCGTAGGCCGGCCCCCACACCTCCTTGAGCAACTCCTCGCGGCCCACGAGCTTGCCCCGGTTGCGCACCAGCACCTCGAGCATGCCCCATTCGGTCGGGGTCAGATGCACTTCGGCGCCGTCCTTGGTGACCTTCTTGGCCCCCAGGTCGACGGTGAACGCCTCGGTCTCGATCACGGGCTGATCCATCTCGGATGCCGCCGCGTTGCGGCGGACCGCGGCGCGCAGGCGCGCCAAAAACTCGTCCATCCCAAAGGGTTTCGTGACGTAGTCATCGGCGCCGGCGTCGAGCGCCTCGACCTTGTCCGACGAATCGGTGCGCGCCGACAACACGATGACCGGCGCCGACAACCAGCCGCGCAGGCCGGCCAGCACCTCGATGCCCGAGATGTCCGGCAGGCCGAGGTCGAGGATCACCACGTCGGGCTTGTGCTCGGCCGCCGCCCGCAGCGCGCCGGCACCGGTCGACGCGGTGACGACCTCATAGCCGCGCACCGACAGGTTGATTCGCAACGCACGCAGGATGTGCGGCTCGTCGTCGATCACCAGCACGCGGGTCATTGTCGGATCTCCTGGGGCGCAGCCAGATCGACGACCACGGTCAGCCCGCCACCGGGAGTGTCCCCGGCCGCGATCGTGCCGCCCATGGCCTCGACGAAGCCGCGCGCCACCGACATCCCCAGGCCCACGCCGGTGGTGTTGTCGTGATCACCGAGCCGCTGGAACGCTTCGAAGATCTGATCCTCGGCGCCCTGCGGGATTCCGGGACCTTCGTCGATGACGTTGATCAGGACGCGGTCGCCAACCCGCCCCGCGTTCACCCGGACCATGCAGTTGGGCGCGTACCGCAGCGCGTTGTCGATCAGGTTGGCAAGCACCCGCTCCAGCAGGCCGGCGTCGGCCATCACCACCGCCCCACCCACGTCGACCTTGACGCGGTCGATGGCCGATCGATAGAACCCGGTGGCGCCCTTGCCGATGCTGACCAGCGCGCGCTGCACCGTCTCCTCCAGATACACGCGGTGCAGGTCCGGACGCACCACGCCGGCGGCCAGGCGCGAGGAATCCAGCAGGTTGCCGACCAGCGCGGTGAGCTGGTCGATCGACTCCTCGATGGTGGCCAGCAGTTCGGCCGTGTCCGAGGGGGAGAACGCGACGTCTTCGGTGCGCAGGCTGGACGCGGCCACCTTGGCCGCCGCCAGCGGCGTGCGCAGGTCGTGGCTGACCGCCGAGAGCAGCGACCGCCGCAGCTCGTCGGCCTGCGCGATCGCCTGGCTGCGGCCGGCTTCATCGGCGAGCTCGCGCTGCCTGATCAGGCCCGCGGCCTGCCGGGCGACCGCGCCGAGCACCCGGCGGTCGCGCGCGGACAGCTTGCGCCCGGCCATCAACATCCAGAACTCGTCGTCGCCGACCTCGATCGCGGTGTCGGCGGAATCCACGCTCACACAAGGCTCGTTGCCAACGCAGGCGACGACGTAGCGCTTCTTGCCGTTGGCGCGCTCCTCGTCGCTGGGCTCGCGCAGCATGCTGACCGCGCGCTGGGAGTACGTCTCGCGCACGCGTTCGAGCAGGGTGTCGAGGTCGGCGCCGCGCAGCACCGACCCCGCGAACAGCGTCAGCAGTTCGGCCTCTTGCGACGCCCGCCGCGCCTCGCGGCTGCGCTTGGCGGCGCCGTCGACGAGCACCGCGACCGCGACGGCGATCATCATCAGCACCAATTCGGTTATGGCGCTGTTGGGTTCGGCGATGGTGAAGCTGTGCCGAGGGGGGATGAGGTAGTAGTTCAGCAGCAGCCCGGACAGCACCGCCGAAAGAACGGCGGGGGCAACGCCCCCCAGCAGCCCGACCAGCAGCACCCCGATGAAGAACAGCGCGCTCTCGCCGGCGGTATTCAGGTACCGATCCAGCAGCGTCACCGCGACGGCGCAAATGGCCGACGGCACGATGAGCGCCGCCAGCCACGACGCGACGCGTCGCTCGCGGGGCACCAGCGGCCTCAGGCGCAGGCCGCCCCTGGACTCCCCGTGCGTGACCATGTGCACGTCGATCTTTCCGGAGTGCTCGACGACGGTCGCGCCGATGCCCTCCTCGAAGATGCGTGCCCACCGCGGCCGGCGAGAGGTGCCGATCACCAGTTGGGTGGCGTTGTTCTCGCGCGCGAAATCGAGCAAGGCCGTGGGGATGTCGTCACCGACCACGGTGTGCAGGGACGCGTCCAGGCTGTTCGCCAGCTCGCGGATCTTGGCCATCCGGCGCTCGGACAGCCCGGCCAGCCCGTCGCCACGGATGACGTGCACCACCATCAGCTCGGCGCTGGACTTCGACGCGATCCGGGATGCCCGCCGCACCAACGTCTCCGACTCGGGGCCTCCGGTCACCGCCACCACAACCCGCTCGCGCGCCTCCCACACGTCGGTGATCTTGTTCTCCGCCCGGTACTTGGCAAGCGCGGTGTCCACCTGGTCGGCCAGCCACAGCAGCGCCAGTTCCCGCAGCGCCGTGAGGTTTCCGCGGCGGAAGTAATTCGACAGCGCCGCGTCGATCCGTTCCGGCGCGTAGACGTTGCCGTGGGAAAGCCTGCGGCGCAACGCTTCCGGGGTGATATCGATGAGCTCGACCTGAGACGCTTGGCGCACGATCGAGTCCGGTATCGTCTCCTGCTGTTCGATGCCCGTGATTTGCGCGACGACGTCGTTCAGGCTCTCCAGGTGCTGAACGTTGACGGTGGAGATCACCGTGATTCCGGCATCGAGCAGTTCTTCGACGTCCTGCCAACGCTTTTGGTTTTTGCTTCCCGGCGTGTTGGTGTGGGCGAGTTCGTCGACCAGCGCCACCTGCGGGTGGCGGGCCAGCACCGCCGGCACGTCGAGTTCTCCGAAGCTGCCGCCGCGGTACTCGATGTAGCGGGGCGGGATCACCTCGATGCCGGCAAGCAGCTCGGCGGTTTTGGCGCGCCCGTGGGTTTCGACCACCGCCGCCACCACGTCGGTGCCACGTTCCAGGCGCCGGTGCGCCTCGCCGAGCATCGCAAACGTCTTGCCGACACCCGGTGCCGCGCCGAGATAGATGCGCAGCTCCCCGCGTTTAGGGAGGTGGTCGTTGGACGTGACGGCGCTCACGTCACCATCATCCCCCCTGGCGCTAGCCCGAGACCGGATACTGGCGGTCGAGCTGCAGGTTGAGTTGCAGCACATCGACGGTGGGCTCGCCGAAGAACCCCAGCTCGCGGCCGCTGCGGTGCTGCGCCACGACCGCTCGTATCTGGTCCGGGCTGACGTGGCGGGCCTTGGCCACCCTGGCGACCTGGATATCGGCGTAGGCCGGGGAGATGTGCGGGTCCAAGCCGCTGCCGCTGGCGGTGACGGCGTCGGCGGGCACGGCCGGGTGGTCGGTGGCGGCGCCGCGGACCGGGACGATCTGGCCGATCGTGTAGTCCTCGCCGTCCTTGGCGCAGTCGACCCGCACGCCTTCGTAGAGCGTCAGGAACGGCGTCCGCGTCGACTGGCACGGCTCGTTGACGCTGACCACCCGGGTGGGGTGCACGACGTCGCCGCGGGCGTCCCGTGGGCCGATCACCGCGAGCACCGCACCCACGCCGCCGCCGGTGCAGAACGGACGCGATCCGTCCACACCCTCCAGTTGGCCCACCGCGTGGCTGCGGGTGCATACCTGCGTCAGCAAGCTGGGCTTGCCGGGCGCGTCGACGATGCTTTCCGGCCCCAGGTTGCTCGCGCTCGTCGACGTCGGGTCGTAGCCGTTGCCGGCCGCCGATGGGCGGCTCTGGAAGTACTGCGGCAGCGGGTTGCCATCCTTGTCGGTGAACAGCTGCCCGATCAGCGCGCTGCCGACCGGCTTGCCGTTGGCGGTGAGGATGGATCCTTCGGCCTTGTCGCGCAAGCCGGGAATCTGCGCCACCAGCCAGACGAACACGGGGTAAGCGAGGCCGAGGACCACGGTCAGCGCCAGCAGCGCCCGCAAGGCCGCCCAGTGCATGCGAACGAAATTCGAGAACTTCATGTCAGGACATCCCCGGAACGAACTGGACGATCAGGTCGATGAGTTTGATCCCGATGAACGGGGCGATGATGCCGCCCAGCCCGTAGATATAGAGGTTGCGGCTCAACAGCTTTGACGCACTGCTCGCCCTGTAGCGCACGCCGCGCAGCGACAGCGGGATCAGCAGCACGATGATGATCGCGTTGAAGATCACCGCCGACAGGATCGCCGACTGCGGGCTATGCAGCCGCATGACGTTGAGCAGATCCAGGCCGGGAAACAGCGTGACGAACATCGCCGGGATGATCGCGAAGTACTTCGCGATGTCGTTGGCGATGGAGAAGGTGGTCAGCGCGCCGCGGGTGATCAGCAGCTGCTTGCCGATCTCGACGATCTCGATCAGCTTGGTGGGGTCGGAGTCGAGATCGACCATGTTGCCCGCCTCTTTGGCGGCCGAGGTGCCGGTGTTCATCGCCACCCCGACGTCGGCCTGGGCCAGCGCCGGCGCGTCGTTGGTGCCGTCGCCGGTCATCGCGACCAGCTTGCCGCCTTGTTGCTCACGCTTGATCAGGGCGAGCTTGTCCTCGGGCGTGGCCTCGGCGAGGAAGTCGTCGACCCCGGCCTCGTCCGCAATCGCCTTGGCCGTCAACGGGTTATCTCCAGTAATCATCACCGTGCGGATGCCCATCTTGCGCATCTCCTCGAAGCGGTCGCGCATCCCCTGCTTGACGACGTCCTTGAGGTGGATGACCCCGAGCACCCGCGCATTCTGGCCGGCCTTGCCGCCAGCGCACTCCCCGACGACCAGTGGGGTCCCGCCGCCGGCGGAGATTCCGTCGACGATCTTACCGAGCTGCACGGGCACCTTACCACCTTGTGCGCGTACCCATTCCGCGACCGAGCCGGCCGCGCCCTTGCGCAGCATGGTCCCGCCGACCCCATCGAGATCGACACCGGACATCCGGGTCGCGGCGGAAAACTCGACCCAGTGCGCCTGGGCGAGTTCACCCGCGGCCCGCTCGCGCAACCCGAAATGTTGCTTGGCGAAGACCACGATCGAGCGCCCCTCCGGCGTTTCGTCGGCGAGGCTCGACAGCTGCGCGGCGTCGGCCAATTGCGCGTTGGTGATCCCGTCGACCGGGATGAAGGCCGCGGCCTGCCGGTTTCCCAGGGTGATGGTTCCGGTCTTGTCGAGCAGCAGCGTGTTGACGTCACCGGCGGCCTCCACCGCGCGGCCCGACATCGCCAGCACGTTGCGCTGCACCAACCGGTCCATGCCGGCGATGCCGATCGCCGACAGCAGCGCGCCGATGGTCGTGGGAATCAGGCACACCAGCAACGACACCATCACAATGCCGGTGACGCCACTTGCGTTGAGCGCCTGGGTGTCCGGGACGCCCGGGTTGTTGGCCTTGGAAAATATCGCCAACGGCTGCAGGGTCGCCACGGCGAAGATGAAGATGATCGTCAACGCGGCCAGCAGGATGTTCAGCGCGATTTCATTGGGAGTCTTCTGCCGGTTGGCGCCCTCGACCAGCGCGATCATTTTGTCGATGAAGCTTTCTCCCGGCTTTTGGGTGATCTTCACGACGATGCGGTCACTTAGCACGGTGGTGCCGCCGGTGACCGCCGAACGGTCACCGCCGGACTCCCGGATCACCGGCGCCGACTCACCGGTGATCGCCGATTCGTCAACGGAGGCAATGCCTTCCACCACGTCGCCGTCACCGGGGATCACCTGGCCGGCCTCGACCACCACGATGTCGCCCTGTTGCAGCAGGGGGGCCGCGACTTGCTCCTCGACGACGGGTGCGCCGGGCGCCCAGTTTTTGAGCCGCCGCGCCAGGGTCTGCGTCTTGGCCCGGCGCAGCGTTTCGGCTTGGGCCTTGCCGCGGCCCTCGGCCACGGCCTCGGCGAGGTTGGCGAAAAGCACGGTCAGCCATAGCCACAACACGATCAACCAGGCGAACCAGGATTCGTTGATGATCGCCAACACGGTGCTCCAGACGGCGCCGATTTCGACGATGAACATCACCGGATTGCGCCACAGGGTGCGCGGGTCAAGCTTGCGCAGCGCGTCCGGCGTCGAGCGCCACAGCATCCTGGGGTCGAGCAAGCCGCCGTGCACCCGTTTGGAAGCCGCGGCGGCTTGAGGCGGCGTCTGCTGGGGCAATTCGACGGTGGTTGCGGTCATCAGTGGATTCCTTCGGCGAGAGGCCCGAGCGCGAGCATGGGCAAGAACGTGAGGGCAACGAGGATCACCGTGACACCGGCGACCATTCCGACGAACTGCGGTCGATGGGTCGGGAGCGTGCCCGCCGATTCCGGCGTGTGGCCCTGCCTGGCGAGCGATCCCGCCAGCGCGAGTACGAGCACGATCGGCACGAACCTCCCGAGGACCATGGCCAGCCCCAGGGCGGTGTTCCACCAGTTGGTGTTGGCGCTGAGCCCGGCGAATGCCGACCCGTTGTTGTTGGCCGCGGACGTGAACGCATACAAGACCTCCGACAGCCCGTGAGGTCCGGCGTTGAGCATGCCCGCCCGCTCGCCGGGCAGCGCCATCGCGACGGCGGTGCCGATCAGCACGATCAGCGGCGTCACCAGGAAATAGCTTGAGGCGAGCTTGATTTCGCGGGGGTTGATCTTCTTGCCCAAGTATTCCGGGGTGCGCCCGACCATCAGCCCGGCGACGAAGACGGTGATCACCGCCAGGATCAGCATGCTGTACAGCCCCGAGCCCGTGCCGCCGGGCGCCACCTCGCCGAGTTGCATGTTGAACATCGCCATCATGCCGCCCAGGCTCGTGTAGGAGTCGTGGAAGGAGTCGACGGCGCCCGTGGAGGTCAGCGTCGTCGCGTCGGCGAACACCGCCGAATCGGCGACGCCGAGCCGCTGCTCGGCCCCTTCCATCGCCGTGCCGGCCGCGGCGGGAACGGTGCCGTGGTGCAGCAGCTGAAACCAGAGCATCAGGGTCATGCTGAGCGCGGCCAGCGTCGCCATCACCGAGGCGATCGCGTAGCCCTGTTTCTTGCTGCCCACCATGCGACCGAACGTGCGCGGCAACGAGAACCCGATCACCATGAGCAAAAAGATCTCCAGCCAGTTGGTCCACGCGGTCGGGTTCTCGAACGGGTGGGCGGAGTTGGCGTTGTAGAAGCCGCCGCCGTTGGTGCCCAGCTCCTTGATCACCTCCTGGCTGGCCACCGGTCCGCCGGTGATCGTCTGCTGGGGGCCGGCGAGGGTGTTGACGACCTGGTCGTTGAGGTGAAAGTTCTGGATGGCCCCGCCCGCGACGAGCAGGATCGCGCCGAGCAGCGCGATGGGCAGCAAAATGCGCAGCGTGCCGCGGACCAAATCCACCCAGAAGTTGCCCAGATCGCCGGTGCGGGTGCGGGCAAATCCACGAACCAGAGCCATCGCCACCGCCATGCCCACGGCGGCCGAGACGAAGTTTTGCACCGCCAAGCCGGCCATCTGCACCAGGTGGCCCTGCGTGGATTCACCGGAGTAGGCCTGCCAGTTGGTGTTGGTGACGAAGCTGATCGCGGTGTTCCACGCCAGCGCCGGCGTCATCTTGGTGGCCGGATCGTGCAGGTGCAACGGCAACTTGTCCTGCACGAGCTGAAGCGCGAACAGGAAGAGGACGCTGACCGCCGAGAACGCCAAAACGCTTCGGGCATAGGCGCCCCACGTTTGCTCCGAGCGCGAATCGACGCCGATCAGTCGATAGATCACCCGCTCGGCGGCCGAGTCGTTGTCCGACGTGTACACCCGGTACATGTAATCGCCGAACGGCACATGCACCACCGCGAGTGCCGCGATGAGAAGCAAGAGGAAGACGGTTCCCGCTGTCGTTGTGCTCACTAGAACCTCTCCGGAAACAGCAGGGCGCTAGCGAGATACACCGCAAGCAGGACGGAAAGTACCAAGCCGACGACGTTTTCGTAGCTCATAGCCGCTCGACCAGCTTTTGCGCCAGCCCTAGCGCGGCGAACACCGCAACCGTCACCAAGACGTAGACCAACACGCCCATCTTGTCTCCGTTCCGCGTTTGCCCGTGCATGCGAAAGGACCTCGTCCGGGCCAGCTCCAGTGCGGTCCCCATTGCAAGGTCAGTTTGAAAGCTAGGCGCGGTCGGTTCGCCCGGGCCTTCGGTTGACGCTTTCCTTACGGCATCACAGTGCGCCTTTACGGTTTCTTTACGGCCCAATCGGCCACCGCGACAAGGACGATAAGGTGCCGTCAAGGTCGGCGCCTGCAGTCCCAACGCCGAATCGGTCCGCCGGACGTTGCCGAAACAACCACGGGGACAAGAACGCGGCCCGCGCGGTTGACGCGACTGGGCGCCCAACCCGTGGGGGTTCCTACGATGCCGAGATCGGCCGGTATGGTGTGCGGCGCTATCGCTTACTCATCTACCCCCGGGTGCACCGCCACGGCCGATTGTCTGGTGGCGACCGGTGCGATCTCGTTGGTCGAGCACGAAGCCACTGGGGGAGGCCTACGACCGGCCGGGGTCGATCGGCGACGTCCGCGAACGCTAGCCGGCACCGGGGACCGGATCGCCGATCATCGGCAGCCGTACGCGAAACACCGTTCGCCCCTTGGCCGATTCGGCGCTCACCGAGCCGTGATGGGCCTTGACGATCGAACTCACGATGGCCAGGCCGAGCCCGATGCCCGAGCCGTTGGACCTCGAACTGTCCGAGCGGACGAACCGCTCGAACAGGCGGGGCAGCAGTTCTTTGTCGATGCCGGGCCCGTCGTCGGCCACGGTCAGTTCGGCATAGGGCGGCTCGGTGCCGTTGCGGTGGCACGTGATTCCCGTCGTCACGGTGACGCCCGGCGGCGTGTGCAACCGGGCGTTGCTGAGCAGATTGCTCACCAGCTGGTGCAGCCGGGCATGGTCGCCGCGGACCCATACCGGCTCGTCGGGCAGATCCTTGACCCACTGATGCGTCGGGGCCGCGACCGCGGCGTCGTTGACGGCGTTGACGACGAGGTCGGCCAGGTCGACGTCCTGGGGCTGCAGGTCTTCGCCCTCGCTGAGGCGGGACAGCAGCAGCAGCTCGTCGACGAGCAACGCCATGCGTCGCGCCTCGGATTCGATGCGGGCCAACGCGTATTCGGTCGTCGGCGGTAGCGCCTCGCTGTCCTGGCGGGTGAGTTCGGCGTAGCCCTGGATGGCCGCCAACGGGGTCCGCAGCTCGTGGCTGGCGTCGGTGAGGAATTGCCGCATCCGCAAGTCGGATTCGGCACGATGGGCCAGCGCGCTGTCGACGTTGTCCAGCAGGCGATTCAGCGTGTGCCCGACGATTCCGACCTCGTTGTCGGGGTCGGTGTCCTCCGGCCGGACCCGGACGCTGATCCGGTGATCGCCGTCGGTCAGGGGCATCGCGGCGACTTCGGCGGCGGTGGCGACGAGCCGGCGCAGCGGGCGCAGGGTGGCCCCGACCACCCAAGTGGTGAGACCCGCGGTGATCGCCAGCGCCGCAGCGATCAGCGCGGTCGTGGTGAGCTGTTTGCGCGCGATGATCTGGTCGGCGCGGGCCAGCGATACGCCGACGACCAGCAGGTCGGGCCCGTCGACGCGGCTGTCGACCCGGTAGGAACCGAGGCTGCCCAGCTTCGCGGTCCGTGGCGGGCCGTCGGGCCACTGCTGTGCTTGGAGCGCGTCGACGACGTCGGGTGGCGCGGTTCGCGCCTCGGCTTCGGAGAACACCGCCGAACCGATCACCACGCCGTCGTGCAGCACGGCGATGAGGTTTCCCGGTGTCTGGTCGGGGAACTCGAGCATCGCCTGGGCGAGCGACCGGCTCTGCGGCGCCGACGCCTGCTCGCGATCGTGGTACCTGGTGTACGAATTGCTCAGCGCGTCAAGGGATTGTGCGACATCGGTGTCGCTCATCGCGGTGACGTAGCCGCGCAGGCTCAACACCGAAACGATCCCGACCGTCACCAACACCACGCTGACGACGGCCAATACGCCCAACAGCAACTGGCGGCGCAACGAACTGGGAAGCCACCGAGGAAGATCCCGGGATGCCGGCTCCCGCGTCATTCCGGCGGCCGCAGCATGTATCCGACACCGCGGACCGTGTGGATCATCGGGTCGCGGCCCGAGTCGATCTTCTTTCTCAGATACGAGATGTACAAGTCGACGATGCTGGTGCGGCCCGCGAAGTCGTAGTTCCAAACCCGGTCCAGGATTTCGGTGCGGCTCAGCGCTCGACGGGGATTGCGCATGAGGAAGCGGAGCAATTCGAACTCCGTCGAGGACAGCGAGATCGGCGTGCCGCCGCGGGTGACCTCGCGGCTGGCGGTGTCGACGTGCAGGTCGCCGACCTTCAGCGTTTCGGCGGCGGGCGGCGTCTGCTGCGTCGAGCGGCGCAACAGGCCGCGCAGCCGGGCGACCAGCTCCTCGAGGCTGAACGGCTTGGTCATGTAGTCGTCGGCGCCGGCGGTCAGGCCGGTGACCCGATCCATCACCGAGTCGCGCGCGGTCAAAAACAGGGTGGGGGTGTAGGCGTCGGATTCGCGGATCCGCTGCAGGATTCGGAGCCCGTCCACGTCGGGGAGCATGATGTCGAGGACCAGCACGTCGGGGTTCACCTTGTCGAACTTGGCCATGGCCTCGCGCCCGTTGTGCGCGATGTCGACGACCCAGCCCTCGTAGTGCAGCGCCATCTTCACCAGATTGGTCAATGCCGGCTCGTCGTCCACCAGCAAAACTCGGATCGGTGAGCCGTCCGCACGATAGATCCTGGGCAGCTGCCCGAGGATGGCCTGCCGTGGCCTCTGACTGCCTGCGTGTCCCGTCATCGCGGTCATGTTCCTACATTCTCCCAATCCCACATGTGATTGTCACGAACCTCATAGGGATCTCAAATAAAACTCCGTTGGTGGCTCGCGCCGGAGCCACGCTCAAATATGTGTTTCATATGTGTCGCATCGGAGCGCTTGAGGTGAGATGATTACCCAAAAATACTGGTATGCATAAGTGTTGGTTTCGGACAGGCTGCGGCCATCGCGGCGGCGGCACCCCAAACCGCAGTCCTACGAATGGAATTCACCGATCACAAGGCGCCGCACCTCAGCAGATGCCGTCGCCACCGGGCGGTGTGCGCAGCGTCGCCGGGGACAAGGGTGTCCCGATTCTCGTTAATTCGATGTTACGTGATATTACGAATATTGGTATTTAGGAATGATTTTCGTAGCGCTAGTACCGTGTGTCTGGTCAGTAGCGGCTTCGCTGACCGTTGCTGATCGTGGGCCGTACGGTTCGGCCGGGATTTCGACTCGGGCCAAAAACATAACCGGTCCCGCTTCGGTCGAGTGGGTGATGCCGACCGGCATCGACGGTGACGTGCGCGCGTGTGCCGACGGGCCTCGTCGCGATCGACGCTTACCGGCGGCGGGGCACCGCTGGCGCTGCAAAAGTGCTCACGCTCACCACGGCCATCCGCGGCAGCGACGCCCCGGAGGCCAGTTCCGCATGGCCGGACCAGCAAACACGAGCAAAGGATAGGACGGGCGATGGACTTTGGCGCGCTGCCCCCGGAGATCAATTCCGGTCGGATGTATCTGGGCCCGGGGCCCGGAACCTTGTTGACCGCGTCGGCGGGGTGGGAATCGCTGGCCGCCGAGCTGACCGACGCAGCCAGCGGGTACCAGTCGGTGATCGACGGCCTCACCGACGAGTCCTGGCTGGGGCCGACGTCGCTGTCGATGGCGGCCGCGGTGGCGCCTTACATATCGTGGATGACGGCCACCGCCGCGCTGTGCGAACAGTCGGCCAACCAGGCCACGGCGGCCGCCGGGGCCTTCGAGACGGCATACGCCATGACGGTGCCGCCGCCGCTGATCGCGGCGAACCGCGCCCAGCTCATGGCGTTGATCGCGACCAACATCTTCGGGCAGAACACCCCGGCGATCATGGCCACGGAAGCCGAGTACAGCGAGATGTGGGCGCAAGACGCCACGGCGATGTACAACTACGCCGCCAATTCGGCTGCGGCGTCGGCTTTTTCGACATTCACCCCGCCGCCTCAGACGACCAACCCGGGCGGCGTCGCCGGGCAGGCCACCGGAGTCGCCGGCAGCAACGCCCAGACGGCGACGGCGCAGTTGATGTCCTCGGTGCCCCAGACGCTGCAGACCCTGGCGACCCCGGGCGCCGCGTCCGGCACCGGGTTGTCGCCGGCGGCGGCGGGCACCGCGGTGTCGCTGGGCTCTTCGGGGGCTTCCACCCCGCTCAGCGCGCTATCGAGCCTGACCGGAACGACCGGCAAGACCGCCACCAAGGGCGCGAGCACCGGCGCCAGTGCGCTGTCCGGATTGACCTCGAGCCTGACGTCCGCGCTGGGCGGGAACGGCGCTGCCCTGACCGACGTGCTCGGCTTGGGTTCGGACCTGGCCGGTCTGGGCGGCGATGGGGCGGGGTTGGGAACCGACGGCGCCGGACTCGGCTTCGACGGCTACGGCCTGTCACTCGACTTCCAGGGCGCGGGCTCGATCATCGGGGCCGAAAGCGGCGCGGGCCTGGGGGAGTTGGGCGGCCTGGGAGGCCTGGGGCCTGCCGGGGGCCTGGGCACGGGCGCCGCGGCGAGCCTCGGTCAGGCGCCCTCGCTCGGCACCCTGTCGGTCCCGCCGACGTGGGCCGACGCGGTCTCGTCGGTCACGCCGCTGCCCGCCCTGGACGCCAACGCCATGCCGGGTGGCTGGGGCGCGGCACCCGCGTCAGGGCCCACCGCCGGCGTTTCGAAGCTGCCGTTGGGTGGCATGGTCGGGCGCGAGTCCGAGGGTGCCGTCCAGCGAATCGGATTCCGCCCCACGATGTTTCCGCGTTCGCCGGCGGCCGGGTAGCACGGTCGGACAAATCGAACCGGGAGGCCGCCGAGGACGATCCCGGGATGCCTGCTCCCGCGCCATTCCGGCGGCCGCAGCATGCATCCGACACCCCGGTCAAAAGCGGGCGGGTCACCGGCGCGCGGTGCGCCGGGGACGGATGACTGCCAAAGAGGCTGGGGCGCAGCGCCGGTGGCAGCCATGGCCGCGGGTCGGCGAAGCGGATCGGCGCCGCCGGCAAAGCGGCGATGCACGACGTTGGTGCGCACGCCGCAGACAAATATGTGTTTCATATGTGTGCGATCTGCGCGCTTGATACCAAGCCTGATCGCAAAAATACTTGAATGCGCTGCTGTGGGGTGTGCGCGCGCCGTTATGGGCGAGAGCCAAGATTCCTAATCGACTGCGCGACAACGGCGTCCACCACCAGTGTGACGGTTCAACAACCCGCCGTCGTGGCGCAGCGCCGTCGACCGTGCCGGTCGGCGCCATCGGATCGGTCACCCAGTCAACCGCCGGTGATTCCTGACACCCAGGGTGCTTGCGCTGCGCCAGCCATTCGACGGACACGAACTGAAGGGATGGAGTATGGATTTCGGCGCGTTGCCCCCGGAAATCAATTCGGCTCGCATGTATGCCGGCCCAGGGCCGGGCACTTTGCTGGCCGCGTCGGCGGGGTGGGAATCGTTGGCCGCCGAGCTGAGCGCGGCCGCGGACGGATATCAGTCGGTGATCGCAACACTCACCGACGAGTCGTGGCTCGGCGTGACGTCGATGACGATGGCGGCCGCGGTGACGCCGTACACGTCGTGGATGCGCCTCACCGCGGCGCAGTGTGAGCAGGCGGCCAGCCAGGCCACGGCCGCGGCGGCCGCCTATGAAACGGCGTTCGCCATGACGGTGCCACCGGCGCTGGTCCTGGCCAACCGCGCGCGACTGCTGGCGTTGATCGCGACCAACCTTTTCGGGCAAAACACCCCGGCGATCATGGCCACCGAGGCGGAGTACGGCGAGATGTGGGCTCAAGACGCAACGGCGATGTACAACTATGCCGCCGGTTCGGCGCAGGCCTCGTCGTTCAGCGCGTTCACGTCGCCGCCCCGGACGACCAACCCCGGCGGGATCGGGCAGAGCGTCGCCGTCACCCAGGCGGCGGCTACCCAGGCCGGAGGCAACGCGGACACCGCGTCCGCGCAGTTGATTTCCTCGGTGCCCCAAGCGCTGCAGGGCCTTTCGACTCCCGGCGCGTCGCTGGGATCGTCCGGCGCCTCCGCCCCGATGGGGGCGCTGTCCACCTTGAGCAGCACCTCCGGCAAAAGCGTGACCAAGACGGCCGGCGCCGGAACCAGCGCCGTCAACGGCTTGGCCGCGACCGCCGCGCCTGCGCTGAGCGCAAACACCGGCGACATGGGTTTGGAAGCGCTGGGCCTGAGCTCCGATGTCGCCGGCTTCGGAGCGGACGGCGCCGGTTTGGGGGCCGACGGGGGCGGCATCGGCATCGATTTGCAGGGTCTCCAAATGGATTACCAGGGCTTGCAACTCGATTACGAGGGTGCCGGTTCGATCCTGGGAGCCGAGGGTGTCCCCGGCTTCCAAGCCCCGGCGGCAGCAGCCGGTGGCCTGGGTGGCATGGCGCCCGCGATCGGTCAAGGCGCCGGCGCGTCGGCCAGCGTGGGACAAGCGGCGTCGCTGGGCACCTTGTCGGTGCCTCCGAGTTGGGCCGACACGGTCTCGTCCGTCACGCCGCTGCCGGCGTCGATGCCGACCGAAACCGCGCCGGGCGCCTGGGGCGCAGTTCCGTCGGCGCAAAGTGGCGTGTCGAAGCTCCCCCTGGGTGGCATGGTCGGGCGCGAGTCCGAGGGTGCCGTCCAGCGAATCGGGTTCCGCCCCACGATGTTTCCGCGTTCGCCGGCGGCCGGGTAGCGCGGCCGGACAAGACGACGGGGCCGCACACCCAACGGTGTGCGGCCCCGGTTGGCAGCTGCGTGTCAGGCCCAGCTGGAGCCGACGGCGCTGTCGGTGCTGGCCATGTTGCTGCCGGCCGTCTGCACCTTCTGGCCGTG
>NZ_LQPJ01000141.1 GCF_002101785.1 Mycobacterium palustre
ACACTCAACGCCGCCACAGCGCACTCAGCGGCCTACCACCCATCAGCCGCCTGTAACCAACGTTATGGCCGGGTACACCTAGGCTACGGTGGCGCCCAGGAGGCGCGTGTAGGTACCGGGCTCTCCCGAAGCTGGAGCCCCGACCGACACGCCCTCCTGGGCGCCGGTCATTACCCGGCGGAGCATGGATTTGCAAACTGCTGCATAACCATGCAGAATCGTCGAAATGGCCGACGTATTGAGGGTGGCGGTTGCCGGCGCCACCGGCTACGCAGGCGGCGAAATCCTACGGCTGCTGCTCGGACACCCGGCCCATGCCGACGGTCGCCTCACCATAGGCGCGGTGACCGCGGCGGCCAGCGCCGGCAGCACGCTGGGGGAGCACCACCCGCACCTGATCCCGTTGGCGCAGCGCGTCGTCGAGCCGACGGAGCCCGCCGTCCTGGAAAGCCACGACATCGTCTTCCTGGCCTTGCCGCACGGACACTCGGCCGCGCTGGCCGAACGGCTCAACCCCGAAACGCTGATCGTTGACTGCGGCGCCGACTTCAGGCTCACCGACGCCGCCGCCTGGGAGCGGTTCTATGGATCCCGGCACGCGGGCAGCTGGCCGTACGGCCTGCCGGAACTGCCCGGCGCCCGAGAGCGGCTGCGTGACGCCCGCCGCATCGCCGTGCCGGGCTGCTATCCGACCGCGGCGCTGCTCGCCTTGCTGCCCGCCGTCGCCGAAGACCTCATCGACCCCGCCGTCACGGTGGTCGCCGTCAGCGGCACCTCCGGGGCCGGCCGGGCCGCCAAGACCGACCTGCTCGGCTCGGAGGTCATCGGATCGGCGCGGGCCTACAACATCGCCGGCGCGCACCGGCACACCCCCGAGATCGCGCAGGGGCTCGGGGCCGTCACCGGACGCGACGTCAAAGTGTCGTTCACGCCGGTGCTCATCCCGGCCTCCCGCGGCATCCTGGCGACCTGCACCGCCCGCACGCGTGCCCCGCTGTCGCAGCTGCGGGCCGCTTACGAAAAGGCTTACGACACTGAGCCGTTCGTGTACCTGATGCCCGAAGGGCAGCTGCCCCGCACCGGCGCGGTGATCGGCAGCAACGCCGCGCACGTGGCCGTCGCCGTGGACGAGGCCGCCGAGACCTTCGTCGCGATCGCCGCGATCGACAACCTGGTCAAGGGGACGGGCGGCGCGGCCGTGCAGTCGATGAATTTGGCGCTCGGTTGGCCTGAGACGGAAGGCCTCTCGGTGATCGGGGTGGCGCCGTGACCCAGACGACCGAGGCGCGGCTGCTGCGCGAGCAGGGCGTAACCGCGCCCGCCGGCTTCCGGGCCGCCGGCATCGCCGCGGGCATCAAGGCCTCGGGCGCGCGCGACCTGGCGCTGGTCTTCAACGAGGGGCCCGACTACGCGGCCGCCGGGGTGTTCACCCGCAACAAGGTCAAGGCCGCGCCGGTGCTGTGGACCCAGCAGGTCCTGACCACCGGCCAGCTGCGCGCGGTCGTCCTCAACTCCGGCGGGGCCAACGCCTGCACCGGACCCGGTGGCTTCCAGGACACCCACGCCACCGCCGAGGCGGTGGCGGCAGCGCTGTCGGATTGGGGAACCGAGACCGGCGCCGTCGAGGTCGCGGTCTGCTCCACCGGGCTGATCGGCGACCGGTTGCCGATGGACAAGGTGCTCGCCGGCGTCCGCGAAATCGTCCACGACATGGCCGGCGGGCTGACCGGGGGCGACGAGGCGGCCCAAGCCATCATGACCACCGACACCGTGCCCAAACAGGTTGCGCTGCATCACCCCAACAACTGGACGCTCGGTGGGATGGCCAAAGGCGCCGGGATGCTGGCGCCGTCGCTGGCCACCATGCTGTGCGTGCTCACCACCGACGCGGCCGTCTCACCCGAGGCGCTGGACCGTGCGCTGCGGCGCGCGACCGCACGCACCTTCGACCGCCTCGACATCGACGGCTGCTGTTCGACCAACGACACGGTGCTGCTGCTGGCATCGGGCGCGAGCGAAATCCGGCCCGGCCAAGCCGATCTCGACGACGCGGTGTTCCGGGTCTGTGACGACCTGTGCGCCCAGCTGCAGGCCGACGCCGAGGGCGTCACCAAGCGGGTCACGGTGACGGTCACGGGGGCCGCCTCCGACGACGACGCGCTGACCGCCGCGCGGACGATCGCCCGCGACAGCCTCGTCAAGACGGCGGTGTTCGGGTCCGACCCGAACTGGGGCCGGGTGCTCGCGGCCGTCGGCATGGCACCGGTGACACTGGACCCCGATCGAATCAACGTGTCCTTCAACGGTTCCGCGGTATGCATCGACGGGGTCGGCGCCCCCGGCGCGCGCGAGGTCGACCTGTCCGGGCCCGACATCGCTATCACCGTCGACCTGCGCCTCGGCGACGGCGAGGCCGCCATCCGCACCACCGACCTGTCGCACGGCTACGTCGAAGAGAACTCGGCCTACAGCTCATGACCCTGCACGTCGAGGAACTGCCCACCGGTGTCAAGGCCCAGGTGCTGGCCGAGGCGCTGCCCTGGCTCAAGCAGTTGCACGGCAAGATCGTCGTCATCAAGTACGGCGGCAACGCGATGACCGACGACGCGCTGCGGCACGCCTTCGCCGCGGACATGGCCTTTTTGCGCAATTGCGGGATTCATCCCGTCGTCGTGCACGGCGGCGGGCCGCAGATCAGCGCCATGCTGCGGCGGCTCGGCATCCAAGGCGACTTCAAGGGCGGATTCCGTGTCACCACACCGGAAGTGCTCGACGTGGCGCGGATGGTGCTGTTCGGGCAGGTGGGCCGCCAGCTGGTCAACCTCATCAATGCGCACGGTCCGTACGCCGTCGGCATCACCGGCGAGGATGCGCAACTGTTCACCGCCGTGCGCCGCAGCGTCACCGTCGACGGCGTGGCCACTGACATCGGCCTGGTCGGTGACGTGGAGCTCGTCAACACCGCCGCGGTGCTGGATCTCATTGCGGCGGGCCGCATCCCGGTAGTGTCGACGCTTGCCCCGGACGCCGAGGGCGTGGTGCACAACATCAACGCCGACACCGCAGCGGCGGCGCTGGCCGAGGCGCTGGGGGCCGAAAAGCTGTTGATGCTCACCGACGTCGAGGGCCTCTACACCAGCTGGCCGGACCGTGGCTCGCTGGTGAGCGAAATCGACACCGCCACGCTGGCGCAACTGCTACCCACGCTGGAGGCGGGCATGATCCCCAAGGTGGAGGCCTGCCTGCGCGCCGTCACCGGCGGGGTGCCCAGCGCGCACGTCATCGACGGGAGGGTCGAACACTGTGTGCTGGTCGAGCTGTTCACCGACGCGGGCACGGGGACCAAGGTGGTGAGCGCGTGAGCAACACCGAGCGGCTGCGCCAGCGGTGGGAAGCCGTGATGATGCACAACTACGGCATACCGCCGGTGGCGCTGGCCAGCGGCGAGGGTGCCGTGGTCACCGACGTCGACGGCAAAACCTATCTGGACCTCCTCGGCGGCATCGCGGTCAACGTCCTCGGACACCGGCACCCGGCGGTCATCGAGGCCGTCACCCACCAGCTGTCCACCCTGGGGCACACCTCGAACCTGTATGCGACCGAGCCGGGGGTCGCGCTGGCCGAGGAACTGGTCGCGCTGCTCGGTGCCGAGGCCCCGGCGCGGGTGTTCTTCTGCAATTCCGGCACCGAGGCCAACGAGGTGGCGTTCAAGCTGTCGCGGCTCACGGGGCGCACCAAACTCGTTGCGGCACAAGAGGCTTTCCACGGTCGCACGATGGGATCGCTGGCGCTGACCGGCCAGCCGTCCAAACAGGCGCCGTTCCAACCGCTGCCCGGACATGTCACCCACGTGCCCTACGGCGACGTCGACGCGCTGGCCGCCGCCGTCGACGGCGAGACCGCGGCGGTGTTCCTGGAGCCGATCATGGGGGAGAGCGGCGTCGTCGTCCCGCCCGAGGGCTACCTGGCCGCAGCGCGCGACCTCACGGCGCGCCACGGTGCCCTGCTGGTGCTCGACGAGGTGCAGACCGGAATGGGCCGCACCGGCGCCTTTTTCGCCCATCAGCACGACGGCATCACCCCCGACGTGGTGACCATGGCCAAGGGGCTCGGCGGCGGGCTGCCCATCGGCGCGTGCCTGGCCGTCGGGCCCGCCGCCGAGCTGCTCACGCCCGGCCTGCACGGCAGCACGTTCGGTGGCAACCCGATCTGCACGGCGGCCGCGCTGGCGGTGTTGCGGACCATCGCGGGCGAGGACCTCGTCCGGCACGCCGAGGTGATGGGCAAGTCGGTGCGGCACGGCATCGAAAGGCTGGGCCACCCGCTGATCGACCACGTGCGCGGGCGCGGATTGCTTTGGGGCATCGTGCTTTCCGGGCCGCGGGCCAAAGACGTCGAGGCCGCCGCCCGCGAGGCCGGCTTCCTGATCAACGCCGCCGCTCCGGATGTCATCCGTCTCGCGCCGCCGCTGATCATCACCGAAGCCCAGCTCGAGAGCTTCGTCGTCGCGCTGCCAAGCATTCTCGACGGGGCCGACGCAGATGCCTAGACACTTCCTGCGCGACGACGACCTATCACCCGGCGAGCAGGCCGAGGTGCTGCGGCTGGCCGCTGAGCTGAAGAAGGACCCGTTCGGCCGTCGCCCCCTGGAGGGGCCCCGCGGCGTCGCCGTCCTCTTCGACAAAAACTCGACCCGCACCCGGTTTTCCTTCGAGGTCGGCATCGCGCAGCTGGGCGGGCACGCGGTCGTCGTCGACGCCCGCAGCACCCAGCTGGGCCGCGACGAGACCCTGCAAGACACCGCGCGGGTGTTGTCCCGCTACGTCGAGGCCATCGTGTGGCGGACCTTCGGGCAGGACCGGCTGGACGCGATGGCCGCCACCGCGACGGTCCCGGTGGTCAACGCCCTGTCCGATGAGTTCCACCCCTGCCAGGTGCTGGCCGACCTGCAGACCATCGCCGAACGCAAGGGATCGCTGAAAGGGTTGCGGCTCTCGTATTTTGGCGACGGAGCCAACAACATGGCCCACTCGCTGCTGCTCGGCGGCGTCACCGCCGGCATCCACGTCACCGTCGCCGCGCCCGACGGCTTCGCGCCCGACGCTGCGGTGCTGGACGCCGCGCGGCGGCGCGCGGAAGACACCGGCGCCTCGGTCACCCTGACCGCCGACGCCGACACGGCGGCCAAGGGCGCCGACGTGCTGGTGACCGACACCTGGACGTCGATGGGCCAGGAGGACGACGGCCTGGACCGCCTCACCCCGTTCCGGCCGTTCCAGGTCAACGCCCGGCTGGTGTCGCTGGCCGACCCGGAAGCCGTTGTGCTGCACTGCCTTCCGGCCCACCGCGGCGACGAGATCACCGACGAGGTGATGGACGGGCCGGCCAGCGTGGTCTGGGACGAGGCCGAAAACCGTTTACACGCCCAAAAGGCGCTCCTGGTATGGCTTTTGGAGCGATCCCGATGACCCGCTCTAAGGCCACCCCCGAGATCACCCGGGCCGGGAGGCAGGCCCGCATCGTGGCGATCCTGTCGTCGACGTCGATCAGCAGCCAAAGCGAGCTCGCGGCCCGGCTGGCCGACGAGGGGATCGAGGTTACCCAGGCCACGCTGTCGCGGGACCTCGAAGAGCTGGGCGCGGTGAAGCTGCGCGGCGCGGACGGTGGCGTCGGCGTCTACATCGTCCCGGAGGACGGCAGCCCGGTGCGCGGGGTATCCGGCGGCACCGACCGGATGTCGCGACTGCTCGGCGAGCTGCTGGTGTCGACCGACGCCAGCGGCAACCTCGCCGTGCTGCGCACGCCGCCCGGCGCGGCGCACTACCTGGCCAGCGCCATCGACCGCGCGGCGCTACCGTACGTGGTCGGCACCGTCGCCGGCGATGACACCATCTTCGTGGTCGCCCGTGAGCCGATGACCGGTGCGGAGCTCGCGGGCACATTCGAAAAAATTCGGTAAGGAGATCGGTTTATGTCAGAACGCGTCATCCTGGCGTATTCCGGCGGCCTGGACACCTCGGTGGCAATCAGCTGGATCGGCAAGGAAACCGGCCGCGAGGTGGTGGCGGTCGCCATCGACCTCGGCCAGGGCGGCGAGGACATGGAGGTGGTCCGCCAGCGGGCCCTGGACTGCGGCGCCGTGGAGGCCGTCGTCGTCGACGCCCGCGACGAGTTCGCCGAGGGGTACTGCCTGCCGACCGTGCAGAACAACGCGCTCTACATGGACCGCTACCCGCTGGTGTCGGCGATCAGCCGGCCGCTGATCGTCAAGCACCTGGTCGCCGCGGCCCGCGAGCACGGCGGCGGCATCGTCGCCCACGGCTGCACCGGCAAGGGCAACGATCAGGTCCGGTTCGAGGTCGGATTCGCCTCGCTGGCACCGGATCTCGAGGTGCTGGCGCCGGTCCGCGACTACGCGTGGACGCGGGAGAAAGCCATCGCGTTCGCCGAGGAGAACGCCATCCCGATCAACGTCACGAAGCGCTCGCCGTTCTCGATCGACCAGAACGTGTGGGGCCGCGCGGTGGAAACCGGCTTCCTCGAGCACCTGTGGAACGCCCCGACCAAGGACATCTACGCCTACACCGAAGACCCCACGCTGAATTGGAGCACGCCCGACGAGGTGATCGTGGGGTTCGAGCGCGGCGTGCCGGTGTCCATCGACGGCCAGCCGGTGTCGATGCTGCAGGCCATCGAGGAGCTCAACCGCCGCGCCGGCGCGCAAGGCGTCGGGCGCCTCGACGTCGTCGAGGACCGGCTGGTGGGCATCAAGAGCCGCGAGATCTACGAGGCGCCCGGCGCGATGGTGCTCATCACCGCGCACACCGAGCTCGAACACGTCACCCTCGAGCGCGATCTGGGCCGGTTCAAGCGGCAGACCGACCAGCGCTGGGCCGAGCTCGTCTACGACGGTCTCTGGTATTCGCCGCTGAAGGCCGCCCTGGAAAGCTTCGTCGCCAAGACCCAGGAGCACGTCACCGGCGAGGTCCGGATGGTGCTGCACGGCGGCCACATCGCGGTCAACGGCCGGCGCAGCGCCGAGTCGCTATACGACTTCAACCTCGCCACCTACGACGAGGGCGACAGCTTCGACCAGTCGGCGGCCAAGGGCTTCGTCTACGTGCACGGGCTGTCGTCGAAGATCGCGGCCCGCCGGGACCAGAAGTGATGGCCGTCTGGCTCGAGTGTGCAATTTGCGACGCGACACGCCGCCGAAGCGTCGTGAGATGCACGGTCGCGGCGAGGTGACGGGCGGGTGAGCACCCGCGAGGGTTCGCTGTGGGGCGGGCGGTTCGCCGACGGGCCGTCCGACGCGCTGGCCGCGCTGAGCAAGTCCACGCACTTCGACTGGGTGCTGGCGCCCTACGACATCGTCGCCTCGCGGGCGCACACCGTGATCCTGTACCGGGCCGGGTTGCTCACCGAGGAGCAGCGCGACGGCCTGCTGGCCGGGCTGGACAGCCTCGCCGAGGACGTCGCCGACGGCTCCTTCGGGCCGCTGGTCACCGACGAGGACGTGCACGCCGCGCTGGAGCGGGGCCTGATCGACCGGGTCGGGCCCGACCTGGGCGGGCGGCTTCGGGCCGGGCGGTCGCGCAACGACCAGGTGGCCACCCTGTTCCGGATGTGGCTGCGCGACGCGGCGCGTCGCGTCGCGGCCGGGGCCCTCGACGTCGTCGCCGCGCTGGCCGCCCAGGCCGACGCGCACCCCACCGCCGTCATGCCCGGCAAGACGCACCTGCAATCGGCCCAGCCGATCCTGCTGGCCCACCACCTGTTGGCCCACGCCCACCCGCTGCTGCGCGACGTGGACCGCATCGTCGACTTCGACAAGCGCGCGGCGGTGTCCCCGTACGGCTCCGGGGCGCTGGCCGGCTCGTCGCTCGGGCTGGACCCCGACGCGATCGCCGCCGAGCTGGGCTTCGCCGCGGCCGCCGACAATTCCGTCGACGCGACCGCGGCCCGGGACTTCGCGGCCGAGGCCGCGTTCGTCTTCGCCATGATCGCCGTCGACCTGTCCCGGCTGGCCGAGGACATCATCATCTGGAGCTCGACGGAGTTCGGCTACGTCACGCTGCACGACTCCTGGTCCACCGGCAGCTCGATCATGCCGCAGAAGAAGAACCCAGACATCGCCGAGCTCGCCCGCGGCAAGGCCGGGCGGCTGATCGGCAACCTGGCCGGGCTGCTGGCCACGCTCAAGGCCCAGCCGCTGGCCTACAACCGCGACCTGCAGGAGGACAAGGAGCCGGTGTTCGATGCGGTGGCCCAGCTGGAGCTGGTGCTGCCGGCGATGGCGGGGCTGGTGGCCAGCCTGACGTTCGACGTCGAGCGGATGGCGGCCCTGGCCCCGGCCGGCTACACCCTGGCCACCGACATCGCCGAATGGCTGGTGCGCCAAGGCGTCCCCTTCCGCTCGGCGCACGAGGCCGCCGGCGCGGCCGTCCGCGCCGCCGAGGACCGCGGCGTCGGGCTTGACGAGCTGACCGACGACGAGCTGGCCGCCATCAGCCCGGACCTGACGCCCCAGGTCCGCGACGTGCTGACCATCGAGGGGTCGGTGTCGTCACGTGACGCGCGGGGCGGCACCGCGCCGGCCCGGGTCGCCGAACAGCTCGACGCCGTCCGGGCCCGCAGCGCAAAACTCAAGGACCGGCTGAACGTCAATCGCTGAGATGACCTAGATACCTGGCCCCAGTGGATACCGGCAGACTAAACTTCGGGGGTCAAACCATACGGTTGAACTTTTTGGCCCACATCCTCGTCACCAAGGGGTGCGACCCATGAGTGTCATCGCAGGAGTGTTTGGTGCGCTGCCGCCGTACCGCTATTCCCAGCGAGAGCTCACCGACTTCTTCGTCAGCATCCCCGAATTCGAGGGCTTCGAGGACATCGTCCGGCAGCTGCACGTCAGCGCCAAGGTCAACAGCCGCCACCTGGTCCTGCCGCTGGAGCGCTATCCGACGCTGACCGACTTCGGCGTGGCGAATCGCATCTTCATCGACAAGGCCGTCGACCTCGGCTGCGAGGCGCTCGAGGGCGCGCTCGACGAGGCGGGCCTGCGGCCCCAGGACCTCGACGTGCTCGTCACCACGACGGTGACCGGCATCGCCGTCCCGTCGCTGGACGCCCGGATCGCCGGGCGGCTCGGGCTGCGCGACGACGTGCGGCGGGTGCCCCTGTTCGGCCTGGGCTGCGTGGCCGGCGCGGCCGGTGTGGCGCGCCTGAACGACTACCTGCGCGGCGCGCCCGACGGCGTCACGGCCCTGGTCTCGGTGGAGTTGTGCTCCCTGACCTACCCCGGCTACAAGCCGTCGCTGGCCGGCCTGGTGGGCAGCGCGCTGTTCGCCGACGGCTCCGCGGCGGTCGTGGCCGTCGGCGAGCGCCGCGCCGAACGGCTCGGTCTCGAGGGACCCGCCGTCCTGGACTCGCGTAGCCACCTGTATCCCGACTCGCTGCGCACCATGGGATACGACGTGGGATCCGCCGGCTTCGAGCTGGTCCTGTCGAAGGATGTGGCCGGCGTCGTGGAGCGGTACCTCTACGACGACGTCACCGGGTTCCTCGGCGAGCACGGCCTGACGACGACGGACATCGGGGCCTGGGTCAGCCACCCGGGCGGCCCCAAGGTGATCGAAGCCATCAACGCGAGCCTCAGCCTGCCGCCGGAGGCCCTCGAGCTGACGTGGCGCTCGCTCGGCGAGATCGGCAACCTCTCGTCGGCCTCGGTCTTGCACGTGCTGCGCGACACCATCGCCAAGCGGCCGCCGGCCAGCGACAGCCCCGGGCTGATGATCGCGATGGGACCAGGCTTCTGTTCGGAACTCGTGCTGCTGCGCTGGCACTGATTTCGCCGTGTTCGTGGGGACTTCGTCGTACCGTAAGGCATCGCCCGATGCCTTACGGAACGTGACGGCGATGGGGCGGCGTCGACTTGGCGGGGCGCCAGTTCGGGGAGTGACAGGCGTGACCGGCACCGGCCGGGCAATCGTCCCGCCGCTCCACACCACCCGATCGCATTGAGCAGCAGGGGAGGCCGGGCCGCATGAACAGCACCCAAGAGGAGCTCGTCAAGGCCCTCCGAAAATCGTTGAAGGAAAACGAGCGGCTCAAGCGCGAGAACCGCCAGTACCTCGGCCGGGCGACGGAGCCGATCGCGGTGGTCGGGATGGCGTGCCGCTATCCGGGCGGGGTGGACTCGCCTGAGGGCCTGTGGGACATGGTCGCCCAGGGCCGCGACGTGGTGTCGGAGTTTCCGACCGACCGGGGCTGGGAGCTGGCGGACCTGTTCGATGCGGACCCTGACGCGGTCGGCAAGTCGTACGCCCGGGGCGGCGGGTTCCTCGCCGACGTGGCCGATTTCGACGCCGCGTTCTTCGGGATCGCGCCCAGCGAGGCGCTGGCGATGGACCCCCAACAGCGCCTGTTGCTCGAGGTGTCCTGGGAGGCGTTGGAGCGGGCCGGGATCGATCCGCTTGCGTTGCGCGGCTCGCCGACCGGTGTGTTCGCCGGGGTGTTCCACGGTTCCTACGGCGGGCAGGGCCGGATGCCTGCAGACCTGGAGCGGTACGGGCTGCGCGGGTCGACCCTGAGCGTCGCGTCGGGCCGCGTGGCGTACACGCTGGGCCTGGAAGGCCCGGCGGTGTCGGTCGACACGGCGTGCTCGTCGTCGTTGGTGGCGATGCACCTCGCGACGCAGTCGCTGCGGTCGGGCGAATGTGACCTCGCGCTGGCCGGAGGCGTGACGGTGATGGCCACGCCGGCGATGTTTGTCGACTTCAGCAGGCAGCGTGCGCTGTCGGCCGACGGTCGCTGCAAGTCGTACGCGGGCGCCGCCGACGGCACCGGCTTTTCCGAGGGCGTCGGCGTGCTGGTGCTGGAGCGGTTGGCCGACGCGCGGCGGCTGGAGCACCCGGTGCTGGCGGTGCTGCGGGGGTCGGCGGTCAACCAGGACGGCGCCTCCAACGGCCTGGCCACGCCCAACGGGCCGTCGCAGCAGCGGGTGATCCGCGCCGCGCTGGCCAACGCGCGGCTGGGCGCGGCCGACGTGGACCTCGTCGAGGGTCACGGCACCGGGACCACGCTGGGGGATCCCATTGAGGCCCAGGCGCTTTTGGCGACCTACGGGCAGGGCCGGCCGGCGGACCGGCCGTTGTGGCTGGGGTCGATCAAGTCGAACATGGGCCACACCGCGGCGGCGGCGGGCGTCGCGGGCGTCATCAAGGTGGTGCAGGCGATCCGCCATGGGCTGATGCCCAAGACGTTGCACGTCGATGTGCCTACGCCGCATGTGGATTGGTCGGCGGGGGCGGTGTCGTTGCTGACGGAGCCGCGGCCGTGGCCCGCCGTGGAGCGGCCCCGCCGCGCCGGGGTGTCGTCGTTCGGGATCAGCGGAACGAACGCGCACCTGATCGTGGAGCAGGCCCCGCCGGACTGCGAAACCCCTGCGGCGGAAGACGACGCCGCGGTGCCGTGGGTGTTGTCGGCGCGGTCGCCGGACGCCCTGGCGAACCAGGCGGCGCGCCTGCTCGCCCATGTCCGCGCCAACCCGGACCTGCGGGTGCTGGACGTCGGCTGGTCGCTGGTCTCGACGCGGTCGCTGTTTTCACATCGAGCGGTGCTGGTCGGGGCCGACCGAGACGAATTGGCTTGTGGCTTAGCCGGTTTGGCCGTGGGGGAGCCCGGTGCCGGCGTGGTGGTGGGACGGGCGCGGCCGGTGGGCAAGACGGTGTTCGTGTTTCCCGGCCAGGGTTCGCAGTGGGCCGGCATGGGGGCCGAGTTGCTCGACACGTCGGCCGCGTTCGCCGAGCACCTGGAGCGCTGCGACAAGGCGCTGGCCGAGCACGTGGAGTGGTCGCTGATCGACGTCATCCGAGGCGCGCCGGCGGCGCCGGGGCTCGACCGGGTGGACGTGGTGCAGCCCGCGCTGTGGGCGGTGATGGTGTCACTGGCCGAGTTGTGGCGCTCGGTGGGCGTGGTGCCCGACGCGGTGATCGGGCATTCCCAGGGAGAGATCGCGGCCGCCTATGTGGCCGGAGCGCTTTCGCTGGAAGACGCGGCCCGCGTGGTGGCGCTGCGCAGCCGGCTGTTGCTGCGGCTGTCGGGCGCCGGCGGCATGATCTCGCTGGCCTGCGGGCCGTCGCGGGCGCTCGAGTTGCTGGCGCCGTGGGCCGATCGGCTGAACATCGCTGCGGTCAACGGGCTTTCGGCGGTCGCGGTATCCGGCGAGGCGGGCGCCCTGACGGAGCTGGTGGCGCGGTGCGAGGCGGCCAACGTCCGGGCCCGCAGGATCGACGTCGACTACGCCTCCCACTCCGCGCAGGTGGACGCGATCCGCGAACCGCTCGCCGAGGCGCTAACCGGGATCGCGCCGCGTCCGTCGCCCGTCGCGTTCTTTTCGACCGTGACGGGCGAGCCCGTCGACGGCGCCCGGCTGGACGGCGACTACTGGTTCCAAAGCATCCGGCGGACGGTGCAATTCGAGCGGGCGGTGCGCGCCGCGCGCGACGCCGGGCACGGCGTTTTCGTCGAATGCAGCCCCCATCCGGTGCTAATCGCGGGCGTCGAGGAGACGTTGGGCGACGGTGATGCGATCGTCGTGCCGTCGCTGGGCCGCGACGACGGTGGCCTGCAGCGGTTTTGGCTGTCGGCGGCGCAGGCGCACGTGGCCGGCGCGCGGGTGGATTGGCGGGGGCCCCTTGCCGGCGGCCGCCGGGTCGACCTGCCTACGTATGGGTTTGTGCGGCGCCGATTTTGGCTGCCGGGCGCATCGGCCGGGGCGAGCCGCGCGCGCGAGCTGGGCGTGGTGGACGCCGAGCACGCCTTGCTGGGCGCGGTCGTCGAGCGGCCCGAGTCGGGCGGTGTGAGCTTGGCGGGCCGGCTATCGCTGCCCGCGCAGCCGTGGTTGGCTGACCATGCCGTGGCCGGCACGGTGTTGTTCCCCGGCGCGGGATTCGTGGAGCTGGCTATCCGGGCCGGCGATCAGGTGGGCTGCGCGACGGTCGAGGAGTTGACGGTGTCGGCCCCTTTGGTGTTGCCGGCGGGCGGCGGCGTGCGGGTGCAGGTGGTGGTCGGACCGGCGTCCGAGTCGGGGTCCCGCGAGGTGGCGGTGTATTCCCTTGCCGCCCAGCCGGGCTCGCAGTGGACGCTGCACGCCGAAGGCGAGCTGAGCGCCGCGCCGATGGCGCCGGCCGCCGAATTGTCGGTGTGGCCGCCTGCCGGCGCCGAGGCGGTGGATGTCAGCGACGGCTACGGGCGGTTGGCCGCGCGCGGTTACGAGTACGGTCCGGCGTTTCGGGGCCTGCGGGCGATGTGGCGGCGCGGCGCCGAGATCTTCGCCGAGGTGGCCGTGCCGCAGGACGCCGGGACGGCGTTGGGCGGCTTCGGGATCCATCCGGTGCTGTTGGATGCGGCGCTGCACGCGCTGGGGATGGACGGCGAGCACGGGCAGACGGTCCTGCCGTTTTCCTGGCGGGGCGTCTGCCTGCACGCGGCCGGTGCGTCCCGGGTACGGGTCCGGCTCGCCCCCGCCGGCACCGGCGCGATCTCGGTCGAGCTGGCCGACGCCGCGGGGTTGCCGGTGTTGTCGGTGCGCGAGTTGGCCGTTCGGCCGGTGTCCGCCCAGCAGCTGTCGGCGGCCGCGGCGCGCCCGGGCGGCGGCGGGCTGTTTCACGTGGTGTGGTCTCCGATGCCGCTGCAGCACAACGGCACCGCTGACGGCGTGGTGGTATGGGAGTTGGGCGCCGGGAACGGGAACGGCGACGTGGTGCGGTCGGTGCATGCGGTCGCCGCTGAGGTGTTGGGTGTGGTGCAGTCGTGGCTGGCCGGTGACCGGGCGGGCCTGTTGGTGGTGTTGACCCGTGGGGCGGTTGGGCTTTCGGGTGAGGCGGTTTTGGATTTGGCGGGGGCGGCGGTGTGGGGGTTGGTGCGTTCGGCGCAGGCTGAGCATCCGGGTCGGGTGGTGTTGGTGGATTCGGATGGGTCGGTGGATGTGCGGGCGGTGGTTGGTTGTGGTGAGCCGCAGGTGGTGGTGCGTGCTGGGGTGGTGTATGGGGCGCGGTTGGCGGCGTTGGGTGGGGGGTCGGTGTTGGCGTTGCCGGGGGGGCGGTGGCGGCTGGAACCTGGTGGTCGTGGGGTTTTGGAGGATTTGGTGGTGCGGTCTTGCCCGCGGGTGGAGTTGGGGGCGGGGCAGGTGCGGGTGGCGGTGGCCGCGGTGGGGGTGAATTTTCGGGATGTGTTGGTGGGTTTGGGGATGTATCCGGGGGGCGGCGAGTTGGGTGCTGAGGGCGCCGGTGTGGTGGTTGAGGTGGGTCCGGGCGTGACGGGGTTGGCCGTTGGTGATGCGGTGTTGGGGATTTTGGGTGTGGTGGGTTCGGAGGCCGTGGTCGACGAGCGGTATGTGGTGCCGGTGCCGGCGGGGTGGTCGTTTGTCGAGGCCGCGGGGGTGGCGGTGGCGTTTTTGACGGCGTGGTATGGGTTGTCGGAGTTGGCGGGGCTGCGTGCGGGTGAGCGGGTGTTAATTCACGCGGCTACTGGTGGGGTGGGGATGGCGGCGGTGCAGTTGGCGCGGCATTTTGGGGCGGAGGTTTTCGCGACCGCTAGCCGTGGTAAGTGGGAGACGTTGCGCGCCATGGGTTTTGACGCCGATCATATTGGCGATTCGCGGACGGTGGAGTTCGAGGACAAGTTTATGGCCGCCACGGGTGGGGCCGGGGTTGATGTGGTGCTTAACTCGCTGGCCGGTGAGTTTACTGATGCGTCGTTGCGGTTGCTGGGGCGTGGGGGGCGGTTTATCGAGATGGGCAAGACCGATCTTCGCGATCCGCGGCTGGTCGGTGAGCGTTATCGGGGGGTTAGTTATCGGGCGTTCGATTTGATGGAGGCCGGCCCGCAGCGCATCGCACGGATGTTGGCCGAGGTGATGGGTCTGTTCGCTGCGGGGGTGTTGGAGTCGTTGCCGGTCAAGGTTTTTGATGTGCGCCGCGCGGGTGAGGCGTATCGGTTTGTCAGCCAGGCCCGCCATATCGGCAAGGTGGTGCTCTCGTTGCCCGATGGCCCTGGCGGGCTCGGTGGTGGTGCGGTGTTGATCACCGGGGGCACCGGGATGGCCGGTTCGGCGCTGGCGCGTCACCTTGTCGAGCGGCATCGGGTGGCGCATGTGATGTTGGTCAGCCGTGGCGGCGAGCGCGCTGACGGGGCCGCCGAGTTGGTGGGCGAGTTGCGCGCCAAGGGGGCCGAGGTATCGGTGATCGCCTGCGACGTGGCCGATCGCGACGCCGCGGCGCGGTTGCTAACACAGCTGCCGGACCGGTACCCGCTGCGGGCGGTGTTTCACGCCGCCGGTGTGCTCGATGACGGGCTGATCTCCTCGCTGACCCCCGAGCGGCTCGACACGGTGCTGCGCGCCAAGGTCGACGGCGCGTGGAACCTGCACGAACTGACCCGTGACCAAGACCTGACGGCGTTCGTGATGTTTTCGTCGATGGCCGGAATCGTCGGGACGCCGGGGCAGGCCAACTACGCCGCGGCCAACAGCTTCCTCGACGGGCTGGCCGCCCACCGGCGCGCGCACGGCCTGCCCGGGTTGTCGATCGCCTGGGGACTGTGGGAACAGGCATCCGCGATGACGGCCCACCTCGACGATCGAGACAGGGCCCGCATGAGCCGGATCGGCTTGGGCGCCCTGTCGACCTCCCAAGCGTTGGAGTCGTTCGACGCCGCCCTCCTCGCCGACCGCCCCGTGGTGGTGGCCGCGCAGGTGGACCGGACCGCCCTGTCCGACAACGCCGCAGCGCTGCCTCCGCTGCTTTGCGAGCTGGCCGACCGCCCCACCCGCCGCGTCGTCACCGACGCCGGCGCCGCGGCGTCGACCAATAACCTCGGCGCGCGCCTGCACGGCCTGAGCGCCGAGGCGCGACAGCGCGCCCTCGTCGACGTCGTGTGCGGCAACGCGGCCACGGTGCTGGGGCTGCCCAACGGCGCCGCCATCGATCCGGCCCGCGCCTTCCAGGACCTTGGATTCGACTCGCTGACCGCCGTCGAGCTGCGCAACCGACTCAAAACCGCGACGGGCCTTACCCTTTCGCCGACCCTCATCTTCGACTACCCGACGCCGGCCATCCTCGCCGGCCATCTCGACGCCCAACTCGGCGCGGCCACGAACCAACCCGATCCGGCTGCGCGCTTCAACGACATCGCGCGTGAACTGCGGGCGCTGCTCGACCACCCCGGCTGGGCCGCCGAGGACAAAGCGCAGTTGATCCGTCACCTGCTCACCACGCTCGCCCCCGCCGGTGCCGATGATTCCGAGCACATTGACGACGACTTGAACGCCGCCACCGAAAGTCAGCTCTTCGCCATCCTCGACGAAGAACTCGGGCGTTGACACACCAGGACGAACAATGCCGAGCACCGAGAAACACGTCGACTACCTCAAGCGCCTCGCGACCGACCTCAGGCGCGCCCGGCGCCGCGTCGCCGAGCTCGAGGGCAAGCTGTCGGAGCCGATAGCGATCGTCGGCATGTCGTGTCGCTACGCGGGTGGCGTGGATTCGCCGGAGGCGTTGTGGCAGTTGGTGATCGACGGTCGCGATGCCGTGTCGGACTTCCCGACCGACCGGGGCTGGGACGTCGACGCCCTCTTCGACCCGGACCCCGACGCGCCCGGCAAGATGTACACGCGCCAAGGCAACTTCCTGCTGGACGCGGCCGACTTCGACGCCGGGTTCTTCGGCATCGGGCCCAGCGAGGCCCTGGCGATGGACCCGCAGCAGCGCCTGTTGCTGGAGGTGTCCTGGGAGGCGTTGGAGCGGGCCGGGATTGACCCGCTGTCGTTGAAGGGGTCGGCGACCGGGGTGTTCGCCGGGGTCATCCACGGCGGCTACGGCGGCGAGGTGAAAGGCGAGCTGGAAGGCTATGGGTTCACCGGCTCCACGCTCAGCGTGGCGTCGGGTCGGCTCTCCTATGTGCTGGGGCTGGAAGGCCCGGCGGTTTCGGTGGATACGGCGTGTTCCTCGTCGCTGGTGGCGATGCACCTGGCGGCGCAATCGCTGCGCTCGGGGGAGTCCGACCTGGCCCTGGCCGGCGGCGTGACCGTCATGGCCACTCCGGCGGGCTTCGTAGAGTTCAGCCGGCAACGCGCGCTCGCCCCGGACGGCCGCTGCAAGGTGTATGCCGGCGCAGCCGACGGCACGTCGTGGTCGGAGGGCGCGGGGGTGCTGGTGTTGGAGCGGCTGGCCGACGCCCAGCGGCTTGGCCATCCGGTGCTCGCTCTGCTGCGCGGGTCGGCGGTGAACCAGGACGGGGCGTCCAACGGGTTGACCGCACCGAATGGGCCGTCGCAGCAGCGGGTGATCCGCGCCGCGCTGGCCGGCGCCGGGCTGACCGCGGCCGACGTGGACGTCGTCGAAGGGCATGGCACGGGCACCGTGTTGGGCGATCCGATTGAGGCCCAGGCGCTTTTGGCGACCTACGGGCAGGGCCGGCCGGCGGACCGGCCACTGTGGCTGGGCTCGATCAAATCCAACATCGGTCACACGTCGGCGGCCGCGGGGGTCGCCGGGGTGATCAAGATGGTGCAGGCGATGCGGCACGGGGTGATGCCCAAGACCTTGCACGTCGATGTGCCGACGCCGCACGTGGATTGGTCGGCGGGCGCGGTGTGCCTGCTGACCGAGCCGCAGCCCTGGGCGGGCGAGGGCGGCCCCCGCCGGGCGGGCGTGTCGTCGTTCGGGATCAGCGGGACCAACGCCCACGTCATCATCGAGGAGCCGCCGGCCGAACCCGAACCCGAACCCGTTGTCGCCGAGCACGATTGCGAGCCGGTCGTGCCGTGGTCGGTGTCGGCACGTTCGGAACGGGCGCTGGCCGGCCAGGCGGAGCGATTGCTAGCCCGGCTGCGCGCCGACCCGAACTGGGACCCGATGGACGTGGGCTGGTCGCTGGCCACCACCCGATCGGTGTTCGAGCATCGCGCGGTGCTGGTCGGTGGCGACCGCGACGCCCTGCTTGGCGGTCTGGCCGCGGTCGCGTCGGGGCGGCCGGACCCGGCCGTGCTGGTGGACCGCGCGCGCCCGGCGGGCAAGACGGTCTTCGCGTTCCCCGGCCAGGGCTCGCAGTGGCTGGGGATGGGCGAGGCGCCCTATGGGCGATTCCCGGTGTTCGCCGAGGCCTTCGACGAGGCCGCCGAGGCGCTCGATGCCCACCTGCGGCTGCCGCTGCGCCAGGTGATGTGGGGTTCGGACGCGGAGACGCTGCAAAGCACCGAGTTCGCCCAGCCGGCGCTGTTCGCCCTCGAGGTCGCGCTGGCGGCGTTGTGGCGGTCCTGGGCTGTGACGCCCGACGTGGTGATCGGTCATTCGGTGGGCGAGATCGCCGCGGCGCACGTCGCCGGGGTGCTGTCGCTGGCGGACGCGGCGCGGCTGGTGGCGGCGCGGGGCCGGCTGATGGCGCGGCTGCCCGCCGGCGGAGCGATGGTGGCCGTGGCCGCGACCGAGGACGAGGTGGCCCCCCTGCTGACCGAGGGTGTGGGCATCGCGGCGGTCAACGGCCCCGAGTCGGTGGTGGTTTCGGGCGTGGCGGCCGCGGTCGAGGCGGTGGCGGACCGGCTGGCGCAGCAGGGCCGCCGGGTGCACCGGTTGGCGGTTTCGCACGCATTCCATTCGCCGCTGATGGAGCCGATGATCGACGAGTTCTCCGCGGTGGCGGCCGAAATCTCGGCCGCGCAGCCGCGAATCCCGTCGGTTTCCAACCTGACTGGCCAGCTCGCCGGGCCCGGCTACGGGTCGGCGTCGTATTGGGTCGAGCACGTGCGCCGGCCGGTGCGTTTCGTCGACGGCGTGCGGCTGGCCGAGTCTCAAGGGGCCGGCGTGTTCCTGGAGGTGGGCCCGGGCGGCGCGCTGACGGCGTCGGTGGCGCAGTCGCTGACCGCCGACCGCGCCACGTCGGTGGTGAGCATGGCCAAGGGCCGTCCCGAGGTCGACTCGCTGCTGAGCGCCGCCGGGAAACTGTTCGTCACCGGCATCGGCGTCGACTGGTCCGCGGCGTTCGCCGGTCTGGCCGCCCGTCGAATCCCGTTGCCCACCTACGCCTTTCAGCGGCGGCGGTACTGGTTGCCCGCCGAATCGGTGGGATCGAGCGACGTCGGTGCCGCCGGGCTGGCCGGGGCCGGCCACGCGCTGCTGGGGGCGGTGGTGGAGCGGCCCGATTCCGGTGGCGTGGTGTTGACGGGCCGGTTGTCCGCGGCCGCCCAGCCCTGGCTGGCCGATCACGCGGTGGCCGGAACGGTGCTGTTCCCGGGCACCGGGTTTGTCGAGCTGATGCTGCGCGCCGGCGACGAGGTCGGCTGCCCGGCGATCGAGGAGTTGACGTTGTCGGCCCCGTTGGTGTTGCCGGCGTCCGGCGGGACGCGGCTTCAGGTGGTGGTCGGTGAATCCGGCGAGTCCGGCAGGCGCTCCGTTTCGATCTATTCGGCCGGCAGTCAACCGGATTCGCCGTGGGTATTGCACGCCGAAGGCGAGCTGAGCGCCGCGCCGATGGCGCCGGCCGCCGAATTGTCGGTGTGGCCGCCTGCCGGCGCCGAGGCGGTGGATGTCAGCGACGGCTACGGGCGGTTGGCCGCGCGCGGTTACGAGTACGGTCCGGCGTTTCGGGGCCTGCGGGCGATGTGGCGGCGCGGCGCCGAGATCTTCGCCGAGGTGGCCGTGCCGCAGGACGCCGGGACGGCGTTGGGCGGCTTCGGGATCCATCCGGTGCTGTTGGATGCGGCGCTGCACGCGCTGGGGATGGACGGCGAGCACGGGCAGACGGTCCTGCCGTTTTCCTGGCGGGGCGTCTGCCTGCACGCGGCCGGTGCGTCCCGGGTACGGGTCCGGCTCGCCCCCGCCGGCACCGGCGCGATCTCGGTCGAGCTGGCCGACGCCGCGGGGTTGCCGGTGTTGTCGGTGCGCGAGTTGGCCGTTCGGCCGGTGTCCGCCCAGCAGCTGTCGGCGGCCGCGGCGCGCCCGGGCGGCGGCGGGCTGTTTCACGTGGTGTGGTCTCCGATGCCGCTGCAGCACAACGGCACCGCTGACGGCGTGGTGGTATGGGAGTTGGGCGCCGGGAACGGGAACGGCGACGTGGTGCGGTCGGTGCATGCGGTCGCCGCTGAGGTGTTGGGTGTGGTGCAGTCGTGGCTGGCCGGTGACCGGGCGGGCCTGTTGGTGGTGTTGACCCGTGGGGCGGTTGGGCTTTCGGGTGAGGCGGTTTTGGATTTGGCGGGGGCGGCGGTGTGGGGGTTGGTGCGTTCGGCGCAGGCTGAGCATCCGGGTCGGGTGGTGTTGGTGGATTCGGATGGGTCGGTGGATGTGCGGGCGGTGGTTGGTTGTGGTGAGCCGCAGGTGGTGGTGCGTGCTGGGGTGGTGTATGGGGCGCGGTTGGCGGCGTTGGGTGGGGGGTCGGTGTTGGCGTTGCCGGGGGGGCGGTGGCGGCTGGAACCTGGTGGTCGTGGGGTTTTGGAGGATTTGGTGGTGCGGTCTTGCCCGCGGGTGGAGTTGGGGGCGGGGCAGGTGCGGGTGGCGGTGGCCGCGGTGGGGGTGAATTTTCGGGATGTGTTGGTGGGTTTGGGGATGTATCCGGGGGGCGGCGAGTTGGGTGCTGAGGGCGCCGGTGTGGTGGTTGAGGTGGGTCCGGGCGTGACGGGGTTGGCCGTTGGTGATGCGGTGTTGGGGATTTTGGGTGTGGTGGGTTCGGAGGCCGTGGTCGACGAGCGGTATGTGGTGCCGGTGCCGGCGGGGTGGTCGTTTGTCGAGGCCGCGGGGGTGGCGGTGGCGTTTTTGACGGCGTGGTATGGGTTGTCGGAGTTGGCGGGGCTGCGTGCGGGTGAGCGGGTGTTAATTCACGCGGCTACTGGTGGGGTGGGGATGGCGGCGGTGCAGTTGGCGCGGCATTTTGGGGCGGAGGTTTTCGCGACCGCTAGCCGTGGTAAGTGGGAGACGTTGCGCGCCATGGGTTTTGACGCCGATCATATTGGCGATTCGCGGACGGTGGAGTTCGAGGACAAGTTTATGGCCGCCACGGGTGGGGCCGGGGTTGATGTGGTGCTTAACTCGCTGGCCGGTGAGTTTACTGATGCGTCGTTGCGGTTGCTGGGGCGTGGGGGGCGGTTTATCGAGATGGGCAAGACCGATCTTCGCGATCCGCGGCTGGTCGGTGAGCGTTATCGGGGGGTTAGTTATCGGGCGTTCGATTTGATGGAGGCCGGCCCGCAGCGCATCGCACGGATGTTGGCCGAGGTGATGGGTCTGTTCGCTGCGGGGGTGTTGGAGTCGTTGCCGGTCAAGGTTTTTGATGTGCGCCGCGCGGGTGAGGCGTATCGGTTTGTCAGCCAGGCCCGCCATATCGGCAAGGTGGTGCTCTCGTTGCCCGATGGCCCTGGCGGGCTCGGTGGTGGTGCGGTGTTGATCACCGGGGGCACCGGGATGGCCGGTTCGGCGCTGGCGCGTCACCTTGTCGAGCGGCATCGGGTGGCGCATGTGATGTTGGTCAGCCGTGGCGGCGAGCGCGCTGACGGGGCCGCCGAGTTGGTGGGCGAGTTGCGCGCCAAGGGGGCCGAGGTATCGGTGATCGCCTGCGACGTGGCCGATCGCGACGCCGCGGCGCGGTTGCTAACACAGCTGCCGGACCGGTACCCGCTGCGGGCGGTGTTTCACGCCGCCGGTGTGCTCGATGACGGGCTGATCTCCTCGCTGACCCCCGAGCGGCTCGACACGGTGCTGCGCGCCAAGGTCGACGGCGCGTGGAACCTGCACGAACTGACCCGTGACCAAGACCTGACGGCGTTCGTGATGTTTTCGTCGATGGCCGGAATCGTCGGGACGCCGGGGCAGGCCAACTACGCCGCGGCCAACAGCTTCCTCGACGGGCTGGCCGCCCACCGGCGCGCGCACGGCCTGCCCGGGTTGTCGATCGCCTGGGGACTGTGGGAACAGGCATCCGCGATGACGGCCCACCTCGACGATCGAGACAGGGCCCGCATGAGCCGCGCCGGGGTGACGCCCATGTCCAGTCAGCAGGCGCTGGCGCTCCTCGACGACGCGCTGCCGGCCGACCAGGCCGTGCTGGTCGCCGCCCGCCTGGACGCGGCGGCGCTGGCCGCCGAGCCCGCGGTGTTGCCACCCCTTCTGCGCGACGTGGCCGCTCGTCCGGCGCGGCGCGTCGTCGCCGACGCGGGCACCGCGGCGTCGACGTCGGGGCTGCGCGCTCGACTGCAGGGCCTCACCGCCGAGCAGCGGCACCGCGAGCTGGTCGACCTGGTGTGCGGCAACGCCGCCACCGTCCTCGGCCACAGCGCCGCGGACGTCTTGGCGGACAGCGGCTTTCAGGATCTCGGATTCGACTCGCTGACCGCCGTCGAACTGCGCAACCGGCTCAAGGCCGCCACCGGGCTCACGCTGTCTCCCACGGTGATCTTCGACTGCCCCACGCCGGCCGCGCTGGCCGAGCACCTCGACAGCCAGCTCGCCGGCTCGGGCGCCGAGGAGCCGCCCGATCGCAGCGGGCGTCTCGACCGCGTCAATGACCTCGCGCGCGAGCTGCAAACGCTGATCGATCAGCCCGGATGGAGCGCCGACGACAAAGCGCTTCTGGGCGGCCGCATCCGCAACATGCTGGCCAGCCTGAGCGCCCCGGCGCCGGAGCCGGAGCCGGAGGCACACCACGACGACGACATCGAAAACGCCACCGATAGCCAACTTTTCGCCATCCTCGATGAGGAAGTCGGGCCCTGACGCCCCGTCATGATTCGATAAGTCACGTGCAACCGACACCCGTGGCGATCATCGGGCTCGCCTGCAGATTTCCCGCCGCCGCCAACCCGGCGGAGTTCTGGCGGGTCGTTCGCGACGGGCTGGAAGCCACCCAGCTGCCGGGCAGCGTCGCCGACTTCGACGCGGACTTTTTCGGCGTCTCGCCGCGCGAAGCCTGCGCCATGGACCCCCGCCAGCGGCTCGCGCTGGAGCTGACCTGGGAACTGCTCGAGGACGCGTTCATGCTGCCCGAAGCGCTCCGCGGGGAACAGGTGGCCGTATACCTGGGCGCCATGGGCGACGACTACGCCCTGTTGACGCTCGGCGACCCGGCCGAACACCTCGACCATCATTCGTTCGCGGGAATCAGCCGGGCGATGATCGCCAACCGGATCTCGTACGCCTTCGGCCTGCGCGGTGAAAGCCTGACCGTCGATTCCGGCCAGTCGTCGTCGCTGGTCGCGGTGCACCTGGCCTGCGAAAGCCTCCGACGGGGCGAGTCGACGCTGGCGATCGCCGGGGGCGTGCACCTCAACCTGGCCGGCGAAACCGCCTCGCTGGAAAGCGAATTCGGAGCCCTGTCGGCGTCGGGTCGCACCTACGCGTTCGACGCCCGGGCCGACGGCTACGTGCGAAGCGAGGGCGCCGGCCTCGTGCTGCTCAAACCGCTGCCGGCCGCCCGCGCCGACAACGACCGGATCCGCGCGGTCATCCGCGGCAGCGCCGTCGGCAACGCGGGACACGCCGCCGGTGGGCACGCCGTGCCCTCGGCCGCCGCGCAGGCCGACGTGATCCGGCGCGCGTTGTCCAGCGCGGGCCTGGACGCCGACGGGGTCCAGTACGTCGAGGCCCACGGCACCGGGACCGAGGTCGGCGACCCGGTGGAGGCCAGGGCCCTGGGCGAGGTGTTCGCCGGTCGGCGCCAGCCGCTGACGCTGGGCTCGGTCAAGACGAACATCGGTCACACCGGCGCGGCGGCCGGCATCGCCGGCCTGCTCAAGGCGGTGCTGGCACTCGAAAACCGTGCCATACCACCGAGTTTGAACTACGCCCACCCGGCTCCCGGGATCGACCCGGAGGGCCTCGGGCTGCGCGTCAACACCACGCTCACGTCCTGGCTGGCCGCCGACGGGCCCCGGCGGGCGGGGGTGTCGTCGTTCGGGATGGGCGGAACCAACGCGCACGCGGTCATCGAGGAACCGCCGAGACAGCCCGAAACCCCCGCGGTTCACGCCGACAACGCTCCGACGGCATGGGTACTGTCCGCTCGCTCGGCGCCGGCCCTGGCCAACCAGGCCGCCCGGCTGCTGGCCCACCTGGCGGAGTCGGAGGGCCTGCGCGCCGCGGACGTCGCGTGGTCCCTGGCGACGACGCGGTCGGTGTTCGAGCACAGGGCGGTCACGGTGGGCGCCGACCGCGAGACGTTGATCAGCGGCCTGACGGGCCTGGCCCGTGGGGAGCGCCGGCCCAATCTGGTGGTGGGGCGGGCACACCCGCGGGGCCGCACGGTGTTTGTGTTTCCCGGCCAGGGCGCCCAGCGGCTGAGCATGGGCGCCCAGCTCTACGACGAATTCCCGGTTTTCGCAACCGCTTTCGATGAGGCCGCCGCGGCGGTGGACGCCCAGCTGCGGCGGCCGCTGCGCGAGGCGGTGTGGGGGAGTGACGCAAAGCTGTTGGACAACACCGAGTTTGCCCAGCCCGCGCTGTTCGCGGTCGAGGTGGCCCTGGCGGCGTTGCTGCGTCACTGGGGTGTGGTCCCCGACGCGGTGATGGGTCATTCGGTGGGCGAAATCGCGGCCGCCCATGTGGCGGGGGTGCTGTCGCTGGCCGACGCGGCCAGGGTGGTGGCGCAGCGCGGCCGGCTGATGGCCGGGTTGCCCGAGGGCGGGGCGATGATCGCGGTGGCCGCCGGCGAAGCCGAGATTGCCGAGTCGCTGACCGACGGCGTGAGCATCGCGGCCGTCAACGGCCCCAACGCCGTGGTGATCTCCGGTGCCGAAGCGGCCGTCACCGAACTCGCGGACCGCCTCGCCGAGCGGGGCCGGCGGGTGCGCCGGTTGGCGGTCTCGCACGCGTTTCACTCGCCCCTGATCGAACCGATGGTCGACGAGTTCGCCGCGGCGGTGGCTGGCATCGCGCCGCAAGAACCGCGAATCGCGGTGGTGTCCAACGTCTCCGGCGGCCCGGCCGGGCCCGGCTATGGGTCGGCCCGATACTGGGTCGAGCACGTGCGGCGGCCGGTGCGCTTCCTGGAAGCGGTGCGAGCCGCCGAGGAACTGGGCGGCGAGCTGTTCGTCGAGGTGGGCCCCGGCGGGGGCCTCAGCGGCGCGGTGGAGCAATCCCTGACGACCCACGGGCCCGCCTCGGTCGTGACCATGCCCGAGGACGGCCCGGAGGCGGAGTCCCTGCTCGCCGCGGCGGGACGGCTCTTCACCCGAGGCGCGCCGGTCACGTGGGCGACCGTCTTGCCGCCCGCCCGGCGGGTGCCGCTGCCCACGTACGGCTTTGCCCGCCAACCGTTCTGGATCGGACAGGGCCGAGACACCACGCCGGCCAAGTCCACCCCGCCAGGGGTTTTCGCCGAACAATTGCGGCAACTGGCTCCCGACGACCAGCGCCGTCGCTTGGTCGAGTTGGTAATCGCGCACGCCGCGGCGGTCTCGGGGCACGACGACGCCCGGGCCGTGGACCCCGAACGCGCGTTCGCAGACCTCGGGTTCGACTCGTTGACCGGGGTCCAGCTGCGCAACCGCCTCAAAGCCGATACCGGCCTGGCGTTGTCGCGCACGCTGATCTTCGACTATCCCACCCCGGCGGCGTTGGCCGATCACCTCCGCGAACTGCTGCTGCGCGGCCCGCACGAAACGCCTGACGACGCCGACGGGATCTGGTCGGAGCTGAGAAAGATTCCGCTCCAGGAGCTTCGAAGAACCGGACTGCTCGACAAACTCCTGCTGTTGGCCGGGGCGTCGGAAGCATCGCCCGCCGGCCCCCCGACGACCGACGAAACCATCGATTCGCTGAGCCCCGAGGCGCTGATCGCGATGGCGCTAGAGATTGCTGAAGACGAAATCGGCGAATAGTGCACACGGCATTGCTCGACGCAAATGCGATGACAGCGAACAAATATCGTCTGACATGTGTTAAATAAAGCAACTTTGCACCACTTTGCTCGACCACTTAAGCTTTCACCATTGGCAACTCGCGGCGAGCCGCCGGACCGAAAGCGCCAATTTTCGTTCCGCGGCGATTTATACGAAGGTATGGGGCATGAGCGTTATCGCGGGTGTGTTCGGCGCGTTGCCGCAGCATCGGTATAGCCAGCAAGAGATCACCGACCAGTTCGTGAACTTCCCCGGAATGAAGGAACACGAGGAGATCATCCGGCGCCTGCATGCCGCCGCGAAGGTCAAGGCTCGCCACTTCGTCCTGCCGCTGGAGCGCTATCCCTCGCTGACCGACTTCGGCGACGCCAACGAGATCTTCCTCGACCACGCCGTCGAGCTCGGCTGCGAGGCGCTGAAGGGAGCGCTCGACGAGGCGGGGCTGGCACCCAACGACGTCGACATGATCGCGACCACGACGGTCACCGGTGTGGCGGTGCCGTCGCTGGACGCCCGGATCGCCGGGCGGCTCGGTTTGCGGCCCGACGTGCGCCGCGTCCCGCTGTTCGGCCTCGGATGCGTGGCCGGCGCCGCCGGCGTGGCCCGGCTGCACGACTATTTGCGCGGCGCGCCCGACGCCGTGGCGGTCCTGGTCTCGGTCGAGCTCTGTTCGCTCACCTATTCGGCGGTCAAGCCCACGGTGTCCGGGCTGGTGGGAAGCGCGCTGTTCGGCGACGGCGCCGCCGCGGTGGTGGCCGTCGGGGAACGTCGCGCCGAACAACTGCGCCCCACGGGCCCGGACATCCTCGACTCGCGCAGCCGGATGTATCCCGAATCCCTGCACATCATGGGCTGGGACGTCAGTTCGGCCGGCCTGCAGCTGGTGCTGTCGCCGGAGCTGACCGACGTGATCGACCGGTATCTGGCCGACGACGTCACCGCGTTCCTGGCCGGCCACGGGCTGACCAAAAAGGACATCGGGGCCTGGGTCAGCCACCCCGGCGGCCCCAAGGTCATCGACGCGATCGCGCGCAGCCTCCAGCTCGAGCCGGACGCGCTCGAGTTGACGTGGCGCTCCCTGGCCGAGATCGCCAACCTTTCGTCGGCCTCCGTGCTGCACATCCTGCGCGACACCATCGCCAAGCCGCCGCCCAGCGGGAGCCCCGGGCTGATGCTGGCGATGGGGCCAGGGTTCTGCTCCGAGCTGGTGCTGTTGCGCTGGCGCTAGCTGTACTCGGCCAGGACGTTGGTAGCAGGCGTGTCGGCTTGATGTGAGGAGAACCCCCGGGTGGGGTGTGGCGTGTCG
>NZ_LQPJ01000142.1 GCF_002101785.1 Mycobacterium palustre
GTGCCCTCCAGCACGGGCGGGGCGGGCGGCGGCGCGCCGTTGGGCAGCCGGGTGCCGTTGGGGTCGGGCCACCGGAATTCGGGCAAACCGGCGCTGCGCCAGAAGTTTTCGGGATCGATGCCGCGCTTTTTGAACGCCGCGTCGACCCAGGGCTGCAGGATCTGGTGCGGCAGCAGGTTGACCACGATCGTCTTGAAGTACGGGCCGGACGCGACGGCCTCGCTGAGGGATGCGGTGTAGCGACTGAGCAGCACCAGCACGTCGGCCAGGTCCGTCTTGCGCTTGACCAGCTCGTCGCTGACCGTGCTCAACTGCCGCAGCACGTGGTTGAGGTTGGGGTTCTCCTTGAACAGCGCGGAAACCTGAACCGAAACCTGTGACACGTTGGCCAGCAGCAGGCTCAGCGCCTGGCTGCGTTGCCGGAACGCGGCCAGCAGGGTGTTGGCGTTGACCAGCAGCCCGTTGACCTGCTGGCTGCGGTCGCCGAGCACCCGCGCGATCTTGTTGGCGTTGGCCAGCAGCTGCTTGAGCTGCTCGCCACGCCGGCCGATGGTGTCGGAGAATGCCCGGACACCGTCGAGCGCGGCGCTCAGGTGGGGTGCGGTCTGATCGAAGGTTTCCGACAGCACCTTCAACGAGCGCTTGGTGGCCTCGACGTCCCAACCCGCCGCCGCCTTGGTGGCGTCGACGAAGGCGTCGTAGACCTGGTATGGCGTAGTGGTTTGCGTCAGCGGGAGAAAACCGTTGGGCGGCAACGGCTCCGAGCCCCGCGGCTCGATCCGGATGTTCTTGCGGCCCAAAATGGTATCGGTCCGGATCGCCGCCCGGCTCTGCGCCCCGATCGTTTTGCCCGGCATCGTGAACCCGATCGCGACCCTGTTGCCGCGGATCGACAGCGAGCGCACCAGGCCGACGTCCACCCCCGCGATTTCCACCTTGTCCCCGGCGCTGATGCCGCCGGTGTCGGCGAATTCCGCGTAATAGGTGGGGGTGGCGAACACCATCGGCACGCTGGTGAACGTTTGTCCGACACCGACTGCGAGCAGCGTGACCGTCACGCCCATCAGCCCGGCGCGACCCCGGTTGAACTCGGTCAAGGTTCTCATTGCGGCGTGCACCTCCCTGTGGGCTGCCCGAAGAGCTTGATGGTGCGCACCGGGCCGCCGGGCTGTAACCCGTTGACTTTCAGCGAAACGTCACACAGGTAGAAATTGAAGAAGTCGCCGTAGGTGCCGCCCGCGCGGCCGATGATCCGGTATGCGCCGGGCAGCTTGCGCAACACGTCGTCGAGCGTCGGCAGATCACCGACGAGCGACTGCTGGATGCCCTCGAGGTGCCCGAAGGTGCTGTGCAGCAACGGCCTGTCCTCGCCGAGCAGGTCGGCCAGGGTCCCCGCGGCGTTGCTGATGTGGGCGACCGCTTGGGCCAGCGGATCGGCCCGGTTCTTCAGCCCGGTGATCAGCAGCTCCAGCTTGTCGACGGTTCCGTCGAACTCCTTTTGATGCTTGACGGCGGTCGCCAGCACGGTGCTCAGGTTGTCGACAATCTCACCGATGGCTTTGTCCCGGTCGGCCAAAGTCGCGGTGAGCGAGGCGGTTTGGTCGAGGATGTCGTTGATCGTGGCGCCCTGGCCTCCGAACACGGCGATGATCGACTGGGCGATCCGGTTCACCTTGTCGGGATCGAGCGCCTTGAACAGCGGGCGGAAACCGCCGATCAGGGCGTCGAGGTCCAGGGCCGGATCGGTGTGCTCGAGCGGGATGGTGCCCCCGGGGGGCAGCGGCTGACCGCTGTGGCCCCGCTTGAGCTCTAAGTAGCGGTCGCCGATCAGGTTGAGGTAGCGCACCGATGCCGTCGTCGCCTTGTCCAGCGCCAGCGAGTCGTCCACGGCGAAGTCCACCAAAACCCGTTTGTCACCGTCGATCAGCGTCACCCGGGACACTTTGCCGACCTCCACGCCCGCGGCGCGGACGAACTGCCCGGCGCGCAGCCCGCTGACGTCGGTGAACACCGCGGAATATCCGGTGGTGCGGTCGAAACGCAATTGCCCGAACACGATGACGATGACCACCGTGAACACCAACAGCACCAGCCACAAAGCGCCGAGTTTGACCGTTGTCTTCGTGCCTCTCATGGATTCCTCGTCATGGGTTGATCGTGTTCTCCCCGTATTGGCGCCCCCAGACGTACTCGGCGAACAGTGGCTGGCCCACCTCGAGGTGGTTGTACGGCGCGACGCTGGCGCCGGTGTCCATCACCAGATACGGTGCCGGCCAAAGGTTTCGGGTGATCGTCTGCCAGCAGCCGGGCCGCCCACCGGGCCCCCCGCGGGCGTTCACCCGGGGCAAATTGTCCGGATAGACATAGGCGTTGGGTGCCGCGAGCACGGTTCCCGCGGCCGACAGCGAATAGCCGTTGCCGCCGGCCGCCGTCGCCACCAACGGGGCGGCGTCGTGGAAATTGCGGACGGTGCAGAACAGTTCGGGGCTGTAGGCGTCGAGCAGCCCGGCCGTCGGCACCAGGTCGGCGGCCCCACGCGCCAGATACGGCCCACCCCGGCCGACGACGTCTTCGCCGGTCTTGCCCACGCCCACGGCCGCCAGCAGGGCCGCGTCCAGGTCGCCCTGTTGCCTGGTCAGCGTGCGCGCGGCGGTCACCGCGTTCTGCAGAAAGGACCACAAATCCGGCGAGGCGCGGGTGTATACCCGGCCGAGATCGGCGAACCGGCGCAGGTCGTAGCCGAGCTGCCGCGCGCGCGGGTTGAGACGCGCCAGAATCTGATTGCCGTCGACGAGCGACCGCCCGAAATCGCTGCCCAGCCCGCTCAGCGCCTGCGCCAGCGCGGACAGGGTGGCGTTGAGCTCGATCGGGTCCACCTTTTCCGCGAGGGAGGTGATCGACTCGAACAACGTGTTGAACTCGGTCGTCACCGAGCGCACGTCGATCACGTCTCGCGACGAAATCCGTTGCGGCTGAGGTTTGTCCGGGGAAGTCAGCGCCACGTACTTGTTGCCGAACAGCGTGGCCGCCTCGATGGTGGCCACCACGTTGGCCGGGATCAGGTTGACAACGTTCGGGTCCACCTCCAGCGCCAGCTTGGCCGCGGGCCGGCCGTCGCGCTCGGTCTCCGAGACGCCGGCGACCCGGCCGATCGCCACCCCGTTGAACGTGACCTTGGCGCCGGGCTCCATCACCAGCCCGGCGCGCGACGCCACGATCGTCAGCTCGGCCTTGGGTGTGAAGTCGCCCCGAAACTGCTTGTACACCAAGGCGAGTACCAGCGCGGCGGCCAGCAGCAAGACGACGCCCTCGAAAAGCAGCCACGCCCGTCGGCCCTGGTGCGTCAGCAGCGTCGTCACGGCGCCTACACCGTGAGGTTGAAGTTCGGGTCGACGCCGTAGAGCGCCAACTCGGCCAGCAGGACCACCACCACCACCGAGACCAGCGAGAAACGCATCGATCGCCCGACGGCCTGGCCGACGCCGACCGGTCCGCCGCTGGCGGTATAGCCGTAGTAGCAGTGGGTGACCATCACCACCACCGCGATGATGACGACCTCCATTACCGACCAGCCCACGTCCTCGGGCCGCAGGAAGGTGCGAAAGTAGTGCTCGTAGGTGCCGTTGGATTGGCCGTAGAACACGGTCGTGACGACCTGGCCCGAGGTGAAGGCCATGTCGAGGGCCAGCGCGTACAGCGGCACGATCACCGCCAGCCCGCCCACGATCCGGGTCGACACCAGAAACGAAATCGACTTGATCCCCATGACTTCCAGCGCGTCGATCTCCTCGCTGATCCGCATGGCCCCCAGCTGGGCGGTGGCGCCGGCGCCGACCGTGGCGGCCAGCGCGACGCCGGCGACGATGGGCGCGGCGACGCGGGTGTTGGCCAGGGCGGCGAAGAAGCCGGTGAAGGCCTCGACCCCGATGTTTCCCAGCGACGCGAAACCCTGGATGGCGATCAGGGATCCGCCGGACAGCGTCACGAAACCGATGATCGCGACGGTGCCGCCGATCACGGCCATGGCGCCGGTGCCCATGCCGATCTCTGCGATCAGGCGCAGCGTCTCCCTGCGGTAGCGGCGCAGCGCCCACCCGATCTGCGTGACGCTGATCCGGGTGAACCTCGCGAAAACGCCGATGCGCTCGAGCCTTCGGGCCGCGCCGCCGCCGTAGCGGTCGAAGCCCGCGATCGTTCGCGGGTAGCGGGCGCTGAGCACCCTGCGCGCCGATACCTGGGCCACCTCAGCGCCCCGTCCCGAATCGCACACCGATCGTCGTCAGCACCACGTTGACCGCGAACAGCGCGATCACGCACAGCACCAGCGTCTCGTTGACCGCGGTCCCGACGCCCTTCGGGCCGCCCTTGGTGGTCAGCCCGCGGTAACAGCCGACCAGGCCGGCGATCGTGCCGAAGGTGGCGGACTTGACGACCGAGATGATCACCTCGGGCAGGCCGGTGACCAGGGTGAGGGTGCCGACGTAGGCGCCGGCCGAAATGTGTTGGATGAAAACACCGAAGACGAAACCGCCGACCAGGCCGATGGTGATCACCGCGCCGTTGAGCAGGGTGGCGACGATGGTCGCGGCGAGCACGCGGGGCACCACCAGCCGGTGGATCGGGTCGATGCCGAGCACCTCCATCGCGTCGATCTCTTCGCGGATGGTGCGCGCCCCGAGGTCGGCGCAGATCGCCGTCGCCCCGGCGCCGGCGATCACCAGCACGGTGGTCAGCGGGCCCAGCTGGGTGACCGCGCCCAGCGCCGCGCCCGCGCCCGAGATGTCGGCGGCGCCGAACTCGGCCAGCAGGATGTTGAGGGTGAATATGATGAGCACGGTCAGCGGGATGGAAACGGCCAGCGTGGGCAGCAGCGAGACGTTGGTGATGAACCAGCCTTGCTCGATCACCTCGCCCCACCGAAAGGGGCGCCGCGACAACGCCTTGCCCGTCAAGACGCACATGCGGTAGAACCCGCCGACCGCGTCGATCCCGGGCCGGACCTGGCCGCGCAGATAGGTGGTGAACGCCTGGGTGCTCATCGCGGTCCGCCTCGGTCCTCGAGCGCGGCGATCATGGTGGCGTTGGCCAGTTCGAGCACGTCGTGGGCGGCTTCGTGCGCGGCGGCGGTATCGGCGGCGCAGATCGCGAGAGTCAGTTTTCGGTACGCGGCCGGGCACCTGGCCTCGGCGGTCATCGCCGCGGCCAGCGCGGCCAGCGCCGGCTCATAGGCGGCGCGAAAGGCGTTGTACATCAACCGATATACGATCGAACCGGCGCCGTCGACGACATGGTCCCAGTACCTGAGCGTGAGGCGCTGCCAGTCGAGCGGGTCGTGCTCGGTTTCCAGGGTGCGCAGCGTCGACTCGAGGAGCTCGGTCAGCCACGGTGAATGCCGTTGGGCGGCAAGCTCGGCGACTTTGGGGCCGCTGCGCAACCGCGCCTCGAGGATGCTGCGGAAGACGGAGGCATCGAGGGCGCCGCCGCGGAACAGCAACAGGGGCAACAGGTCCAGGCCGGCATGGCGGCGGAAGTCGCGCACCGTGGCGACGCCGCCCCGGCGCACCTCGACCAACCCGGAGGCCGAAAGCCGCTGCAGCGCCTCACGGACCGCGGGCCGGGACACCCCGAAGACCTCGGCCAGCCGGCGCTCGCTGGGCAACGCCTCGCCGGGCGGCGTTGCACCGCCGAGCACATCGGTGGCGATCCGCTCGAAAACCTCGTCGGGCACCGATCGGCGAATCACCGGGTGCAGCGCCATGCGGCCAGTGTCGCCGGTCCGAGGTCAGACAAGTGGTCAGACCACCGGCGTGTCGCAAATCCGTTACGGCTAGCTTCCCGTTCGCTGCGCGGCCACGAACAGGTTCCCCGGCACCTGCTCGGCCACCTCTGGCGGCGCCGCACGCCCGTAGCGGGCCATCAGCTCGTCGGACGGCGTCACCGTCACCTCCCAGCCGTGGCGGGCGAACCAGTCGCCGACCTCTTCGCGCTCCTCGAAGTAGAACAGCTCCTCGTTGTTGGGAATCGCGCGCTGCGGGTCGAGTTTGGCGACCAGGTCACGGATCCGTGCCATCCGCTCGCGTCGCCTGGCGCGGAATTCCTCGTCGAGAAAACTCGGCCCGAGCGCCTCCACGGCGACCCGGCTGCCGGTGACGGTGAGCTTTTGGATGCGCTCGAAGAGCAGGTCCTGCGCCGCCGCCGGCAGGTACGGCATCAGGCCCTCCGCCGACCACACGCTGGGCGCTCCGGCGTCAAAGCCGGCCCGCCGCAACGCCGTTGGCCAATCCTGACGCAGGTCGGCCGGAATCGCGATCCGGTGGCAGGCGGGCTCGGCCCCGTGCTCGGCCAGCGTCGACGACTTGAACTCCAACACCCGCGGCTGGTCGAGCTCGTACACGGTGACGCCGTCGGGCCACGCCAGCCGCCAGGCCCGCGAGTCCAGACCCGACGCCAGGATCACCGCCTGGCGGATGCCGGCGTTGGTCGCGTCAAGGAAGAACTGGTCGAAAAACGCGGTGCGGCAAGCCATGTAGTCGACCATCGCCTTCATCTGCAGCCGCAGAGTCGGTTCGGCGTCCAGGAGCTCGGCGGGCAGCTGCGACGCCGAATACCAATTCCACAGCCCGTCGCCGGCCGCGTCGAGGAAAACCCGCGCGAACGGATCGCGGATCATCGGGTTTTCGCTCTCGGTTTCCGCGGCGCGGGCCGACGCCACGCCCAGCGCCGTCGCACCCACGCTCTCGGTGATCTCCCAGGTGTCGTCGTCGGTTCTGGCCACGCTTCAGTTCCTCTCGGTCCGTTCCGCCGCCACGAACAAGCTTTTCGGGACGGCGTCTTCGATGCCTTGCGGCGGTCTGCGATCGTAGCGGGCCATCAGCTCCTCGGCCGGCGTGACGGTGACGGCCCAGCCGTGGCGGGTCAGCCAGTCGCCGACGTCCTCGCGCTCCTCGAAGTACCAGAGGTCCTCGACGTCGGGAATGTCGCGTTCGGGCTGCAGCTTGGCCATCAGCTCGCGCACCCGCCGCATGGTCTGGCGCTGCCTGTCGCGGGCGGCCTCGTCCATGAAGCCGGGACCCGGCGCCTCCACCGCGATCCGGCTGCCGGTCGCCGCCAGCGCATGGGCCCGCTGGAAGAGCAGCTCTTGTGCGGCCGCCGGCAGGAACGGCAACAGGCCCTCGGCCGACCAGGCGCTCGGCGCCGTGCTGTCAAACCCGGCCTCGCGCAAGGCGGCCGGCCAGTCGTGGCGCAAGTCGACCGGGACGTGAACCAGGTTGCAGGTCGGCTGGGCGCCGGCTTCCCGCAGCGCCGCGGCCTTGAACTCCAGCACCGCGGGCTGGTCGAGCTCGTACACCGTGACGCCGCCCTTCCAGGGCAGCCGCCACGCCCGCGAGTCCAGGCCCGCCGCCAGGATCACCACCTGCGCGACGCCGGCGCGGGTGGCGTCGGTGAAGAACTGGTCGAAGAAGGACGTGCGCGCGGCCATGTAGTCCACCATTCCGCGCATCCGCGGCTGCAGGTCGGGTTCGGCCTCGGCGATCTCGGCGGGCAGCTCCGGCGCCGCGAACCAGTTCCACATGCCGTCGCCGGCGGCGTCCAGGAACAGCCGCGCGAAGGGGTCGCTGATCAGCGGGTTTTCGCTTTCGGTTTCCGCGGCGCGGGCCGCCGCGACGCCCAGCGCCGTCGCCCCCACGCTCTCGGTGATGTCCCAGGTGTCGTTGTCCGTCCTGCCCACGCCCGTGTCCTCCGTTTCGCTAGCACGCCTACCTAGTCGACCGTACGCGCGCCGCGGGTGGGCAACCTGTCCGTCAGGTTCATCCCCCCTGACCCGGAGGTATCCGGTTAAGTTGACGGCGTGCGAGTCGACGGGCGCGAGATCGGCGTTTCGGGCAACTTGCTGCAACCGCTGACCCGGCGGACCAACGACATCCTGCGGCTCGCGGCCTCCGTCGCGTTCTTCGCGATCGTCATCGCCGGTTCGCTGATCACCCGTCCCCAGTGGGTCGCGCTGGAGCGATCGATCTCCGAGATCGTCGGGGTGCTGACCCCGACCCAGTCCGACCTCGTCTACCTGGTGTACGGCGTGGCGATCCTGGCGCTGCCGTTCGCGATCCTGATCGGTCTGATCGTCTCCCGGCAGTGGAAGCTGCTCGGCGCCTACGCGGCCGCGGGGGTTTTCGCGGTGCTGCCCCTTTCGATCGGCGGCAACGGCTTCTCGGCACCCCGGTGGCACTTCGACCTGACGGATCGCCCGCAGACCCTGCTGGCCCAGGTCCTCGACGACCCGCGGTGGATCGCGATGCTCGCGGCGGTGCTGACGGTGTCGGGTCCGTGGCTGCCGGCGCGCTGGCGGCACTGGTGGTGGGCGCTGCTGCTGGCCTTCGTGCCGATCCACCTGTTCATCAGCGCGATCGTCCCGGCGCGCTCCCTGCTGGGGCTCGCGGTGGGGTGGTTCGTCGGCGCGCTGGTGGTGCTGGTCGTCGGCACCCCCGCGCTCGAGGTGCCGCTGGACGGCGCGGTGCGCGCGCTGGGCAAGCGCGGATGCGTGGTGTCCCGGCTGCAGGTGGTCCGGCCCGCCGGGCGCGGGCCGCTGCTGTTGTCGGCCACTTGCGCCGATTCCGGTTCGGCCCCCGACCAGGCCGTCGTCGAGTTGTACGGTCCGCACCAGCGCAGCGGCAGTGCGCTGCTTCAGGTGTGGCGGAAGCTTCGGCTGCGGTCCAGGGAGACCGCGCCGCTGGTGGCCTCGATGCGCCGCGCCGTGGAGCACCGCGCGCTGATGGCCATCGCCGTGGGCGATCTGGGCCTGGCCAACACCTCGGCGATCGCCGTCGCCCCGCTGGAGCGGGGCTGGATGTTGTACTCGCACAGGCCCATTCGGGGCAAGCCGCTTGACCGGTGCGCGACGGCGACGCCGGTCGGCCGCGCGTGGGAATCGCTGCGCACGCTCAACGACCACCAGATCTCCCACGGCGATTTGCGCGTCGAGTCGATGACGGTCGAGGACGGCAGGGTGCTGTTCGGCGGCTTCGGCAGCGCCGAGTACGGCGCCACGGACGCCCAACTCCAATCCGACATCGCCCAGCTGCTGGTGACGACGTCGGCGCTGTACGACGCCGAGTCCGCGGTGGCCGCGGCGATCGAGGCGTTCGGCAAGGACGCCGTCCTGACCGCCTCCCGCCGGCTCACGAAATCGGCTGTGCGCAAATCGGTTCGCAGATCCGTCCCCGATTCCGGCGCCGTCATCTCGGGCACCCGCGCGGAGGTGAAGCGGCAGACCGGTGCCGACCAGATCAAGACGGAGACGATCACCCGGTTCACCCGCAGGCAGCTCATACAGCTGCTCCTGCTCGTCGCGCTGGTCTACGTCGCGTATCCGTTCATCAGCACGGTGCCGACCTTCTTTTCCCAATTGAGCCGGGCGAACTGGTGGTGGGCGCTGCTGGGTGTGGTGATATCCGCGCTGACATACGTGGGCGCGGCGGCGGCGTTGTGGGCCAGCGCCGACGAGTCGGTGAGCTTCTGGCGGCTTTCGATCGCCCAGGCCGCCAACACTTTTGCCGCTACCACCACGCCGGCCGGGGTCGGCGGGCTCGCGCTCAGCACCCGGTACTTGCAAAAGGGCGGGGGGCTGTCCGCGGTGCGTGCCACCACCGCGGTGGCGCTGCAGCAATCCGTGCAGGTGATCATGCACCTGGTGCTGCTGGTGCTGTTCAGCACCGTCGCGGGCGCGTCGATGGACCTCAAGCACTTCGTCCCCGACGCCACGGTGCTGTACCTCATCGCGGGCGTGGCGCTGGGCATCGTCGGCGCATTCCTGTTCGTGCCCAGGCTGCGGCGCTGGCTGGCGACGGACCTGCGTCCCAGGCTCGAGGAGATCTCCGGCGACCTGCTCCAGGTCGCCCGCGAGCCCAAACGATTGGGGCTGATCGTACTCGGCTGCGCCGGAACGACTCTCGGCGCCGCCCTGGCGCTGTGGTCCAGCGTGGAAGCGTTCGGCGGCGGCGCGTCGTTCGTCACGTGCACGGTGGTGACGATGGTCGGCGGGACCCTGGCCTCGGCCGCGCCGACGCCCGGCGGGGTGGGCGCCGTCGAGGCGGCGCTGATCGGTGGCCTGGCGGCCTTCGGGGTGCCCGCGGCCGTCGGGGTGCCGTCGGTGCTGCTGTATCGGGTGCTGACCTGCTGGCTGCCCGTGTTCGCCGGCTGGCCGGTGATGCGGTGGCTGACCGAAAACGAGATGATCTGACGGTTCAGGGCTCGCCGGGCTCGGCCGCGACGACGACCAAAACTGTTGAGCGCCTGACGCTTTCGCCCACCGAGGTGGTCAGATACGCCAGGTAATATTCCTCGGGGACCGACGGCGCCACCGTGATGGGCACCTCGGCGGTGGCCGATCCGTCGGCCCCGAACCGCCCGGAGGTGGGCGTCACGGCGATCCCGGTGTCGGAGCACGTGCCGGTGACGGTGTAGCCGCCGGCGCCGTCGACCATCCGTTGGGCGTCCAGCCGCACCGTGCCGGTGTGCCCGGGCGCGATGGTGACGACCGGGTCGGTGACGTTGACCGTCACCGCCGAGCCGCCGGCGCCGAACGACGGCGGGGCGGAGGATTCGGCCGTGCCCCACGCCTTGTCGGGATAGGCGGCCAGCGAGAACGTCAGCTCGGCGCCGGTGGCGACCGTCGACTCGGGAAGCCACGTGTGGTCGGTGGGCCGGCCGTCGATGCTCAGGCCGCCGATGTAGGCCAGCCGGTGCGGCCCGGACGCGCCGGGGGCGGCGATGCGAAGGGATTTGCCTTGGGGAAGCGCGATTTCGGCGCGATCGAACAGCGGCGTGCTCACGGTGAGGATCGACGTGCCCGGGGTGCTCGGGTACAGGCCCAGGGCGGCCCAGACGTACCAGCTCGACAGCGCCCCGAGGTCGTCGTTGCCGGGCTCGCCGTCGGGCACCGGGCCGAACAGCCCGCGCACCCGCTCGACGGTGAGCTGAGCCTTCCACGGTTGGCCGACGTAGTTGTAGAGCCACGGCACGGCGAAGCACGGCTCGTTGCCCGCCCACAGGTAGGGCTCCTTGGGGCCGGCGTTGAGCTCTTTGGTGAAGCGGTCGAGGCGCTCGGCCACCGCGGTCCGGCCGCCGAGGGCGGTCACCAGGCCCGCGACGTTGTGCGGCACCCACCAGACGTATTGCTCGGCGTTGCCCTCGTCGTACCCGTCCTGCCCGAAACCCAAAGGGGATTGCACGAACCCGGGGCCGGGGCGGAAGCGGCCCAGCGCGCCGCGCGGCGAGATGTAGCGGGTGCTGGGGTTGAACAGGTTCTGCCAGTACTGCGCCCGGCTGCCGAATTCGGTGGCGGTCGCGGTGTCGCCGAGCGACGCGGCGAACCGGGAGATGGCGAAGTCGTCGACCGACCATTCCAGGGTGATCGAGGCGTCGGCGATCCCGACATCGGTGCCGAACTCGAGCGTGTGCGGCGCGTAGCCCAGCGCCAGGTAGGTGGCGATGCCCGGGCGCTCCACGTAGCCGTTGAGCCCGGCGCCGCCCCGGGTCGCGGCGCTGACCATGTAGCGCAGCGCCGCCTGGCGGTCAAAGTCCTTGGCCCCGAACGCGTCCAGGCTCACGATCAGCGGTACGACGTTGTCCCCGGTCATCTCGCCGGTCGCCGAATTCGCCAAGGCCCAACGCGGCAGCGATCCGCTCTGCCGGGCGTCGTTGACGAGCGATTGTGCCATGTCGCTCGCCTGCTTGGGGAAGAGCAGGCCCTGCAAAGCCGCCAGCCCGCGGTAGGTGTCCCAGTCGGAGAAGTTGGCGTACTGGGTGCGTCCCTGGTCCACGGTGTGGATGGACCAGTCGAATCCGATGTAGCGTCCGTCGGCGTCGTCGAAGGTGTTGGGATGCAGCAGCGACCGGTACAGGGCGGTGTAGAACGTCTTGAGGTGGCCGGCGTTGCGGCCGGCCACCGCGATGCGCGACAGGGCGGCGTTCCATTGCGACACCGCGGCGGCCCGCACGTCGTCGAAGCTGGGGCCGCCCTCGGCGGCCAGGTTGGCCAGCGCCCCTTCGATGCCGACGTAGGAGATCGCGGTCCGCACCTCGAGCTGGGAGCCGGCCGGAAAAGCGACGTAGCCGCCGCTGTACGGCGACGCCGCGCCGCGCGCTCCCGGATAGACGAAGGCGCCGTCCCAGGACCCGTAGGAGGTGAACGGCTGGTTGAACCTCATGGCGAAATACACTGTGTAGGCGTTGTTCTTGTCACAGAACCCCCCGCTGGTCGCCCATCCGGTGATGGTGGTGTTGTCCTCGCCGATCTGGATGGTCGCCCGCGAGTTGCCCGCCAGCGACGCGCCCGAGCGCACGTGAAACAGCGCGGGCCGACCGTTATGCGGATAGCGGAACCGACCGACGCCGGTGCGGGTGCTGGCGGTCAGTTCCGCGGTCACGCCGGTGTCCGGGAAGCGGACCGTGTAGTAGCCCGGCATGCCCTGCTCGGTGTCGTCGTGGGCGATCCTCTCCCACGCGTTCCACGGCTGCGACCCCATCGGCGTGGTGGTCGGCAGCATTGAGACGTCGCCGAACGCGGGGCAGCCCACCGAGGCGTGGGTCATGCTGAACCCGGTCGAGCGGGGGTTGTCGTAGTTGTAGCCGGCGTAGTCGCCGAGGGTGTCGGGCGAGTACTGCACCATGCCGAAGGGCACGGCGGCACCCGGGAAGTTGTTGATCTCGCCGACGGTTTCGCCGCCCGTTCCGGTGCCGACGAGGGTGTCGACGTAGTCGACGGGGTGGGTGACCAGCTGCGGCTCGCCGTCGTAGGCGACCGGCGGAGCGGCCGCGACGAAGGCCGCGACGAGGGCCACCAGCGCGACGATCGCCACGACCGCGACGGGGACCCTTCTTGACCGCATAGCTGTCTCTTACTGCATGGCGGTCACTTTGTGCGCCGTTTCCAGCGGTGCGGCGGTTTTCGACAAATCCGCCAGCAACGTTTCGCCGCATTTGGGTTAGTCTCATTCGAGCGGGGCTGGCGCCGGTACCCGCCCACTCCTCGGGAGATTCGATTCATGAAACACTTGGCCGCAGCAACCGTCACCGTGGCGCTCGGTTTGGCGCTGGTGGGTTGCGGCTCCGACAACAAGACGTCCACGTCCACGTCCACGTCGACCTCGACCTCCACCTCGACGAAGACCCCGGCGCCCAGCGCCACGCCCGGCGCGCAGGCCGGCCCGACGATCGCCGACTACATCCGTGACAGCCACATCACCGAAACTCCCGTCCGCCACGGCGATCCCGGCCCGAACGTCGACCTGCCGGTGCCCGCGGGTTGGCAGCTGATCCAGAACTCCAACACCTCCTACGGCGGCATCGTCTTGTCGCAGCCGGCTAATCCGGCGGACCCGCCGACGATCTCGGCGCTGTACTCAAAGCTCACCGGCGACGTCGACCAGGCGAAGCTCATCCAATACGCCCCCAACGAGCTGATGGGCCTTCCCGGCTACCAGGGCTCGGGGAATGGCCGGGCTTCGACGCTCGGCGGGTTCCAGGCCTGGCAGATCAAGGGCACGTACCAGAAGGACGGCAACACGCGGACCGTCGCGCAGAAGACCGTCGTGATTCCCAGCCAGGGCGCGGTGTTCGTGCTCCAGCTCAACGCCGACGCGTTGCAGAGCGACGAGGGTCCGCTGATGGAGGCCGCCAACATCATCGACGACCAGACGACCATCACCCCCTGACCGCGGCGGCCGCTGGGCCGCACCGTCAACCCGGTGTTGGGGTTTATGCTGCGCACCCCGCTCGCCGTCCCGGCGACCGGCTGCACCTCGGGGTCATCCGCGAAAACCGTTGTGGGGCCTCACAGTTGGCTGCGAAGCTTCTCGACCAGGGCGACCAACCGGGCGTGGTGCGACCCCGCCCAGTACACGCGCCCGCATCCGGTGCACCGGCTGAACTTTTCGTAGTGCCGGCGGGTCAGCGGCTCCAGCCGATCGAGCACCTCCTCCTTGTCGACCGGTGCCAGCTCGCCGTTGCACCGCACGCACCGGGTCAACGGCGCCAACCGCCCGCCCAGGTCGAGCCGTTTGATCACCTCGATGGCCTGCTCCTCGGGGTCCTGCGAGCGCACGAACAGGCCGTGGGTGATGGCGCGGCGCTTCAACAGCCCCCGGTCGCGGGTCAGCAGGACCCGGCGCTGATCTCGGCTGATGCCGGCCAGGGCCGCGTCGTCGGCGCCACTCGAGAACCAGACGTCGAAACCCAGCACGCGCAGCAGCCGGGCGAGCCGGCCCAGGTTGACGTCGACCACGAATCGCGGGTCGCGCAAAGGCTTTGGCCGCAACCTCTCGGCCGGTCCGACGTCCAGGGCCTCGAACACCGGGTAGGCGGCGATCCGGTCGCCGGCGCACGGGCGGTAGCCGAATCCCCGCGAATCCCCGTTCACCAGGATGAGATCGACCTCGGTGTGGGGAATACCCATCGCTTCGAGCACGTCCTTGACGGTCTGGTGACTCCGGAACGGACGGGGCACCGCCACACCGCGCCACTCGGCGGGCAAGAAGTCGTTGAGTTCGGCGTAGGCCCGAACTTCCACGTGGCCGGCCGGCTCGGTCACCCCACCGGCCCGGCGCCCGGGCCCGCGTGGGTGCGAGTGATGATCGGGCGGGGATGACCCGCGGCGAGCACCGTCCGTCGCACCGTTTCCGCGACGGCCTCCGCCCGGGTGTCCGGCACCAGGGCGATCACGCACCCCCCGAACCCGCCGCCGGTCATTCGGGCACCCAGCGCGCCCGCACGCACCGCGGTGTCGGCGATCAGGTCGATGTGCCCGGTGGTGATTCCGAAGTCGTCGCGCATGGAAACCTGGGAGGCGGTCAGGATGTGTCCCGCTTCGACGAAGTCCGAACCGCGCAGTGCCGCAACGAAATCCAGCACACGGCCGTTTTCGGTGAGAACATGGCGCGCCCGGCGGGAATCGATCGTGCTGCGGACGGCGTTCAGATCGGCGCGCCCGCGATCCCAGACCTCGCGCAGCGACGACGCCCGCAGGTCGGCGGCGGCGCGCTCACACGATTTGCGGCGGGCCGCGTACTCCCCGCCGACGTGCTCATGCCGTGCCCGCGAGTCGATCAGCAGCAGCGCGACGCCGTGGGCCTCGGGGTCGAAGGGCACCGGCACGACGCTGACGTCGCGAAAGTCGATCAGCAGCGCGGCCGACTGTTCGCCGAACAGCGACGCCAGCTGGTCGAGCAAACCCGTTGGGGCCCCGACGTATTCGTTTTCGGCGCGCTGGGCCAGCCGCGCCTGCTCGGTCGGGTCGATCCGCATGCCGGCGGCCGCCGCGATCGCGCCCAGCACCGCGCATTCCAGCGCCGCGGACGAGGACAGGCCCGAGCCCATCTCCACCTCGCTGGCGATCGACATGGTGCCACCGGGTATCGGTTGGCCGGTCTGCCGCAGCGACCACACCACCCCGGCCACGTAGGCCGCCCAGCCGGTGACCTGGCCGGGAACCGTGCCGAGCGGAAACCGCACCGACTCGTGCGCGCGCGTGCTGTACACCGTGATCCCGTCGCCACCGTCGGGGGCGAAGGTGACCACCGTGCGCTGCGGCAGCGCGATCGGCAGCGCGAAACCCAGGTTGTAGTCGGTGTGCTCGCCGATCAGGTTGATCCGGCCGGGCGCGGCGTAGCGGACCGTCATCCAGGCTGCCCTCCCAGGTCCCTGAGCCGCCGCGCGACGCTTTCGGGCGTGACGTCGCTGATGAACGCGTCCATCGCCGATTCGGAGGCCGCCAAGTACTTGAGCTTGGTGGCGCCGCGCCGGATCGACATCAGCTCGACGTGGAAGTAGCCGTCGGCCTGGGCGCCGGTGGCCGCGAACTGGTGCAGCGCCGAAATGTAGGGCAGCGGGGTCGAATACATCCGGTCGAACCGCCTTAGCACGTCGAGGTAGATTTGGGCGAACCCGTCGAGCTCGTCGTCGTCGAGCTCGACGAGGTTGTGCACGAACCGGTTCGGGTAGATGTGCACCTCCACCGGCCAGCGCGCCGCGAACGGCACGAACGCCGTGAACAGGCCGGTCCGGGCGATCACGCGGCCGCCGTGGTCGACCTCGCGTGCCAGCAGCTCGGCAAACAGGTTGCCCCCGTGGCGGTTTCGGTGGTCGCGGGCCTGGCTTAGCATCGCGGCCGTGCGCGGCGTCAGATACGGGTAGCCGTAGATCTGGCCGTGCGGATGGGTCAGGGTCACCCCGATCTCCTCGCCGCGGTTCTCGAAGCAGAACACCTGCTCGACGCCGGGCGCGGCCATCAGGTCGGCGGTGCGATGCCGCCACGCCTCCACGACCAGGCGGGCGTGCGCCGGCTTTAAGTCCGCGAACGACCCGCAGTGGTCGCTGGAAAAGCAGATCACCTCGCAGCGGCCGGCGCCCGGGCCGGAGACGAAGTCGGCGCCGGCGCTGACCGGTGGCAGCCGACCGCCTCCCGACAGGCTGGGGAACCGGTTCTCGAAGACCACCACGTCGTAGTCGGGGGCGGGCACCTCGCTGGTCAGCCCGGTCGGGCCCGGGCACAGCGGGCACTGGTCGGCGGGCGGCTTGTAGGTGCGGTCCTGGCGCAGCGCCGCGACGATCACCCACTGCCCGGTCGCGCGGTCGTACCGCAGCTGCGACTGGTCGGGGTCGCGCCGCGGCAGCGGCCGGCGGTCCGGCACCGGCGCGGGACGCCTGCCCGGCAGCGCGAAAAACATGATGTCGCGGCCATCGGCCAGGGTTGCCCGCGTCGGCGCCGTCACGACGTCGAACACTAGCTTGGCCATGGGAAGATCATCCAGCGACGAGGGGATCACACGTGTCGGCCGTCGACGGGCTCAGCGCTTGGCTGATGGCGCTGTACGAACGCGCCCGCAACTGGTGGATCGGCTCGGACCCCGGGCAGCTGCGGCTGCGGATGGCCATCCGGACGACGGCCGCGCTGGGCGTTTCGCTGCTGACCATGTTCGTGGTGACCAGGCTGGCCCACCAGCCGCTGACCGTGGCCCTGCTCGGCGTCGTCATCACCATGGTCGCGGGGCGATCCGTCAACGAGCCCGACCCGCGCCGCCAGCGCGTCACGATGGCGCTGCTGCCCCTGCCGGGTGCGGTGTCCATCGCGTTGGCCTCGCTGCTCGCCCCGCACGCGATCGCCAGCGACGCCGTCTTCGTGGTGATCGTGTTCGCCGCGGTGTACGCCCGCCGGTTCGGGCCGCGCGGGAGGGCGCTGGGCATGGTCGCGTTCATGTCGTACTTCTTCACGTTGTACCTGCGGGCCAGCGTTTCCGAATTGCCGTGGATGATGGTGGCGCTGCTGGTCGCCACCGCGTGCACGTTCGTGATGTCGGCCTATGTGCTGCCCGACCGGCCCGAGCGGGTGCTGCGCGCCACCATCCGCGCGCTGCGCGCCCGCATGGCCATCGTCGTCGACACCACCGCCGACGCCGTGCGCACGGGCCGCCTCGACGAGCGGCGGCGGCGGCGCATGCGGGCCCGCACCATCCGGCTCAACGAAACCGCGCTGATGGTGCAGGGCCAGATCGAGGACAAGGCCAACCCCGCCATCGTCTGGCCGGGGGTGACCGCCGAGCAGCTGACCCCGTGGCTTTTCGACGCCGAGCTGGCCGTCGAATGGGTCGCCACCGCGGGCCGGCGGGCGGCGGCCGTCGCGTCGGCACCCGGCCCCATCCCGGCCGCCACCCGCGCCGAACTCGTCGTGGCGCTCAGGCAGCTGGCGCGGGCGATCCGCCTCCCGGACGCGGGCGGGCTGCGGGTGGCCGCCGGCTTGGCGCAACGGGTTCTCGACCGGGCGGGGACTGCCGCCTCCGAGGAAGGCCGGGTCGCGGTGCGCCGCCTCGCCCTGGCGATCATCAACGCCGCGGCGGCGACGGCCGAGGTCCGCGCGATCGTCGAGGGCGCCGCCACGGGGAGGCCCGTCGCCGTCCCGGACGCCGAGCCGGTGCCGGCGCCCGACGGCGGCCCCGGCGAGCAGCAACCGGACGAGGGCCTGCGGCCGACCACCCGGCAGGCCATCCAGGTGTCCGTGGCCGCATCGCTGGCCATCGTGACCGGCGAGCTGGTGTCCCCGGCGCGGTGGTACTGGGCGGTGATCGCGGCGTTCGTGATCTTCGCCGGCACCAACTCCTGGGGCGAAACCCTGACCAAGGGGTGGCAGCGCCTGCTGGGCACCATGCTCGGCGTGCCGTGCGGGGTGCTGGTGGCGCCCCTGTTCGCCGGCGACAAGACCGCCTCGCTCGTGGCGATCTTCGTGTGCCTTTTCTGCGCCTTCTATTTCATGACGGTGACCTACAGCCTGATGACCTTCTGGATCACCACGATGCTGGCGCTGCTGTATGGCCTGCTCGGCCAGTTCTCGTTCGGGGTGCTGATGCTGCGCATGGAAGAGACCGCGATCGGCGCCGTCATCGGCGTCGCCGTGGCGATCCTGGTGCTGCCGACCCACACCCGGGCCACCATCCGGAACGACACCCGCACCTTTTTGACGACCCTGTCCGAACTGATCGAGGTCTCGACCGCCACCATGTTCGGCGGGGACGAGACCGGCAGCCCGACCGAACGGGCGCGGGAACTGGACCGGGCCCTGCAGCAGTTCCGGATCAGCGCCAAGCCGCTGCTGGCCGGGGTGGCCGGGCTGGCCGGCCGGCGCAGCATCCGGCGGGGCTTAAGGATCTTTTCCGCCTGCGATCGTTACGGCCGCAGCCTGGCCCGCAGCAGCGAGCAGTACCAGGACCCGGTCGGGTCCGAGGAGCTGGCCGCGGCGTTCATGGCGGCCGCCGAGCAGACGCGACGCAACATCGCCGCGTTGCTCACCATCATCGACGGTGCCACCGGGGTGACGATCACCTCCGCCGCCGACGAGCTCGACACCGCCGAGTGCCTGGCGCGGCACCGCGACGGCGACGGGGAACCCCGGCCGGACACCCGGCGATTCCTGACCGCGGTGCACGCGCTGCGCCAGATCGAACGGGCGGTCGTCACCGCGGCGACCAACCTGGGCGCGCGCGAGGGCCTCCCGGCGCCCAGCGCGGTGGGTAGCTGACGCTAGCCGGCGGGCCACTCCTTGCGGAGGATGTCGGTCAGCCTGATGATCGCCACGCCCAGCAGCCCCTGCACCTCCGGTTTTTGTTCCGGCGGCAAATTGTTGACATCGTTTTGCACGACGGTGACCTGCTGCCAATCAGGCCGGCCGTCGTCACCGCGACGAGTATCCTTGGTGCGCGCCCCATTTGGTGTGGCGTCATGGGCTGCAGGTTGCCGCACACCGCTTGCCGGATTTTCGCCGAATTCTTGCGAAATCCTTGCGGCCATCGATGACCGTCGTGCCGTGGAGCCCTACACCGTCGTGCCCCGCCCGAGCAAGGCGTCGGTCGTCGTTGCATCGTCCCGCTTCGACGCGGCCATCAGCGCCTCGTGCGCGCGGTCCGGCTCGGTCTCCGGCGGTACCACCAGCAGGACGACCTGCTTGCCGCTCGCGCCGAGGAGTTCGACCGTGTTGACGGGCTGGCGAAAGTAGCCGGCGAGTCGCACCACGCGCCGGTCAATCCGCAGTTTCTTCGGCGCCGGCGCCCATTCGGTGAGGTTGTAGATCACCCGGTCGATCGCGCCGAGTCGCACCGACAGCACCGCCAGCAGATCCGGCAGCTCCGTGAGGAGATCGTTGCTGTGCGGCCACCAGGCCCCGTCGACATACCCGGTGGTGTCGGGCGCTTTGGGCTTCAGCCGCAGGCGCGGCGTGTTCTCAGGCGGTGTTTGTTTCCAGCCGGCGCCCCGTTGTAGCGTCATGCGACGCTCCCGTCCTTGACCGCGAGGCGGCCAAATCATTCGAATCGACGACGACGCAATCTCAACATGGTTGCGCGCGACATACCGCCGATTCCAGGAATTCTACTCGTAATTCGTTCGGGCACCGGGCGAACGGCAAAACAGGCCGCACTCCATGCCCGGCGACCCTTGCAGGACAACGCTTTTCGCACGTTCGGAGCCAGGATTCCGTTCTGCATCGTGTTCAGACAAGATGGAGGGCATGACCGAACCAGTTGCGCCCCGCGTGGCCGTCTACCTCGACTTCGACAACATCGTGATCTCGCGGTACGACCAGGTGAACGGGCGCAACTCGTTCCAGCGGGACAAGGCCAAGGGGCTCGACAAGCATCCGGACCGGCTGGCCCGCTCCGTCGTCGACGTCGGCGCGATCCTCGACTTCGCGTCGTCGTTCGGGACGCTGGTGCTGACCCGCGCCTACGCGGACTGGTCGGCGGACGTCAACGCCGGGTACCGCGGGCAGCTGGTGGCCCGCGCGGTGGACCTGGTGCAGCTCTTCCCGGCGGCGGCCTACGGCAAGAACGGCGCCGACATCCGGCTCGCCGTCGACGCGGTCGAGGACATGTTCCGGCTGCCGGATCTGACCCACGTGGTGATCGTGGCCGGCGACTCCGACTACATTCCGCTGGCCCAGCGCTGCAAGAGGCTGGGCCGCTACGTCGTCGGCATCGGCGTGGCCGGCGCGTCGAGCCGGGCCCTGGCGGCCGCCTGCGACGAGTTCGTCGTCTACGACGCGCTGCCGGGCGTTCCGGTGTTCGAGCCCGAACCGGCGCCGGCGTCCGGCGACGGCGAGGCCGCCAAGCCGAAGCGGCGCACGGGCCGCGCGAAGGCGACCGAGCCCGAGGAACCGGAGGCACCCGACCCGCAGGCCGCCGCGACCGCGTTGCTGACGCGGGCGCTGCAGATCGGTCTGGAAAAAGACGACGTCGACTGGCTGCACAATTCGGCGGTGAAGGCGCAGATGAAGCGGATGGATCCGTCGTTCAGCGAAAAGTCTTTGGGATTCCGGTCTTTCAGCGATTTCCTGCGTTCGCGCTCCGAGCTCGTCGAGTTGGACGAGACGTCGACGACGCGGATGGTGCGCTTGCGCGCGCAAAAATGAGCGTCACTGGCCTCGGCCGTGCAGCACGGGGCGCCGTCACACCGGGGGCCCGACCCAAGTCGCGGCAACGACGGAGCGGCCTTACGCTCGTTGGTTGCACGACCTTAAACGGGGGTTTCTTGATGCGTGGGGTCAAGGGGCGAGCCGTGTCCGCACACAGGTTCGCCCCGATCGCGGTGGCCGGCTGTCTCGTCGTCGCGTCCTGTTCGGAAACCGTGGGGCCGCCCGCGGCCACACCGACCACCTCCACTTCCGCCGCCAAGACCACCACCGGCAAGGCCGCCGCGCCACCCCCGATCACCGGTCCCCTCGAGAAGGACTGGAAAAGCTATGGCGGAACGGCCTACTTCGGTTGTCCCGAGAAGTTCTCCCAGGGCAACACGGCTCTGCAGGACATCCGCCCCAAAATTTTCGACACGAAGACCGGACAGTACGTGACCCCGGCCGTCCCGGCCGTCGCCGCCGGCGAGAAGCTCACCGGGGCCATCTGCGCGCTGACCGGCACCACCGAGGACATGAAGGTCGTCTACATCGTGTCCACCGTCAAACCGGCGCAGGCGCCCGAACCCGAGGTCGGCAAGGCGACGGCGTACGCCTTCGACATGAAGGCGGGCCAGCCGCTGGTGACCAAGGAGCTGCAGCCGCCGGCCCCCGAGCTGAGGCTGACCGCACCGGCGGGATGGGCGCTGGCCTCGACCGCGTCCGGCGTGGCGTGGGTCAACGCCTTCACCGACGGGCACGCCGCCGCGTCGCCGCCGCGGACCGTGATCCTTTCCAGCGCCGACCTTTCCACCGCGTGGGACGACCCGCAGCCCGGCCGCGTGTGGCAGGACGTCCTGGCGTTTCAACGCAACACCGACCCCACCAAGACGTCGGGCGCCGAGCTGCGCCGGCCGAGCGGGGAGGCCATCTATCAGGACAACGACATCGCCACAGTCGACGCCGAATTGTCCGACGGCCCAGACCATCTGGTGAAGATCACGCGCTCGGATCCGGCCAACCCGGCGGCGCTCTCGACGACGTTCTACGACCTGAACGCCAAAGCGCCGATCAAGGTGGGTGATTCGGACCGGATCTCCGGCGGCGGGCTGTCGGCCACGCTGTCGGACGGGAAGTTGTTCGTCGACGGTCGCGACTCCGACACGTCGCAGTTCGGGTTCGGGGTGTGGGACCTGCGGACCCAGAAGTGGGACCTGTTGAAGACGCGCGACGACGCCAAGAGCATGGCGATTTCCAAGCTGGCGTTTTTCCAAGACCACCTCTACGTCACGCACCAGGGCAACACGTTCGCCGTGCTGGCCCTGCCCGCGGCCGAGCCGATCTCGACGACGTGGTCGGTCCGGCCGTTCGCGCGGATCTCGGGCTGGACGCTGGAATGCCGCGGCGAGAACGCCGCCGCGCTGAACGGGGACTGCAAGGAGATCGTGATGGTGCAAGACCAGGACGGCCGCTTCCCCGGGCCCTGGTTCTAACGGCTCAGGTCCAGCCCAGGGCCTGGGGCACCATGTACAGCCCGAAGCCCATGACCACCAGGCACAGGGCCCGGGCGACGTACTTGTGCGGCCCGCGCATGCGCCACTCCTCGGGCAGCGCCCGCGCCTCGAGCGCCAGCAGCAGCCCCAGCACGATGGGCAGCAGCAGGGCGTTCATCACCTCGACGTCGACGGCCAGGTTCACCAGGTCGACGCTGGCCAAAACCAGCGCGGCCCCGACGAGGTGGGCGAGCGCGTAGGTGACGTAGAACTTCGCGGTGGCGCGGTTGGGCCGCTGGTTGAGGGTGTGCTGCCACCCGAACACCTCCGAGAGGCCCCACGCGCCGGCGAGCGAGGCCACGATCGCGGCGACCAGCGCCGCGCCCAGCATGCCCAGGCCGAACAAGACGGTGCCGCCGGCGTGGCCCAGGTAGGGGGTCAGCGAGGTGGCGATCTGGCCGACCGTGTTCAGCGCGGCCTCGCCGTTGTGCTTGCCGATCGTCGAGGCCATGGTGACGACCACCGAGATCATGATCAGCTGGGTCAGCACCGCGCCGGCGGCGGTGTCGTGGCGGGCCTGGCGGACGGTGGCCACCGACAGGTGCTTGTCGACCACCGCGCCCTGCTGGTAGAAGACCATCCACGGCATGATGACCGCGCCGACGTTGGCCGCAACCAGCAGCAGATACGACGAGTTGCCCAGCGGCATCGACTTCAGGCCGGCGACGAACGCGTGGGGGTCGGGCCGCGACATCACCATGGCGACCAGGAACGCCAGCTCGGCGGCGCCGATCGCCAGGCCGATGCGTTCGACGCGCCGGTAGCTGCCGGTCAGGGCCAGCGCCAGCAGCGCCGCGGTTGCGACCGGGATGCTGACCCACCGCGAGACGCCAAAGAGCTCGCCGACCCCCGCGACGCCGGCGAACTCGGTGAGCAGGGCGCCGATCGCCGACGCGAACAGCGTGAACGCCGAGATCCAGGCCCAGAACCGGCCGAACCGTTCCCGGATCAGCGCGCCGTGTCCCTTCTTGGTGACGATGCCCAGCCGCACCGTCATCTCCTGCACGACGTAGAGGATCGGCATCAAGATCAGCTGCGGCAGGACCATCCGGTAGCCCCACTGCGCTCCGGACTGCGACGCGGTGATCAGCGAGCCGGCGTCGGTGTCGGCCAGCATGACCACCAGCCCCGGGCCCCACACCGTGAGCAGGCCGAACCGCAGCCACCGGCCGCCGCGGGAGATGGGTTTCGGCGATCCCGACTCCGCCACCGGCGTGGTTGTATCGGTCACCTCGAATGCTCCTTCGTGCGCAGCGACGGACAGCTGACACTAACTTAGCCTTGCCTAACCAGGTGCCACCGGCCCCGATGTCGTTAACGTTGCCGGCTATGGGTGCATTGGACGGGCGCGTCGCGCTGATCACGGGAGCGGCACGGGGACAGGGCCGCGCGCACGCGCTGGCGCTGGCGGCCGAAGGCGCGGACATCGTGGCCGCCGACGCGCCCGGGCCGATGGTGGACCTCACCTACCCGCTGGGCACCGAGGACGACCTGCGAGACACCGCCAAGCGGGTCGAGGAGCTCGGCAGGCGTTGCCTGCCGATAACGCTCGACGTGCGCGACTCGGCGCGGGTCGACGCCGCGGTGCGGCAGACCGTGAACGACATGGGCGGCCTGCACATCGTGGTGGCCAACGCCGGCATCGTCAGCACCGGCCCCCTCGAGCAGGTCAGCGACCAGGTCTGGCAACAGCTGCTGGACACGAACCTGAGCGGCGTGTTCCACACGCTGCGGGCGGCCATTCCGGTGATGCGAGGGCAGCGCTTCGGCAGGATCGTGGTGACGTCCTCGATGGGCGGCAGGATGGGCATCCCCGAGTTGGCGGCGTACAACGCCACCAAGTGGGGCATCATCGGCCTGGCCAAATCCGTCGCCCTCGAGGTCGCCAAAGAGGGTGTCACGGTCAACGTGGTATGCCCGACGACAACGCAGACACCGATGGTCCAGCCCACCGAAAGCGGCGACGTGCCAGACGATTTGGTGCGCCGCATGATGAAGGCAAACCCGATACCCCGGCCGTGGCTTCAACCCGAGGACGTCAGCCGTGGAGTCCTGTATCTGGTCACCGACCCCGGAGTCATCACCGGAAGCGTCCTCGAGATCGGCCTCGGCGGCAGCGCGCGGATGCACTAGCCGACACCGGCCGTCGGGCGCCGTCACCTCCAGCGGGACCACACGTAAGGGACGAGCGCGCGAAGAAAATCCAGGTCCGGTCCCGGACGGGCCTGGGCGAACGCCTGCTCGAAATACTCTTGGGCCACCAGGAGGATCCCTTCGGCGTAGTCGCGAGTGAAGGCGATGCTGCCGTAGTCGTCCATCAGCGCCCGCACTGTGCGGACGAGCTCCTCCGAGCGCTGTGTGCGGTTGCGCCGCAGGTAGTCGCGGACGAAGCGGCGATCCTCACCCTGCGCCGTTGCCATCAGGTGGATGAGCGTCAGCGTCCGCTTGCCCTCGTAGAGATCGCCGAGGATCTCCTTCCCATAGGTGCCCTGGTCGCCGATCAGGTTCAGCAAGTCGTCACGGATCTGGAACGCGGCGCCGAAGTGAAAGCCGAAGCGCACCAGGGGTCCTAACTCGACCGACCCGCCCGAGCCCACGATGGCACCGACGCGCAGCGGATGGATGGTGGTGTACCAGCACGTCTTGTGCATGATCAGCTCGAGGTAGTCCTCCGGCCTGAGGTTCTCGACTTCGTCGACTTGCCAACCGATCTCGGTCGCCTGGCCCTCGAGGGTGCGCATCGCCATCGTGTCGAACTCCGCCCACACCAAGTCCGCGACGTAGCGGTCCATTCGGCGGGTCGCCTTGCGCAACATTTGACCCGCCACCATCGCCAGACCGTCTCCCGCGTTCAGCGCGGTACCCAGGCCGTGACTGGCCGCGAGTGTCCTTCGGCCCCGGCGCATCTCGCTGCCGTCGACGATGTCGTCGTGAATCAGAAACGCGTTGTGCAGCAACTCAATCGCGACGGCGACCCCGAGCAATTCGTCGGATTCGGCGCCGAACGCCCGGCCCGCCGACAGGCACAGCGCGGGCCGCAGCGCCTTGCCGGGCCGGGCGGGATACTCCCGCATGGGCCCGTAGAGCCACCGGTGCGGTTCGCCGTCGGGCAGCGCGTCGAGCATGGAATTCCGCACGACCCTGCCGAAGCCGCGCAACCGGTCCTCGACGCCGGTGATCAGGGCGTCGCGTTCGGCGGTGCTGGTCATGGGTTTCCGTGCCCCACGGTGAGCAGCACCGGCAGCCAGGCGTCGGGATAACCGTCGATCAGCAACGTACCGTGATAGCGCCCGGGCGCGACGTCGTCGCCGACCGTGATGTTTACGGCGACGCCCCTGCTGCACCGCGCCGGCATCGGCACGACCTCGGGATCGAAGCGCACCCGCGCCGCGCTGATCAGGCTGCCGTCGTGGGATAGCAGATCGCCGCATCGCAGGGCGATCGTCCCCCGGTCGGTAGGCCCGCGGTTGTGTAGCCACACCTCCGCGGACACCACGCCGGGCTCGGACGCGCGGACGTCGAGTTGCCCCCTGACGGTCGAGGCGGCGACGTCGAACGCCGCGTCGCCGGGTCGCTGCGGCGACCCCGCGCCCCGCAAGGAGTCGGCCACCTGCCCGATAAGGCCCTTCCACGAATCCAATAGCTGCTCGACGTCGGGACGCCTGTTGGCGCCGTTACGCTCGCCGTTAGCTGGCCCGGCGCCGTCGGCCTCGTTGACGGCGCCGGGATCTTGATCGGCGCGATTCACAAAGCGGTCAACGAGATCGGCCGCGGCGCGAAACCCGCGGGCCTGAATCTCGCCAAGCGCACGCACGTTGACCGCCGGGTCGAACATCAAGGCCCAGGGGACGTCGGAGATCGCGCCCTCGTCCCGGGCGCCCGGTCCCGTCACCGGTCGCTCCAAACATTCTTCCCGGATACCATTGCCACACCGGTATGCTAAGGCCGCGATACGTGAGGCGGGGCCATGTCGATAGTGCATAGTCAGCTGGCGATTTTCGGCGCAATCGACGAATTGGTGCTCGAGGCCCGCACCGGTGACAACGGCAGCGCCGATCGGGCGGTGTTGACCGCCGCGGCCAAGCTCATGCCGAACAGCACCGGCTTCGGCGAAGCCGGGTGGTACCGCGAACTGCAGCGGTTCGTCAATCGCGACGGCGTCCGCGCGCCCGGCCGGACCAATCCGATCGCCTTCCCCACACTGCAGGCCGCCACGACCGAACTCCTTGGCGTCCCGGCGCCGACGCCGGAGGCGGAAGCCAGCGCCGAGCCGAGCCCAGCCACGTCGCCGTTGCCAGAACCTCTGCAGGTGCCGCGGGCGGCGCCGCCAAGTGGACTCGATCAGCCCCGAAACCCAGACGGGCCAGGCGGATTCGAGGACCAGACGTTTTATGACTCCGCTCGCGACCCGGTTTTGGCGCGGGCGGGCTACGCCGCGTTCGTGTTGCTCAAACTGGGCGAGATCGCCGGTGGGCTCGATCAGACGCTGCTTGACGACTTGAAATCCGTGGTGGGCGTTGCGGTACGGTCTTTCGTCCCGCCCGGTGACCCCGGCATAGCGGCGATGACGGATAGCATCACCGGCGCCATCAACGACATCAACAGCAGGCAGGAGTGGACCGCATTCGTCACGGACGCGGTCGGACGGCGATTCGCCGAGGCTTCCAAGCCGTGCTTCGGGACATTGGAGGAGATCGACGGGAAGTACTGCAGCACCGTGGTGACCGACTCTGTCGAGCCAAGCCTTAGCGTCGCCGACATCGAGAACATCGTCGACCCGATGAATTGGGGCCTGTGCAGCAAGTTCTTCTGCAAGATGGTTCAGAACACCCCGAACCGGAACGGCGGAGGGTGGAGCCGCGTCCAAGAGCAGATCGGCGCGGAATGCGGCGAATACCGCCTCATCACAGATCTGATTTTCTACAAGGTGTGCCAGCGGGACGGCAGCATCTTCATCAACTACGACATCGACCCACAACGCCGCCCACCGGACCTGGGCTACGTCAAGGTCGACAACGGCTACATCTTCGTATCGCCCGACAACGCCACCAACGACCCCAAAGAAAAGGGCGTCCGCATCCGCACCAGCAAACAGGAGCACGTGGATGGCTTGAGCCCGTGCGCGACGGCCGCGCTGGCGTGTCTGATGGGGTGGGCCGACGCCGGCCGGGAGATGCTCGCCGGGACGGCGCAGAAAATCATCTTGGCGCAGCAAGCCGGGCTTCCGACCCCCAAACTGAAGGTGTTCTACCCGTCTGACCAGCCCGACCCCGGGGAGCAGAACTGATGTCGAACGCGCAGTTCCCGCCGAACTTCAAAGACACGATCCAAGACACCACCAAGCTCGTCAATGATCTGATCGACCGCGCGGCGAGCGTCGCAGGCAACGCGGGCAAGAAGTGGATCGACGGGTTCACCAAGGGCGACGTGGGGGACGTTGCGGTCGACATCGGCGCAAAGTTCAAAGACCAAGTTCTCGACGCATGGGATACCGCCGAGGCCAACGTCAAACCGCCGCAGAATGGAGGCCCGTAATGGCCGGCCAACCCGACCCACCCGATCCGCCGGATGTCATCGCGGCCCGCTACGCCGCGGCCGCGAAGAAAGCCGTCAACGCGGTCGCACAGGTGGGGATCGACGCGTTCGACAAGGTGAACGGTCCGCCCGGACCACAGCCTCCGTACCAACCCGCCGACGCAATCGATTCGATGGCGCAGTTGGCCGGTGCGGCGTTGGCCGGAACGGTCTCCATCGCGCGCGTCGCGCTACAGGTCCAATGGGACCGACGGATCCTGCTGGTTGCCGACAACATCGCGTCGATCGTCGGCGCTGGCCTCAACGATGTGCTCGGGGTCGCCCAAGACGCCGCCCAGAAGATCAACACCAATTCCTACAAGCAGCAGGGCCTGGTCGACTCGGCAATCAAACTCGCCAGCATCGGCGCGTTGCGAGGCGCCGAGATCATGGAAACCGCGATCGCGGGGCCCGGCGCGTACGCCGACCCGATCATCAAGCGGCCGTTCGTCTTCACGCCCGCGAAGAACATCGACGCCACTCTCGCGGTGACCAAGCTCGTCCGCACGCTGGACGGCACGGACATCAAATCGCTCGTGACCTTCGATCCGCCCGCCGGCGTGCTGCCCGCGAACGAGCAGGACTTCACCCTCGTGATCAACACGGCCGGACTGCCGAGCGGCGCGTACCAGGGTACCGTCACCGCCACCGATGCCGGGGCGCCTCCCAACAACGTTCGCACTTTCGACATCACGGTGCTCATCCCCGAGACGACGGACCCGCCCGAGCCGTGAGCGACGCCTCGCGGACCCCGCACATCGACGAGTTACTCGATCAAGCTTGTCAGGCGATCAACGAAGGAGACCGAGCCAGGGCCAAGGTGATCGCAGAGCGGGTGCTGCAGGTCGACCAAGGCAATGCCGAAGCCGAAGACCTCTTGGCGGCGCCGGCCGATCATGGCGAAATCCGGCGCCTGACAATCATGTTCGTCGACCTCGTCGACTCGACGGCCCTTTCCACCCGGATAGACCCAGAGCTCTACCGCACCATCGTGGGCAGCTATCGCGACGACGTGCTCCGCATCGTGCGACGGTACGAAGGTCACATAGCCAACACCAAAGGTGATGGGCTGCTTGCCTTTTTCGGCCACCCGCAGGCACACGAGGACGACGTGCGCCGAGCCGCCCAAGCCGGCCTCGACATCACGCGGGCCGTGGCGGAGCTCAGCGCGCGGGTGCGCCGTGGATTCGGCTTCAATATCGGTGTGCGCGTCGGCATCCACCGCGGCATCGTCTATCTCGACACCGCCCAGGACGACGTCTACGGGTTGGCCGCCAACCTCGCGGCACGGATTTGCAGTATCGCCGAGCCCGGCACGGTCGCCGTATCGGACGCGGTGGAACCGCTGATTTCGAGCGGATTCGAGCTCGAGGCCCGGCTCCCCCAGTCGGTCAAGGGTGTCGAATCACCCGTGCACCACTTTCGGGTGATCGCCGAGCGTGACCCGAGGCCGAGGCCGCTCGGTCCGCTGGTCGGGCGCGAGCGAGAGCGCGCTTACCTCGAGCGAAGCTGGGCGGATGCGCTCGAAAACCGCTTGGGCACACCGGGTGTGGTGTTTCAGGGCGATGCGGGGATCGGTAAGAGCAGGCTTGCCTGGTCGGCGGTGGACCTCGCCGAGCGGTCGCACGCGGTGGTGCTTGCGCTCATCGGCTCGCCGCTACACACCGACGTCGGACTGCGCCCGGTGCGCCGCCTCTTGGAACGCCGCTGCGGCATCACCCGCACGTCGGATCCCCGGCAGCGGCTCGAAGACCTGGCCCGCGAGCTGGAGACGCTATCGTTAGATCCCACCGGCGTCATCCCCCTGCTGGCGCCCGTCCTCGGCATCCCCCCGCAGACCGGGTATCGGCCCGTGGAAGCCGAGGGCCGCAAGCTCTTCGAGCTCATCTGCGGCGCGGTGCACGACTACCTGCGCGCGTGCGTTCGCGGCGCGCCCGCTCTGGTCCTCGTCGAGGACATGCATTGGTTCGACGAGGACACCGTCCAGGCGGTGCGGTCGCTGCTGAACTCCGACCTGGGTGGTCACGTGCTGATCGTGATGACCAGTCGCCGGCTCGTACCGTTGGGTGACGCCGCGCGGGCCGAGGTCTTCGACCTGGCGCCCCTGAGCGACACCGAGTCGGACCGGCTCATCACCGCCTTGCATCCAAGCGTGACGTCGATCGCCAAACAGGCGGTGCTACGTCGTTGCGACGGAATACCGCTCTACATCGAGGAATTGGTGACCAAGCTCAAGGACGCACCGTCGGACGCGGGCGCGCTGTCCAGCGTTCCGGACACCTTGTACGAAGCGTTGTTCGCGCGGCTGCGCTCGGGTGCGGGCGCCGTCCGGGTGGTCGAAGCGGCGGGGATCATCGGCACCCGAGTCGAACGGGCGCTGCTGTCGGCGGCCGTGGACATGCCCGGCGCGGAGCTCGATCAGGTGCTGCAGCAGCTGGTGGACAGCAGGGTGCTCGAGCCGATCGAGCAAGATAGTTGGCGTTTCCGCCACGAGTTGCTCCGAGAGGTCGCCGCCGAGATCTCGCCGCCGAGCCTTCGCCGCGAGATGCACAGCCGCATCGCCGACAGTCTGCTGTCGGCGGCCGCCGACGGGAACCCCGACTGGCCGCTGATCGCATACCACTGCGCGAACGCCGAAAGGCACGTCGAGGCCGCCACAGCGCACGGTCAGGCCTCGGCCAACGCGTGGCAACGGGGCGCCCTCGAAGAGGCCCGAAGCTACCTCACCGAGGCACTCGCCCAGGTGGAACGTTGTGCGCGCGGATCCGATCGCGATCAGATGGAAATCGCGCTCAGATTGCGTCGGGCGCTGCTGGCACAGGCCGCCGAAGGGGTGGCCAGTCCGAACGCCACGGCGGACTTCCAGCGCTGCCTTCAGCTGTGCAGCGACGACCTACAAGACGATGACCTGTTTTCCACCGTCATGTCCTTGTACCCCTATTACACGATGCGGGCCGACCTCGATCGCGCCGAGCGGCTGGTCCGCTCGATCCGCGCCAGCCTCACCGGATCACGGCGGAAGTTTCTGCCCATCAACGAGTTCGCGCTGGGGATGCTGGCGTGGTACCGCGGCGACTTCGGCTACGCGCGGTCCCAACTGGACCTGGCGGCCGCCACCCTGACCGAAGAGGCGACGCGGGAGCTCGACGCGATGCTGTTCATGCCCAACGACCCGACCGCGGGACTGCTCACCCATCGCGCGCTGTCACGCTACGTCGACGCCGACCTGCCCGGCGCCGAAGCCGAATTGGCCGCCGCGGAACGCCGTTGCGCCGAACTGCCTTTCCCCCAGGGCGCCTTCAGCCTGGCCTACGCGCGGCAGATCGAAGTGATGATCCGGATCGAGTCCGGTCAACACGACCGCGCCGCCGGCATCGCCACCGAACTCGCGGCACTGGGCGAACAACATGGGTTTGATTCCTGGGCGCTGGTGGGAACCGCGCAGCACGCCAGCGTCGCGGCGTTCCGGGCGCTCTCCGGCCCCACCGTCGACCCCGCCGCGCTGCCTGCTCACATCGCCACCATCACGGCCTATGTCGACGCGTGGCGAGCGCTGGGCGTGATCTCGCTGATCACGTTCTACGATGCCCTGCTGGCGCGGCTGCTGATCGCGGCCGGTGATCTCGACGCGGCCAACCGGCGGCTGCAGACCGCGCTCGATCTGGCCGCCGATACCGGCATGCGGTTCTATGACGCCGAGTTGATCAGGTGGCGCGCCCACGCCACCGACGACCCGGCGCAACAACGCGCCGACCTGACCGCGGCGGTCGACCTGGCGCAAAGTCAGGGCGCGTCGCTGTTCGAATTGCGCTCGGCGCTGGACCTTTTCGAACTGAGCCCGGAGACGGGCCGTCCCGCACTGGTCCAAGCGGCGGGCGCGTTGCCCGCCGACGGCGCCTGGCCGGAACTGGTCCGCGCGCGAACGATGCTCGGGTGAAACGCCCGTCGGCCAAGGTTGCCATCCTGGGCGGCGGCATGGCCGGCTTGAGCGCGGCGTGGCGGCTGAGCGAGCCCGGTTGGCGCAACCAATTCGAATCGATAACGGTCTACCAGCGAGGCTGGCGATTGGGCGGGAAGGCCGCCTCGAGTCGCGGTGACAACGGTCGCATCCAAGAGCACGGCCTACACATCTGGCTTGGATCCTACGAGAACGCATTTCGGCTGCTTCGCGAGTGCTACGCCGAATTAGACCGGCCCACAACCGATCCCGCCGCGCCGATCCAAACCTGGCGACAGGCTTTGATACCCGCCGACAACCCCGGGCTGGCCGACCGGTTCGGCGACGATTGGCTGACCTGGCTTGGCACGCACCCCGTCGACGACCGACTTCCGGGCGAGCCCGGCGGCTCCGGCCGAACGATGACGGTCACCTCGTTCATCGAGCGTGCGCTGCGGCTGTTGTTGGCCTTCGCCGACTCGCTGCGCGAGCCGGCGTCGAGCGACCTGCATCTGACGACGTCTCCCGTGCCGCCAAAGGCGTCGCCGCTGCGGACGGTCGAGGCGGTGCAGCGCGCCATGCTCGCGGCGCTGGTGGCTCTGGCGGACGCCGGCGGGCCCGGCGAGCCGGCCGCGGGCCCGCTCGACGAGACACTGATCGCCATTCGTGACGTGATCGACTACGACACCCGCCCGGGTCACCGCCGCACGTGGCTGCTGCTGTCCCTGGTCACCGCGGCCGTGCGCGGGATAGTCGCCGACAACCTCATCACCCGCCCCAACGGGTTCCGCGCGATCAACGACGAGGAGTTCGGCCACTGGTTGTTGCGCCACGGCGGCCACCCCGACGTCCTCGAATCGGCGATGGTGCGCGGCCTGTACGACTTCGTCTTCGGCTACGCGGGCGGAGATCCCGAACGCCCTTCGATCGCGGCCGGCCTGATGGTCTTCCTCGTCGGTCACGTGCTGTTCGGATACCAGGGCGCGCTGTTTTGGAAGATGACGGCGGGGATGGGAGACGTCGTGATCGCCCCGCTGTATCAGGTCTTGCGTAACCGCGGGGTTCGATTCGAGTTCTTCCATCGCCTCGATGCGCTGCACCTCGACGCGGACCGGCGGGCCATCGAGGCCGTCAGCCTCGGCCGTCAGGTCCGGCTCGCCGACGGCGTCGAGCAGTACGATCCGCTGACGGTCGTCAAGGGGCTGCCGGTGTTCCCGGACTCGCCGCTGATCGGTCAACTCGATTCCCCACCCGGCGACGGGCTCGAATCGCACTTCGGCTCCCGTGACGACGCCGAGGCGCGAATTCTGCGGCGGGGCAAGGACTTCGACCAGCTGGTGCTGGCCGTGTCGCTCGGCATGGTCCCCGTGGTCGCCGGCGAGCTCGTTGCCGACCGCCCCGAGTGGCGGGACATGACCGCACGCGTCCGCACCGTCGCCACCCAGGCGTTCCAAGTGTGGATGCGGCCAAGCGAGGCGGAGCTCGGCTGGGACCATCCCGGCTCAACGATCAGCGCCTACCAGCGACCATTCGAGACCTGGGCGTCGATGCCGCAAACCTTGTGGGCGGAAGCCTGGCCCGACGCCGCGCGGCCCCGTACGGTCGCCTACTTCTGCGGCAGCCTCGACGCGCCGTGGCCACCGACCGAACCCCCGGCCGAGTACCTGGCCCGGTACCGGCGGCAGGTTTACGCGGACGCGGCCGAGCACCTGAACCGTCACGTCGGCCTGTTCCTACCGGGTGCGGTGACGGACGACGGCTTCGATTGGAGCCTGCTGGCCGGCAACGACGGCCTGCGGGGGCCGGCGGCGTTGACGACCCAGCACGTCAGCGTCAACGTCGATCCCTCCGACCGCTACGTCCAATCGGTGCCCGGGTCGGACAGGTACCGGCTGCGGCCCGACGAAAGCGGTTACGACAACCTGGTGCTCGCCGGCGACTGGACGGATTGCGGCATGAACGCCGGGTGTATCGAGGCCGCGGTGATGTCGGGTCTTCAGGCCGCCAATGCGCTGCTGGGCCGGGGCCGGTTCTACCGCATTCGCGGCTACTGGCTGCCGTGACGGCGTGCGACGTCGACCCGCGCTGCGGTGGCGACTCGCTCCTAGGACTTGTGCTTTTCCGGGCAGTATTCGGCGATGGCAGCGAGGACGAATAACCTGGCCTGAGCCGCGTCCATCCGCAGTTTCAGCTGGTCCATCTCGTCGTTCTGGGTGTACCCGGCGGCAAGATCCTGGCACATCGTGCGCCCCATGTTCCCGGTCTCGGACGCGGTGCCCAGGTGGATGCCGTTCGATGCCAGGTAGTTGGTGAATTCCACGTCTTTGTTGGCGGCGTCGGTATCCGGGCTGTCGGCGCCGGCGACGGCGGCGGGCGCCAGCATCAGGGCCATTACGGCGCCGAGCGTGCACTGACACATCTTCTTCGTCATTTTCTCCCCCATTGCCAAGGCTGCACAGCAAACGAAACGCGGCACCCGATGCAACGCCTCGAGTCCCCGCACCGGGGTATTTCCTGCCATCGGGGTTTCCGATCGGCATATCCCAAAGTGTTCTACCAGCCGTTCATCCGTCGTTTCGGCGCGCGTTCCATTCACCCGCCGCCCACCTTCGAACGTCGCTCACGCACTGCGCTTTACTCGTTCGACCATCGCGGAGGTTCGAGCCCGATCAGGCGTGAGAACGCGTCCCACGATGCGTCTCGGCCCGGTGGCCATTCTTGTTGCCACACCCTCAGCGGAACGTCGGCAAGCGGGTCGAACCTGCTCGCCAACCGCGCGTACTCCTGCTTCTCCCAATCATGAAGTCGCTGAACGTGTTCGAAGAAACCCATTAGCTGGGTGATCTGCGCCTCTCGGATTTGAGCCGAACTGCCGGCCCGCACGCCGATCCTATTCATCAGGCTGTGCCGTCCCAGTGCCAATGGGCGAAATCCCCACGCTGACTCCAGCGCCTCGTTTACGGCGAGGCAATCGGCGCATGCCAGCCATGACCACCGCGTGGTGCCGCCAGCCGTGCCCCTGCAGCAGACAATGCACAGGTCGAGCGCACGGGGGACATCGCAACCGCCCCATTTTGCGGGCGAGTCTTCGTCCGCGCACGACTGCCAACGACCGTGCAGAGACTCCCATTTGCAGGTGGTCGGCACCGGTCCTCGCAGCCCTCCGCAAGGAATGTGCACGGACAACTCGGTAATCCGCTTGCGTAGCGCCGCGTCGGTCGCGCTCAGCTTTTGCTCGGTCATTTTCTTCGCCACTTTCCGGCGACGCCACCCTCGGGCGTCCACCACTTGCACGGGTCACGTGCCGGCTCTTCCCCTGGGGCACCGTGCGGTGGATGCGCGGTTGCCGGGACGGCGGGCCAGGTACCCGAACAGCCGTCCGCTCTTGAGCGATTCCAGGATAAGGGAGGATCCCGACAGACCCAACCACCGTCAGCCGATGAGATGCCTCAGGGATGCGGGCACCCGCAAAGGCAACCCAAACACGCCTTGAAGTGCGAAGACCTTGGTGGCAGGTACAGGATTCGAACCTGTGTAGGCGTAAGCCGACGGATTTACAGTCCGCTCCCATTGGCCGCTCGGGCAACCTGCCGCCAGACAGGTTACAACGAACAGGTAGACAAGGCACAAACGGCCATCTCACAGGGAAGGGACGGATCGAATGGCGGACTCATCGTTCGACATCGTCAGCAAGGTCGACCGTCAGGAGGTCGACAACGCGCTCAACCAGGCCGCCAAGGAACTGGCCACCCGGTTCGACTTCCGCGGCACCGACACCAAGATCGCGTGGAAGGGCGACGAGGCCATCGAGCTGACGTCGTCGACCGAGGAGCGCGTCAAGGCCGCCGTCGACGTCTTCAAGGAGAAGCTGATCCGCCGCGACATCTCGATGAAGGCCTTCGACGCCGGCGAGCCGCAGGCCTCCGGCAAGACCTACAAGATCACCGGCACCCTCAAGCAGGGCATCAGCAGCGAGAACGCCAAGAAGATCACCAAGCTCATCCGCGACGAGGGGCCCAAGAACGTCAAGACCCAGATCCAGGGCGACGAGGTCCGGGTCAGCAGCAAGAAACGCGACGACCTGCAGGCCGTGCAAGCGCTGCTGAGGAGCGCCGACCTGGACGTGGCCCTGCAATTCGTCAACTACCGATAGTGGCGCAGGGCCCGGCGCTGGAAGTAAAGCGAGGTTCCCGATGACGATGAATGGCGAGGCCGACTACTTCGACGTGGTCATCGTCGGCGCCGGCATCTCCGGCGTCGACGCGGCCTACCGGATCACCGAGCGGAACCCGGGCGTGACGTACACGATCCTGGAGCGCCGCGGCCAGATCGGCGGCACCTGGGACCTGTTCCGCTACCCCGGCGTTCGCTCGGACAGCAGCATCTTCACGCTGTCGTTCCCCTTCGAGCCGTGGACCCGCAAGGAGGCCGTCGCCGACGGCGCGCACATCCGCGAGTACCTGGTCGCCACCGCGCACAAATACGGCATCGACCGGCACATCCGGTTCAACAGTTACGTCCGCTCGGCGGACTGGGATTCCTCGGCCGACACCTGGACGGTGACCGTGGAGCAGGACGGCACGCCCAGGCGCTACCGCGCCCGGTTCGTGTTCTTTGCCAGCGGCTACTACGACTATGACGAGGGCTACACCCCGGACTTCCCCGGCATCGAGCGGTTCGAGGGCCCCGTCGTGCATCCCCAGCACTGGCCCGAAGACCTGGACTACGCCGGCAAGAAGGTGGTGGTGATCGGCAGCGGGGCGACCGCGGTCACGCTGATCCCGGCGCTGGCCGACCGGGCGGCGAAGGTGACGATGCTGCAGCGCTCGCCCACCTACATGATGTCGGCGTCCAAGTACAGCAGCTTCGCCGCCGTGGCCCGAAAGGTATTGCCGCCCAAGGCTTCCCACTTGGCGATCCGGACGAACAGCGCGTTGCTGGAGGCGGCGTTCTGGTTCTTGTCCCGCAAGGTTCCGCGGTTCGTGAAGTGGTTGCTGCGGCGCGTGGCGATCAGGAACCTGCCCGACGGCTACGACGTCGACACCCACTTCAAGCCGCGCTACAACCCCTGGGACCAGCGGATGTGCCTGATCCCCGACGCCGACCTGTACGCCGCCATCAGCGCGGGACGGGCCGAGGTCGTCACCGACCACATCGACCGGTTCGACGCCACGGGCATCGCGCTGGAATCCGGCGCCCACCTCGACGCCGACATCGTCGTCACGGCGACCGGCCTGCAGCTCCAGGCCCTGGGCGGGGCCACGATCAGCCTGGACGGCGTCCGGGTCGACCACCGCGACCGGTTCGTCTACAAGGCACACATGCTCGAGGACGTCCCCAACCTGTTCTGGTGCGTGGGCTACACGAACGCCTCCTGGACGCTGCGGGCCGACATCACCGCCCGGGCGACGGCGAAGCTTCTGGCGCACATGGCCTCTCACGGCTACACCCACGCCTACCCGCACCTCGGCGACGAGCCGATGGACGTCAAGCCCTCCTGGGACATCCAGGCCAACTACGTCAAGCGGTCCGGCCACGCGCTGCCCAAGTCGGGCACCCGGCGGCCGTGGAACGTGCGGCAGAATTACTTCGCCGACGCCATCGACTACCGGTTCGACCGCATCGAGGAGTCGATGGTGTTCGGGCGCGCCGCCGACAGGGAGCCACTCGCCGGGTGAACTGCTTCTAAATCCGAGATGTCGGCAATACGCTGATGCCCATGGCAGTTCAGCAGCGCGAACCCACGGTCGTTGTGCTCGGTGGCGGTTCCTGGGGGACCACTGTGGCGTCCATCTGTGCGCGGCGCGGGCCCACGCTGCAGTGGGTGCGCTCCGAGGCGACGGCCAAGGACATCAACGAGAACCACCGCAACAGCCGCTATTTGGGCAACGACGTCATCCTGAGCGAAACGCTTCGCGCCACCACCGACTTCGCCGAGGCCGCCCACTGCGCCGACGTCGTGGTGATGGGCGTGCCGTCGCACGGCTTCCGGGGCGTGCTGACCGAGCTGGCCAAGGAACTGCGGCCCTGGGTGCCGTTCGTGTCGCTGGTCAAGGGCCTCGAGCAGGGCACCAACATGCGGATGTCGCAGATCATCGAGGAGTTGCTGCCGGGCCACCCGGCGGGGATCCTGGCCGGGCCCAACATCGCCCGAGAGGTGGCCGAGGGGTATGCGGCCGCGGCGGTGCTGGCCATGCCGGACCAGCACCTGGCGACCCGCCTCTCGGCGCTGTTCCGCACCCGCCGGTTCCGCGTGTACACCACCGACGACGTCGTCGGGGTCGAGATGGCCGGCGCTTTGAAAAACGTCTACGCGATCGCCGCGGGGATGGGATATTCGCTCGGCATCGGCGAGAACACCCGCGCGCTGGTGATCGCGCGGGCGCTACGCGAGATGACCAAGCTGGGCGTGTCGATGGGCGGCCACCCCGACACCTTCCCCGGGCTGGCCGGCCTGGGCGACCTCATCGTGACCTGCACCAGCCAGCGCAGCCGCAACCGCCACGTCGGCGAGCAGCTCGGCGCCGGCAAGCCGATCGACGAGATCATCGCGTCGATGAACCAGGTCGCCGAGGGCGTCAAGGCCGCCACGGTGGTCATGGAGTTCGCCAACGAGTTCGGCCTGAACATGCCGATCGCCCGCGAGGTCGACGCGGTGATCAACCACGGCTCGACCGTCGAGCAGGCCTATCGCGGCCTGATGGTCGAGGTCCCCGGGCACGAGGTCCACGGCTCCGGGTTCTGAAGCCGTCAACCAAACAACTCGTAACGAAAATATTTGCATTCCATATGCGCCCGTGCCGCCGGCTTGACCGGCCGGTTTGTCCGCAAATACCGTCGAACGACGTAGCAGGCCTTTGAGCCGCCGCTGACGCGGCCGTAATCGGCTGCGCGCCAACACGCTACGCCGACGCAACGCAGCGTAATACGGGGCGGATATTCCCAACTTCCCCCGCTTTGGAACCAACGAGGGAAAGCAACCGATGCAACACATCGAACAGCTTGGCGATCAAGATTCCCAACGGGGAGACCAGGATTCACGAAAGGAGCGGATTCGATCCGTCATTCGGCATGACCTGCCAGCATCGATCGTCGTTTTCCTGGTGGCGCTGCCGCTTTCGCTGGGCATCGCGATCGCGTCCAACGCCCCGGTTCTCGCGGGGCTTATCGCCGCGATCGTCGGGGGCATCATCGTCGGGTTCATCGGCGGGTCACCGCTGCAGGTCAGCGGGCCGGCCGCCGGCCTCACCGTCGTGGTCGCCGATCTGATCTCCGACTTCGGCTGGGGCGCAACGTGTTTGATCACCGCCAGCGCAGGGGTGCTGCAGGTCTTGCTGGGTCTCAGCCGCGTTGCCCGGGCGGCGCTGGCGATCTCGCCCGTCGTGGTGCACGCCATGCTCGCCGGCATCGGCATCACCATTGCGCTGCAGCAAGCGCACGTCCTGCTGGGCGGCAAGTCCAAAAGTGATGCCTGGCATAATCTTATCGGCCTGCCCGGGCAGATCGTCGGCGCGCATCGGCCCGGCGTGATCCTGGGCGTGCTGGTGATCGTCATCCTGGTCGCGTGGCGCTGGGTGCCGGCTCGGCTGCGCGCCGTTCCGGGGCCGCTGGTCGCGATCGTCGCGGTGACCCTGCTGTCGGTGGTCCTGCCTTTCCACGTGCGCCGCATCGATCTGGACGGGTCGCCGCTGGATGCGCTGCAGCTGCCCGACATTCCGCATGGCAACTGGGGCGCGGCGGCCGTCGGCGTGATCACCGTCGCGCTGATCGCCAGCGTCGAGAGCCTGCTGTCGGCGGTCTCGGTGGACCGGATGCACCACGGGCCGCGGACCGACTTCAACCGCGAGCTGATCGGCCAGGGCACCGCCAACGTCGTGTCCGGGGCCGTCGGCGGCCTGCCGGTCACCGGGGTGATCGTCCGCAGCTCAACGAATGTCAACGCGGGCGCGAAATCCCGGGCGTCGTCGATCATGCACGGCGTGTGGGTCCTACTGTTCACGGTCCCGTTCGCGGAGTTGGTCGAAGAGATCCCGACCGCGGCGCTGGCCGGCCTGCTGATCGTCATCGGCGTCCAGCTGCTGAAGCCGGCGCACATCGAAACCGCTTCAAAACACGGCGATCTCGCCGTCTACGTCGTGACGGCGGCGTGCGTCATCTTTTTGAACCTGCTGCACGGCGTGTTGATCGGGCTGGCGCTGGCCATCGCGCTGACCGGGTGGCGGGTGATCCGGGCCAAGGTCGAGGCCAAGCCCGCCGACGACGGCTGGCGCGTGGCGATCGCAGGGCCGGCGTGCACGTTTCTCACCCTTCCGCGGCTGACGCGCGTGCTCGCGTCGGTGCCCGCCGGAAAGGTTGTGACGGTGCAGGTTTCGGTGAACTACCTCGACCACGCCGCGCATCAGGCGATCGCCGACTGGCAGCGCCAGTACGAGGCCGCGGGCGGCACCGTGCGGCTGCAGGGGACGCTCGAGGCGGGGCACCTCGGCGCCGTTCTCACCTAGTCGAAGCCCGAGAGGCCGAAGAGGCCGTCCGGGGCGCGCCCGTCATCGAGACGCCCTGTTCGATGGATTCCATTGCCAGGCGGGCGTGCAGCTCCCATGACGTCCGGACCACGATGGTTCCGCTGTACCGGCGTTCCGAAAGCGGTGTGGGCGGTTTGTCTCCGCATCGTCGAAGGCACTCCACATGCTCGGTGACGGCCTGCTCGATGGCTTCGACCGCCTGCGTCGCGGTTGGCGCTTCGCGCCCGAGATGTGGGATCTCGAGGCATGCACCGACGTACTGGTGGTAGTGCGAGTCACTTATCCCCAGGCGGAGCGCCGGCACGAGCCCCTTAGCCCCGCGCCATCTGCTCCAGCCGCCGGATGCGGTCCTCGATCGGCGGGTGCGTCGAAAACAGCGATCCGATCCGCTCGCCCGCGCGGAACGGGTTGGCGATCATCAGGTGCGCCTGGCTGGCCAACTGCGGCTCGGGCGGCAACGGGGCCAGCTGCACCCCGCCGGAGATCTTGCGCAGCGCCGACGCCAGGGCCAGCGGGTCACCGGTCAGCACGGCGCCCGACTCGTCCGCCTGGTACTCGCGCGACCGCGACACCGCCAGCCGCACCACCGTCGCGGCGATCGGCCCCAGCAGCGAAACCAGCAGCAGCGCAAAGGGATTCTCGCCGTCGCGGTTGCCGCCGAACATGCCCGCGAACATGGCCATGTTGGCCAGCGCGGTGATCACCGACGCCATCGCTCCGGCGATGCACGAAATGAGGATGTCGCGGTTGTAGACGTGCGAAAGCTCGTGCCCCAGCACGGCGCGCAGCTCGCGCTCGTCGAGGATCTGCAGGATGCCGGTGGTGCAGCACACCGCGGCGTTACGCGGATTGCGGCCGGTCGCGAACGCATTGGGGGCGTTGGTGTCGCTGATGTACAGCCGCGGCATGGGTTGATGAGCGCTGGTGGCCAGCTCGCGCACGATCCGATACATCACCGGCGCCTGCAGCTCCGACACCGGCTGGGCGTGCATCGCGCGCAGCGCCAGCTTGTCGCTGTTGTAGTAGGTGTAGACGTTCATGCCGAGCGCGAACAACACCGCGATGAACATCGCCGTCCGGCCGAAGAGCGAGCCGACAAACACGATCAACGCGGACATACCGACCAGCAGGGCGAACGTTTTCAACCTGTTGGCATGCGGATGCCAGGTCATCAGTGTCCTCCTTGGGGCCTCGACTACTGCTCATTGAACGCCTAAAACGGCCGGAGAGGTTCCTGGTTCGCGCTAACCGTGCCGGCTCACCGTGTAGTCGACCAGCGTCTGAAGCGCGCGCCGGCCGGGAAGGTCGGGCAACAGGGCCAGCTCCGCGCGCGCCTGCGCCGCGTACTGGGCCAGGAACTCCTTCGCCTTGGCCATGCCCGGCGACGACCGCAACAACGACAGCGCCTCGGCCACGGCCGCGTCGTCGCCGACGGGACCGGCCAGCAGCTCGCGCAGCCGCGCCGCCTCCGGACCCGGCTCGCGCAGCGCGTAGAGCATGGGCAGGGTGTGCACCCCTTCGCGGACGTCGGTCCCGGGAAGCTTGCCGGATTCGTGCGAGTCGCTGTCGATGTCGATGATGTCGTCGGAGATCTGGAACGCGGTGCCGACGATGCCGCCCAGGCGGCTCAGCCGCTGCGCCTGATCGGCGCCGGCGCCGGAAAAGATCGCGCCGAATTCGCCCGCCGCCGAGATCAGGCAGGCCGTCTTCTCGTACACCACCGTCAGGTAGTGCTCGACCGGGTCCGCCCCTTCGGCCGCACCGCGGGTCTCGCGCATCTGCCCGGTCACCAGCTGGGCGAACGTCTCGGCGATCAGCCGCACCGCGTCCGGCCCCAGCCGCGACACCAGCCGCGACGCCGTCGCGAACAGGTAATCGCCGGCCAGGATGGCGACGTTGTTGCCCCAGCGCACGTTCGCGGTGGGCGCGCCGCGGCGCACCTCCGCCTCGTCCATCACGTCGTCGTGATACAGCGTCGCCAGGTGCACCAGCTCGATGACGGCGCCGGCGATCGTCACCTCCGGCGCGTCGGGGTTGGGCCCGAGCTGCGCGGCCAACACGGTGAACAGCGGGCGGAACCGCTTGCCACCGGCCCTGAACAGGTGCGTCAGCGAATCGGTCATCACCGCGTCCGCGCTGCGCAGCTCGGCGTCCATCAGCTGCTCGATGCGCCCGACACCGTCGCGCACGGTCGCGGCGAACGCGGCGTCCCCGAAGTCGATGCCCGCCACCACCGTCGCCGGAGTCCTCACGCGACCAAACATACTGGTGTGTGTGGAGACGAGAGCGATCGCAGCCGACCTGGTGGTCGTCGGCGCCGGGCCCGCCGGTTCGGCCGCGGCCGCCTGGGCCGCCCGCGCCGGCCACGACGTGCTCGTCATCGACTCGGCCAGCTTCCCCCGCGACAAGCCCTGCGGCGACGGGCTGACCCCGCGCGCCGTCGCCGAGCTGGAACGGCTCGGACTCCGCGACTGGCTGGACACCCGCATCCGGCATCGGGGCTTGCGGATGAGCGGCTTCGGCGGCGAGGTCGAGGTCGACTGGCCCGGCCCGTCTTTCCCGTCGACCGGCAGCGCCGTGGCCCGCCTGGAGCTCGACGACCGAATCCGCAAATGCGCCGAAGATTCCGGGGCGCGGATGCTGCTTGGCACCAAAGCCGTTGCGTCGCATCATGACTCGTCGCGACGGGTGGTGTCGCTGACGCTGGCCGACGGGACGGCGGTGCGCTGTGCCGCGTTGATCGTCGCCGACGGCGCCCGGTCGTCGCTGGGCCGCAAGCTGGGCCGGCGCTGGCATCAGGAGACGGTGTACGGCGTGGCCGCCCGCGGCTACCTCGCCACCGCGCGGGCCGACGACCCGTGGCTGACGTCACACCTGGAGCTGCGCGGACCCGACGGCTCCAAGGACAAAGTGCTGCCCGGCTACGGCTGGATCTTCCCGCTGGGCAACGGCGAGGTGAACATCGGCGTCGGGGCGTTGTCGACGTCGAAGCGGCCCGCGGACCTGGCGCTGCGGCCGCTGATCTCCTACTACACCGACCTGCGCCGCGACGAGTGGGGCTTTAGCGGCGAGCCGCGGGCGGTGGCGTCGGCGCTGTTGCCGATGGGCGGCGCCGTCTCGGGCGTGGCCGGGCCCAACTGGATGCTGATCGGCGACGCGGCGGCCTGCGTCAACCCGCTCAACGGCGAGGGCATCGACTACGGCCTGGAGACCGGGCGGCTGGCCGCCGGGCTGCTGGAGGAGCGCGACCTGTCGCGGGTGTGGCCGTCGTTGCTGGCACAGCACTACGGCCGCGGGTTCTCGGTGGCGCGCAGGCTGGCGCTGTTGCTGACCTTCCAGCGGTTCCTGCCGGCCACCGGGCCGATCGCGATGCGCTCGACGAGGCTGATGACCGTCGCCGTGCGCGTGATGGCCAACCTGGTCACCGACGACGACGCGGACTGGGTGGCGCGGGCCTGGCGGGGCGGCGGCCGGCTCTCTCAGCTCCTCGATCACCGAAAGCCGTTCAGCTAGGCCACCTTTTGCCAGGCGGCGACGCCGCACGCGCGCTATATCAAAAGCATTGACATATATCAGTCTAATTGATATACCTGTTGGCATGACCCAACCAGTGGATTTCCAATTCGAAAGTGCCTACCGGGGTGAATCCCCCTTCGGCGAGGGCGTGCGGCCGCCGTGGAGCATCGGCGCCCCGCAACCCGAGCTGGCCGCCCTGATCGAGCAGGGCAAGTCCCACGGCGACGTCCTGGACGTCGGCTGCGGGGAGGCGGCGATCTCGCTGGCGCTCGCCGAGCGGGGACACACCACGGTGGGGCTGGACCTGTCGCCCACCGCGATCGACCTGGCCCGACGCGAGGCCGGGAAGCGCGGCCTGACCAACGTGACCTTCGAGGTCGCCGACATCAGCGACTTCGACAGTTTCCCGCACGGATCGGCCGGGCGGTTCGGCACCATCGTGGACAGCACCCTGTTCCACTCCATCCCGGTCGAGGCGCGCGAGGGCTACCAGCAATCGATCACGCGGGCCGCCGCGCCGGGCGCCTCCTACTTCGCCCTGGTCTTCGACAAGGCCGCGGTTCCGGCGGGCCCGCCCAACGCCGTCACCGCCGAGGAGCTGCGCGACGTGGTGTCGAAGTACTGGGTGGTCGACGAGATCAGGCCCGCGCGCATCCACGGCAACCTGCCCGTGGGCCATCCCGACCTGCCGTTCGTCGGGATCCGCGAGGAGCCCAACGGCCTGCAGTCCGTCGACGCCTGGCTGCTGTCCGCGCACCTGGGCTCCTAAAAGCATCAGGTGTATAGTCCGGCTAATGAAGGCTTCGAGGCTGGCTTCTCTCATCGCCATGGCGGGCGCCGCTGTCGCAGTGGCGGCGCCCGCGCAGGCCGACGACTACGACTACGTGTTCAAGCAGACGGTCAACCACTTCGGCGTGTACGGCCCGCAGGACCAGCTGGCGTGGCTGGGCAAGATCAGCTGCGACCGGATCGGCAGGGGCGTCGACGGGGACCCGTACAAGTCGGCCAACTTCCTGCAGCACAACCTGCCGCTGGGCACCACGCAGGGCCAGGCGTTCCAGTTCCTGGGCGCCGCGATCGACCACTACTGCCCCGACCAGGTCGGTTTCATCCAGCGGGCGGGCCGCTAGGTGTACCCGGCCATAACGTTGGTTACAGGCGGCTGATGGGTGGTAGGCCGCTGAGTGCGCTGTGGCGGCGTTGAGTGT
>NZ_LQPJ01000143.1 GCF_002101785.1 Mycobacterium palustre
AACAGCACACCCGCGACCACACAGGTGGGGCCACTTTCGACCGCCCACCCGGGGCCAAATCAGGCTGTCACAGCCAGTCCGCCGCCGAACCACCGGGCCATCGCCGCAAAACAGCCCTCTGACCTGCGATGTGAGAACTTTCTTTACTGGTATCAAGCGTGTAGGCAACACCTAGGCCGCTCCAGCGCGGAACTCGCATTCCCTGACAACAGTGGCTCCGACGTCGCGGGAGCTATTCAGTTGCTGAGATGAGTTTCGGGAGGATTGCATTGTCGACCAGAGTTTCGATGGTGAGATGGGTCGGCGGGCGGTTGGAAAAGATGCATCGGAAGATCAGATAGCCTGGCAACAGGTCGCAGAGCTCTTCGTTGATTGTTGACGCGCCGATCTCGCCGCGGCTGATCGCCTGCTGTAGGACCTGCCGGACCAGGGTTCTCTGTTCATGAAGAAACCGGTCTTGCATAACGTTGTTGAGCGCGCGATCACGGGATATCTCGACAAGCACTGCCCGGATGGTGCTGGCGTGGTCTCGGCACTGTTTGTAGATGATCTGGCCGAGACACAACAAGTCGCCGCGCAGGGTGCCAGTGTTGGGTGCAACAGCGCTCTGACGGGTGCCTTCGATGACGGCCGCTAGGATCAGTTCAGATTTCGAGGGCCAGCGCCGGTAGATGGTGGCTTTACTGGCATGAGCAGCGCCCGCGACAGCCTCCACTGTTAGGCCGTGGTACCCACGATCCTGCAGGATACCCAATGCTACTCGCAGCAGCTCTGTCTCTCTGGGTGACCACGAAGTAGGTTCTACGTCCGGGTTGGTTGTCGCGGTCATCAGTTGTCGGATGTGAGCGATTCTGGGTCAGCTGCTTTCCCGTTTCCACTATCGGTCCCCACATCCATTCTTCGTACATGGTCGCCCCCAGGTGAGACGCCACCCCACTTCGCCGATATCTGGAGGTGCGGTCCGCGTGTTGCGCTCAGCGCGCCCACACCGGTGAGATGCTTAGCTGGCATCGATGCGGGGTGACGGTTCATGTGTGGCCACCAGCTGGCTTGGCGGAGCAGGGTGGCGATGGCTGGGACGGTGAGGGTGCGTACGAGGAACGTGTCCAGCAGTAGTCCGCAGCCGATGATGAGTCCGGTTTGGATCATGATGGCTACCGATCCGATCATCAGGCCGAACATGCTGGCAGCGAAGATCAGGCCGGCGGAGGTGATGACTGAGCCGGTGGTGGCTACGGTGCGCAGGACGCCGACGCGGATGTTGTGGGTGGATTCTTCGCGTAGTCGTGATACGAGCAGCATGTTGTAGTCGGCGCCGACGGCGACGAGGATGATGAACGCTAATAGTGGTACGGGCCAAGCGATTTCGTGGCCGAGGATCCATTGGAAGACGATGACTCCGATGCCTAGTGAGGCCAGGTAGTTCAGCACGACGGTGCCCAGCAGATATAGCGGGGCGATCAGGGCGCGTAGCAGGGCGATGAGGATGAGTCCGACGATGACCAGGGTGGCGATGGCCAGCTGGGTGAAGTCGGATGAGAGTAGGCGTTGGATGTCGGAGTTGACGGCGGGGAATCCGGCAACCGAGACGGTGGCTTGGGCCAGGGAGGTGTTGGGTCGGGCGGTGTTGGCGACGTCTGTGATCTGGCGGGCCAGGTTCATCGCCTCGCCGCTGTAGGGGTCCGTGCTGGTGTCGATGGCGAAGCGGGCGGTTTTGCCGTCGGGTGAGAGGAAATGTTTGGCGACGTCGGCGAATTGGCGGTTGTCGAAGGCTTCGGGGGGCAGGTAGAAGCCGGTGGCGGCATCGGATCCGGCGGTGGCGCGGGCGGAGTTTTGCAGTTGGGCCGCGATTTGACTCATCCCGGACAGCATTTGGATGTTGCTGTCGGCCAGGGTGTGCACGCCGGTGGCCAGGGCGCGTGCGCCGGAGGCCAGTTGGCTGATGCCGTGTTGGAGTCGGCCGATGTCAGCGGCCAGGTTCTCGGGGTTGCCGAGGGTTTTGAAGGCGTTGTTCATGGTGGCCACGGTGTGTTGAACTTCGGTGAGGGTGCCGGTGACGGTGGCGTTGGTGGCCGGGTTGTACTGGTCGCCCAGGGTGGCGAGCTGGGTGAAGAATCCGTCGTCGCGCAGGGTGGTCAGGATACTGACCTGGTCGCGGATCTGGGCGCATTGCGGGGTGGTCATACACCACGGTGAGGTGTTGAGTGCGGTGACGAGCGGGTCGAGGGCGGCGATAGCGTTCTGGGCGCGTTCGGCCAGGGGTCGGATGCCGGGGCCGGCTTGGATGGCGGTGTCGACCTCGGGTGCGGTGGCTGAGAGTTGTTGCAGCAGCGGGCCGAAGCGCTGCATGCTCTCACCGGCGGCGCCGGCTTGGGTGAGTACACCGCCCAGGGGGGTGAGCGCGGTGCGCACGGTGGTGTCGAGTTGGGCCAGGCCGCCGGCGAGTTGGTCGGCGCCGTGGGTGAGCTTGTCCAGGTCGGTGCGCCGGTCGTTGCCCTGGGCGACCGAGTCGGCCATCTTGTCGCCGATTTGTCCGTTCTGCCAGGACAGTTGGGCTTGGTCGAGGCGTTGCCCGGCCGGTCTGGTGATCCCGGAAACACGTGTCACGGCCGGGATTTGGGCGATGCGTGAGGCCATCTCGTCGAGGTCGGCCAGGCCTTTGCCGGTGCGCATGTCGGTCGGGTTTTCCACGACGAGGAATTCGGTGATGACGACGTCTTTAGGGAAATGGCGGTCCAGCAGCTGATAGCCCTGGTTGCTGGCGGTAGTGGCGGGCTGTCCTTGGCGGTCGTCATAGCTGATGGTCATGGTCGCCGCGGCCGCCGACAGTGCCACCAGGATGGTCAGGCTGATGACCAGCAGCGGCACCGGGCGGCGCACCACGGCCACGGCCACGCTGTTCCAGTAGCGTCGGGTGCGGTCGGGTTTGGGTTCGCCGATGCCGCGGGTGGCCGCCAGCGCCAGCACCGGGGGCAGCAGGGTCACGGTGGCGGCGAATCCGACTGCCACGGCGACCGCGCAGGCCGGGCCGAGTCCGGCGAACACACTCAAGGTGGCGAACACCATGGCCAGAAAGGCCAGGGCCACGGTGCCGGCCGAGGCCAGGATGACTCGGCCGATGCTGGCGGTGGCCGCGATGACCGCCTGCTCGGCGGGCACCTGGGCGCGGCGTTGTTCGTGGTAGCGGCTGATCAGAAACACGGTGTAGTCGGTGCCGGCGCCCAGCAGGATCGCGGTCATGAACGCCACGGTGAACTGCGAGACCGGCATGCCGATTTCCCCGAGTGCAGAGAGCACCCCACGCCCGACGGCCAGGCTGATCCCGATCACCAGCAGCGGCAGCAGCGCGGTGAACACCGACCGGTACACGATCAGCAGGATCAGCGCGATCAGCCCGGCGGTGGCGATCGAGATGAACACCAGGTCGTGCTCGGCTGAGGCGATCTGATCGGCGAACGTGGCCGGTGGCCCTGTCACATAGGCCGTGGTGGACGTGTTGGCGAATGCCGTGTCGGTGAGATCGCGCACGGCTTGCACGGATTCGGCCGCGGTGGGATCACCGAGCGTGCCGGCCACCCCGACCGGCAGATACCAGGCCTTGCCGTCACCGCTGACCGCCTGGGTTCTGGTGACCGGGTCGGCCAGCAGATCCTGGACCAGCAGGACATGGTCGTGATCGGCGCGCAACCGCCCTACCAGATCCTGATAGCGCAGCTGATTATCGGGGGTCAGACCGGCCGGGTCTTGCATCGCGACGAACAGCATCGTCTTGGACCCCTGCTCACCGAACGCCTCACTCATGCGGTCCACGGTCTGAAACGAGGGCACATCACGCGGGATCAGATCGACCGATTGTTGGCGCACCACCGTCTCCAACTGCGGGAACAGCAGCGCCAGCACCACCGCGGCCGCGATCCATCCACCGATCACTAATGCCTTGTGGCCCACCGTGAACGCCGCGAGCCGACCCAGCCGGGCGCTGTATTCCGAAGATCCGGACAGATCGACGCCGCGCCGGCCACGGGAAGGCCCAGCATCTCCGGTTCGATCGCCCATCCCCACGCCTCCCAAGAAACGAAACTATCGGTATCGCTACGATACTAATAGTCCCACACGAGGATCGGAAGGGCCGCGCCGACCTTTCGGGCCATGGTTGGGGCTGGGCGCGGTGGGGGTGAATTAACTTGCGGTGTCCTCAGATTCGTCGTCGGGCAGGTCGTGGCGCACCACCCGCACCCGCCCGCGGGGCAGGCATGCCATGTAGCCGTGGCGTTTGCCGTAGAGCTCCCAGGAGGTCGCGGCCTCCTGGGGGGCGACATCGATGCGATGCCCGCGGGAAAAACCCAGGTGCAACCCGCCGCCCTCGTCGCACCACGCGCCCGTGCACACCGCGCCGGCCAGGTCCAGCAACGGACGCTGCTGGACCGAGACGTTGCCCGGGTCGATGAGGACCTGCTCTTCGGGATAAGACGAACCGATCGGCGGCAGGGTCAGCCGGATCGGGGTGGCGATCACCAATTCGTTGTAATCGTCGAGGTCGAGCACCAATCCGTCGCGCAACGAGACACGCTGAACGGTGCACCGCTCGATCCAGGGGGTATGCATGCCCGGGTCCCTTTCGACACGTCATTGTGTCGCTTTATGGTACTGGGAGTAGCGCAGCGATACTACTAGTATCGCTAAGTGGTGGTGTCGGTGCCGTGCACCAGCTGTCGGGTTGTGCGGTCGATGCGCTCGCGGGCCAGGTCCGCATCGATCCGGCCGCCGATGACGGCGATCAGGTTGGCCAGCCACACGTCGGCGATCAGGCTGGCCACGTCACGGTCATGCGCGCTGGGTGTGGGCCCGCCCAGGGCGCGGGCCAGCATGTCCTCGATCACCGCGACAGCGTGCTCGATCGCGCCGGCGGCCTCGGAGTCGGCCACGACGAACGCACGCACCATCGCCTCGGTCAGGTGCGGGTTGGCCTGCCAGGCCATGTGCAGGTGGGTGGTCAACCGCCCCAGCCGGGCCTGCGGCGCCAGTTCACCGGTAGTGCAATCGAATTCGGTGTCGAGACGTTCGAATTCGCGGGCCAGCACCGTCACCAGCAGATGGCTTTTGGATCGGAAATGCCGATACAGGGAGCTGGCGGCAATGCCGGCCTGCGCGGCCACCGCACGCATCTGCACACCGTCAAAACCTTGTGCTGAGGCTACCGCCCACGCGGCATCCAGGATCGCCTCGCGACGCACCAACACCGAGTCCGCCGGCCGGCGCGGGTGCCGCACCCGGTCCCGGGGTGCGGCGGTGGGCGCACTCACCGCGACCCCGCGTCGGGGCCGGCGCCACCGTAGCGGGTCAGCTCGGCGAACAACTCCCCGAAACCGCTGATGTCACCGTGGGCGGCGAAATGGGCCGCATCCACCGTGATGAACACCGCCGAGGCGGTGAACCGGGTGACACCGTCCACACCGACCCCCACCCCGTCCACATGCAACGCCCGGCCCTCGCGGGAGGCGATCCGCGCGGTCAGCCGATGCGTACATCCCAACGGCACCGGCTGCAGATAGTCCACCGTCAAACGGCGCGTCACCGCCGGGGTGGCCGCGATCCACAACGAAAAACCCAGCACGTCATCACAGGCCGCGGCGATCGCGCCACCGTGCGCCAGCCCCGGCGCACCGATATGGCGCTCATCGAACACCAGATCAGCGAACACCTCATCGCCGCACCGAAACACCTCCAGCTGCAAACCGTGCGGATTGTCCGACCCGCAGCCCATGCAGGTCGGCGTGTGCGACGGCAACCGCTGCGGCTGATCAACACCCATCACGGCCTCCTCGCACCCGGGCAGCCCCGCCACCGCGTCCCGACCCGGGACCGCCGGTACTAGCAGTTTCGCTGCGCTACTATCGGTACCATAACCGGGAGTGCGGGGGCAACGCACCGGCAATCGGAACACATCAGGAGGTCAGGTGGGGACGCAGCCCGCGGAGACACCCGACGACGAGGACGACGTCGACCCGCGCCGCACCCGATCACGCACCCGACTGCTCGACGCCGCGGCCAACCTGCTCAAAACCGGTGGGATCGAAGCCGTCACCATCGACGCGGTCACCAAAGCCTCCAAGGTCGCCCGCACCACCCTCTACCGCCATTTCAACAGTTCCTCGCAACTGCTCGCGGCCACCTTCGAACGCCTTCTGCCCCAAGTCATCCCGCCCGCCCCGACCAGCGGCACCCTCCGTGAGCGGCTCATCGAACTGCTCTCCCGCCAAGCCGACCTGTTCGCCGAAGCGCCCGTACAAGTCACCACCCTGGCCTGGGCCGCGTTGGGCCCCGCCGAGACTCACGAACCAAACACTGTGCAACACGCCGGTGCCGGCACTCTGCGGATGCGTGTGATCGAACAATACCGACGGCCGTTCGACGAAATCCTGTACAGCCCCGAAAGCGTCGATCAACTCGGCGAACTCGACATTGAACTCGCACTCTGTCAACTTGTTGGCCCTCTGGTCTTTGCCCGAATGACCGGTCTACGCGTCATCACCCACCAAGATTGCACCCGCATCGTCGAAGGCTTCATTGCCGCGCAAACCGGCGATCAACCGGCTTGGGTCGAGGCGTCGAGTCCGAACCAATAGCGCTAATGAGACTGCTCTGAACCACGTTCCGTCGCTTGGCCAGCCGCATCCGGTTGGGTCACACCGTCACCCAACGACCGCATTGTTGCACCCAAAACGGCGGGACCGTCGGCCACCACTGGGTAAGACGGACCCGCCGATCTGACGAATTCACGCGTGCCCGGCAGCGCGACGCCGGGGTCAGGAAGTGAAGCCGGGTATCGGATAGCGTTGGTTGAGGACGTAGTTTCCGACTTCAGCGATTTTGTAGGAGACAGGATCGTGCAGCGTGTGGGTGCGGATGTTGCGCCAGAACCGGTCGAATCCGTATTTGGGGTGGGTGCCGCGGGCACCGATGACCTCGAAAATACGGCTGGTCACGTCCAGGGCCGCTTGGGTGGCTATGGCTTTGACTCCAGAAATCTGCACCATGAGTTCGCCGCGTTCCTGCGAAGTTAATGCGTCACCTTTGTCCCACGCGGCCTGTAGGAGTTGTGCGGCCTCGCGGGCTGCAGCATCGGCGGCTTGTAGTTGGATGCCGAATTCGCCGTAGCTGCGAATGGTGTACGGATCTTCGACGGCTTGAGTGACCCCGGCCGGCGTCCAAGGACGTGCCTGCGTTCGGGTGTACTCGCGGGCTGTCTCGAGCGCTCCGCGCGCGATCCCTAGGTAAACCGAGGAGAACACCAACTGCACGATCGGGCCGAACAGGCTTCCGCGCCCGGACGCCAGGAACGCCTCGAGGATGGCATTGGGTTTGCCGAGCACCTCGTCGGGACGGACCGCAACATTGTGGAATTCGGTGGTGCCGCTGTCGGTGCGCCGCATCCCCAGCGCCTGCCAGTCATCGTTTGGCTGAACGCCTTCTCTGGTGGTGGGAATGGCCGCCGCTACGATGGCACCTTGCTGTGGGAAACCCTCCGGTATCACACCGAACACCAAGAGCAGATCTGAGCCCTTGGCGCCACTGCTGAAGTGCTTAATGCCGTTGAAAAAGTACCCGCCGTCATCGGCCGGGGTGGCCGTCACCTTCCAATCCAGGATGTGGCTGTTGTTCTCGCTGGAGGCGTTTCCGGTCCACCAATTGTTTTCGGCCAGTTGACGAAGCAGGCGTTCCTTTTGCTCGGGTGAACCCCACAGATCGATAACGGCTGGGGTGCTGAGGTGGTATCCGAACAAGTGCCCAAGGGATCCGTCGACCTTGGCGATCTCGCGCACCACTTCCAGGGCGGTAGGCCAGTCGGCTCCCCAACCGCCCAGGTGCCGGGGAACGGTCACCGAGAGCAGCCCACTGGCGCGTAGATCCTCACGCTCTTCTGTTGCCGAACCACCTGCCTTGTCGCGCTCGACGACGGTAGTTTGCCACTTTCGCGTCAGCTCGCGCGCGACCTCGATTGGGTCGCCATGCCTACTGTTCTGTGCCGTGGTGGTGTCATCGGTCAACGTCATTGCTGTTCTCCAGTCGCGGATTGGGTGAGGAATTGCGGTGCTGCCCACTGTGTGAGGTCCACCGGACGGTCGAGCAGATTGTGGTCGATGAGGAACTGTTGAGTTTGGTCGACAACGGCCAGCGCCGAGTCGTCAAGCGTTGGGATCAGATGTTGGGCGAAATCAGCGCCGAAACCGCGTCCGATCGCCGAAGGTGCTACCCCGAGGTTGGCGGCATGGATGCCAACGGTGTCCTCGGGGTGGGCCTGTGCCCAACGGCCGGCTTGGACAGCCGCATCGACGAGTCGTTGCACCAGGTCGGGTCGCTCGTCAACCAACTGGGCGCTGACCGTCCAAACACTGGCATACCGGTTTCGTTTGTCGTCGCCGAGATCGGCGAGTACCCGCGCGCCGCTGAGGTCTTCTAGCTCCGCCGCCCAGGGCAACCACGTGAATAGCGCATCAACGTTGCCACTACTCAGGATGTCGCTCTGGTGGGCGGCCACGTCGGGAAACAGGTCAGCGCCTTTGACACTGGCCGCTGCTTCCAGCCGCTCTTCGGGCACGTCGACGCCAGGGCTTTCGATACGCACCAATTCGACGTCACTGATCCCGATGCCTCCGATATGCAGGGTCTGCAAAAGTCCCCGCGCCTCCCAGGTGCCCAGCGCGATCAGTGTTTGCCGCCACGGATCCAATTGCCGGTAGTCACCCAACTCGCCGGTGAGAATGCGGATCGCTGCGCCGGACACACCCACCCGCCGACCCCGCAGCTGCTCGGGTGATGTCACCGGGCTGTCAGCACGGACATAGATCCCTTGCCGACCGGCCAGAGGTGTGATGCCCAGCAGACGGGTGCGTCCTGGTGCTCGCAGGCCCTCACTGATAAGAGGTGGAATTTCGCCACCAAAACGGGTGTAGGCGGGATGATCGTAGGTGAAATGCAACCCAGCTTGCGCGCCGCTCAGCACATTCAGCGAAATACCGTTGCCAGCCAACAGGTTTGACTCCAGCGCTGTCAGCAACGCGTTAGGAACCGGGCAATTGCTGTAGGCAAGAATATCTCGATCTATGCCCGTGGTGGTCATCAGATGCTCCCAACTTCAGGCCGAGCCAACCCAAGGTGCTCACGCAGCGTTGCCCCTTCGTACTCAGTACGGAACACACCACGTTGCTGCAGCAGCGGCACCACCTGGTCGACGAATTCCTCGTAAATCCCAGGCAGATACGCCGCCGAAATGATGAATCCGTCAGCGGCCCCGGCCTCAAAGTGACTAACCAATTGATCAGCGATCTGTTCGGCAGTTCCGGCCCACTGCGGTACAAACCCGACGTTGGTGCCGTATCGTCGACCCAGCTCGGCCAACGTCAGGTCCGCACCGCCACCGGCCACCGCAGAAAACATCTGCAACATGGTCGGCACGTGACGATCACCGAGATCGGCGACGATGTCGGAAAACTTCGTATCCAGCGGATACTTGGAGAGATCCAAACCGCTATGGCTCGACAACGTCGACAAACCCACCTCGGGATGGACCAGAGAATTGAGATATTCCAGACGCTCACGGGCCACCTGCTCAGTCTCACCGAGTACTGGCATTACCGCGGTGAACACCTTTGTTTGCTCCGGGTCACGTCCCGCGGCCGCAACGTGAGCTTTGATGTCCTGATAGACCGCGCGCATGATGTCGAGGTTGGGCGAGACGCTGAATACTGCTTCGGCCCAGCGCCCCGCGAAGCGACGCCCGCGCGGTGACAAGCCGGCCTGCAGGATCACCGGTTCGCCCTGGCGTGACCGTGGAACCTGCAAGGGGCCACGGACGGACAACCAGTGGCCACGATGATTGACGTATTGAACCTTCTTGGGGTCGGCGAACCGACCGCCAATCTTGTCCAACAACAAGGCATCCTCGGACCAAGAACTCCATAGCTTCTTGACTGCCTCCAAGAATTCGTCAGCGCGGTCATATCGGATGTCGTGCTCAAGGTGCTCGTCCACGCCGAAGTTGCGTGCTTCCGAGTCGTTGAGCGACGTGACCACATTCCACGAGATCCGGCCATCAGACAGGTTGTCGAGCGTGGCAAACACCCGAGCCACGTGATACGGCGGGTAGTACGTTGTGGAAACCGTAGCGCCCAGACCCAAACGTTCCGTCACCGCAGCCATAGTCGCTATCACGCTGGTCGGCTCCAGCGCCACCGCGCCCTGGCCACCCAGGCCGACCCCGGTCTCCAAGTTCTCACCATAGCTGTCTTCGATGGCCAGGCCATCGGGAAGAAATAACAGGTCAAACTTTCCCCGCTCCAGGGTCCGTGCAATCTGCTTGTAGAACTCGCCAGTCAGAAATCCGTTCGTGGCACCAACATGGCGCCACGCGCCATGCGCGTGAGTGACGTTGCCGGCCGAGAAAAACCCGGCCAAATGTAGTTGGCGTTGTTCAGCCATTATCAGCAGTGCCTCCGTGGGGATCAGATACCGGACACCGATGCTCGACCACCAGCCTGGACCCCAACAGGGTTAGGAGACCAATGATTTTTAAGGCCCCGGAGTGTGTCGTCGGTGGCCCGGCACCTACCTATCTCGGGGTAACCGGACGGCTGCCAGGAGGGTATATTAGGAACTTGTCACCAACCTGGTGCTGCTGTGCCCCTATCACCACCGGTTACACCACCGCGGCGTCATCACCATCGGCGGGCACCCCGACGATCTGGTCGTCACCGACAACACCGGCGAGACGCTAAGCCCCGCATCGCTGGCGCGTCCCCCGAACTTCCCCCCGCCCGACGTGCCACCGTGCCGCGGGCCGCTCGGCGAGCGCGCCGACTGGTGGTGGTACCAGCCCTTCGAGCCAAAACCACCACCCACCAACAACTAGGGTCGTTACCAAAGCGGGTCGACACCCGCTGAGCCTCAAAGGCTCTGGGGCATAGTCGATTTCGTGCCGCGACACCCGCTGCACCCGAACACCGCCACGCCCAGGCGTGCCCCACGGTAAGACGGGACCCTATGCGGGCGTTGCGAATTGGCCCACGGGCTCTACCGCGCGGCCGCACGAGCCGCGCCGCGCGCCGCGATCAGCTTGGCGGCGGCGGCGGCGGCGGGGGAGCTCCTTCGGGCGGGATCGCGCCGTTGCAGCCCCCGGGCGGTGGCGGGCCGGGGAGGGGTTCGTCGCCGCCGACGCAGTCGTAGTAGAACTGGGGGCCGACGATCCATGTCTTCATCCATTGGTGCCAAAACGAGCCGTCGGGGTATTTCTCGCCGTCGCACACGGCCAAATTGCCGTAACCCCAACGACCGCCGGGACAAAAGCCTTTCGTCATGTCCGGCTGGTGCGGGTCGGGCGGGTCGGCGCTGGCAACCGGAACAGAAAACGCAAACGCCGCAGCACAACCGAATATCGCAGCGCCCCGGCGAGCAAGCATGAATCTCATCCCGACTCCCTTAACCGCTCAGACGACGTCAGCACGCCTCACCAAATCGAAACTTATATCAACCGGCCATGTGACTCGCACGAAATCGCGACGATTTGGTGTCGAGTTCAGGCCGGCGGGCGCCCCCGCCGCAGGCCCAGCATGACCTGGTGGATCGCGGTGCAGAGGTCGTGGCGGACGGCTTTGCGTCGGCGGTTTGGAACCTCGGCCAACAAGATACCGGCATGGGTGATCATGCCGCTGAGAAGCTGGGTCATCGCGTCGACGGGAATATCGTCGGCGAATACGCCCGCGTCGATCAGGCCTTGCCACAACAGGCGGACGTTGCGGCGGATGTAGTGATCCTCGGATTCGCGCCAGCGCCGCCACCCCAGGCCGACCGGACCCTCGATGTAGAGCAGCCGCGCGACAACCCGGTCGAGGGAGACGTCGAGGGTGGCCGAGAGCGCGGCCAGCGCGGCCCGCCATGGATCGTCGCCGTGTCGTGCGGCCGCCTCGTACACCCGCCGCTGTGCCGCCTCGTTGCATCGATGCACGACAGCTTCGAAGAGGGCCCGTTTGTCTGGGAAATGGTGATAGACGGCGCCTTTCGTCACCCGCGCGGCGGCCGCGATATCAGTGATGGAGCTCGCCGTGAACCCGTCTTCGGCAAACGCGTCGGCGGCGGCGTCGAGGATGGCGGCGCGCGTCTGTTCGGCGTATTCCGCGCGACGATTCTTTGACACTGTCTACGGCTAGGAAAATAGTCGCGCAAAGACCCCTCGCATACCCGGAGTTTGTGACGTGCGCCAGATATGGAGCCGCCAGCCGCGAAGGGAGTCGGTCGTCCTGATGGACCTCGCCACCCTCGAAACCCGCCGTTGCCACGCCACAACCGAATCCGGTCCGGTCAGTGACCTCGACGTCGGACGCGGCCGGCCCGCGGTGTTCGTTCACGGCATTCTGTCAACAGCCTGCTGTGGCGCCGCGTCATTTTCGGGGTCGCCGGAGATCGGCGGCGCTGCATCGCCCTCGACCTGCCGGGCCACGGGCACACCCCCGCCGCGCCCGCGCGCGCCGACGTGTCGCTGACCGGCCGGTGAGCTTGGTGAGTTAGGAGTGCGCGCCGGGCGGATCGAACGTCGGGTCGATCACGAGCCGCAGGCCGCCGATGTCGACGAACGTGGTCGGGCCGCCCAGCACGGTGATCGCGCAGTCGCGCCGCCGGGCGTCAAACTTTGCGGGTCCTTCCCTGCCAATACGGTTCGCGCAGCGTGGTTTTCAATATTTTGCCGCTCGGGTTACGCGGGAGCGAGTCCACGAAGTCCACGGTGCGCGGGCATTTGAAGCCGGCGAGGTGCCGGCGGCAGAACGCGATGATGTCGTCGGCCTCGACCTCGCCGCCGGCCACGACGACGGCCTTGACCGATTCGCCCCAATAGTCGTCGGGGACGCCGATGACCGCGGCGTCGGCGACGGCGGGATGCTCGATCAGCACGCTCTCCACTTCGGGCCCGTAGACGTTCTCGCCGCCGGTGATGATCATGTCCTTTAGGCGATCCTCGATGTAGACGTAGCCGTCGGTGTCCAGCCGCCCGACGTCACCGGTGCGCACCCAGTCGTCGTCGGTGATCGTCTCGGCGGTCGCCTCCGGCCGGTTCAGGTAGCCGGTCATGTTCTGGTTGCTGCGCACCCAGATCTCGCCGGCTTCGCCGGTGGGCAAATCGGCGCCGGTGTCGGGGTCGACGACCCGAATCTCGGTGCCCAGCACCGCCTTTCCGGCCGATAGCTGCAACCCGGGCCGGGCCGGATCGCGATGCTCGGCGTCGCCGAGCGCGGTGACCGCCCCGCACAGCTCCGTCTGGCCGTACACCTGAACGAATTTCGTCTCCGGCCACGTTTGCAGCGCCCGGTGCAGCAGCGGCAGCGGCATCGGGGCGGCGCCGTAGACGATGTAGCGCAGGCCGGCGATCGCGGCGCTGGCGGCCGCGCCCGCGTCCAGGAAGCGCGCGATCACCGGCGGCACGAAGAACGCGTGGGTGGCACCGGTCCGCACCGCCCCGACCAACGAGGCGGCGTCGGGCTCGCGCGTCATGATCGTCGGCACGCCCGCCCGGATGCCGAACAGCGCGTAGCCGATTCCGCCCACGTGGAACAGGGGCATGCAGACGAGGTTCGTGTCGCCGTCGGCGAACGGGAACGCCGGCGCCAGGTTGGCCGCGTGGTTGGCCAGCGCGCGCTGGCTCAGCAGCACGCCCTTCGGGCGGCCGGTGGTGCCGGAGCTGTAGATCACCAGGGCGGTCTCGGCCCCGCCGACCTCCTCGGGCGGCGCGGGCGACGCTGCGGCGAGCAAGGTTTCGTACTCGTCGTCGACCACGACGACGCGTCGCACGCCGTCGGCGCGCCCGGCTGCCGCGTCGGCCGCTTGGCGCAGCTCTTCACCGACGAAGAGCACGCGGGGGCGGCTGTCGTCGAGCACGTGGACGAGTTCGTCGCCGGCCAGCCGCCAGTTGACGACGGTGGTCACCGCGCCGATCGATGCGGCGGCGAAGAGGATCTCCAGACAGGCCGGGTGGTTCTTGTCGAGGAACGCCACGCCGTCGCCGCGTCTCACGCCGGCGTCGCGCAGCGCCCCGGCCGCGCGCCGGATCCGCGACGCCCACTGCGCCCATGACCACTGCCGCTCGCCGAAGCGCATCGCGATGTCGTCGGGCCGCCGCTGGGCGTGTCGCTCGACGAACCCGGCGAGCGTCCCGGTCGTGCTGGTGTCGGCTGGTGGCATGGTTCGAGTGTGCCTGACGGGCATGCGACGACACACCGTGTCACCATGACTGCCATGGTGAGCACCGACCGCGCCCGTTCTCGCACCTTCATCGTGACGGGCGCGGCGTCGGGCATCGGCCTGGCCACCGCGCGGCGGCTGTTGGCCGAGGGCGGCACCGTGATCGGCGCCGACCTGGCACACCCGCCGGACCTCGGCGCCGACTTTCACTACGTGCCGGCCGACGTGACCGACGAGGCCGCCGTTGGCGCGGTGCTGGCCGCCGTCCCCGACCGCCTCGACGGCGTCTTCCACGCGGCCGGCGTGGCCGGCGGCGGCCCGGTCCACCTGCTCGACCGCACCGAGTGGGACCGGGTGATCGGCATCAACCTCACCGGTACCTTCCTGGTGGCCAAGGCCGCGCTGGCCCGGATGATCGAGCAGCCCCGCGTCGACGGCGAGCGCGGCTCGATCGTGACCGTCGCCAGCATCGAGGGCCTGGAGGGCACGGCGGGCGGCAGCTCGTACAACGCGGCCAAGGGCGGCGTCGTGTTGCTCACCAAGAACATCGCGCTCGACTACGGGCCCAGCGGCATCCGGGCCAACGCCATCTGCCCCGGCTTCATCGAAACCCCAATGGCGCAAGGCGTTTTCGGCCTGCCCGGAATGGAGGAGCCGCTGGCGTCGATCACCTCCGAGCACGCCCTGCAACGGCTGGGCCGGCCCGAGGAGGTGGCGGCCATGGCGGCCTTTCTGCTGTCCCCCGACGCCTCGTTCGTCAGCGGTCAGGCAATCGCCGTCGACGGCGGCTACACCGCCGGCCGCGACCACGGCGTCGTCAAACTCTTCGGGTTTCCCCGCTGAGCCTCTAAGATTCGCGGATGGCCCGTTCCGTCACCCCCGAGGAGGCGATCGAGGCGATCCGGGGCAGCGGCGGCGCCCGGCCGGGCTGCCGGGCCCTGCACGCCAAAGGCGCGCTGTACCGCGGCACGTTCGCCGCGACCCCCGAGGCGGCCCGGCTGTCGCGGGCACGCCACCTCGACGGCTCGCCGGTCCCGGCGCTGATCCGCTTCTCCAACGGATCGGGCAACCCCGCGCAGCGCGACGGCGTTCCCGGGGTGCGGGGGATGGCGGTGAAGTTCACGCTGCCGCACGGCTCGACCACCGACGTCTCGGCGCAGACCGCGCGGCTGTTCGTGTCCAGCACGCCGGACGGATTCGTCGACCTGCTCAAGGCGATGCGCCCCGGTTTGACCGCGCCGCTGCGGGTGGGCAAATACTTTTTGACCCATCCGCGCCTGCTGCGAGCGCTGCCCGTGCTGCGCGAGGCCGGCAAGGTCCCGGAGAGCTACGCCACCATCGACTACCACGGGCTGCACGCGTTCCGGTGGATCGGCGCCGATGGCGGCGCCAGATTCGTTCGCTACCACTGGATCCCCGCCACCGGCGAGCGGATCTCGGGGCCCGCCACCCGCGGCGCGGGCCCCGATTTCCTCACCGAAGAACTCGACGCGCGCCTGGCCAACGGGCCGGTGTGGTTCGACTTCCGCGTCCAGATCGCCGGGCCCGACGACTCGACGGTCGACCCGTCGGCGCCCTGGGATAGCACCCAGGTCGTCACCGTCGGCACCCTCGAGATCACCGGCCGCGACACCGAACGCGAGCGCGGCGGCGACATCGTCGTGTTCGACCCGATGCGGGTTACCGACGGCATCGAGCCCTCCGACGACCCGGTGCTGCACTTCCGCACCCTGGCCTACTCGGCGTCGGTCAAGCTGCGCAGCGGCGTCGATCGCGGCGCCGAAGCGCCGCCGGTGTGACGAAACTCGCCCGGCCGCGGAGGTCGGCGCCGGGCTAGGCTCGTCGGAAGTGCTGCCCTCCCACATGCTTTTGATCGCCCTGGCCGGGTTCGGCGCCGGCGCGATCAACGCGCTCGTAGGCTCGGGCACCCTGATCACCTTCCCGACGCTCGTCGCGCTCGGGTATCCGCCGGTGACCTCCACGATGTCCAACGCGGTGGGCCTGGTGGCCGGCAGCGTGTCGGGCACCTGGGGCTATCGCGCCGAACTGGGCGGCCAGTGGGACCGGCTGCGCTGGCAGCTGCCCGCGTCGCTCGCGGGCGCGGTGCTGGGCGCCTTCTTGCTGCTGCACTTGCCGGAGAAGGTGTTCGGCGCGGTCGTGCCGGTGCTGCTGGTGCTGGCCCTGGGCCTGGTGGTGCTGGGGCCGCGCATCCAGTCGTGGGCGCGCCGGCGCGCCGAGGAGGCCGGCCGCGCGCCCGAGCACGTCACGCCGGCGCGGATGGCGGTGCTGGTGCTGGGCACCTTCGCCGTCGGCGTCTACGGCGGCTACTTCACCGCCGCGCAGGGCATCCTGCTGGTCGGCATGATGGGCGCGCTGCTGCCCGAGTCGGTGCAGCGCATGAACGCGGCCAAAAACCTGCTGGCGTTGGTGGTGAACGTGGTTGCCGCCCTGAGCTATTCGCTGGTCGCCGGTCATCGGATCAGCTGGCCGGTCGCGGGGCTCATCGCGGCCGGCTCGCTGATCGGGGGATGGGTGGGCGCGCGCTACGGGCGCAAGCTGTCGCCCAACGGCCTGCGCGCCGCCATCGTCGTGGTGGGCTTGGTCGGGCTGTACCGCCTGCTCGCGGTGGCCTGATCTCAGCTCAGCGTGGCCGCGGCGGCCTCCGCGATCACGTCCATCACGTTCTCGCGTTCGCGCCACGCCCGCAGCTGGCGCATCGCCCCGTTGCCCTGGGCGGCGATGCGGTCGAGTTCCGTTGCGGCGCGGTCGTATTCGCCCAGCGCCTCCAGCGCCGGGCGCACCCGTCGCACCAGCGCCTCAAGCTGGGAGCGGGCCGGCACGGCGCCGCGGCCTTCGAAGAGGTCGAGCCCGCTTCCGGCCAGCCCGTCGTGGGCGGCCTTCCAGTACGCCGCCCGCAGCGCCGCCGGCGGCAGGCGCCCCGGCCGGTCGTCGCGCCCCTGCAGCGCCGTCATCACCGCGGCCCGGACCAGCGTGGACAGCAGCACCGTCTCGGCGACCGTCGCGGGCACGTCGGCCACCCGCACCTCGATCGTCGGGAAGTTGTCCGACGGGCGCACGTCCCAATAGAGCATCTTGCGATCGAGGATCACGCCGCTGTCGACCAGCATGCGCACCGTGCTCTCGTAATCGTCGGGCGAGGGGAAGAACGGCGGCGGCCCGGCGACCGGCCAGCGCCGCCACAGCACGCTGCGCCAGCTCGCGTAGCCGCTGTCGGCGCTGCGATACACCGCCGAGTTGGCCGACAGCGCGAGCAGCGCCGGCAGCCACGGGCGCAGCCAGTTGCTGACGTGGACGGCGGCCGCGCGGTCGGGCACCTCGACGTGCACGTGGCACCCGCAGATGCCCTGCTCGTGCGCGACCATCCCGTACTCGGCGCCGATCCGCCGGTAGCGCGGGGTGTCGGTCACCGGAAACCGGTGCGGCGTGGCGGGCGGCAGCCCGCAGGCCAGCAGCTGCACCCCGCTGGCCTCGGCCGCCCGCGCGGCGGCGCGCCGCAGCCGGGTGAGTTCGTCGTGCAGCTCCGCGCTGGAGTTGGCCACACCGGAGGTGGTTTCCACCTGGCAGCTGCTCAGTTCCAGCTGCAGCTCGATGCCCCGGCGTTGCGCCTCGGTGGCCACCGCGGTGTTGCGGGGCGCGGGTTCGCCGGTCCGGGGGTCGACGAGGAGGAACTCCTCCTCGGCACCGAAGGTGGGTCCCGAAGCGGGCCCGGGATAGGGACCTACCAGGGGGTGGCCGCCGACAGGGCGCCGTCCGCCGTCGGGTAGATGGGCAGCAGCCCGCGCAGGCCGCAGGCGTCGACGATCCTGCGGACGATCGGGTCGCAGCTCACCAGGCGCAGCTCGATGCCGCGCCCGCGGCACCGGCGCGCCTCCTCGGCGAGCACGGCGAACGCGCAGCAACCCATGAAATCGAGCCCCGTGACGTCGACGACGAAGGGCCCCGGGGCGACAACCACGTTGGCCGCCTCGCTGACCAGCTGGCGCCAGGTCTGCTCGTTGCACGCGTCGACCTCGCCGCCGGCGTTGATCAGCACCGCCGGCCCGCTGCGGTCCGTGGTCGCGCGCAGCGTGCTGCGTGGATTGCCCAGCTGATAGACCAACCGCGTGCTCAGCATCAGGTGGTGGCTGGGCATCGGGTCTGTGATAACCGGGCTCATGATGGACTCCCTAATCTACCGGCCTCTGGGATGCCGGGACGGTGCCCGTCCTTCTTGCCTGAAGACAGACGATTCGCGCACTGCGAATCTCATTTTTATAACGAGACAGGGTAGTCTGTCTACCTGTCCAGGCCTAAGAGTATGGTAAGGCTCGCTATGACCAGCGACGACGTCGCCACATCGGCCGTTTCGGCCCGTGAACGGATCCTGACCGCGGCCTACGAGCTGTTCAGCCGGCGCGGAATCCGCTCGGTGGGCACCGACGAGGTGATCGCCCGCGCCGGGGTGGCCAAGGCCACCCTGTACCGCCATTTCGCCACCAAGGACGCGCTCGTGCTGGCCGTGCTGCGGCGGCGCGAAGAGGTGTGGACGCACAACCTGATCGAGGAGCAGTCGCGGCTGCGGGGCGACACGCCCGAGGAGCAGCTGCTGGCGATCTTCGACGTCCTGCACGACTGGTTCCAGCAGCGCGACGGCTACGAGGGCTGCTCGTTCATCAACGTGCTGCTCGAGATGGGCGCCGACCATCCGGTGGGGGAGGCCTGCATCGCCCACATCGACCACGTCCGCGACATCGTGCGGCGCCGGGCCGTCGCGGCCGGCCTGACCGACGTCGAAGACCTCGCGTCGTCCTGGCACATCCTGATGAAGGGCGCCATCATCCTGGCCGCGGTGGGCGATCTCGACGCGGCGAGGCGGGCCCGCAAGATGGCCGGCGCACTGATCGAACAGCACCGGCCGGCGGATCCCGGAGACCTCGGCCAGGCCGCCGGGTAATCAGGCGGCGTCGGCCGCCTCAGTCTTTCGGTAGTGCTCGGCCTCGAGCTCGGCGATCGCCCGCGACGTGCGTTCCCGCAGCACGATCGCGGCCGTCAGCCCGCAGACGACGGCGACGACCAGCCCGATCCAGGAAAACCGCTCCAGCCAGCGTTCGGCGGCCATCCCGGCGAAATAGACCAGCGCGGTGGTGCCGCCCGCCCAGCAGATGCCGCCGGACACGTTGGCGGCCAAAAACCGCGGGTAGGGCATCTTCAGCGCGCCGGCCAGCGGCCCGGCGAAGATCCGCAGCAGCGCGATGAACCGGCCGAAGAACACCGCGCGGGCCCCCCACCGGTTGAACAGCTTTTCGGCGAGCGCGACGTGCCCGGGCCCGAAGTGTTTGGGGAACCGGCGGCCGAGCCGGTCGAACAGCGGCATGCCGAACCGGCGCCCGACGGCGTAGCCGATCGAGTCGCCGACCACGGCGCCGACCACGGCCGCGGCGCCGACCCCGACCGGGTTGACGGCCAGGTCGTGGTGCGACGACATCAGCGCCGCGCTGACGAGCACGATCTCGCCCGGAAGGGGAATGCCGAGGCTTTCCGCCCCGACCACGCCGCCGACCACCAGGTAGACCAGCAGCGGCGGGATCGACTGCAGCAAAGCCTCCACGTTCATGGCTCAAGGATGCCTGACCGGTCGGCGAACCGCGCCGCGATCTCTGCGCTGGGCGCGGCCAGGGGTTCCAGCCGCGGCCGCTTGGGCACCCGCCCGTCGGCCGACGACTTGCCGCGCAGGCGCCGCCACACCCACGGCATGAACTTCTGCTGGGTCCAGCGCAGCTGCCCGTAGGTGCGGGTGCGCAGCGGCAGCCGCGTGGGGCTGCCGCTCGCCTGCGCCCAGTCATGGCTGCTGCCGGGCAGCTCGAGGGCCTCGGCGGCGGCCTGGGCGAACAGGATGTGGCCCTTGGTGGAGGCGTGCACGCGGTCGACGTCCCAGGTGTCCAGGTCGCGCATCGAGGGCGCGTGGTAGAGGTCGACCAGCCGGAAGCCGTACTGGTCGGCGGCGGCCCGGATCGCGTCGTTGATGCGGGTGAGCCGCCCCGACACCAGCTGGCCGAGCGGCAGGAACTGCGCGACGTTGGGGAACGTCGTCGTCACCACCGTCGCCCCCGATTCGGCCAGCTTCGCGTGGACCTCGTCGAGGTCGGTCAGGGCGCGCCCGAACGAGCGCCCGGGCTGGATGACGTCGTTCATCCCGACGCACACGGTGATCAGGTCCGGCCGCATCTTTAGCGCCTGCGGGACCTGTTCGCGCAGCACGTCGGCGACCAGCTTGCCGCGGATCGCCAGGTTGGCGTAGTGCAGGCCGGGATAGAGCGAGTCGAGCAGCGTCGCGAGCCGGTCGGCGAATCCGAGCAGGCCGACGGCGTCGTCGCCGTCCCACAAGCCCTCGGTCTGGCTGTCCCCGATGGCGACGTAACGGCTGTATCCGGTCCCACTGGCCCCGCACACGAAGCCGAGACTAATAGGCGGGCGCGCTTCCGTTGCGCTGGCTCGACGGGAGGACAGGCGGTGCAATTCAACCTCGCCCAGGTGTTCGGTGCGGTGGCGCGGGCCAACCAGGATCGGGACCGCGTCCCCTTTCGGGGATCGGCTGCGGCGCTCGCCGTCCGGCACGGCCGACTATCGGTGGGCGAAAATTAAAGCGGCGCAAGGGGATTGAGGTGGTGCGTGTCGCTTCATCGGTCACTTTGGCCCTCGGCGACAAAATGCGCGCACGCTCCGGTGCCGCGCCGGGCTACCGTTGGCCCATGCCGAAAAAGCGCGCCGCCGATTCGCTTGCGCCGCAGTATCCGATCGAGTCGGTCGACAACGCGCTCAAGCTGCTGCTGCTGCTGGGGGAGCGGCCCGAGGTCCGGTTGAGCGAGGCGACGCGGTACCTGGGGGTCGCGCCGTCGACGGCGCACCGGCTGCTGGCGATGCTGGCCTACCGAGGCTTCGTCCGGCAAGACCCGGTGTCCAGGGCGTACCTTCCCGGCCCGTCGTTGACCGGTGTGGCGTTCGCGATCTTCGGCCGCGTCGACATTCAGCGCTCGGCCACGCCGATCATGCGGGCGCTCAGCGAGCAGCTGCGCGAGACGATCCACGTCGGGATGCTCGACGGCGCCAACGTCCGCTTCGTCGCCGCGGTCGAGGGGCCGTCGGCGGTGCGGGTGGCCTCCCGGCTGGGACGCATCATGCCCGCGCATTGCACCTCGACGGGCAAGGCCATGCTGGCCCAGCTGCCGGAAGCCGAACTGCACCAATTGTTTTCGGGCGAGAAGCTGCAGGGCATCACCCCGCATTCGATCGGCCGCCGGGCCCAACTGGAGGCCGAGCTGTCGCGCGTGCGCGAGCGCGGCTACGCCGTCAACCGCGAGGAGAGCGAGGATGGCGTCGCCTCGGTGGCGGTCCCGATCCCGACCCGGGCGCCGGGCCTGCGGCTCGCGCTCAACGCCGCGGCCCCGCAGAACCGGCTGGCCGGCTCGCGGCACGCGTCGGTGGCCGCCGCACTTGCCAAGGCGGCCAAGGAAATCGGCGATCAGCTCGGCTGAGCCGGTCTCAGTTGGCGGGACGCGGTGCGCGGTGGGAGATCTCGGGCCGCAGGAAGACGTCGTTGAGCGTCACGGTCCGCAGCCGGCGCGCCCGGATGATGTCCACCAGCCGGCCGTAGCCATGGGTCACCGGAGGGTGGTTGAGGTGGCCGATCACGATGTTCTGCGCCACGAAGGACTGGCGCGCCAGCGAGACGATCTGGTCTTCGGAAAGCACCGCGGAGTCCCGCAAATCGCCGCTCCACAGGGTGGGAACGTGGTAGCCCAGGTCGGCGGCCACCGCGTCGACCGCGGCGTTGTGGTGCCCGTACGGCGGGCGGAAGTACGGGGCGGCGTCCACGCCGTAGGCGTTGCGCAGGAACGCGTCGGTGCGGCCCAGCTCCGCGGCGACCTGGCTCGGCGAAAGTTTCGTCAGATCCGGATGGCTCCACGTGTGGTTGGCCAGCTGGATCTGGCCGGACTCCACCAGCGGCCGCAGCAACGCGGAATGCTCGGTCCACGAGCGGAAGGAGCCGGTGACGAAGTACGTGAGCCGCACCCCGGTGTCCTTGGCGAATTGGGTGTAGAGCCGCACCACGTCGGCGTCGACGCCGTCGTCGACCGTCCATGCCACCAGGTCGGTGCCGGGAAGCTTGCTCAGCACCGCGCCACCGGGCAGCGGGATGCGCGCGCCCCGGCCCGGGGGAGGCAACAGCGGGGGCAGGGCAGGCGTGATCGGGCCCGGCACGGATCCGGCGACGTCCCCGCGCGCCACCGACTCGCTGGGCCCGCCGGCGGAGCACCACGAGACCCCGGCGACGGCGGCCGTCGCGGCCACCGCGACCAGGAACCGCCGCCGATCGAGCTCGCTCACGACGCCACAGGCTAAGCCGGGTGCCGGGAAATCCATCGCGTGGCGCGCGCTGGAGACGAACCCGTGACCTGCCGCGGTGAGAACGCGGTTTTCAAGGCGACGCCCGGACGCGACGGCGCGGCCGGCACAGCCGGGCAGCGACGGTTAGCGGGGTGGCGCCAGGCGGGCCGCCGGTCAATCAGCGCGCCGCCAGGATCCTGGTGGCAAATTCACCGGCGTCTGGTGACCCAGTGCCAGGAGCCGCCGCTACCGTGGTCACGTCAGCCCCAGCGTGCGCGTGAGCACGCGGCAATGCGGCGGTAATCGCCGCTTTTGCGTGCTGCAGCGCCATATTCGCCCTGCATTTGAGGAAGGACGGTGTCATGGTGGGTCGGTCCCGGCGGGCCGGTGGTCGGTTGCGGGAGCTCGGGCCGAGGGTGCTCTCAGCAATCGGGCGCCAGGAGTGGCTGGATCGACCGAGCTACCGGTTGGAGCACCTGCTCAGCTTCGGTTACAACGCCCTGGGCGACGCGCGCAACACCGTCACCAACGCGCTGCACGGCGTGTGGCTGGGGCACCCGGTCCATCCGCCGCTGGCGTCGCTGACGAGCGGGGCGCTCGGCACGACGGTGGCGCTCGACGCGCTCAGCGTGATGCCGGGCCGGCGGGCAACGGAAGTCCGCGACGCGTCGCGCTTTGCCACCCGCGCGCTCGGGGTGGGCATCGCGGCGAGCGTCGCCTCCGCGGTCACCGGCACCACCGACTGGCAGCACACCCACTCCGAGGACCGCCGGGTGGGGTTGGTCCACGGCCTGGTGAACCTGGTCGCGACCGCGCTCTACGCGCAGTCGTGGTGGGACCGCCGCCGCGGTCGCCACGGCCGCGGCATCGCGCTGACCGCGCTGGGCTACGCGATCACCCTCGGCGGCAGTTACCTCGGCGGCGCCCTGGTGTTCGAGTCCGGCATCGGCATCGACCGGTCCGGCGAGCGGCTGCGCACCGCCGAGTGGACGCCGGTGCTGCCCGCCGGCTCGCTGAACGGAAAGCCGGTGCGCGTCGAGGTCGACGGCGTCGGAGTCGTTGTGTGCCAGACCAAGCCGGGGCAGGTGTCGGCGTTCGGCGAGTTCTGCCCGCACCTGGCCGCCCCGATGTCCGACGGCTGGGTCGACCGCGGGCGGATCGTGTGTCCCTGGCACGGCTCGTGGTTCGAGGCCGAGTCGGGCGAGGTGCTGCGCGGCCCGGCAGCGGCGCCGCTGCCGTGTTATCAGGCCCGGCTGGTCGACGGGATGGTTGAGGTGCGTGCCGAGGAGGTTGCGAAGTGAACGCCTACGACGTGTTGAAAGAGCACCACGTGGTGATCAAGGGGCTGGGCCGCAAGGTCAGCGAGGCGCCGGTGAACAGCGAAGAGCGCCATGACCTTTTCGACGAGATGCTGATCGAGCTCGACATCCACTTCCGCATCGAGGACGATCTGTATTACCCGGCGCTGGCGGCGGCCAGCAAGCTGATCGCGGTCGCCCACGCCGAACATCGCCAGGTGATCGACCAGCTTTCGGTGTTGCTCAAGACCCCGCAGGGCTCGCCGCGCTACCCAGACGAGTGGAACTCGTTCAAGACGGTGCTCGAGGCGCACGCCGACGAGGAGGAGCGCGACATGATTCCGGCCCCGCCGCCGGTGCACATCACCGACGACGAGCTCGAGGAGCTCGGCAACAAGATGGCCGCCAAGATCGAGGAATACCGCGGCTCCGCGCTGTACAAGCTGCGCACGAAGGGCCGCGCCGCGCTGGTGCGCTCCCTGTAAGGACTTTCGGTAAGGAGTAGCCGCACGGCTGATGAGCGCCGACGGTGTCGCGTCCCGGGGCGTCCTGGACACGGCGCTGCCGCCCGAGCAGCGTGAGATCGCCGCCCTGGCCGGTACGCCGGCGTCGGCGACCCACCTCGGCGCCGTCGACGGCTTGATCGACCAGGGCATCGACCGGGCGCGGCGGATGCTCAAAAAACGTTAGCGGCCAACGCTTTACGGCCGCCCGCATAGATGCTGGCCACCCAGATGTGCACCAGCGTGTCGATCACCCGGTCCTCGGGGATCGCCTCCTCCTCGGCGGTGAACGTCGCGGACATCACCCGCTCGCTCAACATGTTCAGCGCGACCGACAGGTCCTCCGCCGGACAGGTTTCCGGAGCGGCGCCCCGCTTGCGTTCGGCCTTGATCGCCGCCGTCGTGTAGGAATCCCACTTGGCCATCAACGTCGACCACAGCCGGCGAACCTCGGGGTTGGTGGACTTCGCCGCGGCCCCGGCGACCGCGACCGCCCGGTGCGATCCCGACACCTCGAAGAAGGCCTCGATGCGCGCCCGCCACAGGGTCACCGGATCGCCCGGCAGTTGCGGGCCCAGCGCCGCGAGCGCCGCCTGCGCCTTGTGGTTCATCTGATCCAGCAGCGACAACAACACCGCGTTCTTCGACTGGAAGTAGAAGTAGAACGTCGGGCGGGAGATGCCGGCGCCCCGCGCCAGGTCGTCGACGGAAAAGTCGGCCAGCGGCCGCTCCTGCAGGAGCCGCTCGGCGGTGGCCAGGATCGCTTGTTTGCGGCCGTCGCCGGAGTGCTGCGAGGACCGCCGGCCCCGGGACGCGTGCGGGTACGCGGCCTGCGTCGAGCGCTCGGACACGGGGGTTACTTTATGGACACCTCGACGTACCGCAGAGAAATTGTCGATTAAGACCAGCAATATTGTCGATTAAGGATCGACGGGTGTTTGTCTTTCGGCCCCCGGTTCCGGCGAACCGGTGACTTTCGCCTCTGGTTTTCGCCCGGCCCGCGATGGTCGCATCTATGCGGGCAGTCGCTCGCGGGGCAACCAGTCTCGCCGCGGTCACCAAGCCGCCTCATGCCGCGGCGGTCCCGGAATCCCCCCGTCCGGGACCGCCGCTTCAGGCGCCTTAAGCGTCCGTCCGGCGGGACCTAGTTGCGCGGCGTGCGCCGCACGTTGGCCATGATCCGGTCCAAGACGGCGTTGGACAGGTCGCCGTCGTCGGCCACCCGGGACAGGCCGCGCCGCCGCAGGAAGGTGTCGAGGCGCCGATCGGGCGACCAGCCGGCGTAGGTCGGCCCCAGGTAGCTCGAGCGCAGGAATTCGTGCGCGAGGGCGTCGACGTCCGATTCGGTCAATAACAACGGCGGGTTTCCACCCATAACCGTCATGCTCCTTTGTTCGCCCCGCAACCGCCCCAGCAAAGCTACGTCAGGCCACACCATTATTGCGTCACGCGCAGATTGCGGATAGGGGCCAAAGTCGCCGCGATCGCCGTCGGAATCATTTGACGGTCTTCGTATTTGACGGCTGCCCAGAGGGGCCGGGGCCAAACGACTCTAGTGGCGGGCGCTGGGGCGCCCTACGGTCGGGCTGGTGGGGACGGTGAAAGCCTCATCGCCGGCATCGACGGCTCGCGGCCGGCGATTGCGGCCGCCGTCGCCATGGCTTCTCCCGCCGTCCTGGTTTTTACAATCAGCCTTGTGTAAAATCTGCGGCATGACATCCCCGGCCGGAAAGCCGCCCGCTCAACCCGCAGGCCGCCGCCGCGAGGTGCTGCGGTTGCTGCGGTCCTCGCCCGCCCCGATGAGCATCCTCGCGATCGCCGACGCGCTCCGGGTGCATCCCAACACCGTGCGCTTCCACCTCGGCACCCTGCTCACCGACGGCCACGTCGAGCAGGTCGAGCAGGGGCGCAAGGGGCCGGGGCGCCCGCCGCTGATGTTCGCCGCGGTGCGCCAGATGGATCGCGGCGGCACGCGCCACTACCGCGTCCTGGCCGAGATCCTCGCGGCCGCGCTGGCGGCCGAGCGCAACCCGCGCCCCAAGGCGGTGGCCGCGGGACGCGCGTGGGGGCGGCAGGCGGAACGCGGCTCGCCGCCGACGCCCGTCGCGAGCGCCGGCGAGGCCATCGATCGCCTAATCGAGATGCTCGACGATCTCGGGTTCGCCCCCGAGCGCCGGACCGCCAAGGGCGAGCAACAGGTGGGCCTGCGGCACTGCCCGTTTCTGGAGCTGGCCGAAACCCGTGGCGCCGTCGTGTGCCCGATCCACCTCGGGCTGATGCAGGGCGCTTTGGAGGCGTGGGCGGCGCCGGTGTCGGTCGATCGGCTCGACGCGTTCGCGGAACCGGACCTGTGCCTGGCCCACGTCAGCGCCGTCGGGGCCGCCGGATGAGCGCCGGAGCGGCGGTCGCCGTCGCGGTCACTTTCGTATGGCTCGGCATGGTGCTGGCCATCTCGTTCCTCGAAGCGCCGCTGAAGTTCCGCGCACCCAACGTGACCCTGCAGATCGGGCTCGGCATCGGGCGCCTGGTGTTTCGGGCGCTGAACACCGTCGAGGTCGTCTTCGCCCTCGTGATCGTGGCGATCGTGGCCGGCAGCACCGAGCGCCCGGCCCCCGCGCGGATCGTGGCGGCCCTCGCCGTCGCCATCGCCGCGCTGGCGATCCAGTTGGTCGCGGTGCGGCCGCGCCTGGCCCGCCGCTCCAATCAGGTGCTCGCCGGATCCGACGGTCCCCGGTCGCGCGCGCACTACGTCTACGTCGGCTTCGAGGTGGTCAAGGCGGTGGCCCTGCTGGTGGCGGGGATACTGCTATTGACCGTCTGACCAAAAGCGCTTTCCCGAATCGAAGGGGTCGACCATGGAATCCATCTCGTTGACCAGCCTCGCCTCCGAAAAGCTGGCCGAGGCGGGGCGGTCGCACAGCGGACGCGCCGCGCACACCATCCACGGTGGCCACACCCACGAACTGCGCCAAACCGTGCTGGCCCTGCTGGCCGGCCACGACCTCTCCGAGCACGACAGCCCGGGGGAGGCGACGCTGCAGGTGCTGCAGGGGCACGTCCGGCTGACCACCGGCGGCGACGCCTGGGAGGGCAACGCCGGCGACTACGTCGCGATCCCGGCCGAGCGGCACGCCCTGCACGCGGTCGAGGACTCGGTGGTCATGCTGACCGTGCTGAAGAGCCAGCCCGGGGCGGCCCACTAGTTTCGATGCTGTCCACGCCCTGGTCGAGGAGTTTCGGGCTGCGGGCGCCCATCGTCAACGCCCCGATGGGCGGGGTGGCCGGCGGCCGGCTGGCCGCGGCGGTCACCGCCGCCGGGGGCCTGGGCATGGTCGGCATGGGCAGCGACGGCAGCAGGTCGCTGCTGGCCGACCAGCTGCGCCACGTGCGCGGTCGGTTCGGGATCGGCCTGGTGGACTGGGTGATGCGCAACGAAGAGGGTCTCCTCGAGGACGCGCTGGCCGCCGGCCCCGCCCTGCTGTCGGTCAGCTTCGGGACCGACCTGTCGTGGGTCGCGCGCGCGCACGACGCCAAAATCCCTACCGCCACACAGGTTTACGACCGCGACGGCGCCCGTCGGGCGGTCGACGCCGGCGTCGACGTCCTGGTGGCGCGCGGCGCCGAGGGCGGCGGCCACGGCGAGGTCAGGCTCGCGACGCTGCCGTTGCTCGACGCCGTTCTGGACGCCTTGGACGGCGCAGCGGTGCCGGTCCTCGCGGGCGGCGGCATCGCCTCGCCGCGCAGCCTGGCCGCCGTGCTGGCCGCGGGCGCCAGCGGCGCCTGGGTGGGCACCCGCCTGGCCGCGTGCCCCGAGGCGCTGACCGGCGACGGCAGCCGCCGGGCGCTGATCGCCGCGCGGGCCACCGACACGGCCGTCACCCGGGCCTTCGACGTCGCCAAGGGCCTGCCCTGGCCGGCGCGGTTCCCGGCGCGGGTGCTGGCCAACGACTTCGTCGCGCGCTGGACCGGCCGCGAGGACGCGCTCGACCCGCCGGCCTGCGACGAGCTGGCCGCCGCGACGGCCGCCGACGACCGCAGCATCGCGCCCGTCGACGCCGGCCAGGGCGTGGGCATGATCGCCGACGACGCGCCGGTGAGCGAGGTCATCGAGCAGATGTGCGCGGGCGCGGAGCGCTTGCTCGCCGGTTGGGGCCGGGCCTAAGCACGACGCAACACCGATCCGGGCCCGGGCACAGGCGCGCTTCGGGCCCGTGGGGCGCCAGCGCCTCGGCAACGCCGGTGATCAGCGCGTGGTTCATGTGGCAGGCCAGCTCCCGCTGTTGTTGGGCCAGCGCGTGGAACGGGCAGTTCGCGAGCTGCACCTCCCCGGACGCGCGGCGCGGCTCGTAGCCGTGCTCGCGCAGCACCGCCAGCGCGAGCCGCAGCGCGCCCGCCGCGTCGGCGGGCGGGCGCTGGGGCGCGCCGATCGCCCGGCCGTAGTCGCGGGCGACGCGGTCCAGCACCTCGACGACCGGCTCGCCGGTGGCCGCCGACTGCGCGATGGCGTCGGCCATCAGCCGGCCGGCCAGCTCGTATTCGCGTTGCGGGAGGCTGATCGCGATGTCGTGGCGGGCCCGCCGGTACAGCTTGGCGGTGCGGCCCGCGCCCGGTCCGGACCGCCCCGTCAGCCGTGCGTAGTCGGTCTCCAGCAGGCCCTCTGCGGTCAGCCGGTCCAGGTGGAACTTGGCCTGGTGGTGCGGGATCCCGAGGGCGTCGGCGGCCTGGTCGCGGCTCACCGGCGCGGGCTGGGCGCACACGAAGCGATACAGCCGCCGCCGCACCGGGTCGGCCAGCGCCCCGATGCCGGCGGCGTCACGCTCCAGCGGGTCCCTGCCGTCCACTCACCAGCCATTTCTAACGGACAAAACTCTTGACGCTACAGTCTACCGGTTCTAACGTTCGAATCATTATCCGTTAGAAAATGGAGGTGGCCATGAGCACCCAACAAGCCGGCGCGAGCCCCGCCCTCGCCAATCAGCTGCGGGACCCGGCCAATTCGGCGTACCTCGCGCTGCGCACCGTGTTCACGATCGCGCCCGTTGTGATGGGGCTGGACAAGTTCTTCAACCTGCTCACCCACCCGCGCCACTGGAGCGTGTATCTGGCCGGCTGGATCGACGACCTGGTGCCCGGCACCGCCGATCAGTTGATGTACGTGGTCGGGGTGATCGAGATCGTCGCCGGCATCGTGGTCGCGGTCGCGCCGCGGATCGGCGCCTGGGTGGTGGCGGCCTGGCTGGCCGGGATCATCATCAACCTCGTCACCGGTCCCGGCTGCTACGACATCGCGCTGCGTGACTTCGGGCTGCTGGTCGGCGCCGTCGCGCTCGGCCTGCTGGCGCAGGACCGGGCCCGTCAGACCGCGCGCAGGTAGCGCCCGGCGATGACGCGCTGGGCCCCGCGCACCAGCGGCCCGCCCGCCTTGCTCCACCACCGGGCGGGCCGGGAGAACGCCGACACCTCCGCGAACACCGCGGAGGTGCTCGGGTCCCGGCGCACCACGAAGCGTTCCTCGCCGGACTCGGGGTGGCCCGGCAGGGTGCCGTAGGCGAACCCGCGGATGTCGGGCTCGTCGACGACGTACACCACCCGGCACGGCGCGGGCAGCAAACCCAGGCGCACCACCAGCACGGCGTCGACGACGGCGACCTCCGAGCTGGCCTGCACCCGCAGCCCGGAGCCTCGCTGCATGCCCCAGTGCATGACGGCGTCGGCGGCCCGCTCGAAACGCTCTGTGCCCGTGCCGATCTGGCGTTCGACGTGCTGGTGATGGTAGCCCGCGGGCAGCCGCCCGTCGGCGGTCGCGCCCACCTCGCGGTACGTCAACGGAAGTTCCTCGAGCGCTCCCAGGTCCACCCGGCCAGCTTGCCACGTCGCGACGCGCGTCCGCCGTCGCGGCGGCGTAGGGTCTAAATGTGACCGCGCAAACACCCGTTGCCCAAGCATCCGGAACGTTCACCCTCGGCGGCGACCTGACCGTCAACCGACTCGGTTTTGGCGCCATGCGCCTGACCGGCAAGGGCGTGTGGGGCCCGCCCGCCGACCGCGACGAATGCGTCCGCGTCGTGCGGCGCGCGGTGGAACTCGGCGTGAACTTCATCGACACCGCGGACTCCTACGGCCCCTACGTGTCGGAGGAGATCATCCGCGAGGCGCTGCACCCCTACGACGGGGTGGTGATCGCGACCAAGGCGGGGCTGCTGCGCACCGGCCCCGATGTGTGGGTCCCGCTGGGCAATCCGGCCTACCTGCGGCAGGAATGCGAGATGAGCCTGCGCCGCCTCGGCGTGGAGACCATCGATTTGTTCCAGCTGCACCGCGTCGACCGCAACTTCCCGCTGGCCGACCAGGTCGGCGAGCTGGTCAACCTCAAGAACGAGGGCAAGATCCGCCACATCGGGCTCTCCGAGGTCGACATCGACCAGCTCAAGGAGGCCAGCCAGATCACCGAGATCGTGTCGGTGCAGAACATGTACAACCTGGCCTCGCGGGGGGCCGAGCCGCTGCTGGACTACGCGACCGACCAGGGCGTCGGCTTCATCCCGTGGTTCCCGCTGGCCGCCGGCCCGCTCGCGGCCCCCGACGGTCCGCTGCAGCGCATCGCCGCCGACCACGACGCGACGCCGTCGCAGCTGGCGCTGGCGTGGTTGCTGAAGCGTTCGCCGGTGATGCTGCCGATCCCGGGCACCTCCAGCGTCGCGCACCTGGAGGAGAACGTCGCCGCGGCCCAGATCACGCTGAGCGACGAGGAGTTCGAGACCCTGGCGGCCGCCGGAGGCCAGCAGACCGTCTGACCGACGCACGCCCCTCAGGCGTCGGCGCTGTGCTGCGCCCGGGCGTAGGCCGCGGCCTGGGTGCGGTTGGTCACGCCGAGCTTGACGAGGATCGAACCGACGTGGGAGCCCGCGGTTTTCGGGCTGATGTGCAGCGTCGCGGCGATCTGGGCGTCGCTGCGCCCGTCGGCGAGCAGCTCGAGCACTTCGCGTTCGCGGCGAGTCAACCCGTTCGGGTCGGCGCGGGTGTCGGCGTGGCGGCCGCGGCGGGTGGGTCCCCGCAACGCCGCCAGGCGCTGCCGGGCGCGGCGGGCCGCGGCGCGCGCGCCGAGCCGGCGAAAGGTCTCCAGCGCGGCCTGGACGGCGCCGATGTCACCGCCCAGCCGTGCCAGCGCCGCTTCGTAGGGGCAGCCGCGGCCCGCCCATTCCTGCGCCGCGGCCTGCCAGTCGCTCGCGACCGGATCCGGCGGGCCGGCGAGGTGCAGCCACCGCCGCAGGGCTTCGGCCCAGCGCGCATCGGCGTCGGCCGGCAGGCCCGCCAGCCCGGCGCGGGCCTCGGCGCGGGCGGCGTCGTCGTCGCCGGCCAGCCACGCCGTCTCGGCGCGCGCGGCGAACACCTGCGACCGCAGGACGTTGCCGGCGGTGTGCTCGAAAGCCTCGTCGAGCAGGCCGTCCTGGCGTTCCCCGCGGCGGGCGCGGATCAGCGCGAGCGCGATCAGCGGCAGGACCCGGTGCTGGGGGCTCAGGCCCGTGCGGGTGAGGATCCGCTCGGCCTGCAGCGCGGCGCGGTCCCAGTCGCCGCGGTAAAGCCCGCTCAGCGCCTCGGCCCCGGTGACCAACGCCTGGAACATGCCGAGGTCATGGTCGCCGCAGAACGCCGACGCGCGGGCGAGGTAGTCCTCGGCGCGGGTCAGCTCAAAACGCAACACCGCGACCCAGCAGATGAGGACGCCCAGCACCCCGGCGTGCTCGGTCAGGCCCGGGTCGTCCAGCGCCTCCTGCCAGACCGCCTCCAGCTCGTCCCACCCCTCGCCGGTGCGAAGGATCCGGGCCAGCGCCCGATAGCCACGGGCCCGCAGCACCACGGCGGGTTCGCCCAACTGCTCGCCCAGCCGCAGCGCGCGCTCGGCGTACTCGGCGGCGGCCGCCGGCTGGTAGCTGACCGCGGCGTAGGAGTGGGCCATGTTGACCAGCGACCAGGCCAGCTGCGGGGTGGGGCCCAGGCCGTCGAGCAGCCGCAGCGAGGCGCGGCCGGCCTCGACGGCTTCGGCGGTGCGCCCCAGCGGTTCCAGCAGGTGCGACAGCCACCGCAGGTCGTCGCCCTCTTCCAGGCGGTCACCGAGCCGGCGGCGGATCTGGATGGCCGCCCGCCACGACGACATCGAGTCGGCGGCGTGCCCGCACAGGTAGCTTTCGAACGCGTGCCGCTCCAGCCAATGCGCCTGCCGCCGCGGCGGGGCGGCGCCACACTGCCGCAACGTCAACCCGTACAGTTCGGCGGCCTCGGCGTGCGCGCCCAGCGCCGCGGCCCGCTCGGCCGCCGCCGGCCCGTATTCGACGACCGCCTCCTCGTCACCGGCCTGATGGGCGTGAAACACCAACGGCGACAAGGCTTCCGGGCTCACCGGGGGTTCGGCCAGCGCCGCCAGCGCGCGTTTGTGCAGCAGCCGGCGCTGCGGGTCGAGAATGCGATCCAGGGTGGCCCGCCGGGCGAGCTCGTGACGAAACCGCACCACCTCGCCTTCGGCGACCAGGACCCCCGCGTCGAGGCATTCGGTCAGCGCGGAGCCCGCCGCCGGGCACACCGTCTGCACCAGGGTCGCGCTCACCCGCGGCCCGCAGACGGCGACGGCCTGCGCGGTCTCCCGCGCGGCGTCCGACAGCCTGCCCAGCCGGCCCCACACCGCCTCGGAGACGCTGCGGGGCAGCGCGTCGCGACCGAGCGGGTCGGCGCCGGCCGCCAGAACCTCCGTGACGTAGAACGCGTTTCCGCCGGTCAGCTGGTGCAACTGGTCGGCGTTGACGCCGGCGCCGGCGGCCAGCACCGCCACCGCGTCGCGGCTCAGCGGCTCCAACCCGATCCGGCTGACCGCGGCGCACGTCGCGACGTCGCCCAGGGCGATCGACAGCGGGTGCTGCGGGCCGAGCTCGTCGTCGCGGTAGGACACCACCAACAGCAGCGGCAGCGCGTCGATGCGCCGGGCCAAGAAGCGGATCAGGTCCAGGGTGGCCCCGTCGGCCCAATGGACGTCCTCGATCGACCACACCCAGGGGTGCCCGTCGCGCAGCACCGTCAGGAGCCGCCGGTATAGCGCGCCGGCGTCGCCGCCTTCGATCGCGTCCCCCAGCGCGTGGGCCGCGGCGGGGCTCAATCCGGCCAGCGCGTCCAGCAGCGGCCCCAGCGGCCGCGGCGTGGCCAGGGGCTCGCACCACCCGGTCAACCGGCGAACCGAGCCGTCGAGCGCGGCGGTGAACCGGGTGATCACCGCGGTCTTGCCGACGCCGGCCTCGCCGCGCAGCAGCACCACCCGGCCGGCGCCGCGACGTAGGCCACGGGTCAGCGCGCTCAACTCGCCGAGCGCCGCCTGGCGCTCGAGCAAACGTTCCACCAGCTGCCCGCTCCCGTCCGACCGCTACGGTGCCTCGGGCAGCGGGCGTGGCAAAAATAGGGAAAATTCCTCAGGATTCGCCCAGGCCGGCCGGCGCACACTACTCGTCGAGCGCTCTGGGCGGCCGACAGCACACCCACCGCAGAATCCCGACATGATGCGGCTCACTGTAGCTGCGACGCCGCCCGGACGCGCCCATTACGGTCGCATTGGGCGGGAGGGTCGACATGTCGTTTGTGGTTGCCGCACCGGACTTCTTGGCGTCGGCGGCGGCGGATCTGCAGGGCATCGGGGCGGCGCTCGACGAGGCCCACGCGGCGGCCGCCGGCGCGACGACCGAGGTGCTCGCGGCGGCCGGCGACGAAGTGTCGGGGGCGATCGCGGCGCTGTTCAGCGGCCACGGCCAGGCCTATCAGGCGCTCGGTGCGCGGGCGGCGGCGTTTCATCAGCAGTTCGTCCAGGCGCTGAACGGCGGTGCGGGTGCCTACGGCCTCACCGAGGCGGCCAACGCGTCCCCGCTGCAGACCCTGCAGGACGACGTCCTCGGCGTGATCAACGCGCCGACCGAGCTGTTGTTGGGCCGACCCCTGATCGGTAACGGCACCAACGGTGCGCCCGGCACCGGGCAGCCCGGCGGGCCGGGCGGCATCCTGTGGGGCAACGGCGGCAACGGCGGGTCCGGCGGGCCGGGGCAGGCCGGCGGCAGGGGCGGCGACGCCGGGCTGTGGGGCAACGGCGGTGCCGGCGGAGCCGGTGGGACCGGCACGACCGGCACCACGGGCAACGCCAGCACCTTCACCAAAGGCGGCACCGGCGGGGTCGGCGGTAACGGCGGGGCCGGCGGCCACGGCGGCCTGTTGCATGGCGACGGCGGCGCCGGCGGCATCGGCGGCGCGGGCGGGCTCGGCGGCCCGGGCGGGGACGGTGTAGCCGGAAACAGCGGCGGAGCCCTCAATGGCGGCAACGGCACCGACGGTGGCCAAGGCGGCGCCGGCGGCCGGGGCGGGGCCGGCGGCCAGGGTTCGGCCTTGTTCGGCCATGCCGGCGCGAACGGCGACGGCGGCCAAGGCGGCCGGGGTGGCCAGGGCGGCCAAGGCGGCCCCGGCGCCACCGACACCGGGACCGGTGCAGGCAATGGCGGAAACGGCGGCAACGGCGGAGCCGCCGGGGCGGGTGGCGGCGCGGGCGGCCCAGGCGCCAGCGCGGGCCCCGCGGGCACCGGCGGCACCGGCGGCGCCGGCGGCAACGGCGGCGACACGGCGTTTGCCTTCCATGACGCCGGCAACGGCGGCGCCGGCGGCCACGGCGGCGATAGCGCCGGCGGCGCCGGCGGTCAAGGCGGCCGCGGCGGCGACGGCGGTGACGGCAACTTCACCGGCACCGGCAGCGCCAGACTCACCGGCGGCACCGGCGGCAACGGCGGCAACGGCGGCAACGGCGTCACCGCCGGCGACGGCGGCAACGGCGGCAACGGCGGCAACGCCGATGTCGCCCCCTTCATCAGCGCCCCCAGTGTCTCCGCCGAGGGCGGCGGGGGTGGCGGCGGCGGTGCCGGCGGCCTCAGCACCGCCGGCGGCGGCGCCGGCAGGGGCGGCGACGGCGGAAACGGAGGCACCGCCACGGCCCGATCCGGCACCCAAATCGCTACCGGCGGCGGTGGTTTCGGCGGCGGCGGAGCCCAAACCCCCTCCGCGGGCCCCGGCGGCGGTGGTGGTGGCGGCGGCGCCGCCGGTATCGGCAACGCAGGTGCCAACGGCGGTGACGGCGCCGACGGCGCGTTCGCCGGGAGCTTCAGCGCCCCCGGCGGTGGCGGTCACGGCGGCTTTGTCAACAGCACCTCGGGCGAGTTCAGCGCCGGCGGCGGTGGTGGTGGCGGCGCTGGTGTTGCCGGGAGCCCCGGCGCGGGCGGCGGCCAAGGCGGCAGCGCCGACGCCTCCTCAGGCGGCCAGGGCGGCCCGGGCGGCACCGGCCAAACCATCGGCGGCGCCGGCGTCGACGGTAAGAACGGCGACGCCGCCGGGGCTGGTAATGCCACCTCCACCGGCGGCGCCGGCGGCTCGGCCAGCGTCGGCGGCGGCGGAGGTGGTGGTGCCGCCGTCGCCAACGGCAGTTCCCCGGATGTGGCCCTTGGCGGCGCGGGCGGTGTCGGCGGCGGCCCCTAGCGCCGCCTAGCGCCCGCTAGGCCACCGATACGGTGTCCTGGTGGCCGGCGACCGACATCAGCACCCCGGCGGCGGGTTCAACCCGCCCGAGCCGACGACCAAGGGCGGCCCCGACTACGGCCGGTTCATCGACGGCGTCCGCAGGCTGCAGGATCACGCGCGCGCCGTGGACGCGCCCGACGAGGTGATCACCGAGGCGGCCGACCTGCTGGAAAAGGTTTCGTCGCTGCTGAGCCCCTACGACGCCGACGAGTGGGAGTCGCCGTCGGGACGGCGGATGGATCTGCCGATGCGCGGCAACATCCTGACGGTTCCCATGTCGGCCGGCAAGGGTGACGACGGGCGGATCCACGGCTGGGCGCGCTTCGCCCGGTTCCACCTGGGCCGCAACGGCGCCGTCCACGGCGGGGCGTTGGGCATGCTGTTCGACACCGTGCTCGGGTTGACGTCCGCGGTGCTCACCGGCGGCCCCCACCAGCGCACCGCCTACCTCAAGATCGACTACCGCAACATCGTGCCGATCGAAAAGCGGCTGCGGTTCGACTCCGGCGTCGACCGGGTGGACGGGCGCAAGATCTTCGTGTCGGGCCGGCTCAGCGACGGTGACACCCTGCTGACCGAGGCCGAGGCGCTGTTCGTGCGGCTCAAGCCTGGCCAGCCCTGAGGCGGCCCCACCCCGATAGCATTGCAACGATATTCACCGATCACCTGTCTCGACCCGAACCGTGGAGAGCAACCCGATGAGCGCCGCCGCACAGCCGACCCCCGGAGCCGATGGCGGCGACCCGCAGCGCCCGGCTTCGCCGCGCCCGCGATCGCCGCAAGGAGCCGAAGCCCCGATCCGGGTGCCGGCGGGGACCACCGCGGCGGCCGCCGTCGGCGAGGCGGGGCTGCCGCGCCGCGGCGCGCCCGACGCGGTCGTGGTGGTCCGCGACGCCGAGGGCAAGCTGCGCGACCTGAGCTGGGTGCCCGAGGCCGACGCCGACGTGATCCCGGTGCCCGCCAACACCGAAGAGGGCCGCGCCGTCATCCGGCATTCGACCGCCCACGTGCTGGCCCAGGCCGTCCAAGACCTGTTCCCGCACGCCAAGTTGGGCATCGGGCCGCCGATCACCGACGGCTTCTACTACGACTTCGACGTGCCCGAGCCGTTCACCCCGGACGATCTGGAGAAGCTGGAAAAGCGGATGCGCCAGATCGTCAAGGAGGGCCAGCTGTTCGACCGGCGGGTTTATCAGTCCAAAGAGCAGGCCCGCGCCGAGCTGGCCGACGAGCCCTACAAGCTCGAACTCGTCGACGACAAGTCCGGCGACGCGGAAATCATGGAGGTCGGCGGCGACGAGCTCACCGCCTATGACAACCTCAATCCCCGCACCCGCGAACGGGTTTGGGGCGATTTGTGCCGGGGCCCGCACATCCCGACCACCAAGCACATCCCGGCGTTCAAGCTGACCAGAAGCTCGGCCGCCTATTGGCGGGGCGATCAGCGAAACGCCAGCCTGCAACGCATCTACGGCACGGCCTGGGAGTCGCAGGAGGCGCTCGACCGGCACCTCGAGCTGATCGCCGAGGCCCAGCGCCGCGACCACCGCAAGCTGGGCGCCGAGCTGGACCTTTTCAGCTTCCCCGACGAAATCGGTTCGGGCCTGGCGGTTTTCCACCCCAAGGGCGGCATCGTGCGCCGGGAGCTGGAGGACTACTCGCGGCGCAAGCACGCGCACGCCGGCTACGAGTTCGTCAACACCCCGCACATCACCAAGGCCCAGCTGTTCAACACCTCGGGCCACCTCGACTGGTACGCCGACGGCATGTTCCCGCCGATGCACATCGACGCCGAGCACAACGAGGACGGGTCGCTGCGCAAGCCGGGCCAGGACTACTACCTCAAGCCGATGAACTGCCCGATGCACTGCCTGATCTTCCGGGCCCGCGGGCGGTCGTATCGCGAACTGCCGTTGCGGCTCTTCGAGTTCGGCACCGTCTACCGGCTGGAGAAGTCCGGCGTCATCCACGGGCTGACCCGGGTGCGCGGCCTGACGATGGACGACGCGCACATCTTCTGCACGCGCGAGCAGATGCGCGACGAGCTGCGCTCGTTGCTGCGGTTCGTGCTCGACCTGCTCGGCGACTACGGCCTGACCGACTTCTATCTCGAGCTGTCGACCAAGGACCCCGAGAAGTTCGTCGGCTCCGACGAGGTATGGGCGGAGGCCACCAACGTGCTGGCGGAGGTGGGCGCCGAGTCCGGCCTGGACCTGGTGCCGGACCCGGGCGGCGCGGCGTTCTACGGCCCGAAGATTTCCGTGCAGGTCAAGGACGCGCTGGGGCGCACCTGGCAGATGTCGACGATCCAGCTGGACTTCAACTTCCCGGAGCGTTTCGAGCTGGAGTACACCGCGCCCGACGGCACCCGCCGGCGCCCGGTGATGATCCACCGCGCCCTGTTCGGGTCGATCGAGCGGTTCTTCGGCATCCTCACCGAGCACTACGCCGGGGCGTTCCCGGCGTGGCTGGCGCCGGTACAGGTGGTCGGCATCCCCGTCGCCGACGAGCACATCGCCTACCTGGAAAGCGTTGCCGCGCAGCTGAAGTCGCACGGTGTCCGGGTTGAGGTGGACACCAGCGATGACCGGATGGCCAAGAAGATCGTCCACCACACCAACCAGAAGGTCCCGTTCATGTTGCTGGCCGGCGACCGCGACGTGGCGGCCGGGGCGGTGAGCTTCCGTTTCGGCGACCGCACGCAGATCAACGGCGTGGACCGCGACAGCGCGGTGGACGCCGTCGTGAAGTGGATCGCGGACCGCGAAAACGCCGCTCCCACAGCCGAACTGGTGAAAGTGGCCGGCGGTGGGTGACCAAGGGCGCGCCGAGGACGCCGAAGACACCATCCTGGACCGGGGTGTCGGCGAGCGTGACCATTTGCAGCGGTTGTGGACGCCGTACCGGATGACGTACCTGGCCGAGGCGCCGCTGAAGCGCGACAACGGCAAGACCGAGCAGCCGTTCACCGACATCCCGCAGCTGCCCGACGAGGACGGCCTGGTGGTGGCCCGCGGCGAGCTGGTCTACGCCGTGCTCAACCTCTACCCCTACAACCCCGGCCACCTGATGGTGGTGCCCTACCGGCGCGTCTCCGAACTCGAGGACCTGACCGAGGCCGAGAGCGCGGAGCTGATGGCCTTCGTTCAGAAGGCGATTCGCGTGATCAAGAACGTATCGCGCCCGCACGGCTTCAACGTCGGGCTCAACCTGGGCACGTCGGCGGGCGGGTCGCTGGCCGAGCATTTGCACGTGCATGTCGTGCCGCGCTGGGGCGGCGACGCCAACTTCATCACCATCATCGGCGGGTCGAAGGTGATACCGCAGTTGCTGCGCGAGACCCGCCAGCTGCTGGCCACGGAATGGGCCCGCCAGTCATGAGCCGGGCAAGACAGCGATGAGCAAGGTGCCGTTCCTGTCGCGGGCGGCGTTCGCGCGGCTCACCACTCCGACCGCCAGGGCAGCGCTGCGGGTCGGCTTGACCCCGGACGCGGTCACCGTGCTGGGCACCGTCGTCGCGGTGGCGGGGGCGCTGACGCTGTTTCCGTTGGGCAAGCTGTTCGCCGGCACGCTGGTGGTCTGGTTCTTCGTGCTGTTCGACATGCTCGACGGCGCCATGGCGCGGGAACGCGGCGGCGGCACCCGCTTCGGCGCGGTGCTGGACGCCACGTGCGACCGCGTCAGCGACGGCGCGGTGTTCTGCGGGCTGCTGTGGTGGGTCGCCTTCGGCCTGCGCGACGAGCCGCTGGCCGCGGCGACCCTGATCTGCCTGGTCACCTCCCAGGTCATCTCCTACATCAAGGCCCGCGCCGAGGCCAGCGGCCTGCGCGGCGACGCCGGCATCATCGAACGCCCGGAACGGCTGATCATCGTGCTGGTCGGCGCGGGCCTGTCCGACCTGCCGGGATACCCCCTGCCGTGGGCGCTGCCGGTGGCGATGTGGCTGCTCGCGGTGGCCAGCGTGATCACCTGCGTGCAGCGGCTGCACACCGTGCGGACGTCGCCGGGGGCGACGGGCCCGCTCCCGCCCGAGGGGCAGCCGTGATCCTGCCCGGACCGCTGACCCGGACCGCGACCGATTGGACCTTCGCGGCCGGCTGGATGGCCGTGCGGGCCCTGCCGGAGTTCGCGGCCCGCAACGCCTTTGACGCCGGGGCGCGTTATGCCGCCCGCAACGGCGGCCCGGAGCAGCTGCGCAAGAACCTGGCGCGCGTCGTCGGGGTGGCCCCGGAGCGGGTGCCCGACGCGCTGATGCGCGACTCGCTGGCGTCCTACGGCCGCTACTGGCGGGAGGCGTTTCGCCTCCCGTCGATGAACCTTCGGAAGCTGGCGGTCGAACTCGACGCCGCGTTCCGCGGCGCCGACAACCTGGACGCGGCGCTGGCCGCGGGCCGCGGCGCGATATGCGCGCTGCCGCACAGCGGCAACTGGGACATGGCCGGGGTGTGGTTCACCCAGACGCGCGGCACCTTCACCACCGTCGCGGAACGGCTGCAACCGGAGTCGCTGTACCGGCGTTTCGTCCGCTACCGCGAGGGCCTGGGCTTTCAGGTGCTGCCGCTGTCGGGCGGCGAGCGGCCGCCCTTCGAGGTGCTGTGCGACCGGCTGCGCGCCAACGGGCTGGTGTGCCTGATGGCCGATCGCGACCTGACCCGCACCGGCGTGCAGGTCGACTTCTTCGGCGAGGCCACCCGGATGCCGGCCGGCCCCGCCAAGCTGGCGGTCGCGACGGGGGCGGCCCTGCTGCCGGTGCACTGCTGGTTCGACGGGGACGGCTGGGGGTTCGAGGTGTTCCCGCCGCTCGACACCGGCGGCGGCGACGTCGGCGCCATCACCCAGGGGCTGGCCGACCGGTTCGCCGAGAACATCGCCGCCCACCCCGAGGACTGGCACATGATGCAGCCGCAGTGGCTGGCCGACCTGACCGAGGCGAGACGGGCGAGGCTGAGGGAAGCCTGATGCGCATCGGGATGGTCTGTCCCTACTCGTTCGACGTCCCGGGCGGGGTGCAGTCGCACGTCCTGCAACTCGCCGAGGTGATGCGCGCCCGCGGCCACGACGTCAGCGTGCTCGCGCCCGTGTCGCCGCACGCGTCGCTGCCCGACTACGTCGTCTCCGCCGGCAAGGCCGTCCCGATCCCCTACAACGGGTCGGTGGCGCGGCTGCGGTTCGGGCCCGCCACGCACCGCAAGGTCAAAAAGTGGCTCGCCGACGGTGATTTCGACGTCCTGCACCTGCACGAGCCCAACGCGCCCAGCCTGTCGATGCTGGCCCTCAACATCGCCGAGGGACCGATCGTGGCGACGTTTCACACCTCGACCACCAAGTCGCTGACCCTGACGGTGTTCCAGGGCATCCTGCGCCCGATGCACGAGAAGATCGTCGGGCGCATCGCGGTGTCCGACCTGGCCCGGCGCTGGCAGATGGAGGCGCTGGGGACCGACGCGGTCGAGATCCCCAACGGGGTCGACGTCGAATCGTTCGCGGCGGCCCCGCCGCTGGACGGCTACCCGCGGCCGGGCAAGACGGTGTTGTTCCTGGGCCGCTACGACGAGCCCCGCAAGGGCATGTCGGTGCTGCTGGACGCGCTGCCGCGGGTGGTGCGGCGCTGCGCGGACGTGCAGCTGCTGATTGTCGGCCGCGGCGACGAGGAGCAGCTGCGCGGGCAGGCCGGCGGGCTGGCGAAGCACATGCGGTTTCTCGGGCAGGTGGACGACGCCGGCAAGGCGTCGGCGATGCGCAGCGCCGACGTCTACTGCGCGCCCAACACCGGCGGCGAGAGCTTCGGCATCGTCCTGGTGGAGGCGATGGCGGCCGGAACCCCGGTGGTGGCCAGCGACCTGGACGCTTTCCGGCGCGTGCTGTGCGACGGCGAGTGCGGGCGGCTGGTGCCGGTCGATCCGCCGGAGTCGCAGGCCGCCGCCCTGGCCGACGCGCTGGTCGAGGTGCTTTCCGACGACGCGCTGCGCGACCGCTACGTGGCGGCCGGGTCGGCGGCGGTGCACCGCTACGACTGGTCGGTGGTGGCCAGCCAGATCATGCGGGTGTACGAGACGGTCGCCGGGTCGGGCAGCAAGGTCCAGGTGGCCGGCTGATGTCGTGGCTGATCGTCGCCATCGCTGTGCTGGCGGCGCTGGTCGCCCTGGCCGGCGCCTGGGCGTACCGGACCGCCAACCGGCTGGACCGGCTGCACGTGCGCTACGACCTGTCGTGGCAGGCGCTGGACGGCGCGCTGGCGCGGCGGGCGGTGGTGGCGCGCGCCGTCGCGATCGACGCGTACGGGAATTCGCCCGCGGGCCGGCGGTTGACGGCGCTGGCCGACGCGGCCGAGAACGCCCCCCGGCACGCGCGCGAGTCGTGCGAGAACGAGCTGTCGGCGGCGCTGGCCGCCGTCGGCCCGGCGTCGGTGCCGGCGGGCCTGGTGGCCGAGCTGGCCGACGCCGAGGCGCGGGTGGTGCTGGCCCGCCGGTTCCACAACGACGCCGTGCGCGACACCCTCGCGCTGGCCGAGCGGCCCCTGGTGCGCGCGTTCCGGCTCGGTGGAACCGCCGCGCTGCCAAGCTATTTCGAGATCGTCGAGCGGCCACACGCCCTGGCGCACGGTGACCTGGCCGTTCCGGGCGCGCTCAACCGTCGCACCTCGGCGCGGGTGGTGCTGCTCGACGAAACCGGCGCGGTGCTGCTGCTGTGCGGCTCGGATCCCGCGATCAGCGACGGCGGCGCGCCGAGGTGGTGGTTCACCGTCGGCGGCGAGGTGCGCCCCCGCGAGCGGTTGGCCGAGGCCGCGGCGCGGGAGCTGGCCGAGGAAACCGGGCTGCGCGTCGACCCCGCCGGCTTCGTCGGCCCCATCTGGCGGCGCGACGAGGTCTTCGAGTTCAACGGCTCGCTGATCGACAGCGAGGAGTTCTACCTGGTTCACCGCACCCGCCGCTTCGAGCCGTCCGTCGCGGGCCGCACCGAGCTGGAGCGCCGCTACATCCACGGCGCCCGCTGGTGTGACGCGAACGACATCGCCGCGCTGACCGCGGCCGGCGAGCAGGTGTACCCGCTGCAGCTCGGGGAGCTGTTGCCCGCGGCCAACCGGCTGGCCGACGGCGCCCGCGACCCCGGCGCGCCCCAGCCGATCCGCTGATCGCGCGCGGACTCGGTCGTCGACCCCCACTAGACTGGTGCCCGAATTACCGGGTGAAGGAGAGTGGTGGACAGCGCCGGACGGCCGAGCCAGGCCAACCAGACGGGCACCGCGCGGGTCAAGCGCGGCATGGCCGAGATGCTCAAGGGCGGCGTCATCATGGACGTCGTCACCCCCGAGCAGGCCCGCATCGCCGAGGGCGCCGGTGCCGTGGCGGTGATGGCGCTCGAACGGGTGCCGGCCGACATCCGCGCCCAGGGCGGGGTGTCGCGGATGAGCGACCCCGACATGATCGAGGGCATCATCTCCGCGGTGACCATCCCCGTGATGGCCAAGGTCCGCATCGGGCACTTCGTCGAGGCGCAGATCCTGCAGAGCCTGGGCGTGGACTACATCGACGAGTCCGAGGTGCTGACCCCCGCCGACTACACCCACCACATCGACAAGTGGAAGTTCACGGTGCCGTTCGTGTGCGGGGCGACCAACCTCGGCGAGGCGTTGCGCCGCATCAACGAGGGCGCGGCGATGATCCGCTCCAAGGGCGAGGCCGGCACCGGCGACGTCTCCAACGCCACCACGCACATGCGCGCCATCAGCGGCGAGATCCGCCGGCTGACGTCGCTGTCCGAGGACGAATTGTACGTCGCGGCAAAGGAATTGCAGGCGCCCTACGAGCTCGTCGTGGAGGTCGCGCGGGCGGGCAAGCTGCCGGTGACGCTGTTCACCGCGGGCGGCATCGCCACGCCCGCCGACGCCGCGATGATGATGCAGCTCGGCGCCGAGGGGGTCTTCGTCGGCTCGGGCATCTTCAAGTCCGGCGCCCCCGAGCACCGCGCCGCCGCGATCGTCAAGGCCACCACGTTCTACGACGACCCCGACGTGCTGGCCAAGGTGTCGCGCGGGCTGGGCGAGCCGATGGTCGGCATCAACGTCGAGCAGATCGCGCAGCCGCATCGCCTGGCTCAGCGGGGCTGGTAAGAACAGTCCGTGGCGATCGAAAAGATCCTCGATCTCGAACAACTCGAGGTCAACATCTATCGCGGGAGCGTGTTCAGCCCGGAATCGGGTTACTTCCAGCGCACCTTCGGCGGTCACGTGGCCGGGCAGTCGCTGGTGTCGGCGGTGCGCACCGTCGACCCGCGCTACCAGGTGCACTCGCTGCACGGGTACTTCCTGCGGCCCGGGGACGCGACGGAGCGCACGGTGTTTCTCGTCGAGCGCATCCGCGACGGCGGCTCGTTCGTCACGCGGCGCGTCAACGCCATCCAGCATGGGGAGACCATCTTTTCGATGTCGGCGTCTTTTCAGATCGACCAGGAAGGCATCCACCACCAGGACGTCATGCCCGTCGCGCCGCCGCCCGACGGGCTGCCCGGCCTGGACTCGATGCGGGTCTTCGACGACGCCGGGTTCAAGCAGTTCGAGGAGTGGGACGTCTGCATCGTGCCCCGCGAGCGGCTGCGGCTCTCGCCGGGCAAGGCCTCCCAGCAGCAGGTGTGGTTTCGCCACCGCGACCCGCTGCCCGACGACCCGGTGCTGCACATCTGCGCGCTGGCCTACATGAGCGACCTGACCCTGCTCGGGTCGGCGCAGGTCAACCACCTCGACGTGCGCGAGCACCTGCAGGTGGCGTCGCTGGACCACGCGATGTGGTTCATGCGCCCGTTCCGGGCCGACGAGTGGTTGCTCTACGACCAGAGCTCGCCGTCGGCCAGCGGCGGTCGCTCGCTGTGCCAGGGCAAGATCTTCACCCGTTCCGGCGAGATGGTCGCCGCGGTCATGCAGGAGGGGCTGACCCGCTTCATGCGCGACTTTTCCTCCGCCGACCGGTGAGCGCGCCGCGGATCGGTGTCCTGGCGCTGCAGGGCGACACCCGCGAGCACCTGGCCGCGCTTACCGAGGCCGGGGCCGAGGCGGCGCCGGTTCGCCGGCGCCGCGAGCTGGACGCCGTGGACGGGCTGGTCATCCCCGGCGGGGAGTCCACCACCATGAGCCACCTGCTGGTCGACTTCGACCTGCTCGAGCCGCTGCGGTCGCGGCTGGCCGAGGGGCTGCCGGCCTACGGCGCGTGCGCCGGCATGATCCTGCTGGCCAGCGAGATCCTCGACGCCGGCGCCCGGGGGCGCCAGGCGCTGCCGCTGCGCGCCATCGACATGACGGTGCGGCGCAACGCCTTTGGGCGCCAGGTCGACTCGTTCGAGGGCGACATCGGATTCGCGGACCTCGACGGGCCGGTGCGCGCGGTGTTCATCCGCGCGCCGTGGGTGGAGCGGGTCGGCGACGGGGTCCGGGTGCTGGCCCGCGCGGCGGGGCACATCGTCGCGGTGCGCCAGGGCCCGGTGCTGGCGACGGCGTTTCACCCCGAGATGACGGGCGATCGTCGCATCCACCACATGTTCGTGGACATGGTCACCGGCAAGGCCTGAGTGCCGGTCGCCGACCCCACGATGGCCGGCCACGTAGACTCGTACGGCGAACTTTGAGGCAACAGAAGAGGTACGACGAGCAATGAGCGGCCATTCCAAGTGGGCCACCACCAAGCACAAGAAGGCCGTCATCGACGCCCGCCGCGGCAAGATGTTCGCCCGGTTGATCAAGAACATCGAGGTCGCGGCCCGAGTCGGCGGCGGTGACCCCGCGGGCAACCCCACGCTGTACGACGCCATCCAGAAGGCCAAGAAGAGCTCGGTGCCCAACGACAACATCGAAAAGGCGCGCAAGCGCGGCGCCGGCGAGGAGGCCGGCGGCGCCGACTGGCAGACCATCACCTACGAGGGCTACGCGCCCAACGGCGTGGCGGTGCTGATCGAGTGCCTGACCGACAACCGCAACCGCGCGGCCAGCGAGGTCCGGGTCGCGATGACGCGCAACGGCGGCACCATGGCCGACCCCGGGTCGGTGGCCTACCTGTTCAGCCGCAAGGGCGTGATCACTTTGGAGAAGAACGGCCTCACCGAGGACGACGTGCTGGCCGCGGTCCTCGACGCCGGCGCCGAGGACGTCAGCGACCTGGGCGACAGCTTCGAGATCATCACCGAGCCCGGCGACCTGGTCGCGGTGCGCAAAGCGCTGCAGGACGCCGGCATCGACTACGACTCCGCCGAGGCGGGATTCCAGCCGTCGGTGACCGTGCCGCTCGACGCCGACGGCGCGGCGAAGGTGATGAAGCTCGTCGACGCCCTCGAGGACAGCGACGACGTTCAGGACGTCTACACCAACGCCGACATCCCCGACGAGATCCTGGCCCAGATCGAGGGCTGAGCGCCACGGGGCCGGGCCGAGGCTCTCGGACGGCCACGACGACCGCCCAGAACGCGATCTGCGTGCAAGCGGGCGCTACCGATCCCAACCGCGCCGCATGTCGTCGACGACGCGCGGGTTGTCCAGCGTCGAGGGCTCCAGCGCCCGCGGCCCGATGTCCCCGGCGAACACCGTGGCGGCGTCCAGGACCCGCTGGTTGAGGAAGCGCAGCGGCGGCGCGTCGGCCGGCATCTTCGGCCTGGGCGCGGCGTCGCCGCGGCGCGCCAGGGCGAAGCCCCAGTCGCCGAAGGTGGGCACGTGCACGTGGTACGGCGTGACCGCGTACCCGGCGGCCCGGATCGTCGAGACCGTGCGCCAGAACGCCGTCGGGGTGGAAAACGGGCTGCCCGCCTGCACCGCCAGCAGCCCGCCGGGGGCCAGGGCCCGCCCGGCCAGCGCGTAGAACTCGGTCGAGTACAGCCGGCCCAGGACGGGCGTGTCGGGGTCGGGCAAGTCGACGATGACCGCGTCGAACAGCCCCGGCGGGCCGCGGCGCAGCCAGGTCATCGCGTCGTCGATCACCACGCCGACCCGCGGGTTGTCCAGGGCGCCGGCGTTGGCGCCGCGTAGCGTGGTGCGCGCCAGCTCGATCACCGCGGGGTCGAGCTCGACCTGCACGATCCTTTCGATGCCGGGCTGGCGCAGCAGCTCGCGGGCCGCCAGGCCGTCGCCGCCGCCGAGCACCAGCACCGAGCGCGCCCCTCTGGCGTCACCGCCCAGCGCGGGGTAGACCAGGCTTTCGGTGTAGCGGTACTCGTCGCGGGTGGAGAACTGCAGGCCCCCGTCGAGGTAGAGGCGGGTGTCGTCGCCGCGGCGGGTCACCACGATCTCCTGGTACGGCGTGTGCCGGTAGGCGATGATCGGGTCGGCGTAAAGCCGCTGCCTGCTTGTGGTTTCGATGTCCGCCGAGCGCGCCAGCAGCGTGGCGAGCAGCGCGAGCGCGGCGGCCAGGGCGCACAGCGCGGCCAGCAGCTGCCGGGCGGACACCGCGCGCCGCAGCAGGAAGACCGACACCACGGCCGCCGCGGCCAGGTTGACCATGCCGGTGGCGGCCGCGCCGCGGATCATGCCCAGCTGCGGCAGCAGCACAAACGGCCAGACCAGCCCGCCCAGCAGCGCCCCGAGGTAGTCGGCGGCGTTGAGGTTGGCCAGGGTGCGCCCCGCGTCGGCGGGCCCCGCGGTCCGGCCGCGCTGCAGCAGCGTCATCAGCAGCGGCACCTCGGCGCCGACCAGCGCGCCGATCAGCGCCGTGCTCACCGCCAGCACCCACGTCGATCCGTCGGAAGCCTCCAGGAAGGCGAACACCACGTACAGCGCCGCCGCCGACAGCCCGCCGACGACGCCCAGCAGCGCCTCCACGGCGACGAACGCGGCCGCCGCGTGCGCCAGCAGCGGCTTGACCAGCAGGGCGCCGGCCCCCAGCGCGGCGATGTAGCCCGCGACGATCAGCGAGGTGGCGACGATCCCGCCGCCGTTGAGGCTGGCCGACAGCGTCAGCAGGGCGAGCTCGTAGACGATGCCGCACGCCGCGCACGCCGCCACGGCGGCCAGCAGCACGGCGCGCCACCGCGCCGAGGGTTCCGGGGGCCGGACCGCCCGCGGCGCCGGCGAATCGACCGACGTCATGACACCGCGGCGGCGGTGACCCCTCCCACGGCCAGCAGCATCAGCGCGACCGCGAACGACGCCGGATGCAGCTGCGGGTCCTCGACGTGCTCGTGGAAGCTGCCGGGGATCACCAGGTGCAGCGTGAGCAGCGCGACGCCGAGCAGGATCACGCCCATCAAGCCGTACACCGCCACGCCGAGCAGCCCCTGGCCCAGCTGGCTGTAGCTGTTGGCGATGGCGGTGATGATCACGACGGTGAGCGCGGTGTACATCGCGCAGGCGATCACGACGGCGTTGGGGCGGCGGTCCACGAACACCAGCTGGCGCAGCTTGCCCGGGGTCAGCACGTCGACCATGTAGAACCCCACGACGAGGACGGCCATCCCGACCGCGAAGTACAGGATCGACGCGACGACGCCGCGCAGGATCGGGTTGACGTCGACGTTGCCGATCTCGACGGCGAGGTACATGGTTGTCTCCTTTGCTATTTCGTTCCACCCGGCCCGCCGGGGCTACCTCCGGCGCCGCGCGACGGTGATCCGGGCGAGAACCCGGGACCGAGGAAGATGAACGCGCCGTGGCTGTATCCGCCGCCGAGGCCCTCCACGCGGATGCTGCACGGGTAGCCGCCGTCGGGCCCCACGATGACGATGTTGTCGGGGTAGCGCAGGTATTGGCTGTCGCCGCGCGCGGCGCGGGCGTCGGGGCGCTGATAGCCGGCGAGCGTGTTGGCCACCTGGGCGGGCGGTCCGGTGCAGGCGTAGCGGGTCCCGTTCGCGTCGCGCGAGTACTCCCGGTAGTGGCCGGCGATATAGGACGCGATGTTCTTGTGCTGCAACGCGATTCCCAATACCAGGCACACGACGGCGCCGACGGCCAGGGCGCCCGACAGCACGAACAGGCGGTTGCGGCTCATGGTTGCCACCGGCTCGAGGTGTGCACCACGGTCCCGCCGGAGCCGGGCCGGCGCCCGGGATACAGATGCCAGGTCTGCCACCGCCAGCCGGCGCCGTCGGGCGCGGCCGCCAGCGCGGTCAGCGCGGCGTCGTCGCCGGGGAACGTCCCGCCGAGCCAGCCGGGTTCGCGCGCGCACCGGTCGCGCAGCCCGCGCGCCAGCCGGCGGAAGCGGGCCTCGTCGTAGGTTTCGGTGCGCGACTCCAGCCGGTAGCCGGGCGCGTCGGTGCGCTGCGGCAGGTCGCCCCCGGCGCTGCGGGCGGTGCACGAAACCTGTTCGGAGAACGTGCCTTTCGCGTGCTCGACCGCGACGACGTGCGAGGCGCCCAGGACCCCGAGCAGCAGCGCCCCGCCGGCGGGGTGCCGCAGCGAGCAGCTGGCCAGCGGCGCCGGGGCGGGCGCGTTGAGCGCCAGCCCCAGCCTTTCGCCGGACACGTCCGTCGGGGTCACGGCGAGCTGATGAAGCGGCACCGGGGCGCTCCTACGGCGAGGAGGGTGGGGGCGCGGGATAAACGGTGAGCTCGCCGGGCCGCACGGACTTGCCCGTCGAGATCTCCCAGGGCATGTCCGGGGCCCAGCGCTCGAAGGACAGCAGCGCGCTCTCGTCGGCGTTGGTGCAGTCCAGAAACTCCATCTCGCCGCCCGCGGGCAGCCCGGTGGTGCCCTCGGTGGTGTAGGAGGCGCGGCCGCGCTCGGACTCGTGGAACGAGACGCCGTCGACGACGTAGGAGTCGCCGGGCTGCAGCGTGAGGTCCTTGCGGGCGACCCACATGGCCAGCTCGAGGCGCCCGTCGTCCTCTTCGACGCTCAGCCAGAGCGGCTGGTCGCCGCCCTCGAGCAGGTGCTCCCACCACACGAACGGGCCCTCGCGGAACGTCACCGACCCGCGCACCACGTAGTCGACGCCGCCGTAGCTGACCACGGCGCCGGGGCCGAGCTGGCGCGGCCCGAACTGCGGCATCGCGTCGAACGACAGCGGGTCGGAACGCCCGCGCGGCCGCGCGCCTTTTTTCGGCCGCCGCAACGCGATGACCAGCACCACGATGGAGGCAACGAAGAGCACCGCCGCGAGCACGAACAGCAGTGTTCCCACGCGGACCCTTCCGTTGCGGCGGTGCAGGAGCGGACGTGGGCCTTAAGTTAACAGCTTTTGCCCAGGGCGGCGCGTGTCCTGACGGATCGCGTCGGCCCGGCCCGCTAGGCTCTCGAACAGCTGTTCGCACTGTTGGTGGTAGGGAGCGGTAATGCGGGTGATGGGCGTCGATCCCGGGCTGACCCGATGCGGGCTGTCCGTGGTGGAAAGCGGGCGGGGGCGCCACGTCGTCGCGCTCGACGTCGACGTGGTGCGCACCCCGTCGGACGCGTCGCTGCCGAGTCGGTTGCTGGCCATCAGCGACGCCGTCGAGCATTGGCTGGCCACCCACCAGCCGGACGTGGTCGCCATCGAGCGGGTGTTCTCCCAGCACAACGTGACGACGGTGATGGGCACCGCCCAGGCGGGCGGCGTGGTGGCGCTGGCGGCGGCCAAGCGCGGCGTCGGCGTGCACTTCCACACCCCCAGCGAGGTCAAGGCCGCCGTCACCGGCAACGGCGCCGCCGATAAGGCCCAGGTGACCGCGATGGTCACCAAAATCCTTGCGCTGCAAGCCAAACCGACGCCCGCCGACGCGGCCGACGCGCTGGCGTTGGCGATCTGCCACTGCTGGCGGGCGCCGATGCTCGCGCGGATGGCCAAAGCGGAGGCCGTGGCCGCCCAGCAGCGGCACGCCTACCGGGCCAGGCTGGCGGCCAAGGCGAGGGCCGTCCGATGATCGCCTCGGTGCGCGGCGAGGTGCTCGAGGTGGCGCTCGACCACGTTGTGATCGAGGCCGCCGGCGTCGGCTACCGGGTGAACGCGACGCCGTCGACGCTGGCGACGCTGCGGTGCGGGAGCGAGGCCAGGCTGATCACCGCGATGGTGGTGCGCGAGGACTCGATGACGCTCTACGGGTTCTCCGACGCCGAGACCCGCGACCTGTTCGCCACGCTGCTGTCGGTGTCGGGGGTGGGCCCCCGGCTGGCGATGGCGACGCTGGCCGTGCACGACGCCGCCGCGCTGCGCCAAGCCCTGCACGACGGCGACGTCGCCGCGCTGACCCGGGTGCCCGGCATCGGCAAGCGCGGCGCCGAGCGGATGGTGCTGGAACTGCGCGACAAGGTGGCCCCGGTGGGGGCTGCTTTTGCGCCGGGCGCGCCCGCCCACGCGGGTCTCGACGGCCACGCCGTGCGGGGCCCGGTGGTCGAGGCCCTGGTGGGCCTGGGCTTCGCCGCCAAGCAGGCGGAGGAGGCCACCGACAAGGTGCTGGCCACGAATCCTGACGCGACGACGCCGGGCGCGTTGCGGGCCGCCCTGTCGCTGCTGGGGAAGGCGCGATGACCGACAACTTCCGCGGCCCCGACCATCCGGAGGACTACGCCGAGCGCGAGGTGTCGGGGGCGCTGGTGTCCGGCGAGGGCGACGTCGACGTCGGCCTGCGGCCCCGCTCGCTGCGGGAGTTCATCGGCCAGCCGCGGGTGTGCGAGCAGCTGCAGCTGGTCATCGAGGGCGCCAAGAACCGCGGCGGCACGCCCGATCACATCCTGCTGTCCGGGCCGCCGGGGCTGGGCAAGACGTCGCTGGCGATGATCATCGCCGCCGAGCTCGGCTCGTCGCTGCGGGTGACGTCCGGGCCGGCGCTGGAGCGCGCCGGCGACCTGGCCGCGATGCTGTCCAACCTGGTCGAGCACGACGTGCTCTTCATCGACGAGATCCACCGCATCGCCCGGCCCGCCGAGGAGATGCTCTATTTGGCGATGGAGGACTTCCGCGTCGACGTCGTCGTCGGGAAGGGCCCCGGGGCGACGTCGATCCCGCTGGAGGTGGCGCCGTTCACCCTGGTCGGCGCGACGACGCGGTCCGGCGCGCTGACCGGCCCGCTGCGCGACCGGTTCGGCTTCACCGCGCACATGGACTTCTACGAGCCCGCCGAGCTGGAGCGGGTGCTGGCGCGTTCGGCGGGGATTTTGGGCATCGAGCTGGGCGCCGACGCCGGCGCGGAGATCGCCCGGCGCTCGCGCGGGACCCCGCGCATCGCCAACCGGCTGCTGCGCCGGGTCCGCGACTTCGCCGAGGTGCGCGCCGACGGCGTGATCACCCGGGATGTCGCCAAGGCCGCGCTCGAGGTCTACGACGTCGACGAGCTGGGCCTGGACCGGCTGGACCGGGCGGTGCTGTCCGCGCTGACCCGTGGCTTTGGCGGCGGCCCGGTCGGGGTGTCGACGCTGGCGGTGGCGGTGGGCGAGGAGGCCGCCACCGTCGAGGAGGTGTGCGAGCCGTTCCTGGTCCGCGCGGGCATGGTGGCGCGCACGCCGCGTGGGCGGGTGGCGACCGCGCAGGCCTGGACGCACCTCGGGATGACCCCGCCGGCCGGCGCGGCCGGCCTCGGGCAGCCGGGTCTGTTCGACTAGCGCCGTGGTGACCGCCGCGCGCCGGTGTGGGTTACGTCACCGTCTCCGCGGGTATCCAGGCCGTCAGCAGTAATTAGCTGTCGGAGGAGATTCTTATGAGGCACACCAACGCCGACTACGGCGCCGGCTATGGACGGCCCTACATGCCGCGCAGCCGCGGCGCACTGTCCGGGCTGCTCCTTATTCTTTTGGGCGCGTGGGGCGCGCTCGTTCCGTTCTTCGGACCCAACATCAACTGGGCCTACATGACCGACCCGGCCTGGACCTGGACGGCGGCCAAGGGCTGGCTGGAGGTGCTTCCCGGCGTCGTCACCGCGGTGGGCGGCCTGATCCTGCTCGTCTCCGGGAACCGCGCCAGCGCGGTGTTCGGCGGCTGGCTGGCGGTGGTCGGCGGCGCGTGGTTCGTGGTCGGGCGCGCGTTCGCGCCGACGCTGCGGATCGGCGACGTGGGCCAACCCGCGGCGGCCGCGGACCTCAAGCGGGCCCTGCTGGAGGTCACCTATTTCACGGGCCTGGGCGCGCTGATCGTGTTTTTGGGCGGCGCCGCGCTGGCCCGCGCGGCGGTGCGGCACGCGCGCGACGTCGTGGTGACCGAGCCGGCGGCCGCCCCGGTGGCCGCACCGGGCGCCGGCGCGCCGGCGGCCGAACCGGCGATGTACGACGAGTCACGCGACGTGTCGCGGGCGCGCACGGACCCCGCGGCGGCCGAGGCCGAACCGCGGCGGCGCTTCGGCGGCGGCCTGTTCGGCCGGCGCCACCACGCCGGCGTCTAGGTGTACCCGGCCATAACGTTGGTTACAGGCGGCTGATGGGTGGTAGGCCGCTGAGTGCGCTGTGGCGGCGTTGAGTGT